>CAYWUI010000005.1:0-100949 GCA_964461435.1 uncultured Bacteroidales bacterium | reverse complement strand
TCTTCAACCGCCCCAACCTCATATTATTTATTGACGAGATTCACAGGTTTAATAAATCACAGCAGGATTCACTCCTTGGTTCCGTAGAACAGGGCATTTTAACACTAATAGGGGCAACAACTGAAAATCCTTCTTTTGAGGTTATTTCGCCCCTTCTCTCAAGATGCCATGTATATGTTATGAAACCCCTGGAAAAGGATGAATTGCTTGAAATACTTAACAGGGCACTTAAGAAGGATATTATATTGAAAGATATGCCAGTTGAAATTATTGAAGATGAAGCTTTGCTGCGTTATTCCGGAGGAGATGCGAGAAAACTCCTTAATATGATAGAACTGGTTGTTAATTCTGTAAAACCTGATAAGAACAAAAAGATAAAAATTACAAACGATCTGGTAATTGCAAAAGTCCAGGAAAATATAGCTCTATATGATAAAAAAGGGGAACAGCACTACGATATAATATCGGCATTCATTAAATCAATAAGGGGCAGTGATCCCAATGCTGCAGCATACTGGCTTGCAAGGATGGTGGAAGGAGGAGAAGATCCCAGGTTCATTGCGCGAAGATTAGTAATTCTTGCTGCTGAAGATATAGGAATGGCTAATCCGAATGCTTTGCTTCTTACAACAGCTGGTTTTGAGGCTGTTAACATGATTGGCTGGCCCGAATCAAGAATCATCCTGTCGGAAATAGCAGTTTACCTGGCGACCTCACCTAAAAGTAATTCAGCTTACATGGCAATTAATGAGGCACAGGAGACTGTCAGAAAAACCGGTGATTTGCCTGTGCCTCTTAATATTAGAAATGCGCCGACAAAACTGATGAAAGATTTAGGGTACGGAAAAGACTATAAATATGCTCATAGCTACGAAGGAAACTTCGTCAGTGAAGAGTTTCTGCCTGAAAAAATAAAAAATACAATATTTTATAATCCTCAGGATAATATAAGAGAAAAAGAGATACTGGAGAGATTAAAAAAATTGTGGAAAAAAAAGTATAACTACTAAAATATTTTATCTTCCAATAGTTTAATTTTACTTATTATATAAGGTTATAAAATATAACATCAGTCCATAAGAATAATTTAGTACATAATAAATATGAATGAGAAAAGACATTTTGAAGAAATTGTCAGTATGTTCACTGATAATCCACTCTTAAGGGATTATTGCGGAATAACGGGAGCTGAAGCTACTATCTGCAAAAAAGTATTCATAGAAAATAAATTATATGGTGACCTTGCAGTTTCAGAGAAAACAAATCAATTAAGAATTAAGGAAATGGCATTTGCTCCTTTTAAAAAGGCAATTAATAAGATATACAAACAAATATATGAAAACCTGGACTTTGACAATAAGGAAGATTATAATGATATTGAACAAAACAGCACACATACTCTAAAAAGAGAGCTGGAGAGTATAACTGTCGATAATATTGCAATATCAGAGAGGATAAAGAAAGTTCTTAAAGAAAATGGCATCACAACAATTAAAAAAATTGCTGAACTGGATTTCAATGAATTAAAGCTGACAGGAAACTTCGGAGTAAAGACCATTTTTGAATTACAGCAATTAGCTGGAAAATTGAAAGATTCAAGAGATATTCTTTCAATACTCAGGAAAAGTGGCAAATAATATACTTAACTAAAAATACTTAAGGTATCATGCAAATAACAGATATCATACCCGGGATAAAATATACAGATAAGAATTTCTTTCTTATAGCCGGGCCTTGTGTTGTTGAAAGCAAAGATATATGTTTCCGGATTGCTGAAAATATTGTCAGTATTAGCAATAAATATAAAATACCCTATATTTTTAAAGCATCATATAAAAAGGCTAACAGGTCGAAATTGGATTCTTTTACAGGCATAGGAGATAAGGAAGCACTGGCAATATTGAAGAAAATAAAAGAGAAATTTAATATCCCTGTTTTAACTGACATTCATTCTGTTGATGAAGCAGCCCTTGCAGCACAGTATGTTGATGTACTGCAAATCCCTGCATTTCTGTGCAGGCAGACGGAATTATTAATAGCTGCCGCAAAAACGGGGAAAGCAGTAAATATCAAAAAAGGACAGTTTATGTCCCCCGAGTCAATAAAGTTCGCAGCACATAAAGTTCTTCTGTCGGGAAACAAGAAAGTGATGCTTACTGAAAGGGGAACAATGTTCGGCTACCAGGATTTGATAATAGACTACAGGGGTATTATAGACATGCAAAAAATGAATTTGCCGGTCGTTCTGGATATTACCCATTCTTTACAACAGCCAAACCAGGATGCAGGCATCTCAGGCGGGAGGCCTGAGCTGGCAGAAACTGTGGCAAGGGCAGGTATAGCAGTAGGCGTTGATGGCATCTTTTTGGAAACACATCCTGAACCGGACAGATCCAAATCAGACGGCTTAAGTATGATTAAGCTGAGCGAACTTGAAAAATTACTGGACAGGCTTGTCAAAATAAGAAGTTGCATTTCTGAATTTGATTAATAGTCATATTGTCTCCGGTACCAATTATAAATTGACGGATTATCCCGGATCAAATCAGACCTTGGCGGGCTGATATTAATAAAAGATAAAGCAGCAAATCTGTAAGCCGGATTCTGTACCCTCCTTGCGGAGGACTTCTATCATTAATCTGATCCCTGAAAAAATCAGGAATTGAGCGATCTACCCCTCCCGACTTTTTAAAACAAACCAGGGCGGGTCACCCTGTATTCCCTTAAAGGGAAAATCGGGATATATTTGATCTTGCAACCCATAAGGCGGACAGCCACTAATGTCACCATCAGTACTGGTGAGCTCTTGCCTCACCTTCTCACCTTTACCTGCCAGCGCCAGGGCTTCGGCAGGTAAACCTGCTTTCACCAAGGCCTGTCCGCCGCATGGAATACTCCACAAGGCGTACTTTGGCAGGAAGTTATTTTCTTCCCCGCTTCTATGCCCTCGCGGACATCTTCCCTTTCGGAAGTATGGCACCCTTTGTTGTCCGGACTTTCCTCCCCCTCCCATTAAAAATGAGAAAGAGCGATAGAACGATCTGCTGCTTTATTTATAAATATTCTAAATATTAAAAACAGATGATACTCAAAGTTAAGAATAAATCGGAAAAATACCCACTCATGATAGTTTTACCAGGGTTGCACCAAATCCATACTCTTTAAAAGATGCGTCCTGGTATGTCAAATCAGGATATTTTGTATCCAGTGCTTTTCTGATTTCGAACTTTAGCTTCCCGTTGCCTACCCCATGTATAAAGACAATTTTCTTAGTCCTCCTCTGGATAGCTTTTTCCAGTGCATTGCTGAATTTATCCAGCTGAATTCTCAGCATCTCGCCTTCAGGCAAACCGGCATAATCATCAACAATCTTATGAATATGCAGATCTACCTCTTCGATACCAGGTGCAGTCCTGGCCTTGAATTTTACCGTTTTATTACCCGTACCTTCTTTATCAGCTATTATTTGTGAAACTTGAGTATCAATTAAGCTGTCTGTTTTTTCTTCGGGACCATCGGCTGAAATCTTGAGAATTAGAGCTTTCTCATTGAAAAATTCATTTTCCCCATAATTCTTATCCTTGTACAGACTGATTTTTGAGATATCAAGGTAATTATCAACGGGTTGCAGGGGAAAATATATGCCCTTGCTGATAAATAATACCTGGAAATGGAACTCCTTTATCTTGCTTAATTCAGTCTGTGTAAATGTCTTTATGTGCTCCTTTGTATTCGGTTCAAGCATTCCTGATTTGCAATAATAAAATGAATCCCTCTCAAGGCAGCCAATCAGGTAATATATATAATAATCGCAATCGTTAATAAGATAGGTTATAATGTCACTTTTATAAACCGTGACGTCACTTGCAGGAACCATGCCAAAATATATAGAATTTGTAACTCCTTCAGGAAGGTTTTGTGACAATATCTTATCATCCCATGTCTCGTCAACATGTTCATCCACACCGCGAAAATCTCCGGATTTAGCTGTCAATTCGGCAGATCTCTCAATCTTCTCATTTTCATTGGTGTCAATTATTAATTCATCAACAGTTACAGGTATATCGAATCCTTCTTCAATCCTGACATTTACCATATTATTATCCAGTATTTCCGAGACAATGCCTCCTCCTGTATCATTCAGAAACTTAACCCTGTCTCCTACCTTCAGTTTCATTTCTTTAAGTATTTTTTGTGCTAAATATATCCTGCAAATAAGCCATGCTTCAAAATCTTTAATAGGCAAAATTAGTTAATTTTACCCTATTATATCAAAGTCATTGGTTAATATAGGTAAAATACTTGCTGACGATTACAATTATGTTCTTCCCGAGGAGAGGATAGCTGCTTTTCCTTTATCCGAAAGGGATAAAGCAAAATTACTCATATATGTCAAAAACAAGCCTTTAGTACATGATGTTTTCATGAACGTGGCAAAATATATCAATGAAGATAATGTAGTAGTAATTAATAATACAAAAGTGATACAGGCAAGATTGAATTTCAGGAAAGAGACGGGGGCCAATATTGAAATTTTTTGCCTTAATCCTGTTGATCCGGCCGGTTATGAGGCGGCATTTGAAAGGAAAGAATCATGTGTCTGGAATTGCATTGTGGGCAATCTGAAGAAATGGAAAACAATGGAAATTCAAAAAAAATTCCTGTACAAAGGATTAACTTATAACCTGGTAGCAAAAAAAGAAACAAAGGGTGGCAGTCCGGTGAACATTAAATTTTCATGGGACAACAGCAAGCTGAGTTTTGCCGATATTCTTGAGATAAACGGGATGACTCCCCTGCCGCCTTATATAAAGCGAAAAACTGTAAGGTCAGATAACGAACGATACCAGACCATTTATTCAAAGCATTATGGTTCAGTGGCTGCTCCTACTGCGGGCCTGCATATTTCAAGAAATGTCATAAATGAATTAAAATCCGGGAACATAAAATTAATTGAACTCACTCTTCATGTGGGAGCAGATACATTTCAGCCTGTAAAAGAAAAGTATGCCAACGATCATATAATGCATTCAGAGCAATTTATCATTGGAAGGGATGCTGTTAAGGTCCTCAGAAACAAAGCCGACAATATAATAGCAGTAGGCACGACCACTGTAAGAACTCTGGAAAGTATGTACTGGCTTGGAGTGAAACTTAAAGAATGCGGAAATATTAATGAAACCATAAAACTTGGGCAGTGGGAACCATATAATCTCAACCAGGATATTAACAGTGAAAAATCTCTTGAATACCTTGAAAATTATATGGAATATAATGGAATGGACAAGCTTTTTTCTGAAACCCGGTTTATGATTATTCCCGGGTACAAATTCAGGTTAACAAAAGGAATGATTACGAACTTTCATATGCCCAAAAGTACTCTTCTTCTGCTGGTGGCTGCCTTTGCAGGAGATTCATGGCAGGATATTTATAATTATGCACTTGATAATGATTTCAGGTTTTTAAGCTACGGCGATTGTTCTCTGTTAATTAAAGATTAAGCCACTATCTTCCTTAAAAGTGCAATAAAATCATATATATCTTTTTCGGTTGTATCAAATGATGTCATCCAGCGAACCTCGTGTTTTTTTTCATTCCAGACATAGAAAAAATATTCGTCCTGCAGTCTTTTAATTGAGTTTTCCGGTAAGACTGCAAAAACACTGTTTGACTGCACTTTCTGTGTGACAATCACATTAGGCACTTTGGATATTTCCGAGTAGAGCAGTTGTGCCATATTATTCGCATGGAGGGCGTTCTTTTTCCAGAGATCATCGGACAAATAGGTCTCAAACTGGGTGGAGATATATCTCATTTTTGATGCCAGCTGCATCCCCTGCTTCCTTATATACTTGAAGTTCTCAGCCAGCTTTTTATTAAAGAAAATTATAGACTCCCCAAACAGCATTCCATTCTTTGTTCCTCCGAATGACAGCACGTCAACTCCCGCATTTGCCGTCAAGTCTTTAAATCCGACTCCCAGGCTTACGGCTGCATTTGATAACCTGGCACCATCCATGTGCAGAAGCATATTATATTTATGAATATAACTACCCAGTTCAGAAATCTCATCTGCAGTATATACTGTTCCCAGTTCCGTAGGCTGACTTACCGATACAATTTTAGGCTGTGAATGATGCTCAAAACCAAAACCATGCAAGTGCTTTTTAACTGAATCAGCATTAATCTTTCCGTCCTTTGATTCAACAGGTATTATCTTACACCCGCTAAATCTCTCGGGGGCACCGCATTCATCAACATTTATATGTGCTGTTTCTGCACATATTATTGAATTATAAGTATTTGTCAGTACTGTCAGTCCCAATACATTTGCTGCTGTTCCGGTCAAAACAAAAAATACTTCAATTTCTTCTCCAAAATGTTCCCTGACTTTTATAATTGCCCGCTCAGTATAAATATCATCTCCGTAAGCAATGACATGCCCTGTATTGGCTCTCTCTATTGATTTCAATATATCAGGATGAATGCCGGAATTATTGTCACTGGCAAATCCGCGTGAGTGTTTCATAATACTTTTATTCTTATGGATGAAAAATGTTCATCAAATCATAAACCTTCATGTCGACAATCAAATACTAATTATTGTAAAAGATGTAAAAATACAAAACATATTTACCCTGATAATTGTTAATTAATAAAATATTTGCAATCCGGTTTACAAAATGAGGTTCAAATAATGTTAAGTTGATGGAGTTTAGTGTTTTGACGAATTATTCGATTATTCATGTTCTTAGTATGCAAAAGTTTGAACCTCATTTATTCCAGTATGTCAGCTTGCCGGTTTCCAATAAGATCCTATCCTGCACCTGACAGGCGTAAAAAGATCAAATAATCAATTGAAAATCAGGAAAAGTTTTCAACAACAGCCCATACTAGTTTTTAACAAAATCAAAATTTGATACATATATGGATTTCGTCTTTGTATATATTAATAAATATGACGAATAGTTGAAATTCATTGATAAACATAAATGACTTATTAACAATTTTAATATGAATATTTCCCGGGTTTATTAACACAATCCATTCAATCTTAATACTTTATGTATTGATAATAGAAAAAGATATTCATACTTTTAGTTAATAATTGCAACCTTTTGCATAGAGTATTAATCTAAAAAAAAGCATTATTTTTGCGGGCTTTAAATAAGAATATTATTGAATTGTTCATGAGATTTATTGCAGGCAGTATGAATTATAAGAAAATATTGATAGCAGTGTTGTTTATTATTCTTTTCTTCGGAGAGATTGCTATTACATTTTCCTATAAGGGAGAAAGCGGCAGGAACAGGCCTGTAAATGAAATTACACCTTTTTCCTTCAGGCTGAGCAATGAGCTTTCGGCAAATCCTTCAATGGCATCAGTTGACAGCATTATTACAGACTTTCTGACCAGAAAGAAAATCAAGGGGGCTTCGGTGGCCATAACCAGGGATAGCAAACTTATATATGCCAAAGGTTTTGGATGGGCAGATGAAGAAAAGGGAATCAGGGTTGAACCTAAGCATGTATTCAGGATAGCCAGTGTTTCGAAGCTAATCACAGCAGTTACAGTAATGAAGCTTATAGAGGAAGGGAGGATAGGTATAAACGACCAGGTTTTTGGCAGGAACGGCATTTTGAATGATTCCATATACCTGAACTATAAGGATAAAAGGATTGAAAAAATAACCGTTCTGAACCTTTTAAATCATACCCCTGGCTGGAATAACAGGAAGGAAGATCCCTTATTTGAGTCTATGTCCATAGCCAGGAAGATGAATGTTAAGGCTCCGGCTGATATTGAAACAATAATCCGGTATTACCTGCAACAGGATTTATCCTATGATCCCGGCACTAAATACTGTTATTCCAATTTCGGTTATGCTGTTCTGGGGAAAGTAATTGAAAAAGTTACGGGTATGGATTATGAAGATTATGTTCAGTTTGCCATACTTCACCCCCTGGGAATTTATGATATGCATATAGGAAAAAGTTCACCTGAAGCAAGGTCCCGGAATGAAGTCAGTTATTATGTACTGGGTAAGGATTCGAGGTGTTATTCGGTCGACGGTAAAGGTGAGCTGGGGTCACAGAACTATGGTGGTAATAATATTGAGCTGCTGGGTGCCGCCGGAGGATGGGTAGCTTCTGCTCCCGAGCTTATAAAATTCATCGTGGCAGTTGATGGTTTCCCTGAAAAACCGGATATTTTATCGGACGAGTCCATAGACCTGATGACAAAGGCTGGCAGGAGAACAAAAAAGCTTATCGGCTGGCGCGGGGCTGACGGATACGGCACATGGTGGCGGACAGGGACACTCACCGGTACTTCTGCCTTAATAATAAGGAGCAGGAACGGAATAAACTGGGTAGTTCTGATGAATACAAGTACAAAAAGAAAATCCGGGATTCATAACGAAATGTCCAAAACTATGTTTAACGCAGTAAAAAGTGTAAAACAGTGGCCCGAATATGATCTGTTTAATTACAATAACATCGAACCTGCTTTAGCTGAAAACTAATTTCATAAAATATCCCACACATTCTCATTGAGCATTATTGACACAATTATTCAACCGTTATAAAATAAAAATTAATTATCAGGTTACACCAAAACCCGATCATCTTGTTGTATATAAATTATAAGACTAATACACCCGCCTGTCATAAAAATATTAAACTTTAAAAACCTATCCTTTCTATTAATTTCATATATTTATAGTTACTAATCATATTAATAAATTATGTATAGATATCTTTTAGCTGCATTAATTTTATTAATACAAACTATCTCCTTTTCCCAGATCATACCTTTTGACAATTACACTATAAAAAACGGACTTCCATCAAATGCAATCCTTGATATCATGCAGGATTCAAAAGGTTATATGTGGTTTGCAACACAAAACGGAGTATCAAGATTTGACGGGTATAGTTTTAAAAACTTCAGTATTGAGGACGGACTTCCTTCTAATTATGTGAATTGCCTTTTTGAGGATTCAAAAGGAAATATCTGGCTGGGTACCGAGTATGGCGGAATAGCCAGATATGATGGCAAGGAATTCATAATAACTGATACTGAAAATGGTCTGGTAAGTAATAAAGAAATAATGGAGATCTTTGAAGACCGCGATGAAAATATTTGGGTACGGACCAGGTATGATGGAGCATCCAGGATAGATAAAGGTAATATTACAAATTATACACAGGAAAACGGATTACCCAGTAATGAGATTTTATCAGGTTTTGTGGATAGTAAAGACAGGATATGGTTCGGAACATTAAATGGAATCATGATATTTGATGGAAAAAGAAAATTTACAATCACTACAAAAGATAGCCTGCCAAATAATATTGTACAGGATATTATTGAGGATAAAAGTAATAATTACTGGATTGCAACACAGGGAGGAGGATTGAGTAAATATAACGGGAAGGAATTTATAAATTATACTACTGAAAACGGACTGGGCAGCAACATTATTCTGACATTGCTGGAAGACAATCATGGTAATATCTGGATAGGAACATATGAAAACGGGTTATGTAAATTCAATGGCAAATCTTTTGAAGTATTTAAATATGATAATTTAGGTTCAAATTCAATAAAGAACATATTTGAAGACAGCAAAAAAAGAATATGGATTGTAACTTATAAACAAGGAATCTATCAAATCTATAAAAACCGTATCTCTCATTATACAACTGAAAATAATTTACTGGACAATATTGTTATGAAAATAACTGAAGATACTGAAGGGAATGTATGGTTAGGTACAAATGGTGGAATATCAAAATTAAGTAAAAAGCCTTTTGAAATATATACTGTTGACTTTGGAATCCCGGATAAAAATATATTGGCCGTGCATGCAGATAAATCAGCAAATATCTGGGCAGGGACCTATAATGGATTATTCCGTATTGATTCGGATAATAATATAAAAGTATTCAATGATAAAAACGGACTACCATCAAATACAGTATACAGCATAGCATATGACAGCAATAATAATATATGGATAGGTACGCTCTACGGACTGACAAAATATTCAGGTGGCTCATTTACAACTTACAAGGACAGTATATGGTTCGATCAAATGGGAACGCCAGACAAGTGGGCATTTGATATAACTGAAGACTTTATGGGAAATATATGGTGTGCCCATGAAAATGGAATCAGCAAGCTTTATAACAACAAATATTACAATTTCAATACCGATTTTGGTTTGCCAAGCAATGATGTGCGGACAATTAAAATAGATTTAACTAACCATATTTGGTTTGGTACGGCAGAAGGAGTTTCTGTTTACGACGGTATTCATTTTAAAAATATAACAAAAAAGGATGGTTTGTCAGATAACAGTTGTAATGATATAACCGTTGATTCGGCCGGCAATATGTGGATTGGCACTGATAACGGCCTGAACAGGATCACAAAGAAAAATGAAGGTTTTGACATAAAAGTATTTACTACAAAAGACGGACTGGCATCGAACAGTATTACCTTTGTTGAAACGGACAGATCAAACAATCTGTGGATTGGTTATGATAAAGGACTGAATAAAGTAGACCTTGATAATTTTGAAATTCAATTCTACGGTGAGCTTGAGGGCTTCACTGCCCTTGAAACTTATCAGAGGGCAGTATCGGTTGATCAGAATAATAATGTATGGATAGGTACCGGAAACGGACTGGTAAGGTATATACCCGAACTGGATATAATACAGAAAAAACCTCCCTTTACTTATATAACAAACTTTTTTGTTTACGGTGATACAAGTGATTTATTGAATTACGCCGAAGGGGTCGATAGTGTATCAGGACTGCCAGTAAACCTTAAGCTTCCTTATAATAAAAATAACCTGATCTTTGAATATATAGGCCTGCATTATTCTATTCCTGAAAAGAACAGGTACCAGTACAAACTTGAAGGTTATGATGAATCATGGTCAGAAATTACAAACAAGACGCAAACTGATCAGTATAAAAAACTTCCCCATGGATCCTATACGTTTAAAGTAAAAGCTGCAAACTGTGATGGTGTCTGGACACCTGAGCCTGTGAGCTTTTCATTTGCGATAACTCCTCCCTTCTGGAGAACAAAATGGTTTAATGCACTCGAAATAATAGTGGCCATGAGCCTCATATTTTTATTTATCAAGGTCAGGGAAAGGAAATTGCAGCATGATAAGAAAGTGCTGGCACAAAAAGTCAAGGAAAGAACGATAGAAATAGAAAAACAAAGGGATAAAATTGCCGAGCAGAACCGTGAAATAACGGACAGCATTATGTATGCCCAGCGGATACAATCGGCGGTACTGCCGGACATAGAATATACCAGGAGCATCTTACCCAGGCATTTTATATTGTTTAAACCACGGGATATTGTAAGCGGCGATTTCTACTGGATGACTGAAAAAGCAAATAAGGCTGTTGTTGTGGTTGCTGACTGCACCGGACATGGGGTTCCTGGAGCATTTATGAGCATGCTTGGCGTTTCGTTGCTAAATGAAATAATAAATGTACATAAGCAACTTTCTGCTGCTGAAATTCTGAATTCCCTGAGAAAGAATATCAAGCAGACATTATCACAAAGAGGCAAAAAGGATGAGGCAAGGGACGGTATGGATATAGCACTGTGTATTATTGACCTTTATGAGCTTAAAGGCCAGTTTTCAGGTGCATATAATCCGTTGCTGCTGATAAGAAATTCCGAACAGATAATCTTTAAGGGAGACAAAATGCCTATAGGAATACATATCGGACAGGAAAAACAATTTACCAACCATGATTTTAAGATAGCCAATGGTGATATGATTTATATGTATACAGACGGTTTTGCGGATCAGTTCGGGGGACCGGAAGAAAAAAAATTTAAGTCTTTAACATTCAGGCAGCTTTTATTTGAAGTGCATAACAAACCACTTGAAGAACAAAAACAAATCATTGACAGAACATTCGAGGAATGGCGCGGAAATCTCAGCCAGATTGATGATATTTTAGTTATGGGCATACAAATCTAAGCTGCCAAAACAGACCAGACATTAAGCTATTAGTCCCGGGCAGGCACAAATCATAATTAATGTTTATAAATTTTGATACTTACATTTATAATAAGTTGATATTTAATTTAAATTAGCCGTAACTTGCTTAGCTGAAATTCGTTAAACTTATTAGTCTGTAAATTTAAAATTGCCTGTCATGAAAAAATCTACGCTAATAATCAGAAAATCATTTATTATCCCTGTGCTCCTGGTTTTATATTCATCTATGGTGTGCTCGCAGGCACCCAGGTGGAAGTGGGCACGAAGTGCAGGAGAAGCCGAAGTAAAGCATTCCGTGACCGATTCGCTTGGTAATACCATTGTTCTGGGTACATTCACCACCACGTCCATGATTTTTGATAATATAGCAATTACAGGTAAAACGGGCGGTGAATCCAATAACCTTTACCTGGCAAAATACAATTCTGTTGGCAGGGTATTATGGGCAGTGAGTATTTACGGTACGGATGACAATACAGCCCTGGATCCGGTAAAGCTGGCGATTAACACCCGGGGAGAAATACTTGTGATGGCTAACTCAGATAATACGCCCACCCTTAATATCGCCAATGCAACTTTAACCTTTTCAAATACAAACCATAACGTTTTTATCGCGAAGTTTTATAAAACAGGCAGATTATTGTGGGCCAGAGCTGCAAATACCGAGGGATCAGGAAATCCGAATTCGGAGGGAACGGATGCCTTAATTGATAATCCGGGCTCAGTTTATATTACAGGTTTTTTTGCCGCTTCAACAATAACCTTCGGGACACAAACATTAATGGGAGACTCGACAGACAACAAGGTATTTTTAGTAAAATACTCCCCTGACGGTTCCGTGGAATGGGCAAAAACCAATCAGTCCGGTGCCCTGGGAATAGCCAATATTTACGGAAGATTTATTACTCTTCATGACAACAATATTTACCTGGCAGGAAATTACAATGGTAACAAATCCATATTATTCGGTTCGGATACATTAAATATGTGGAGTGGTGAGAATATATTCCTGGCAAAATATACTTCTATCGGCAACTATGAATGGGTAAAAAGCTACGGTAATATTTCGAACGACTTCCCTGACAGGTTGCAGACCGACAATGATGGTAACATATATCTTACCGGGGTATTTAACAGCCCGGAAGTTGATTTTAATGGCTTATTGGCACCAAACACAAGTGCGTATTATGATATTTATATTGCCAAGCTTGATCCTGACGGTAATCCGATTTGGGTGCAGAGCATTAACAGCCAGCTTACATCTGTTAAGAATATAAACCAGGCTAATACAAAAACCAACATAGACAATGAAAACAATTTTTATATAGTAGCTGAATATATGGGAGCTTCAGTGCTTTATAATTCTTTCCTGAGGGACAACGCAGAAGAGGGTACGCGTGATATAATTGCAATAAAAATAGACGGGAACAATGGATATGTAATGTGGGCACAACCCGGTAACAGTCCGGGAGAGAATGTTTTCAATTCAGTTGTTTTTGACAGGGAAGGCAGTATTTATCTGACAGGTAACGTCAATATAGATCCCCTGGTTTATAAGGATATTGACGCAACAAATATAATTGTGAAAGATACTATCGGGAACGGGGGTTTTTACATAATAAAAATTGACAGGTTCGGTGACATCAGATATTCAAAGTCAAAGGTTAACGCTTTGGATAACGTGATGACAGGAGTAAATCTCACTGTTGATCCGTTTGGAAATTTATATATTGCAGGTACATTTTCCGGCATCGGCACCAATCTTGATAATATTCCCGTCTCCTCGCCTACAGGTGTCGGCATATATACGGCAAAATTCTCTTATGTCACGGATATATCAGGGCATATTCTTGATGAAGCCGGGAGTCCGGTTACAAGCGGGTATGTCAAACTATACGGATTCACGAGGTTGCAGAGGTCACCGCTCTCAGATTCTGTACCTATAATAGGTGACGGTTCATACCTTTTCAATGATATACCTTTCGGATGGTACATCATCTTTGCAAAGCCAAGGCTGGTTGATTATGCATTTTCAGCGCAGACCTATTACCCTAGTGCCTTGTACTGGGAAGATGCAGAGCCTATACTTGTTACATCCACGGTGCCCCTTACGGGCAGAGATATTATTATCAATACATTACAGAACAGGACAGGAACTGCCTTTATGGGAGGTAAAATTTATGAAGCTGACACAACGAATGTTTTTAAATCATCAAAGTCCATGCTTAAAAAAGTGATCAAGGAAGTTGATGTAATACTTGCCGGAGGAAGACTTAAATCTGATTACGAAGTTATTGCAGTCACGCAGACAGATGAAAATGGAGATTTTGCCTTCTACAATATAAATGACGGCGACTATTCCATCATTGCCGACATTCCCGGAATACCTCATGAAGAAATGTATTATGTGACAGTGAGTGGCGGAGTATTTATCAGTAACCTTGACTACCTGGTTGGAGAAGAGTATCTTACCAAAGGGGAAGGAGGATATACGGGAGTTGCAGAAACCAATGTCAAGCTTCCTGATGATTTAAAGATCATGCCAAATCCCAATAACGGCAGTTTTTATCTGTGCCTCGAAAATATTAATGCGGACACACCTGTAAGCATAGATATTATAAGCGCTTCGGGACAATCGGTTTTTAACTGTAAAATAAGTAATCCGTCTTCTGCAAATCTTATAGATATGGGCAATATATCAGCCGGGGTATATATATTAAAGACGTCACTTAACAACAAACTTTACAAGAAGAAATTAGTTATTCGATAATGAGACATTCATAATTCTTTTTAACGGGGTTAACAGCCCCGTTTTTTTGCGCCGTTTATCATAATAAATCGCAGGTTTATCAACAAAACCGGTAAAAAAATTGAATTATATAAAAAAAATATAACTTTATTCCCTCCGCCGTTGTATAAGACACAAGTTAAATCATAACAGGCGAATGGAGCTTACACATACCTGCCAGATTAGTTTAAACGAACTAAAGACTGAAAGAATAGACTGCATAATTGCAACTTCGGGATTTCACTCCCGCTGCACTTATCTTGCTGAAAATGTTAAATCTGAGGAGAGTAAAAAGCTGGTTATCACATTTGACGAAAACTACTTTACTGCACTGCGAAAAGAGAACGAATCAATTTTCAATAAGCTGGGATTTGTATCTGCAAAGGCAAAGGCGGACTCGGGAAAAGAAATTGAAATGCTTCTTGAGCAGGTATTCAGGGGTAATATGTCACGAGAGCTGAATATTATAGTCGATTATTCCTGTATGCCAAAAATATGGCTGGCAGCAATCCTTGATTATATCTCAAAAAATGAGTTGCATGCACATATAATTAATATTTTTTTTGTGTTCACACCAAAAAAATTTGTGCCTGAGGCTAAGAAGAAACTGGAATTTATAGGCCCTTTAAATGCAATGAAAGACTCGATTCAAAATGATAAAAATCTTACATTAATAGCCGGACTTAATAACGATTTTGAGTCTATTGTTAAACTAACAAATAATATTAAACCCCAGAAAATATTTGTGTTCCTTCCTGAACCGGCATTCAGCCATGAGTACACTGAATCGGTTATTGAAAAAAATAAGCTTTTCCTGGATAAAATTGGTGAAAAAAATATAATAAGATATCCGGCAAATAATCCCGAAGAGATAAATTCGAAGCTCACCTCATTATGCCTCGAAATGAGGCTTAGCTCCCGTGTTATTATAGTTCCCCAGGGACCGAAAACCTTTGCCTTGATGTCGCTTTTGCTTTCACTAAGGTATCCTGACATTAAACTCTGGGATATCACCTTAAAAACTAAACATTATGATCCCGAAGAGGGAATGGCATCAGGAGAACCCGTAATATTAAAAGTAATCTTTTGCAGCGATGATGAAGACGAATATTATTAATATCCGCATCAGCAGAATATAAAAATATTAAAATTCATCTCAATAGCCACATATTAAGAATCTCACCTGCCTTATATTTTTAATAATCCACAAAAACATTTTTACTGATATAAATGTTATACTAACATTAATTAACTTTATGTCAAAATAATAAGTTATTACAAAACTCTATCCGGCTAATCATTTGTTTTATGATTCGTTTTAATAAATATTAAACTTTTAGACATGGCTAATTATGAAATAGTTATGCCCAAGATGGGTGAGAGTGTACAGGAAGCAACAATAACCAGGTGGTTTAAAAAGGAAGGTGACAAAGTTGAAGAAGATGATACTTTACTTGAAATTGCCACAGACAAGGTTGATACTGAAATACCATCACCCGTTGAAGGTATACTCATAAAGGTGTTATATAAGGAAAATGATGTTGTTCCTGTTGGCCAGGTTATTGCTGTAATTGATATGGAGGGGGAGGCAAAGAATAAACCTGAGCAGCCAGTGAAGGCTGAGAAGAAGCAACCTGCTCCGGAGAAAAAAAAGACGGTAAAAGCAGAGAAAAAATCAGACAGGTTTTATTCACCGCTGGTCAGGAGTATAGCGAAGGAAGAAAATCTATCTGTTGCAGAACTTGATTCTATAACCGGTACGGGTAAGGATGGCAGGGTCAGCAAGCAGGACATATTAAAATATGTTCAAAGCAAAGAGGCTCCGCATATACCGGCAGACGTCAGGGGGTCATCAAAGGAAACGCAGCAGTCAATTTCTGCATCTGCCGGTCCCGGTGATGAAATAATCCGGATGGACAGGGTAAGAAAACTTATTGCAGAGCATATGGTGTTGTCAAAGCAAATCTCTCCTCATGTGGCAAGCTTTATTGAAGCAGATGTAACGAACCTGGTAAAATGGAGAAATAAAATAAAGGAAGAATTCTATGTCAAAGAAAAACAAAAAATCACCTTTATGCCTGTATTTGTTGATAATACGGCAAAAGCACTTAAAAAGTACCCCTTTATAAATTCTTCAGTTGACGGAGATAAGATAATACTGAGAAAGAACATAAATATTGGATTTGCTGTTGCTTTACCTTCAGGTAACCTTATCGTGCCGGTAATAAAAAACGCTGACCAGAAGAGCCTTCTGGGACTTACTGTTGAATTGACCAGACTCGCTGACTCAGCCAGAAAAGGGAAGCTCACGCCGGATGAAATACAGGGAGGTACATTTACAATTTCCAATTTCGGCACATTTAAAAACTTAACGGGTACCCCTATAATAAATCAGCCCCAGGTAGCTATACTGGGGACAGGAACGATTGAAAAAAAACCTGCAGTGCTGGAAACACCTGACGGAGATGTGATAGCTATAAGGCACAGAATGATTTTATCCTTATCTTATGACCACAGGATCATTGATGGGGCTACGGCCGGTGAGTTCCTTCTTGAATTAAAAAATCTGCTGGAACAATTTGATATAAATACTGTCATATAACCAAAATGGAAATACCGAAGAAATACAATATTAAAACGGCAAAGAAGGAAACACTGGCATTATGGTATAAATTGATGGTAAGAGGGCGTGCCCTGGACGACAGGGCTCCAAATTATCTTAAACAGGCACTGGGCTGGTCATATCATGCGCCTGCTGCGGGCCATGACGGCATTCAGCTGGCAACGGGACAGGTATTCGACAGGAAAACCGACCATCTCTTTCCTTATTACCGTGATCTTGTTACTTGTATTTCAGCCGGATTAACCGCCGAAGAGATTCTTTATAACGGTTTATCAAAAGATGCCGATGTTTCAAGCGGAGGAAGGCACATGTCAAATCACTTTGCAAAACCCGGATGGAATATTCACAACGTCTCATCAAATGTCGGGAATCATACCCTCCATGCTGTTGGCGTTGCCAGGGCAATGAAAAAATACGGGCATAAGGGTGTCGCCATTTGTTCACAGGGAGAGTCGTCTTATTCCGAAGGATACGTCTATGAAGCATTAAATGGAGCATCAAGAGAGATGTTACCCGTAATTTTCGTCATCCAGGATAATGGCTACGGTATATCTGTTCCAAAGGCAGACCAGACTGCAAATCGTAAAGTGGCCGACAACTTTTCCGGGTTAAAAAATATAAGAATAATACATTGCAACGGCAAAGATGTATTTGACTCAATGAATGCCATGTCAGAGGCAAAAAAGTGGGCTTTGGAAAATTCAAAGCCTGTTATTGTGCAGGCAAACTGTATAAGAATTCATTCACACTCAAATTCTGACAAGCATGAGCTATACCGCGACGATTATGAACTTAATTACGTGAGGGAATATGACCCGCTGGCCAAGTTCAGAAGGCTTCTGCTTCGTTATAAGCGCTTTAAAGAAGATGAACTTGTAAAAATTGAAGAGGAAATTAAGGCTGAAATTAAAGAAGCTCATAAGAAGGTAATAATGGCCACTGATCCTGATCCGGCATCAATTTTTGACTTTATCATTCCCGCGCC
Source organism: uncultured Bacteroidales bacterium (assembly GCA_964461435.1). Classification (GTDB taxonomy): domain Bacteria; phylum Bacteroidota; class Bacteroidia; order Bacteroidales; family UBA10428. The sequence continues at coordinate 82,506 of CAYWUI010000005.1, read as the reverse complement.
ATATAAAGCAGAAAAATATCCTGAAGGAACACATAATTTCGACGGCCCGAAAAAGAAGCTCGTTGAAGCTTTGAACGAGACATTGAAAGATGAGTTCAGAAGAAATCCCGACACATTTCTCTGGGGCCAGGATGTAGCATATAAGGAAAAAGGAGGGATCTTTAATGTCACAAAAGGCATGCAGAAAGAGTTCGGCAGGGAAAGGGTTTTTAATGCCCCTATTGCAGAAGATTTTATCGTAGGCACTGCAAATGGCATGTCAAGGTTCGATCCAAAGATTCGTATAGTTATTGAAGGTGCTGAGTTTGCAGATTACTTTTGGCCTGCCATGGAACAGTTTGTTGAAATGACACATGACTATTGGCGCTCAAAAGGGCAGTTCGTACCAAACGTCACGATAAGGCTTGCTTCTGGTGGCTACATAGGCGGCGGATTATATCATTCACAAAACATTGAGGGAGCACTGACAACCCTTCCCGGGATAAGGATTGTATATCCTTCCTTTGCGGACGATGCTGCCGGACTCCTGAGAACAAGCATACGCTCAAAGGGACCAACCCTCTTCCTTGAACCAAAAGCATTATATAATGCTCCGGTTGCCGCCACTGCTATCCCCGATGATTTTGAAGTACCCTTTGGCAAAGGAAGAATAAGAAAAGAAGGGACGGACATGTCAGTTTTAACATATGGCAATACTACGCACATGTGCCTTAGTGTAGCCGGCAGGCTGGCCAAAGAACATAATGCCAGTATTGAAGTCATTGACCTGCGATCATTAATACCTCTTGATAAGGAAATGATTATTGGCTCTGTTAAAAAGACAGGGAAGGTGCTTATTGTGCATGAGGACAAAGTTTTTTCAGGCTTCGGAGCCGAGCTGGCAGCCATAATCACTGAAAATGCATTCGAATATCTTGACGGACCCGTAAAAAGAGTTGGATCTACATTTACGCCGGTTGGTTTTAACAGGATCCTTGAAAAAGCTGTTCTTCCGAATGAAGAAAAAATATATAAATCGGCTGTCGAATTACTGGAATATTAATAGCCAATTTTGCAGTTCACGGGACCAGGTATGATATACTCTTTATTTTAAAATTTGCTGACTTATGAAAAAAACAGGTTTAATCTATAGTTTTAACACCAAAAAGACAGCCATAGCGGCAAAATTGATACACGAAGCTTTTAGCACAAAAAATATCGACATTGTTAACGCTGAAGATATTGATGAAAAGAAATTCTTATCATATGACTTGCTTATACTGGGAGTGCCAACATGGTTTGACGGTGAACTGCCCAATTACTGGGATGAGTTTGTTCCGGCTATCGAAGATATGGATCTAAAAGGCAAAACCGTAGCTATATTCGGCAATGGTGATCAGAGAGGATACCCTGAGAATTTTGTTGATGGCATAGGAATAATGGCTGATATTCTTGAGAAGCGCGGTGCAAAAATCATTGGCCACACATCTGTTGAGGGATATGAATTTGAAAGATCAAAAGCACAAAGAGGAAGTATGTTAGCAGGCCTTGCCCTTGATTTTGAAAACCAGCGTAAATTAAATAAAGAGCGCATTGCAAAATGGGTTGACCAGTTAAAAAAAGAATTTAACTGACCCTCTTTGCCTGCTTAGGCGTTGTAGGTGCTTGATGATGTCTCTCCTCCCCTGCCTGTCCAGTTTGTATGATAAAATTCTCCCCTGGGTTTATCTATGCGCTCATAAGTATGGGCTCCAAAATAATCACGCTGCGCCTGCAAAAGATTTGCCGGCAACCGTTCAGACCTGTATCCGTCAAAATATGCAAGGGCGGTTGAGAATGCAGGAACAGGTATACCGCTAAGGGCTGCAGTTGATACGACCCGCCTCCAGCTATCCTGTGCCGATATGACGTTATTCTTAAAGTACGGGTCAAGAAGGAGGTTTGTAAGGTCAGGATTTCTGTCAAATGCTTCTTTAATCTTTCCCAGGAAGGCTGAACGAATAATGCATCCGCCTCTCCACATCAGGGCTATGCCGCCGTAATTAAGATTCCACCCGTACTCTTTTGCTGCGGTCCGCATCAGCACGTAACCCTGGGCGTATGATACTATCTTTGACGCATAGAGAGCCTTTCTAATGTCTTCAACAAAAGATACTTTATCGCCGGCAAACTTTCTCTTTGCTGCCTGAAGCACCCTTGATGCCTGTATCCTCTCTTCTTTTTGTGCCGAGAGGCATCGTGCAAAAACAGCTTCACCAATAAGTGTCAGTGGCACACCATGTTCAAGTGCCGCTATCCCCGTCCATTTACCCGTTCCTTTCTGGCCTGCCGTATCCAGAATCTTCTCGACAAGCGCCTCCCCGTCCTCATCCTTAAATGCCAGGATATTACCTGTAATTTCTATGAGGTAACTATCCAGTTCACCCTTATTCCACTCTTCAAAAACTTTATGCATCTCTTCAGAAGTCATTGCGAGGAGCTCCTTCATAATATAATATGCTTCACAGATAAGCTGCATGTCGCCGTATTCAATGCCATTATGGACCATCTTAACAAAATGGCCTGCCCCCTTTTCTCCGACCCAGTCACAACAAGGTGTGCCGTCGTCAACTTTTGCAGCTATAGCCTGGAATACCGGTTTTACATGTACCCATGCTTCTCTTGAACCTCCCGGCATGATGGAGGGGCCCCTGAGAGCACCTTCTTCACCACCCGAAACACCTGTGCCGATATATAGCAAACCTTTACTTTCGACATATTCCGTCCTCCTGTTTGTATCGGGGAAATGAGTGTTTCCTCCATCAATAATTATATCACCCTTTTCAAGAAAGGGAATAAGCTTTTCAATAAAATCATCAACCGCCTTTCCTGCCTTAACCAGCAGCATTACTTTTCGGGGTTTTTTAATTGAGTTCACAAATTCTTCAATTGAACGGGTGCCAATAATTTTCTTCCCCCCGGCCCTGCCATTAATGAATTTGTCCACCTTTTCAACCGTGCGGTTGTATACTGCCACAGTGTACCCTTTACTTTCCATGTTTAACACGAGGTTTTCTCCCATTACGGCGAGTCCGATTAATCCAATATCTGCTAATTGCTTCATATTTATATATTTAAGTTAATATTAAATTACTTTAAATCCCATCCTGCGCAAAATCCTTTCAGTATACCGGTCTTTATACTCCAGTTTAACCGAGTATGAATTAAACTCCCTTCTTAAGGGATAATTTGCCCTTTGCTTCTCAAATGTCCCCGGCGACAGTCTTAACGCTCTGTCGTCTGCTGAAATATTATATGTGGAAATAATTGCCCCGGCTATATTTTCTTCAGCCGGTGCAGATTTATTACCTGGTTTTATCAATGTATTGTCAGGGACCGGTATGCCGGATGGACTCCAGTTATCAAGGCCGAGATTAAAGAATTTGCTTAGCGACTGAACACTCATGGAAGTGCCGTTTGCCTTACCGTCGGCTGAATATCCTGCAATATGGGGTGTTGCAATATCAACTGAATTGAGCAAATCAATATCGATACCAGGTTCATTTTCCCAGACATCGATGACAGTGCCCGCCACTTTCCCTGACTGTATTGCCTTTTTTAAAGCCCTGGTATCAGCGATCTCTCCTCTTGATGTGTTGATGATAAAAGTCCCGGGATTAAGCTTATTCATAAGTTGTTCATCAATCATATGATATGTCTTGTCTTCTCCCGACATGTTCAGTGGCACATGAAACGAAATAATATCGCAATCGCGCAGTATTCCGTCAAGAGATACAAAACCGCAAAGTCCTTCATTTCTCATCCTTGGCGGATCATTCATCAATATGGTTATGCCAAGATGTTCCGCCAGCTTTACAATTTTGGTCCCCACGTGTCCGACACCTACTATACCCATTGTTCTGTTCTTCAATGAAAATCCATATTTGTGTGAAAGGGTGACCAGAGCTGCCGCAATATATTGCTGTACTGATGAAGAATTACAGCCAGGTGCGTTTGTCCATATTATATTATGATCTTCACAATAATCAACATCAATATGATCAAAACCAATGGTTGCAGAAGCAATAAACTTTACACCCGATCCATGCAGGAGATCCCTGTCACACTTTGTCCGTGTACGAACAATTAAGGCGTCGGCATTTTTAATATCACGGCCGGTTATTTTATTACCGTGATAGTATTCAATTTCAGCATAAGGCTCCAGCACACCTTTTAAAAAAGGGATATCTTCGTCTGCTATAATTCTTATTTTACTCATTTATAATTGCTTATCTCTTATTTTAAAATTAAAGCCTGTTTAATATCATATCCATAACTTTATTTGTTCTTGCAGCAGTAATGCCGCTACTGGGTGATTTACCAGTGCCCTGAAGTTCTTCAACTATATTCTTTATTAAAAAAAACTGGATATTCTCAGGATTCGCGGGATTATATTTTGTAACAACATCTCTAACCTTAACAATAATCGGAGTGAAAGAAAAAGTTGAAAATAATATTTTCCCCTTTGATCCCAGTATTTCTATTGAATCGGCCTTAAACAACCTGTCCGTAGCAAAACGCCATGAACCCGCAGCTATAATGCCGGATTCAAACTCGATGCTCGCGGAAACAGTGTCTTCTGCCTTATACAAACCGGACCTGTTGGCAAGTTTTCCCACGGCATGTTTAACAGGGCCGAATATATAATCAAGAATGTCGAGCTGGTGACATGCCATATCATAAAAATACCCGCCCCCCGAAATTTCAGGGATGACGCGCCATGGCAGATCCTGTGAGTTCAGGTCTTCTTCCCTGGGGGGGCTCCAAAACTTTAAGTCTATGAAATTGACAGTGCCTGCTATTTCTTTATCAATGAGCTCCTTTACTTTTAAAAAATAGGGAAGAGAGCGGCGATAATAGGCTACAAACAGGGGAACCCCGGTTCTTGATGCTGCCTCGTTCATCTTCAGGCTCTCTTTATAACTTATTGCCATAGGTTTTTCAACATAAACGGCTTTGCCAGCATTCATTGCTTTTATTGCATATTCGGAGTGATACTTTGGAGGTGTTGCGACATAAACTGCATTAATCCAGGGATCATTAATAAGCCTGTCGCCATTATCATACCATTTTGGTATATTATGCCTTGCAGCATAGTCTTCAGCTTTCGAAGATGTTCTGCACATTACAGCCGAGATCTTTGATCCTTCGACCTTATTAAAAGCAGGACCGCTTTTTTTTTCAGTAACATCACCGCAACCTATAAATCCCCAGCTAATTTCTTTCATTGCCTGCTATTTAAGAGTTCACTGTTATACTTTTCCTTGCTGGCCCACAGGCCCAGGCCCGGATTTGAAATATAAAATATTTCTTCTCCGTCAACAATATTGTAGCCGTCCTTTAACTTCTCCACATCATATTTTTTCATCATGTCATCCGGACTGGCATAAGCAAAATTTACACTTTGAATTTCCTCTGCGGACAGATTTTTTGTACAATAGACAATTTTGAAACGATCTTCTGAAGAGCCGTGAATAAGGTGGGCAGCAGCGCTAAGATTGTTCCTCAGGTCTTTATTACTGCCAACAAGGTCCAGTATTTTCGGGGTATTAACATATCCGTATTTGCGGATAAGCCTGTCAATTTCTTTGTCTTCGCCGAACTCTTTTATTCCGGGAGCAAGTATTATAAGCTCAGCGTTATCGCCCAGGGCCATTCTTGTGCGGTATATACTTTTATTACCCAGCCATGTACTTTTATATTCCCACGGATTTAAATATACAACAGCCTTCTTTATGGGTTTCTCAAGTATGTTAATGTTCAACCTGACTGACAGGTCTGCAGCTTTCATGAAACATTCTTTATCGTCACCAATATATAAACCCTTTACTTTTAATTTATTATCCTCTTCCCTGGCAATTACGGTATGCACATATATAATGGGAAGGTCCCCTGTAAATTTTTCTGCTGCATAATTAAGAAGCTGTCTGACAGGATTATCTGGCAGTCCCATTAGTTTCTCCATACCATATACAGCACCCAGGAAATGGCTTTTATTTATACTGCCGGCTCCCCCGGTGCCAATCAGGATATTTTTATTGTAATTAGCCATTCCTGTCACTTCATGAGGAACAACCTGTCCAATCGACAATATCAAATCAAATTTTCCCTTTATCAGGAGCTTATTAACCGTTACCGGCCATGAAAAGCTGACCTTATTCCCTGAGACTTCCCTGATAAATCCTGAAGGTACTTTACCTATTTTAACAACATCCTTTCTCCAGTTATGAATTCTGAACAGGTCCTTTGGTATGTCGCCAAACATATTATAAATATCATAGTTGGTCATAGGCAGGTGGGTACCCAGGGCAGGCATAATGTCTGTAAGGCTCTTTTTATAGTACTTATAGGCCATCCTTGTCAAATCACCTGCTCTTGAATGGACCCTTGTAAAATCAGGAGGTATGACAAGAACTTTCTTCCTGGGCCCGAGAATTTCAAATGATTTATAAAGGCCCTTCTTAAGATCTGCGGTATCCAGCTCACCCGACACTGAACCTTTTGCAAATAATAACATATTTTATGCTTTTTTCGCGATTCTCATTATTAAATGAACATATATTATAAAGAGTTAAAAGTCATTTATACCTGTTCCCACGGAGGCACCTCAGGCATATATGCCAGAAACTCTTCAATTAACCGGTTCTCATAGTGACCTTCATAGGTACCCCCAAAAAACCTGTCCAGGGCTTCATTACCCAGCCTTTCCCATGATGCTTCCTCGTGCCCCGGGTTAACGGGGAAGAATAAAACTCCGTTTTGCCTGGCTGCTTTCATATCTCCCGGAGCGTCACCTATCATCAGTATTTTGTTGGAAGGATATTTGCCCTTAGCTGCAAATTTTATATGTTCTGCTTTTGTCCCGTATTCCTGACCGGCAATAATTCTAGCATATTCATCAATATTGTTTTCCTTCCATTCGCGGGTAAGCGCTTCAACAGGGGTCTGTGAAACGACAATTATATCGGCTTTTGTAAAAATCTTATCCAGAGATTCCCTGACAAAAGGAAAGGGAGGAACACCATAAACCATTTCGGCGATATCGGAATTTACCTTCTGCGACCATCTTAATGTAAGATCAATGACAGGATCATTAACATCCCTGGCATATTTTTCAAGTACCGTATTTGCAAGTTTTGTCTCTTTGCCAATCCACTCCTTTAATGAACTGATATCCGTTATTACAGGATTTCTTCTTAAAACATCTTTTCTTTTTGCCAGCAGCTCAAAAAATCTGTCAAGAGCGATAAAGCGGTTAAATCCTCTGTTCATGGAATATAGGTTAACAAACTCCCATGTTTCCCTGGCATATTTGGAAATATTCTGCAGTTTAAAATATTTAATCACGTTCGGACAAAAACATTCCTTCTGCTTGATTTCCATCGTATCAAATACGCAGCCATCGGAGTCTATTCCTACAAAAAATTCTTTTTGGGGTTTAAGTTCTGTCAGTTCATTATGCGGATTTTTTCCCATAGTACTAATGTTTTTATATTATATTATATAATATTTTATAAATCATATTACAATCATTTCAATTGTTCGGTTACTGTCATTTCTCAGCTTCAGGCGTGTAAGGCTGAAGCTTTTTTTCAGCAAAAGCAGGTCTTAATCTCGCAAACCTCTGCCTCCCGCTAATCATGGGCACCGATACCCAGTCTTCGCCGATCAGGGGTTTTGCATATTCAATAAAATCGTCAGTAACATCTATCCGGTTTTTGTCAATCCATTTTTCCGGAAAAGTTCTTTCTGAAAGGGCTACCTTTTCCAGGGGCACCTTATCATATTTTACATTGTATATAATCCCCTTTTCCCTTAATATTGTCGCCATCCACCCATTCTCTCCGGTCATTGCAATCTCAACTGCTTTCTGTCCCACCTTATAGGCTTCATCCAGATCGACTGTCGACGCATAGATTATTGAATGTCTCTGGTCCGTTCCCATTACCTGCCCCCGGGCTGCACCCCTTGCCTTAATACCTTTATCATTCAGGTAATTAACCACTACCTGCTGAACGGAGGACTTGCCTGAGCCAAAGGATACATGACCAAAAGCATCTTTGACATTACCAATGTCCCCCACATTAAAACCCTCGCTGATAACCACAATACACCTGCCGTCCCTTGCAACCTGACTGTTAACATTTTCAACAAGGTCATCCAGGGTTAACTTTGATTCGGCAAGGTAGATCTGAAGAGGCATTTCCCTTTTTATATCTGCCAGTCGCGATGCAGCCGGAATAAAGCCGATTTTTCTGCCCATAGCCTGGATTACCAGCACAGGATCGGCCGGACTGGAACCCATGTTTTCCTCATTGGCATTCTGTATTATATGAGACCAGTATCTTGCCACGCTTCCGTAACCGGGAGTGTGGTCAATAAGTCTGAACTCATTGTCACCGACGTCATTATCTATGGTTTTGGGGACGCCTACGGCAACAAGTTCGATACCTTCCTTTTTTGCCAGCTCACTTACAGTGAAAGCAGTATGCTGGGAATCATTACCTCCTATGTAAAAGAAATACCCGATATTATGAGCTTTGAACACTTCCATTATACGCTTAAAATCCCTGGCCTGATGCTCCTTCAGTTTATACCGGCATGTACCTATGCTGCCGGCAGCAGGGGTTGTTCTGAGTAAAGCAATTTCGTCCTCATCCTGGACTGAAAGATCAAGCAATTCTTCTTTCATCACCCCTTCTATACCATGCCAGCCCCCGTATATTCTACCGGATTTCCCGGGGAATTTTCTGCTCGTATCAATAATACCGCGCAGAGTATTATTTATTACCGGTGAAGGACCTCCTGACTGTGCAACAATTATATTTTTTATCATTTTTACAGTTTTTATCAGTTATTTAAAAGTACCTGCAATTTCAGAAAGACAAATACCCTATACTCCGCCAAAAGCGCTGTATCCGCCATCCACAGGTATTATTATGCCTGTCACAAATTTTGACATGTCAGATAACAGGAACTGCACTGTCCCGATAAGCTCTTCCACTTCACCATACCTGCCCATAGGTGTATTTGCTATAATCTTCTCTCCACGGGGAGTCGGATTTCCTGTTTTTTCATCAATTAACAAATACCTGTTCTGGTTTGTCAGGAAAAAACCCGGAGCTATAGCATTAACACGTATTCCAACTTTTGCTATATGTGCGGCCAGCCATTCGGTAAAATTATTTACTGCAGCCTTAGCAGCGGAATATGCAGGGACTTTGGTTAATGGCTTAAAAGCAGACATTGATGAAACGTTCAATATTACACCTTTACCATTTTCCAGCATATCTTTTGTAAAAACCATAACAGGATGCAGCGTGCCTTTTAAATTGAGATCAAAAACCCACTGAAATCCATCCATGCTTATTCCATAAAAAGTTTTCCCAAGTTGATCCAGATCTTCTTTTTCCATTCTTTCAACCTGTGTGGAAGCCCTGGGTGAATTCCCCCCGGCACCGTTTATAAGAAAGTCAATCTTCCCTAACTCACTGTTTATAGCGCCCCTGGCGCTTTCTAATGACCCAATATCCAGAACATCTGCAACAAAAGCCCTTGATAAAGAACCCGTTTCTTTCTCAACGGCAGCCGCAACTTTTTCAGCCATTTCTTTATTAATATCCAGGATGGCCGTTCTGACTCCCGCATGACCCAGTCCCTTTGCCAGAGTGGAGCAAATTACCCCTGCCCCGCCGGTAATGACGCAAACTTTATTATTCAAATCATCGAAAAAGTTCTTTTTCATCTTTATTATTTTAATGTTTGATATAAAACCTGTAATTCTCTTTAGTAATAATGTCAATAGGTAGATGCTGTTCTTTTTTTACACGCTTGTTTAGAACAACATAATTAAAAAGTGCCATAATGCCTCTGTACCCTTGCTCAACAGGCCTCTGACTGATAAGGAAATCAATAATATTGTTCTCAACATATTCTATATTTTCATCAATTAAATCATAGCCTATTAAGGTCATAGGATGTATTCCATTCTCCTTAATAAACCTGGCTATCTTGTAAACCTTGGAGTTAGTAGCAAATATCCCGCTTATTCCTGATAGCCCTGAAAAAACTTTCCTGAGGGAATTGTCAATGGAATTCTTATCCATATCTTTAATATGATGAACAAAAAAATCAACATTCATGCCCGGGTTTTCCATGAAGAACGATTCAAATCCTTTCTGACGGTTCAGGATGTGCTTATGGCTTTCAAGGGCACTTGATATATTTATTATCAGCAGTTTCGAATCCGGCTTAACGCTGTAACTCATCAATCTTGCTGCCAGGTAACCGCTCTGCCTTGAATCCTGTCCCACGAAACCAAGTTTATTATTATCCTTCAAATTCGAGTTAATAAATATATAAGGTATTTTTTTATTGCCGCACGATTCAATGAGGCTCACCGTTTCCCTGTAATATAAAGGTGCAATTAATACTGCATCAGGTTCATACTGCATCATTCTTTCTGCCTGCTGCTGAAAAGAAAACCTGCTAAACTGGTCAAATAAAAACATTTTACCTGTAATACCATAATGGCTTATTTCATTCAGTGCATTATTTACGCCAAGCAGGGGCTTGCTCCAGAACGAGCTGTCACTGTTTTCTTCAGGAATTAAAATTGCAAACCTTAATATCTTCCTGGATGCCAATGTGCGGGCCAGAATATCAGGCACATAATGAGACTCCCTGATTATTCTCATAACCCTTTTTCGTGTTATGTCAGCTACTTCGCCCCTGTTATGTATAACCCTGTCAATTGTGCCGGCAGAAACACACGCCATCCTGGCGATATCGACAATCCTTATTTTATTTGACTTGCGGTTGATAGTCCTGCAGTTTAATATTTCTTTGCTAGAATTAATAATTATTTCGTGTACGTACACGGAATATTACCAGGCAAATGTAAAAATTATCTTTAATTAAAACAATATTTTTGTGCATTCATTTAATTTGTCACTATTGGAATTATAGCATTAATAGATGAGGCAACTGGTTTCCAATATGATAGAAATAGAAATGAATTACAATTAATATTAAAAGCCTATATTAGTGAAGAGTTTTTAAAATGGCAAAAAAGATTTCCTGATAGTTTTTATATTGAAATGTTCAGATTAAGAGGATGGGATTACAATATTAAAAACATTAAAAAAAGACCAAGTGTTATAGGAACCTGGACAAACAATCTTATTTATAATCAACTTCCAGCCGGAGTTTTAAAAGAATTAAAAGTAAGAACACCAAAAGATGAAAGAGGGAGAAGAAAACATCATTATCATAGATTATTAACAGAAGATATAGGTCATCCTCATTTATCAAATCAAATAACTGCTGTCGTTACATTAATGAGAGCATCTGCAAATTGGAGAAATTTTGAGCGTTTATTTGCAAGAGTTTTCGGACAAAAAGAAATTGAATATAAAGAATTTGAAAATGAATAAAAATTGTTAATTATTTTGTTTGTTATTTTTTTTGGAATTCAAAAAATCTATTTTTAAATTATGTAATTTCATAAGATAAATGATTAAAGATTTTTTAAATAAAATATTTTGCGCTGATTGTATTGAAATAATGAAATCAATGCCATCAGAAAGTATTGATTTAATTGTAACATCACCTCCTTATAACTTAAAAAATTCAACAGGAAATGGAATGAAAGATGGTAGAGGTGGTAAATGGAAAAATGCTGAATTAATAAATGGATATTCCAATTACGATGATAATATGCCAATTGATGATTATAATAAATGGCAAAGAAATTGTTTATTTGAAATGATGAGATTGATAAAAGAAGATGGGGCAATTTTTTATAATCATAAATGGAGAGTTCAAAATGGATTAATACAAGATAGGCATGAAATTATTAAAAATTTTCCGGTTAGACAGATTATTATTTGGAAAAGGAAAGGAGGGATAAATTTTAATCAAGGTTATTTCTTACCAACATACGAAGTTATATATTTAATTGCTAAATCAAAATTCAAACTTACGCCCAAATCTAATGCTTATGGTGATATATGGGAATTTAAACAGGAATTAAATAATGAACATCCCGCTCCTTTTCCCATAGAACTTATTGATAGAATTGTATTATCTACATATTCAGAAATTATTTTGGACCCATTTATAGGGTCGGGCACAACTGCAATTGCCGCTCTTATAAACAATCGCAAATATATTGGGATTGATATTTCTCCTGATTATTGCAGAATGTCTGAAGAAAGAATTGAGAAATATAAGCAATATCCGGAACATCTAACATTCAAATCTCAATTAAGTTGCTTTTAAAATGTATTCCGAAATTCCTCGTTCATCTTCAAATACTTTTCCTGTAATCAAGGAAATATTGTCACTTGGCTGGATGGAAATACCTAATGAATTTCAGGGTTCAGGAGCACCTGGTAATACTCTTGAATATTTAATAAACATCGAAGTAAATAACAATGATTATCCTGATTTAAATGACTGGGAATTAAAATTTCATGGCGGAGGATCTAATTTACTTACTTTGTTTCATAAAGACCCGGAACCTAAAGGTGTTTTAAATGAAATCGTAGATAAATTTGGATGGGAAAATAAACATGGAAATATTAGTTTTAGACATACAATAAAAGGAAAATCAGAAAGAGGATTTAGGGTTGTTAATGAAAATAATCGAATATATATTAAAAATGATATTGATAAAAATATTATGCTTTATTGGGACCACAATATTTTATTAGGACAATTAGCTGCAAAATTGAGAAGATTAATAATAGTTCATGGAAGAGTAAATAAAAGAGAAAGAAAAGTTATTTATGATAGAGCAAAAGCTTATTGGGATGTTGATTTAATAGGTTTTTGCAATGCCATAGAAAATGGATTGATATATGTAGATTTTGATGCAAGAACTACTATGATGAGAGGAACTGCTTTAAGGAATCACGGAACAAAATTCAGAATAAGGATTTCAGATATAGATTACTTATATCAAAATAGTCAGGAGATTTTATCAAATTAATGTAAACTGATAAATATAAACATCTAATATAATTTATAATTCATAAATATATAAGCTATGTTACTACCAACATCTAATACCTTGCCTAATTTAAATATGACAAAATAAAACCTGTTTTGGTATGAAAAAATTTAATGACGAAAATTTCCTGCTGCAAACAAAGACCTCGGAAATATTATACCATGAGCATGCCAAAAAAATGCCGATAATCGATTATCACTGCCATCTTAATCCGAAAGATATAGCCCGTGATATTAGGTTTGACAATCTCACGCAGATATGGTTATACGGGGATCATTACAAGTGGAGGGCTATGAGGACAAACGGAATAGAGGAAAGATATTGCACCGGTGATGCAAGTGATTATGAAAAGTTTGAAAAATGGGCTGAGACCGTACCCTATACGATCAGAAATCCGCTTTACCACTGGACCCACCTGGAGCTTAAAACCGCTTTCGGGATAAACAAAATTCTTTGTCCCGGTACAGCCAGGGAAATTTATGAAGAAGCATCGGCCATGCTCAGGACTGATGAATTCTCGGCTCGCAATATTATGAGAAAGTATAAGGTAAAGCTGGTATGTACAACTGATGATCCTGTGGATTCTCTTAAGCATCATAAAAATATAAAGAAAGAGGGCTTCGAAATAAAGGTGCTGCCTGCATGGAGGCCCGATAAGGCAATAGCCGTTGAAAATCCGGTTTCATATAATGAGTACCTGAATAAATTATCAGAAGTTACAGGTAAGGAAATAATACGGCTAACAGATTTATTGTCCGTGCTTGAAAAAAGGCATAAATACTTTCATAAGCAGGGATGCCGGCTTTCTGACCATGGTCTTGAAACTATGTATTGTGAAAAATATAATGGTCCTGAAATAAAATCAATATTTAATAAGGTGTGCGGTGGAAATTCACTTACCACAATGGAAATCGTAAAATTCAAATCATCGATGCTATATGAACTGGGACTGATGGACTTCGAAAAAGGGTGGACCCAGCAATTTCATGTTGGTGCATTAAGAAACAATAATACAAGATTTCTTAACTCAATCGGTCCCGATACGGGCTTTGATTCGATTGGTGACTGGGAAACGGCTATCCCCCTGTCGCGGTTCCTGGATAAACTTGACAGGAAGAATAAGCTGGCAAAAACCATCCTTTACAATCTTAATCCGTCTGATAATGAACTTATAGCTACTATGGCAGGTAATTTCCAGGATGGAACATTCCCCGGGAAAATACAGTTTGGCGCGGGATGGTGGTTCATGGATCAGAAAGACGGTATGGAAAGGCAGATGAATGCATTATCAAACCTCGGCCTTTTGAGCCGTTTTGTCGGGATGTTGACTGATTCGCGGAGTTTCCTTTCCTATGCACGGCATGAATATTTCAGAAGGATACTATGCAACCTCATAGGCACTGATGTTGAAAACGGACTTATTCCGGACGACATGGACCTGCTGGGCCAGATGGTCGAAAACATCTGCTTTAACAATGCAAAAAATTATTTTCAGTTCGACAGTGAATAGGACTGTAAGGTACCAGGTGTTACCTGTTAAGTATATTGTGATTTGTTGTTGATTTATGGTTATTAGTTATACACTGAAGCTTATCCGTTATCTCAATAATATTTTGTATATTTAGTAATAAATCTCTATTTGCATTTTTCAGGCATTGGCAGAATATTATATAGCTTATAGTACCACATGTACAGTGCTTATTGTAAAATACTGGGGGTCAATCCCAACTCGAGCCTTGAAGATGTGAAACATGCATACAGGCAAAAGGCCAAGCTGCTGCATCCCGATATCAATCCTTCCCCTGATGCCCACCTGGAATTTATTAAAACAAAGCAGGCATTTGAGTTTATCCAGAGATACAGGACATGCCAGGTATTATACCGCAGGAGGGTAAGTTATTACCGCGAAAGGGCAAGGACAAATCCGTATTACAGAAGTTATTACGGGCATGATAATTTCAGATACAGGGATTTGAGATACGGGACTGCCAGAGAGAGAACATACAGGGTACACCACGCAGGAAAGGCAGACATAGACTTTAAAACAACGGTATTCGGCAAAATTATCTTTGTCGTTTTTCATCTTATGTTTCTTTTTGTTGGCTTCTATACGCTGCTATATCCCTTGGTGCATACTATAAAATACGGGATAGACCAGGAAAAGACACTTTTAGAAACAATAATAATCATTGCATGTGCAATGGTGTTCGGTTCAGCTATGATTTTTATGATTACAATCTCGGGTTTGAGCCTTAATTCCAAACATTAACCCTGTTCGGAATCGGCTGATCATAAGCTATAAAGCAGGCTCAGTTTGCTGGCAAAATTATTTAAAATGCGAAAATTTAAACTTAAATAATATATAATCATGAAAAGACTATTATTTCTTATTGCAGCTATGTTGGTTATAGCAGGCATTGCAGGCTAGGTTGCCACTATCTATAAGTTACCTGAAGGGATATCTCCCGTTATTGACGGTTATACAGACAATTTATGGTATATGTATAAAGAATTTAACATCGATAAGCCATTTCAGACTGAGGAGCCCACACTTGATAAAGCCACATGGAGGGCAGTATGGGATGATACGGCTCTCTTCGTAATTGTCACTGTGGAAGAAGATGATTTTTATCCGGCCTGGTGCGAACCTGAGCAGGCAGACTGGATGTCTGACAAACCAGAAATTTACCTGGATGTCAATGAAACGTTAAAGGATGGAGAAGGTCCCGCTGGATATCCAAACGGCCATTATGAATTTGCACCGGCATTTACTGAAGGTGAGAACGAGTATTATTTTAGCGGCCAGGACTGGCAAGGCTGGGATTATAGCTATGCCTATAAAGTGGATGGATCTGACTATGTTTTTGAGTATGCCCTTATATGGAGCACAATAACTGACAGGAATGGAATTGTATATGATCCGGATGGAGGAAGGCCTGTTGGCTTTGATGTATATGTTATAGATCGCGATGAAAATGAGAGTATCAGAAAAAGGGCCGTATGGATGATGGACGGGAATGGGATTCAGGATGAAGCCTGGAATACTATGGATGGCTGCGGTGTACTGGCATTTGAAGTGGAGCAGACTAATGATACTATTGTATGCGACACAGGAAGAATGGCTTATAAGGCATTTAATGTCCCTGTGGATTCGGTAACCGTCTATGAATGGGATGCTGGCGGCGGAGAAATATTATCTTCGGCCGAAAATTTCGCTGTCATGAAATGGAATACAACAGGTGAAAAAAATATAAGCCTGGCTATAACCAAAACCGGAGGAGCCAAAGATACTTTTAAGACCAGGGTTACAGTATATCCCGGACTTTCAGTTTCCCTGGGCGAAGATTTTGCAATTTGTGAAAATACGGATTTTACAATTAACCCATCCCCAGTAAATGGTGTAAGGCCATTTGAATATTTCTGGAATTTACAGTCCGGTGATTCCGTGTATGAGGGAAGTCTTACTGAAAGCAGCTTTATCAGCCTGAAAGTAAAAGACAATGTTGGATGTACTGCTACGGATAATATTAATATTACTGTGCCCCAGACCGGTTATACAGAGCAGATTTGTATGGTCACTGTTGATGCTGCAACAGGCAGGAACAAAATTGTATGGCAAAAAACCGGGGGCAGGATGATTAAAGACTACCTGGTTCAAAAAGAGACAACTGTTGCCGGACAATATGCGGTAATAGGTACTGTACCTTTCAATGATGAAAGTACATTTACCGACAATACTTCGGAGCCCTCAAAGCACTCTGACAGTTACAGGATGGTAACCGTTGACAGTTGTGACAATATATCGAACCATAGCAGTGTTCACCAGACCATTCACCTTATTCTGAGTCCGGGCCTTCCCGGTAAATTCAACCTGTCATGGTCACCCTACACAGGTTTTAATTACAGTACATATTATATATATAAAGGCAGCTCACCGGCAAACCCGGAACTAATTGATTCCATAGCCAAAACAAAGACTCAGTATACGGATAATGAAAGTGGTGTCGCCTATTACCAGGTTGCAGTCCGCCGTGACGAGCCCTGCGATATATCGGCATTGAAATCATCGGGAAGTATTTACAATGAAGCGGCTTCAAACATCGAAAACACCATTGCCAGCAATATTGATAATAATAAAATTCACGAAACAAGCTTCGTACTGCTCCCAAATCCTTTTGTCGATGAACTGGTAATTGAATACAGGCTGTCAGAACCTTCGGATGTAAGCTTTGAGATTTACAACCTGCTGGGCATGAAGGTCTATGAATTTAATACAAAACATGGTCTGTCAGGAATCTACAGGCATGTTATTGACAAAGAATCACTGCGCAATGCGGGTAATTTAATTATTGTAAGGCTGGAACTGGGAGGTAAAGTATACTTTAGAAAATTATTAAGGAAATAAATATAAACCAATAATTATTAACAATAAAAATTAAATAAATGAAAACAGAAAACAGAGTCCTAATGCAGCAGGCCTGGGCAGAACTGTCCGGCAAATGGGGCGCAGCAGCCCTGGCAACCTTGATTTATCTTGCAATTACAGCAGGTTTACAGGTCATAAAAATAGTGGGACCGATAGCAACCCTGATAATCGGGGGGCCTATGGCTCTTGGTTATATAACTTATATGCTGTCAGTATCAAGAAAAAAAGAAACCGATATTGGACAGATATTTGACGGATTTAAAAACTTCGGCACTGCCCTGGCAGCATATCTTCTTATGGCGCTGTTTGTATTCCTGTGGATGTTGCTGCTTATCGTACCCGGAATTATTGCTGCGCTTGCATATTCACAGACATTCTTTATTATAGCAGACGATAAAGATATAAGTCCAATGGATGCAATAAGAAAGAGTACACAGATGATGTATGGATATAAATGGAAACTTTTTTGCCTCGGATTAAGGTTTATCGGATGGGTACTGCTGAGCATGCTTACCCTGGGAATATTACTATTATGGGTTTATCCGTATATGTATGTTAGCTTTGCCAAATTCTATGATGATATTAAAGATTCGGTTGAAACAGGACAAGGCAGCCCATGGAAAATATTTTAACAACCTTTTGGAATAAATATATTTTCAGATTTAAAAACCGGGATGTCCCGGTTTTTTTTAAAATATTTCAAAAATTGTGGATTGCTTATAATTAATGCCGTACTCATCCGTTGCACTTACCACGATCTTATGAACCCCCGGTTCAAGATCAGCAGGCAAAGCGGTTACCCACATGTGCCTGGTCGGACCCCGCCCTATCCAGTCATCATATAAATCAGTATAGTCATGAAATAGCTGTTCTGCATAAGGATCTTTCATGGTAGTCATTCTCATCTGAACAGGCTCATTATTGTCCGTTTGACATACCACAACCGACTTATCATTCCCGTTAAAGAAATTTATTGTTATCATAAGGTCATTAGTTTTATTCTTGCTTATTATTCCACGCGGAGCGCTGATCCTGATCTGGTAATTCTCATCTTTGCCTGCAGCTTTAAACCTCTGGGAATAATTATTTCCTTCAAAGTGAAATACATGGTATCCGTTAAGTGTGCCGTCAGATAACTGGACTGCAGCGGGAATACCTCTCTCGTCTTTTGGCCCTCTCCACCAGCTGCCACAAACAGCTGCGCATGATACCTGGTGAAACGGTATCCCGGATGTCCAGCCTGCAGTTTCATCAAGGTAATTATTTTCCAGGGTGTGAAGATGGCCGGCAAGAGCTAATAAATGACTCCTGTCCTGTAAAATATTAAAAAGCTTATTTCTATCCACAACATTTTCCTGGTAAATGTCAGAACTATATGAATACAGAGGTATATGCATACATAATACAATCAATTCATCCGGAGGAACAAACTGCAAATAATTCTTCAGCCATTGAAGCTGGTCCTCTCCCACTTTCCCCTCGTAACTGCGGTGATAAATGATCCCCGGATCGTCCATCCAGTGAACAGTATTTAATACAATAAAGTTTATTTTTCCATATTCAAATGCATAATAGTCAGGTCCGTACCAGTGTTTATAAGTCTCCAGCGAGTGCTTATTGGCCAATGCATCATAATCAGCATCATGATTACCAGGTACATTATAAAATGGTATTTCAATTTTTGAAATAATCTCGTTGTAGCGTCCGTAAAGTGACAGATCATCAAACATAATATCTCCGAGAGTTATTCCGAATAATGCCCCGGTTCCTGCCAGCTCTGCAACAATATCATCCCTGACATAACCAAGTTCTTCATGATCCCTGGGCTGCGGATCGGCAAGTATTATAACATTAAAAGAGTCCTTTTCAACTGTCCTGTACAAAGGGAAATTAACCATGCCCGGAGATTCACGTGCCGGTTGCATTTCCCTGTGATCTTTCACCGGTGAATTTTCCGGGTTATGCATATAATAAAACAGGGGCAGATTATTTTTATTTAATGGAAACGAAAAACCAGGTGGTTTAATAACAAATACTACAGATTCATCCTCATCAAACTGTAAATGATATTGCCCTCCGGTATCTGTCCTGACGACTTCATGCCGGTTACTTACAAGTATACCGGAAATGCCTTTCTCGCCCGGATCAAGCTGCAGGTTTCTGTTGGTATCCTCAAATACAGTTCCTGAAATATCGCCGGTCTTATTGCCACCATAAACTTTTAAACTGCATATTATTATGCTGGCAAGTAAAACCGCCATAAAAATAAGGTGAATTATGATCTTTTTCATAAAGCTGGCTGGTTAGGATTTCTTTTAAAGCTTTCAGCAAAGTTATGTAAAAAGATTGATTTCCAGATAACTCCGGAAGCTGTTTGATAAATTAATAAAACTATGTATCTTGGTGGTAAATAATCAGTGAAGTGACCGGACATGAACCTGGAATCCGAAAGACTTATTTTAAAAGAAATAACCTGGGATGATTTGGAAGATATCCATAAACTGCACTCTATCCCCCAGGTGGATGAGTTCAATACCCTTGGGATACCTCAAAATATTGAAGAAACAAAAGAAGTGATCCGGCCGGCGATTGAAGATCAAAATGAAGATATAAGAAAAAAATATTGCTGGACTATTAATATTAAAACTAACAATATATTTATCGGACTGGCAGGCTTGAACCTGTCAGCCAGCAGATTTAAAATGGGAGAGATTTATTTCAAATTATTACCTCCCCACTGGGGAAAGGGATATGCTACGGAAACTGCCAGGACATTAATAAAGTTCGGGTTTAAAGATTTAAGGCTTCACAGGATAGAAGCAGGTGTTGCTACCGGCAACATGAAATCGATCAGGGTGCTGGAAAAAGCCGGCATGGCCAGGGAAGGTATAAGAAGAAAGATACTTCCCATCAGAGGGGAGTGGAAAGATAATTACCATTATACTATACTTGAAGACGATAAAATAACATATTAAATGAAAAGAAACGTCTTAACAACAATACTTATAATTTTATTCTTTTCTACTTATATATGCTATTAATATGAGACGACTTATTCTTTTAATGACTGTAACGGGATTGTGTTTTTCTGCAGCAGCACAGAAAAGTATTGATCTGTTTACTGTTTCAGCACACTATGGATTTCCCTCCTCTTACGAAAAGAACATGCCGGGCAAGGCAACAGAATACGGGGGTCTGATAAACCTTAAATTACCCCTGAAACTGTCTGAATCCTATATCTGGGTCAACGATCTGAGTTATATCTACTCATATGTTACCAGTGATCTCCGGATGCTGGTAGGTATGGTAAATCCCGTAAGGTTACATGGATTTATCTTTCAGACAGGACTGATCAGGAAGTTAGATAATGACAATGCTCTATGGATTATATTAACCCCGCGTTTTATGACTGACTTCTTTAATGTTGATGAGACTTGTTTTCAGCCGGGAGGTACTGTTCTGTATGAAAAGCAGTTTAATGAGCAGCTGACTATGCGCTTCGGGGCTATGTACAACCATGAATTTTCGGGTTCCCTGGTGGTACCACTGGTCTTCTTGAACTGGGAAGTGGATTCCCGGTGGAACATCACGGGTCTGTTACCCATCTCCAGTAAAGTTACTTACAGGGCTACTGATCGTCTTACACTGGGCATCGGCCACTTCGGCCTCATCACCACCTACAGGCTCGGCAAACCGGAAACTGAAGAATACTACATGGAAAGGACAAGTATAGATTTAACTCTTTCATGCAGGTACCGGGTGGCCGGGAATTTACATGTTGAAGTACAGATGGGCTATGCACTCGGAAGGAAATACGCCCAGTATGAGAGTGACCAGAAAGTTGATTTCCGCCTAAGCATAATAAGTTTCGGTGATAACAGGCAGCAGAAGAATATGAGCTTTAATGACGGTCCGATTGCAAACCTGCGCCTTGTTTATAATCTGCCTTTAACATCAAAGTAATGGAAAACAATATATTATAAACTGATTAAACATTAATACACACAAATAATTTTTAATAAAATGAATTACAGGATACTTGGAAAAACAGGATTTAAAATCTCAGAAATAAGCCTCGGAACATGGCAGGTTGGTGGTAAATGGGGTGATGAGTTCAGTCATGATAACGCTGACAGCATACTGAACCTTGCTGTTGATTCAGGCATAAACTTCATTGATACTGCTGACGTTTACGGTGACGGTGAGAGTGAAAAGGCAGTGGGGAAACTGGTACATTCAAGGTCCGAAAGGATATATGTAGCCACAAAATGCGGCAGGCGCCTCAACCCCCATGAAAATAGATATTACCAGCCCCCCGTATTAAGGCAGTACGTCGAAGACAGCCTGAAAAATATGGGTGTGGAAACAATTGATCTGATCCAACTGCATTGCCCCCCTCCTGAAGCATATTACAGGCCCGAAATTTTTGAATTATTTGAGCGCCTTAAAGATGAAGGCAAGATTTTGCACCTGGGCGTAAGTGTTGAGAAGGTCGAGGAAGCCTTGAAGGCTATTGAATACGACAACGTAACTACTATTCAGATTATATTTAACATGTTCAGGCAAAGGCCATCGGAACTGTTCTTTACGGAAGCAAGATGCAGGAACGTCGGGATAATAGTAAGGGTGCCACTGGCAAGCGGATTGCTGACAGGTAAGTTCAATAAAAATTCATCATTCTCAAGCGGTGACCATAGGTATTCCAACAGGAACGGGGAGTGGTTTGACAAGGGAGAGACATTCTCGGGCATAGATTATGAAACGGGGCTGGAAGCTGTCGGGGAGCTGAAAAAGGTCTTTCCGGGGCACGCCAACCTGGCGCCTGTTGCATTAAAATGGATATTAATGTTCGATGAAGTAAGCTGCATTATTCCCGGTGCATCAAAAAAGGAACAGGTAGAATCAAATAATCTTTCAACAGAAATGCCTGACCTGACAAGGCAGCAATTAGATGCGGTGCAGGCAATCTATGAAAAAAGGATAAAAAAGCTGGTTCACCATTTGTGGTGACGCATGGCTTATGTTCTGTCTTTGTTTATATCATCCATAAAAAATGAATAATATATATGCTGTCCGCATTTACCGGGCAGGGATGTTACATAACGATGCTAATAAAACTTTACGACAAAACCTCCGTTACCTTTTATCTTCAGGGGGATATTTTTCCCTGCTTCGTATTTAAATTTCTTCATGCTGAAAGAACGGTTATTATCTCCATCTGTTATTATCATGTAAGAACCGGCATTATCAACAAAAGGAAGCACGACATTTATTGTTTTCTCTCCTGCTTCACCGTTTATTCCTGCCATGTACCATGTATCGCCTTTCCTGCGGGCAATAATCACGTACTTACCGGGAAAACCCTCAATAAACCTTGTATCATCCCAGCATGAAGGAACCTCCCTGAGAAAATCGCGGACATAACCGGGCACAGTCGCCATACCTCGCGGAGTTTCGGCATAATGCTGCACCCCGGACCAGAACAGCACGGAAAGGGCCAGCTCAAACCCGTTGGTTGTCAGGCGTTTTATGCGGGGTACTTCGGAAAAGCAAACCGGAGTGAAGTCCATGGGATCAAAAACATTCCTCGTAAACGGCTGCATGCATGAATGGTTGGCTTCATGGTCGGCATTAGCCTGCTCGAAAGTTACATACTCAAATCCGCGCACTGCCTCTGCAGCAACAAGGTTGGGCCAGGTGCGGTGCCACCCCCTGGGCAATGTAGCACCATGGCAGTTGACTATTATTCCATATTTTGCAGCATCCTCAAAAATATCCTGGTAGTATGACATAACTGACTGTCCGTCCCCGCCAAAGAAGTCAACTTTCACCCCCTTCACTCCTATTTCCTTCAACCAGGCAAATTCCTTGTTCCTGCTATCAGCAGTCAGCATTTTATTCCTGGGTGTTTGAAATGCAGTGTTCCAGTCCCCTGCCGAGTTGTACCACAGTATTATTCCCACTCCCTTTTCCCTGCCATAGCTAACCAGCCTGCCGATACTGTCATAACCTATTTGCTTATCCCACAAGGCATCAATGAGGCAATATTCCCAGCCCATGTCTGCTGCATAATCGATAAACCTTTTCTGCACACCGTAAACTGTGGAATCATCCTTAAGCAAAACCCAGCTCCACGAAGCCCTGCCCGGTTTTACGTATGACACATCTTCCAGCCTGGAGGGATCAGCCAGATCCGTGCCCAAAGTGGACTCTACAATTGTCTTTAATCCTTTGCCAATTGCTATGATCCTCCAGGGTGTGTACCACGGCAGAGCGGATTCGGGATTCAGGGGGCCACCCTGTATAACCTCAGACTCCTGCGGAAAGCCTATAAAAAACATGTAGCTTGCAGAATCCTGCATCAGCCTGCAGCCACAGTAATTCCTGTCAGGAGCCGTCTCAGTTAATAACATCCAGAAATCGCCGCAATTAAATAATGCCGGGAAAACCCAGCCGGGTCCGTTTACCGGGAGAGCGGACAATTCAGCATCCTGTATATAATACTCTTCATATGACGGATTCACCTGGCTCCAACCGGACTTGGCAGCGGCTATTGGCTGAATAAATGCCTTTGTGCCTTCCGGAAAATTAAATGAACTAAGTTCCCTGGTTATCTTTTTTATATCTTTTGATTTTCCCGGGAAATAATACCTGAAAGCTACCCCGTCATCCGACAGCTGGAAAATAATATCCATCTTTTTGCCACTGCCGTTTTTCAAATGGAATACTCTTCTGTTTCCTGTATACGTACAATTACTTTTCTTGCTGCTTAATAACCTGTACTCGTCTTTTATCACCTGCACAGGTGATACCGATTCCAAAACAAGCTTTTCTGAAAAATCCTCATCCTCCATGATTATACCCAGCCTTGAATTATGCAATACAAGAGAATCGCCATATAAAATACTGTAGTAGGCCTCCATGTCAGAGGAAAATGTAAGGCGCACCGTTATTTTTTTATCCGGACTGCTGACTGTTGTATCCTGGTTTACCGGTTTACAGGATTGCTGAAAGAAACCCAGGACAATTAATAATAATGCCATAACAGCAAATCTGAATTTATCCGATGTTTTCATTATATATTTATATTTAATTATAATTAGTTTTTTGTTACGGAATAAGCCGCCGGTATTTAAATTTATTACCTGCCTGTCCGGTTTTTAATTTTCAGGTACAGGCTGTAAAACAAAGCTAAAATTATAAATGCCGGGGAATATCATATATTCATCATGGGGTTTTGCGCCCCAGGCGTTATCACTGCCGTCGCTCCAGCGTATTACTTTTAATGCCGGAAGGTTATCTCCCTTTTTAATGTACCGTGTAATATTAAATTCGGCAGGTGTTTTGCTATCCTCGCTATACCCTGCCATCTCACCGTTTATCCACAGGTAAAAGGCAGATTTTACTGCCCCGAAATGAATAAAAACCTGCCTGCCTCCCCATTCTTCGGGTATAGTAAAGGTTGTCCGGTATAAACCTGTTGGATTATATTCATCGGGAATGAGGGGGGGCGGACTTGAATTCCCGAAAGGGTAATTATAATTTACATAAATGGGATAGTCATATCCTTCACATTGCCAGTCAGACGGGACATTTATCAGATCCCAGCTTCTGTCATTAAATGAATTATCTGAAAATCTTTTTGGAGCTTTTTCAGGCGTATTTACCAGCTTGAACTTCATAGAATTATACTGTAATATAAGAATCTGAATTTATTCCTTTAATAATAGTATTGATCGAGCCCGCTGTTTTTGAGATGATTTTATATTCTATTGCGGATAATAAGTCCATTCACAGGCATCGGTATATTTATTTTCATCTTTATATCCGATTACACTTATTTTATTACGTCCCGGAACAAGCTTAATATTGTCCCATACTATCTTGTGAATATCAGATTCCATTTTTTTCCCGGAAATAAAAATTCCGTTAATATATAGCTCTGCTTTTTCAAGATTAGTATATACCCCGACTGATACATTATCTTCTTTCCGTTCAATATTTCGTCTGCCCGTTATGTATAGTACCGGTTCATCGGACCAGTTTGCCTTATAGAAATAGAAGGCATCTTTTTTTACTTTACGGTCATGTGTAACAAGTCCTTTGTGATTTATAAAGTCACGATCGCCGCGTCTGACATTAGTCCAGCTAAAATCAAACATATTCCATATAAACTTGCACCATATATCCTGCCGGTCCTTTATTTCTGACCACACTTTTTCATGGTACATACACTGATATTGTTCGGGAAAGAACCTGCCGTTTGTAGCATCAGGCCGTTCCGGATTTTCCTGCTGCTGGCTGATGCATCCTCCCGCTCCGTATTCACTCAGGCCGGCAATCAGATCAGGATGCTCTCTATGAAGATTATTGTACCATTTTTCATAATCGCCAAACTGTCCGTAATACCAGCCAAAATACCAGTTCCAGGCAGCAACATCTGTTATGTAATGCCTGTCATTCACCTGTGTAAAGTCAGCCTGGGTAGTCAGGCGGCAGGGGTCAAGTTCCCTGGCAGTATTATGAAGGATTTTTAAATCTTCGGCAGGAATATCAATCTCATTATACATTCCCCAGAATAGTATTGAAGGATGATTATAGTTTTGTTTAATAAGTTCCGTTAACTGGTTTTTGCAATTTTCCAGGTAAGAAGGATTGTTTAACCTGTAAGCGGGGGTATTGGGAAATTCCGCCCAGACTACCAGTCCTTTCTCATCACAAAGGCTATACATTCTATCTGCCTGCTGGTAGTGTGCCAGCCGCACGCCGTTTGCTCCCATTTCAAGAATCAGTTCCACATCCTTTTCATGATGTTTATCGGTTAAAGCCGAACCAAGTCCCTCCCACTCCTGGTGACGGCATACACCATATAAAGGATATGGCTGTCCGTTCAGTATCAGTCCCTTTTGCCTGTCTACCTCAAAATATCTTATTCCGAATTGCTGCTCCGTTTCATCGAGAATGTTCCCCTGTAAATCCTCAATTTGTACATTCAGAGTATATAAATAAGGATCAGCCTTCGCATTCCAGAGATGAGGATTATCAATATGGAATTCCTGTATGCTTTTGGTTATTTGATTATCTGTAACTTTAATGCCAGCCTTTTCCTGCGTAATAACATTTCCTTTACTGTCAATAATGCTGGTTTTTATAGCAGTCCCGATTGATTTACCAGGTACTTCCAGCAGTACCCAGCCAAACTTCATGGAAGCATCAAGGCCGTATTCATTATATTCTATTTTCAACTGAAATTCTTCTCCTGCCTCCATCCTTGCCTCATAATATTTTTCAGTAGCTGCATGTGCTCCCCAGTGATCAATTACCTTTTTATTGTTAAGATACAGCCGGGACCCGTCATCACTTTCAAGTATAAACCTGTATATACCTGACTTTTCAGGGATAAAACGACCCGTCCACCGGATAGAAAAGCTGTCAGGGCGCATATCACTGAAGGGACTTCCCCTCATGAAATTAAAGTCTATATATTCATCTATCCTTGAATGCGCCGGTTTCCCTGCAAAGTCAGTATTTGTATAATACTCTCCGAATAATCCTTTACCTTTTTTCCCGGACGGAGGCAATAATTCCGGGGATCTGGTCTTAATAACTTCCGTGCACTGATAATCAAGTAATGTTTCCACGCTGACGGAGGCTTCCTTTTCAGATACATTTTTGCAGCTGACATATATTCCGCTTGATGCATAATCCAGTGGGGAAACACATAATTCATCAGTAAAAAATATTGTTACAGGCCTGTAAATGCCCCCGAATAAAGGATATAAATATGTTCCCGAAGGAGCTACATCAGGCTGCATTGTATTATCCACCTTTAAAGCAATAATATTATTTTTCCCCCTATTCAAATATGGTGTTATTTCAAAGCAAAAGGCCGAATAACCTCCTTTATGCCTGCCCAGGTATGTGCCGTTTATAAATACGTCAGCTACGAGGCAAACTCCTTCAAAACGGACAAAACACCTTGACTTTGAATTATCTGTTATTTTAAACTCACTACGGTACCACCCTACTCCCTGGTAACATTCGAATCCTTTGGTGAGAACATCTTCTGCATTCCAGGTATGCGGGACGGTAATATCTGCCCATGCCTGGCTATAAAATAAATCCGGACTCTCGGCCCGCGTAATATCACCTTTGTAAAATTTCCAGTTTACAAGTTGAAAACCGGTTCTGTTCTTTAAAAAATCCTGCCCATAAACTCCTGTTAATACAGGGAAATAAACTACAATTAATAATACTGTTAATCTGTATTTCGCCAAAAGTAAATTCTGTTTTATATCATTCATAGAATAAAATTTCAGTTAATTAATTAAAACCAATGAATCTCATCAAAAATATCAATAAGAAAACTTAAAAACAATAATAGGGAAACAATATAAGAGATTTACTTTCAGGCCACCTTTCTATAACGCCATACTGCAAGGCTTAATATGATTATACCGTAGACAGATATTGCTGCGAACTCTTTGTATACTTCTTTAAATCCCGATCCTTTAAGGAGGATCATGCGTATAACACGCATAAAGTAGGCAAACGGATTCAGTAAATTCACTTTTTGTGCCCAGAAAGGCATGCTTTCTTCAGGAGTGAAGATTCCACTCATAAGAATAAATGTAATCATAAAGAAGAAGACCATGAACATAACCTGCTGCTGTGTATTGGCCATAGTAGAGATTAATAGTCCGATACCAAGCACCACAAGCAGGAAAAGGCCCGCGAAGGAAAAAAGCAACAGGACACTTCCTTCAACAGGTATGTGGAATAGAATTTTTCCCAGTGCCAATCCGAAGCCCAGCTCAATAAGGGCAATGATCCAGAAAGGCACGAGTTTGCCTGTCAGCAGCTGGTATTTCAAAATGGGAGTGACATTTATTTGCTCTATGGTACCTGCTTCCTTTTCCCTCACTATATTTAATGCAGTCAGGAACAGTCCG
Source organism: uncultured Bacteroidales bacterium (assembly GCA_964461435.1). Taxonomy (GTDB): domain Bacteria; phylum Bacteroidota; class Bacteroidia; order Bacteroidales; family UBA10428. The sequence continues at coordinate 54,095 of CAYWUI010000005.1, read as the reverse complement.
ATCATTGAGACAAGGATCACCAGGATACCGGGGACCATGTAAAACTTAAAATTCAGTTGCGGGTTATACCAGTATGCATAGTCGATCTGTATTTTTTTTATGTGCACATTTATAAATCTGTTACTGCCCTTTTCTTTCAATATTTCTTTATTGAATCCTGATAATACGGCAGACATATAGGCATTTGTTAATCCGGCTTTCATTCCGTTTATTGCATCTATTAAAATCTGAATATCGGCTCTATTCCTGGAATAGAGCATCTTCTCAAAATTAACGGGAATATGCAGAATTGCGTCTGTTTCATTTTCAAGCATCGCTGATTTCGCCTCCTCCATGGAAAATCCTGCATTTTTAAGAACAAAGAAAGGGGAGCCGCTAAAAGCGGAGATTAGTTTCACTGATGTTTCCGAAAGGTCATTATCCACGACATACAATTCAATATGTTTCATTTCCATTGTTGCAGCATGTACCAGGATAATAAGCTGCACAACAGGAACAACAAACATGATGGGCAGCATAGTTTTATTCCTGAAGATCTGCAAAAATTCCTTATATAGTATGAATGCTATTGTTCTCATTATCAATATCTATAATTTTATTCCAGCCTTGCTTTGAATTTGACAACACTTAAAGTAATAAACAATAATGTCATTCCCAGGATTACAGATGTCTCCACCCAGATATGCATGAAGTCAGTACCTTTAAGCATGATATTCCTGATAATAATAATAAAGTACCTGGGTGGCACAATGTAACTTATCCACTGCAATATAACAGGCATATTCTCTATCGGAAAAATAAATCCGGATAGCAATATCGTCGGCAGCATTAGCGTAAATATCGAAATAAACATAGCAACCTGCTGGCTCCTGCTGAATGTTGATATTAATATGCCCAGTGACAATGCCAGGGTGATAAACAGGATGCTCTCCGCCAGTAGCAGGAAAATGCTGCCCCTCACCGGGAGTCCGAATACAAAATACCCCAGAAGTATAATGGTTACTGCATTGACGAATGATAAAAGGACATAGGGTGTGACTTTACCCAGGATAATGTGCAGTGGCTTTAAGGGTGATACAAGCAGGGTCTCCATCGTTCCAAACTCCTTTTCCCTGACAATGGAAATTGACGTCATCATTGCCGACACCAGCATGAGGATCATAGCCATTGTCCCGGGAACGAACATAAATGCACTTTTCAATTCGGGATTATACATCATTCGCACCTCTGGTATTATCTGCAGGGGCTGCTTTACCTGCCCGTTAATTTCCTTAATGTAATCTGCAATTATGGCCTGCGTATAATTAACAACAAGGCTCGCTGAATTGGGATCAGATGCATCAGCTATAAGCTGTACGTCAGCACTGCCATATTTATCAAGTTTTCTGGCAAAGCCAGGTTCAAATATTATAACCTCTTTTATCTTACCTGTTTTGAATATCTTTTCAATATCAGCGGATTTATTAATATTTTCCTTAAGGATAAAAAAACAGGAGGATAATATCTTATTTGTTATTTCCATTGTCACCTCATCCTTTGAATTATCAAGAATGGCAACTTTTACATCCACTATTTCATTTCGTATCACATAGCCAAAAACAAGTATCATTATAACGGGCAGTCCGAATAATAAAAGCAAAGTGCGGAAATCGCGTATTATATGGAGAAATTCTTTCTTGACAAATCCGATAAAATATTTCATGTTTCTGGTGTTACATTTTCAAAATCCTGTAAAGACCATCCAAATCAAGTTCATTAAAAGTTTTTATACATTTGTCAGCTATTTTTAAATCATTAATAATTAGTTACGTGCAATTTTCAGAAAAACCTCATCCATATTTTTTGCTGAATATCTTTTTTTAAGGTTTTCAGGTGTGTCAAGGGCTTCAATTCTTCCCTCGGACATTATGGAAATCCTGTCACAATATTCGGCTTCATCCATATAGTGGGTTGTTACAAAAACAGTAATGCCGCTGGTTGCGGTATCGTATATAAGTTCCCAGAATTTTCTCCGTGTTATGGGGTCCACTCCTCCTGTGGGCTCATCAAGAAAGACCAGTTTAGGTCCATGAAATACGGCGACAGAAAATGCGAGTTTCTGTCTCCAGCCCGTGGGTATGTCTCTTACAAGCTTATTTGCTGACTCATGCATATCCAGTTTATCAATTAAAACATCTGTCTTCCCCTTTATTTGTGAATCAGATAATCCGTAAATACCTGCATAGAACCTTATGTTCTCTCTGACAGAAAGATCTTCATACAAAGAAAATTTCTGGCTCATATACCCTATATTGCTTTTTATTTTTTCGCGCTGTGTATAAACATTATATCCGGCAACTTCTATTTCTCCTGAAGTAGGATATGATAAACCTGAAAGTATCCTTATTGCTGTTGTCTTTCCCGCCCCGTTTGCACCCAGGAATCCGAATATTTCTCCTTTGTACACCTCAAATGTCAGGTGGTCGTTTGCCACAAAACTGCCAAACTTCTTTACAAGTCCGTTTACCCTGATAATTACCTGCTTATTTGTCATATTTTCTCAAATATTTATTTGTTTATCCTGTTTTATCATAATTTTCTATTGCCGTTATAAAGCAATCCTCAATATTGGCATTAATGTCCAATATTTCAATGTTATGATGTCCCCTTTCGACAAGGTAACTATGAATTTCTCCTTTATTAAATTTCTTTTCACCGCAATAATGAACATAATGGCCGAATAAATAAGCACTGCCATCGGCAGAATAGAGTCTTAAATCACTTACCAGCTTATTTATGCTGCCGGTTCTTACTGCAAGCAATGTTTTACTGAAATGCTCTATGATCTTGCAGGGAATATCGATTTCCAGTATCCTGCCATTGTGCATAAGTGCAACATAGTCGCACATCCCGGCCTCATTCATATAGGGAGTGGATACAATAATTGTCTTTCCTTCTTTTTTAAGGGCTTTAAGAATATCCCAGAATTCATTCCTGGATACTGCATCAACTCCGGTTGTCGGTTCATCAAGCACAAGTATCTCAGGATTATGAATCAGTGCACATGAAAGAGCCAGTTTTTGTTTCATGCCGCCCGAAAGGTTCCTGATCAGCCGTTTCCTGAAAGGTTCAATATGAGAATAGACATTTCTGATAAGGTGATAGTTTTCTTCTATTGATGTGCTGAATATAGTGGCATAGAATTTCAGGTTTTCTTCAACCGTCAGATCCTGGTAGAGAGAGAATCTGCCGGGCATATAGCCAATGAAGGTCCTTACTTTCCTATAGTACTTTATAACATCCATTCCTTTTATGCGTACCATTCCCCTGTCAGGCAGAAGCAAGGTTGTAATAATTCTCAGAAGTGTGGTTTTGCCGGCTCCATCCGGACCTATCAATCCGAAGAGGCATTGTTCAGGAATATTAATGTTGATATCATATAAAGCCCCGGCATCTTTGAACGATTTGGAAATATTCAGAACCTCGATGTAATTATGCATAATCATATTTTAAAAGTTACCTGTAAAATATACCTCACCGGGCATGCCTATTTTTATCATGCCATCATTATGCACCTGTATCTTAACGGCATATACCATATCAACCCTCTCTTCCTTTGTTTGTATGGTCCTGGGAGTAAATTCAACTTCCGAAGAAATCCAGCTTACTATACCGTTAAAATCTTTCATGGTCTTTTTACCCGTATCAATGGCAACTGTAACAGTATCCCCGATATTAACGTGAGCTAATTGCGAACCGTCAATATAGACCTTTAATTCCATATCCCTGAGGCTGGATATTTTATATACTGACTGTCCGGGACCCACTATTTCATTTTGCTCAACATATTTTTCAATGACGGTGCCGTTAAGCGGATTAATTATTTTGCACTTGCTAATCTGGTTATCAACCTGTTTGAGTTCACTTTTCAGAACTTCCAGTTCAGCCAGTGTGACAGTGTTCTGGCGATTTACAGATTCAATATTAAGGTCCATAACATTCAGTCTGCCAATGATATCATCAATCTGTTTCTGGGTGGCAGCATTGTCTTTAACAAGATTTTCCAGCCTTTCTTTCTCCCTGACAAGATTTTTTTTCTCCTCCTCCTGGATTTTTATTTGCGACAAAATATTATTGCTTTTTGCCCTGATCACTTTTTCCTGCGCGATGAGCTGTTCACGTTTTAATGAGAAGGATATGGTATCCACTATTCCGGCAAGTTCACCTTTATCATAATGCTGCCCCTCCCTGATATTCAGGAATACCAATTCGCCCTGGATCTGTGATGATACTGTTACCTCTGTGGACTGAAAATTTCCGTATGCATCAGCAACATCATTTTTGCCATGGCAACCTGAATTTATGATTACGGGAAATAAAGAAATTACTATAATATATCCCGGAAGTTTGCAGATATTAGTAATTGTTGTCATTGTTAAATTTCTCCTTTCAAGGTTAAATAGTTGAATAAAGATTGTTGTAATAATATTATATGAGTTTCCAGCTCAAGTTTTGCCTGGACTTCAGCATTCATTTCAGTAAGGAAATCAGTAAATGTGATAATACCGTTCTGCAGTTGGGAAAATGAACTCTCCTTAATTTCAGATCTTAATTTCACTATCTGCCTGTCAATTTCTGCAGACTTTTCATATTTTTCAATATTGGCCATTTCATTTTCAAGCTGGATATTCAGGTTTTTTTCAAATATTTCTATTTTAGTATTGATGATATCCTTTTGTGAGCCCAGAATTTTTTCCTTTCTTTTTGTCTCTCCCCAGTCAAAGAAATTCCAGGAAAAACCAAGTCCGATTAAATAATACGTATCAAATTCATCATTCAGCATATTAAGTCCGGGTTTACCGTATCCTGCCTGAGAAAAGGCAAATAATCTGGGCCTGTTAAATGTTGCCAGTGACTTGCTGTTAATATCCATTTGCTTTTTCTGCAATTCAAACATTTCATACTCAGGTCTTAGTCCTGTACTTTCATAAACGGGCCCCGCCAGTGGAAGTTTAAGATAAACACCTGTATCCAATTGTAATCCGGTTAGTTCACAAAGAGATGTTAATTCCGATTCCCTGCTAAGCTGCGCATCGAAAATTCTTTGCCTGAGTTTAAGTATCTCTGCCTGTAAAACACTCCTGTCAGAAGGCATCAGTATACCGTTCTTTATTCCGGACTCAATGACAATTAACTTTTCATTTAATTCATTAAGCGCCAGGTCCAATAATTCAAGCTGTTTATCGAGCAACAGTACTGAAAAATAAACGCCGGTAATTCTTTGTTTCAGGGTATTTAGCTCGACCTCTATTTGCTGGAGATCGATTTCACAGCTATTACTCTCCAGTTTCCTGCTTGCCCTGCTTGTCCCTCCATCATATATTGACTGGTTTAATTCAAGATAAACCTTATATTGATCATGGGGTTGCGATGGAAGGTTCATGCCCGGGACAGATATTTCAGTAACATCTGACTGGTAACTGGTCTGCCCGCCAAATGCAAGGGAAGGATACCAGCTGGTGTTGATGTTTCTTACTTTATTCATATGGGCATCTTCGATATACTCTTTCTGTCTTATAACAGGATAATTTTTAACAGCGTACCCATAGCATTCAAAAATTGTCAGGGTATCCGGCTGCTGGCTGAAACACCGGGTTGATAAGGCTAATAATAGAACACAGGTAAAGAATTTCATTTTATTTTATTTTAATTGAATTGATAACAAATTTCGGTACTTCCTTTTTTCTTGATTCCAGGAATTGTTTATACTGGTTAATGTCGTTTTGAAAGAACATTCTCTGAAGAAGCGGTCTTGCCACAACCGGAAAAACACAAAGTGATAGTATGTTGATAATCAATTGCTCCGGAACTATATCTGTTATAGCTCCTTTATCCTTTTGCTGTTTTATTTGCTGAACATACTTCTCAGGATTAATCCCGACCTGTTTTAAGAGTTCATAAAGCCTCTTCGGGTTACTGTTTATTTCATGAAGAACAAACATGGGAATAAACTGGTTTTTCATTAATACGGTCATGTATTGTTCGGTCAATAATTCAATTTTTTCAAATAATGGCTTATCTGAGTTCAGTGCGTTTTCAATTTTAGGAACAAACCTGAAAAATGCATATCTAAATACTGCGTCAAACAACTTTTCCTTGCTTCTGAAATAATAGTGTACCAAAGCTTTATTTATTTTAGCTTCATCTGCAATATGTTGCATTCGGGCCCCTGACATGCCGCTTTTAATAAAGACCTTTCTTGCGGCTTTAATAATCCTATTTTCAGTATCTGAAGAGTACTTTTCGCGGTTCATCTCATTTATATTTATTAACTGATTATTTAAACCATTTGGTTAAACCAAATAGTCAAATATATTAATAATTTCAAATAATATAAAATTTTATTGATTATTTAGTTGTAAGTGCCTGTTACCCTCTCAGCAATCGCACCTGGTTATTAAGGGCAGCCATTTTTATTGCAGCTACAGCAGCTTCATCCCCTTTATTACCGTATTTCCCTCCTGCCCTCTCTTTTGCCTGATCCATATTGTTGGTTGTAAGAACACAAAATATAAACGGAATGTTGTATTTGATATTAAGATTAGTGATTCCGGTTGATACACTTTGACAAATATAATCAAAGTGGGGAGTTTCGCCTTTAATTACGCATCCTATGCATATTATTGCGTCAAATTCTCCGTATTCTGCCAAATACTGGGCTCCCAAAGTCAATTCAAAACTGCCGGGAACAGTTTTAATAAAAATATTTCCTTCTTTTACTCCGCACCTGATTAAAGTTCCGTATGCTCCATTATATAAAGCCTCTGTTATCTCACCGTTCCATTCAGAGACTACAATGCCTATTTTCATTTTTTCAGCATAGGGCACTTTGCCGCTGTCAAAATCGGGTAAATTCTTCAGACTTGTAGCCATAAGATCCGGAATAAATTATGTCTTTATCTTCAACTTCACGCGTGTAATATACTTTTCTATGTCCCTGCTTTCTTCTGATTTTGGAAACTGGGTTTCAATTCTTTCATAAACTTCCAGTGCCTTTTTATAATTGTTAAGTTCTTCATAAACTATTCCCGCCTTCTTTAAGAATAATGCAGATGTAAAATCGTTCTTTTTACGTTCAGCAGCCTTCATATAAAATTCAACAGCCTTTTCAAGTTCCCGCAACTCAACATAGGAATCCCCAATAGCTCCCATTGCCACTGTTTCAACCATTATATCATCGGATTCAAACTTTTTGAGACATTCTATGGCTTCTTCGTATTCCCCTAATTTAAAATAACAGATACCTGCATAATAATTTGCCAGATTAGCACATTTTGTTATTCCATATTCATCTATTATATCTATAAATCCCATGTAGCTTCCATCACCTTCCAGAGCTAGCCGGAAGGAGTCCTTTTCAAAGTATTTCTCAGCAACATACATTTCCGATTGTGCCTCCAGTTCAGTCGGGGCAAGGTATAATTTCTTATAACCCAGATAAGCACCCGTAATCAATGCAATGACAAGTACTATTATTGTCAGACTCTTCTGGTTCTCCTCTATATATTTTTCAGTTTTGCTAAGGACATTTTCAACATTCTCAAAACTAATATCTGCAGAAGTTTTCTTTTTTGCCATTATTATGTGTTATTTAATTCAAATCAGAACGCAAATGTAATTTTTTTAAAATATTTAATGAAATTAAAGCTTGTAAAAAATTAAAAACTATTTTTGATAATGAATATATAATCAACAATTATTTCCTGATGTTTCTTAAAAAGCTTTCTCTGGTAAATTTTAAAAACTATCCCCAGGCCGATATGGAACTTTCCTCAAGGTTAAATTGCTTTGTCGGGAAAAACGGTGTAGGTAAAACAAATATATTTGATGCCGTTCATTATTTATGTCTGTGCAAGAGCTACTTTAATGTTATTGACACTCAGAACATCAGGTATAATGAAGAATTATCAGTTATTCAGGGTGATTTTATACTGAACGGCAAAAAGGAGGAAATTTATTGCGCCATACAAAGAAGCAAAAGGAAAGTATTTAAAAGAAATAAAAAAGAGTACTCCAGGCATTCAGATCATATAGGCCTCTTGCCAGTTGTTATGATCTCGCCTGCTGATTCAAACCTTATACTTGGAGGCAGTGAAGAAAGAAGAAGATTCATTAACGGAGTTATTGTTCAGTATGATAAAAACTACCTGAATGATCTTATAAAATATAACAGGCTTATATCTCAGAGAAACAAAGTGCTGAAGGATATTGCAGCATCTTGTAACTCCTATGAAGACACACTTGTAATTTATGATGAACAGCTGATACCGGTTGCCGAGAGAATTTATAAGAAACGTGTGGACTTCGCCGAAAAGCTGGTACCCATTTTTCAAAAATATTATGATTTCATTTCCCTGGGACAGGAAAAAGTTGAGCTAATTTACAGGTCACAATTGGCTGAAGGCGCTTTTGCCAGCCAGCTAAAAAAATCGAAAGAAAAGGATAGAATACTCCAGTATACTACAACCGGAGTACATAGAGACGATCTGATCCTTAATTTGCAGGGAATTAATATTAAAAAGAACGGTTCGCAGGGACAGCAAAAAACTTATCTTGTTGCCCTTAAGCTTGCAAAATTTGATTTTATCAAAGGAATAAACAATATCAGGCCCATACTTCTCCTTGATGATGTTTTTGATAAATTTGATGAATCAAGAGTGAAGCAAATAATAAAACTTGTTTCAGATGAAAATTTCGGACAGATATTTATTTCACATACAAGTGAAGAAAGAATGAAGTCAGTCTTAAAAGATATCCCTGAAGGTTATAAGTTATTCCTTATTGATGACGGTATAATCAATGAAATTGTTAACAATGAGAAAAAGCAACACCAGGAAAATAAGTGAAATAATAGATGAATTTCTGCAAAATTCCGGACTAAAACATAAACTAAATAAGTCCAGGGTTATAAATCACTGGGAAGAGCTTATGGGTAAAGCTGTGGCTAAAAGGACAACCTCAATTTATATAAAGAATAAAACACTTTTTGTATCTTTTAATTCCTCGGTGGTGAAAAATGAAATTATGATGATGAGACAGCAGATCGCAGACGCTTTAAATAAATATGCAGGGGAAATAATAATTGAAAAAATCGTGATTAAATAGAACTTATTAAAAATAATCCTCAACTATTCATATTTTGAAAATCTCTCGAACAGAGAGAAAAAGAAATCACATTCAATTTTAGCATTTTCCGGACTGTCTGAGCCATGAATTGCATTTCTTTCAACAGACCGGGCATATAACTTTCTTAGGGTCCCCTTTTCAGCTTTTTCAGGATCAGTCGCCCCGATTAATTTGCGAAAATCTTCGACCGCATTTTCTTTTTCGAGTATGGCAACCACTACCGGACCTGAAATCATAAACTTAACCAGACTGCTATAAAAAGGCTTTTCCCTGTGGACTGAATAGAAGTTCCCCGCCTGAATTTCATCCAGTTTTATTAATTTGATTGCAGCAATATGGAACCCGGCATTATTTATTTTCTCCAGAATCGGACCTATAAATTCATTCGCAACTGCATCGGGCTTAATTATTGCTAAAGTCTGTGTGTCTGCCATTTGTCATTAATATTTAATTGAAAAGGTGAAAATAAGAAAAACTGGTTAAATATTAACCAGGGATCGGACTTAATTGTTCCTGTTCAGATTTGATGTTAAAATTATCCTTATTTATTTGCGAAGTATTAAATTTGAAAACAATGAATTGCTAAATTATAATATTATCAGACTTTATTTTTATATATGGCTGGAATTTCAAAATATTATAAGTCAGCGCGAATCCTGTTAGTATTTGTATCGGCGGTTTTATTGTATGCAAATACTTTTAATCACAATTATGCACTGGATGATGCTATAGTAATTACTGAAAATATATATACGAAGAATGGTATCGACGGTATAAAAGACATTTTTACAACCGATTCCTTCACAGGTTTCTTTAAAGAAAAAAAAGAGCTGGTGCCGGGCGGCAGGTACCGTCCGCTTTCAATAGCAACATATGCCCTTGAATATGAGCTTTTTGGAGAAAAACCCGAAACAAGCCATATAATTAATGTTATTCTTTACGCATTAACCGGTATCTTAATCCTCGGAATATTTTCCAGGTTGTATGATCCCGGCAATAATAAAAATAACTTTCTTAGCCTGCCCTTTTTATGTGCTTTACTTTTTATTTTTCATCCGGTACACACCGAAGTTGTAGCAAATATTAAAGGCAGGGACGAAATACTGGCGTTGCTTTTATCTCTGGGAGTCCTGTCATTTGCTATAAGCTATATAAACTCAGGAAATTTTATATACCTCGTTATAAGCAGCATTTCCTTTTTCATGGCACTTCTGTCAAAAGAAAACTCGATAATATTCGTTTTACTTATCCCCGTCACTGTCTGGTATTTCACTGAGACCTCGCTTAAAAGAACAGCAATAATCACAATACCACTGTTAATTTCTGCTGCAATTTTCCTGGTTATAAGGACAACAGTCCTTGGGGGATTTAATTCGGAAGTATCGGGCGAACTGATGAATAATCCCTTCCTCCATGCATCATCATCACAGAAATATGCAACAATATTCTTTACTCTTTTGAACTACATAAGATTAATGTTCATTCCACATCCCCTGACTTTTGACTATTATCCGTACCATATTAAGCTCTGTCAGTTCAATAACCCGCTGGTCGTATTATCAATAATTATGCACCTGTTAATCTTAATTACTGCAATAGCCGGAATCAGATCAAAGAGTAAATTATCCTATGGTATATTACTTTATTTGTTACCGCTCATTCTGGTGTCCAACATAATATTCAATGTCGGGACCTTTATGAATGAGAGATTCATCTATTTTTCTTCTTTGGGATTTTGTTTTGTTGGAGCTTATTATTTAACGGATAAATTATCACTTATCCCTGGCAATAAGGTCTATCCGGTAGTAATATCAATTATACTTATTCCGCTCATAATCTTTTATTCCGGCAAGACAATCAGCAGAAATAAGGCATGGAAAAATGATTTGACCCTTTTTACCACCGATGTTAAAACATCCTCAAACAGTGCAAAAAGCAACTGCACAGCTGGAGGAATACTATGGGAAAAAGCCCGGAATATGAAAGATGATGAGGCCAGGCATAATTATCTGTCACTTTCAATTATGTATCTTAACAAAGCTATCAAAATACATCCTGATTATGTCGATGCATACAGGCTGCTTGGCAATGCCCATTACGAACTTAATAAAGATATTGACAGGTCAATTTATTATTACAGGCAGGTACTGAAAAGAAATCCGCTTGATGAGGCAACATATAATAATATTAATTCAATATTGAGCAGCTGTGACAATATTGATCATAAAATTGCATTATATGAGGGAATACTTGAAATAAATCCTGCACGCTACGATATAAATTACAACCTTGGAAATTTGTATGGAAAATATAAAAACAACATTTCAAAAGCACTTACTTACCTTGAGGCGGCTGCTAAAATAAATCCTGACAGTAAAGAATTATGCAAGGACATCGGTGTTGCCTATGGTATATCCGGACAGTTTAACGAATCAATAAGCTGGCTTGAAAAAGCAATTGCTTTGGATCCTGATGACTATACAATATATATAAACCTGGGAATCACTTACCGGAGAATGGGAAATTTAAGCAAAGCAAATGATTTTTTTATGAAGGCGGAGCAGTTCAAAAAATGATGAACCCGCTTCATATATATTGATATATTAAGTAATTAATTATTGTTTCTGTAATTCATTATGACAAGAAAAGAAAGGTTTAAAAAGATACTGGACTATTTTCAAAGGAACATGCCCGTTGCCGAAACTGAACTTAAATACAATAGCGCATATGAGCTGATTGTGGCAGTTGTCCTGTCTGCCCGGTGTACTGATAAGCGTGTAAATATGATAACCCCCGCCCTTCTTGACAGATTCCCGACCGCACAGCATATGGCTGACGCTGACCCCCGTGAGGTACTGGAGCTTATAAAAAGTTGTTCCTATCCTAATAATAAAACAAAACATCTTATAGGAATGGCTAAAACTCTGACCAATAAATTCAAAGGAGTGGTCCCTTCAGATATTAATCAGCTTCAGAAATTACCCGGTGTGGGAAGGAAATCGGCTAACGTTATAGCAGCAGTTATATATAACAAACCAACACTTGCAGTAGATACACATGTCTTCAGGGTAGCAGCCAGAATTGGCCTGACAATAAATGCGAAAAACCCGCTGCAGGCTGAAAAACAACTTGTACAATATATCCCTGAAAAGCTCATACCATTGGCCCACCACTGGTTAATACTCCACGGCAGGTATACATGCCAGGCCAGAAAACCAAAATGTTATGAATGCGGTCTGATTGATTTATGCAAGTATAAAGGCAAAAACCTGTTAAACAAGGTGCAGAAATAATTAAAAATTATGAACCGAAGGTTAATAACTTATCGGGACAAGCAGGAACTAAATGTTTTATTTGATTAAACACTTTGTTAAATTTGTATCATCACGAATAGAAAAAGAAATTTTCTAAATGGTAATCTTCATCAAACTTGCTCTCTTTTTTATACTGCTTATTTTACCATCAGGATATTCCGGTAAGCGAATTGATTATCGCAAGGGAATTCATAATAATGTCTGCAAAACCTTGGAAAACAACGTATTAGTTTATTGCATTTTCGTTGACAGCAAGGAAACATCACCATGGACAGAGTTCGATATCAAATCCACAATAGATTCAATATCGGTTGCAGTAAGATGGCTGGAGGATCAGGCAAGCCAGAATGGCATATCACTGAATGTGATTACAGATTACTATATTGGTGAAGAATATACTACAATTAAAAGAGCCCTGCCCATGGGCAGTGTAGTAAGATCGATCTCTGAACCTACTCTCAGGAAAGGAATGGAAGCATTAAACCTGTGGGCCGATAATATAGCAAGGAGAGCAGGAAGCTCTTTTGATATCACAGAAAAGGATGGTATTCCTGAAATAAAAAATCCCAGGAATAAAGAACGGCTGGTGGCATTCCTGAGAGATTCAAAGCAAGTAGAAAGTGTGGCTTTACTATATATGGTTAACAATTATTTCAGAAATGACATTTCTATATCTGTCAATACGATGAATACATATGATGTTGAATTTGCCATTGTAAGTTATAAATACCCGTCCATAATTGCACAAAATATCCTGCATTTATTCGGGGCAGCAGACCTTGGCAAGACGCAATACAGAAAAAATGAAAAGAAAATACTTATTGCCGGGAAATACTTCCCGGACGACATTATGCAGGATGTTTATGCTAAAAATATCAGCAAACTTAATATTGGTGAATTTACTCAGTATTTGATTGGCTGGAAAAAGAGACTGGAACCGGACTATCATACTTTATTAACCGATAAAATTGCTTATTTTTAGTATTTTAGCTTGTATTTTTAAGCTAAATGGATTTTTAAAATTTAATGTGATGATTTCTATGCAGCGCTGAGAAATCGAATTTTGAAAATAAAAAAAAAGTATTAATTTTACTACAATTAAGAGTAAATAGATAGAAACAATTTATAAACCCATAACTCATGCAAAGTAATAATTTTCCCCTGAACATTATAAGGTATATTGTTATTTGTAGCCTGTTAATATTGTTCACAAGCTGTAAATCTGATAAGACTAAACAGAAAAAAGCAGAATTAAATCTTGAAGATTTTATTACTGAAGATGACATTTTTGATGACGTAAATCAAGCAAAAAAGATATTTTATTCTCTGCCCTCTCCGCTTGAAACAGCCATGCTAATTAAATCTGCTGGCGCTGATTATGATGAAGAGCTTTTAAATTCATTGGATAATGTAGATAAATATACAACCAATATGAGTATGGCTCTTAATTTAGGAATATATACCACTGATCTTAGTTTCGCCAGCCTTTTTGATCAAACCCAGACTTCTATAAGTTATATGGAAGCCGCAAAAAAAATGGCAGAAGGACTTGATATAACAGATGCAATTAATAATGAAACGATAAAAAGACTGGAACAAAATCTCAATAACAGGGACGTAATTATGGATATAATATCCGAGACTTTTTTAAATTCCAGCTCCTTTCTTAAAGAAAATGACAGGCAATCTGTCGCTGCAATTGTTCTTGTCGGAGGGTGGATTGAAGGTTTGTACATAGCAACCCAGCTTGTAGGTAATAAACCAATAGAAAATAACAGACTTGTCGACAGAATTTCAGAACAGAAATTGTCATTCAATATAGTTCAAAGGATGCTCGAAGACAACAGGAAAGATGAAAGTGGGGAGGAGAACGATGATATTGTTGATCTTATGGTTCAGCTGAAAGAGTTGAAGACTTCTTTTGATAAGGTTAAAGTCGAAACATCCGAAATAAAAATAGAACCCAATAATGAAACAAATGTTACTACTTTAAAATCCCAGTCTAAAATAACGATTACCCCGGAAGCATTTAATCAGTTAAAGGAAAATGTGAGAATATTAAGAACCAACTTCATACAATAAATATAAAATTATTATGAAAAAGCTATTAAGATTACTTTTTGTAGTTTCAATTTTTGCATTTACTGCTTCTTTATATGCGTCTGCTCAGTGTAAAGGGTTTGCAAAGAAAATATGCAAAACAGAATTGACGTCCGGTTATATACATGATGGTAATTATCATGCCGCAATATTAACAGAGGGAGAAGAGGCAGAATTATATAAAACATTTTATTCGGGACAGGATTACAGGATAGCAATTTGTGGTTCCAATGCTTTACCTGATGTTGAGTTTCAAATCATCGATGCTTATAAAAACATTTTATATGATAACCGGCAGCATAATCTTACCAGGATCTGGGATTTCAGGCTCGAATCGAGCCAGCAGCTTAAGATTGCCGTTAAAGTACCTGTCGGGAAAGGTGAATCAGAATACCCGGCAAGCGGTTGTGTGGCTATAATGTTTGGATTTAGAGAAAAATAATATATCTCAGGATTAATACAGGGCCTATGTTTCCAACATAGGCTTTTTAGTTTCTGAGAAACCATGAAGTACTAATTTACATAAACATTTTAACCCTTAATCAGATCATTATGGCACGGTATGTTTCTATAATATTAATATTGGGATCCTTCTTCTTTACTTCCTGTGAAGAACTGTTTAATAGCGATGAAGAGGGATTGACGACCGAAGAGGTTGTGGAAGGACTTAAAAAAGCTCTTGAGATAGGGACTGATACGGCAACTTCAACATTAGGACTCATGAATGGTTATTATGGCAATTCGTTATATAAAATTCCATTGCCTCCTGAAGCAGATATTATTGTGGACAATCTTGGTTTAATCTCTGTGGGAGCTGATCTTGTTGAGGATGTTGTGAAGGGTATAAATCGTGCTGCAGAAGATGCTGCAAGCGAGGCAGCCCCTATTTTTAAGGACGCAATAACGGATATGACTTTATCCGATGCATGGGATATACTTAACGGGACAAATCCCGCCAGTACGGGAAAAAGTGCGGAAGGATTCGATTCCACGGCAGCCACCGGATATTTTAAGGTGACGACCTATGACGCACTCACAAACCTGTATTCTCCAAAAATCAACAATGCCCTTCAGAAAGACTTGCTGGACATAAACTATTCTCCCTATGATGCTTGGGAAGACCTTACCGGTGCATATAATACTGTTGCCAGTAGCCTGGCAGGGCAACGTCTGGGTCTGACTCCTGTCACTACCGATATTGGCGTATACTGCACAGAAAAAGCATTGGACGGACTGTTTAACAAAGTTGGTGAAGAAGAGAAGAAAATAAGGAAAGATCCTTTTAAATGGGCAGTTGATATTATTAAAAAAGTATTCGGATCTGTCTTTAAAGAATAGACCCATCCTCCGAAGCTCTAGCGCAGGGGGACTTTTTTCAGCTTCTCTTTAAGAAACCTGCCGGTATATGATTCTTTACACTTCACAATATCTTCAGGCTTTCCCTCGAACACAAGATGCCCGCCCTTTTCACCTCCCTCAGGTCCCAGGTCAATAATCCAGTCAGCTGATTTTATTACTTCTATATTGTGCTCTATGACAAGAACTGAATGACCCCTGCCAATAAGTGTATTAAATGCTTCAAGCAACTTTCTGATGTCATGAAAATGTAATCCTGTTGTCGGTTCATCAAAGATAAATAATGCAGGACTGCTGGTATTTTCATTTCCAATAAAAGAAGCCATTTTGACCCTCTGGCTTTCACCCCCGCTTAAAGTATTCGATGATTGCCCCAGCTTTATATAACCTAACCCCACATCTGCAAGAGGTTTTATTCTTTTTACAATATTTGTTTCTGTAGTACCTTTCTTTTCCCCGAAAAATTCAATAGCTTCATTCACTGTAAGTTCAAGGATATCATGAATATTCTTTCCGTTATACTTTACATCAAGAATCTCATCTTTAAAACGTTTTCCCTTGCAGCTGTCACATACCAGGTATATATCGGCCATAAACTGCATTTCAACTTTTATTGTCCCCTCTCCCTGGCATTCTTCGCACCTTCCTCCGTCAACATTAAAAGAAAAATGCGCGGGTTTGAAGTTGTTTTGTTTTGATAGCTGCTGCGCTGCAAACAGTTTTCGTATCTCATCATAAGCTTTTATATAGGTAACCGGATTGGATCTTGACGATCTGCCAATGGGATTCTGATCTACAAACTCTACATTTAACAGCAGGTCAAGGTCACCACCCAATGAATTAAAATCTCCGCTTTTCTCTCCATAGCCGTTTATTCGCCTGTTTAAAGCGGGATAAAGAATATTACTGACCAGCGATGATTTACCGGAGCCACTGACACCTGATATTACAGTTAATACATTCAGGGGTATTCTTACATTTATATTTTTAAGATTGTTTTCTCTGGCTCCCTGTATTTCTATTAAATTATTCCAGTTTCTCCTTGATGCCGGCAAGGGTATATTTTCCTTCCTGTTTAAATATTGAGCCGTAAGTCCGTTATTACCATGCAGCAGTCCCTTTAATGACCCGCAATATACAATTTCACCTCCATACCTTCCGGCTTTCGGACCTATATCAATAATTTCATCAGCAGCCTTGATGATTTCTTCTTCATGCTCCACTACTATTACCGTATTCCCGATATTCCTTAGATTCTGCAAAACCTTTACAAGAAGGTTAGTATCCCTGGGATGTAATCCTATACTGGGTTCATCAAGAATGTACAGTGACCCGACAAGGCTGCTGCCCAGGGTTGTCGCCAGGTTTATTCTTTGTGATTCACCTCCTGAAAGAGTAGAAGATAACCTGTTCAGGGTCAGATATCCCAGGCCAACATTGCATAAATAATCAAGGCGATTTTTAATCTCAATAATAATCCTGCCTGCTACCTTTTTTTCATAGTTACTTAATTTTAACCTGTTAAATAATAACTTGAGCTCGCTAACAGGTAAAACCACCAATTCCTGAATGGATTTTCCATTTATTTTTACGTATGCCGATTCCTTCTTCAACCGTGTTCCACGGCATTCGGGGCAGATTGTCCTGCCCCTGTATCTGGCAAGCATAACCCGGTACTGAATTTTATATTTCTTTCTTTCAAGATACCGGAAAAATGCATTAAGTCCCCTAAAATACTTATTTCCTGTCCAGAGAACCTCCTTCTGTTCCTGGGTCAACTCAAAGTAAGGTTTATGAATGGGGAAATTAAAATTTTCGGCATTATAAATTAATCTCTGCTTCCACCTCTGCATCTTATCACCCTTCCAGCAAACAATGGCATCTCCGTATACTGACAAACTTTTGTTAGGGATAACCAGGTCCCCGTCAACACCTATTACCCTGCCATAACCTTCGCATACGGGGCATGCTCCCACGGGATTATTAAAACTAAACATATGTACTGACGGTTCATTGAACTTTATCCCGTCTAATTCGAATACATTTGAAAAACGTTTATCCTTGGCCAGCATATTATCAAGGACTTTAATAATGCAAATACCTTCGCTAAGTTTATATGCCATTTGAACAGAATCAGCGAAACGGCTTTTTGAATCGTCATCATGTTTTACTATTATCCGGTCAACAACTATATTTATTTGTGAATTCGTGTTGATTTGGCTAACAATGATATCGTTGATCTTTATTATATTCCCGTCAATTTCCAGACGCGCTATGCCCTGGTAATTTAAATCCTGTATCTGTTGAGCAAGGCTTAAATTACTGCACGGTTCCAGTGGTGACAGAACAAGCATCCTCGTATCTTCGTTGAAAGAAGTAATATAGTCTACAACATCAGATACCGAGTCTTTCTTTACCTCCTTACCTGAAACAGGAGAAAAGGTTTTGCCTATTCTTGCATAAAGCAATTTTAAATAATCATATATTTCCGTTGACGTGCCAACTGTTGAACGGGGATTTCTTGTATTTACTTTCTGTTCGATCGCTATTGCCGGCGGGATACCTTTAATAAAATCAACTTCCGGCTTATTCATCCTTCCCAGAAACTGGCGGGCATAAGCTGACAGACTTTCAACATACCTGCGCTGGCCTTCGGCATAAATTGTATCAAATGCCAGGGATGATTTTCCCGAACCAGAGAGTCCGGTTATTACTATCAGCCTGTTACGGGGAATAACAAGACTAATGTTCTTCAGGTTATTAACACGCGCTCCTGAAATTACTATGGAATCTTCATTTTTATCAGATTTTCCCGGCATTCTCTGCTGTAATTATTAAGTAATTTGAATTTTAATAAATTTTAACTATTTTTAACGAATAAAATTATTGGATTATATTAAAAAATCCTTTACTTGCGATATATTTTTTTAATACCCTAAAATAGGAGGACTGTTTATCGAGTAATATCTACCACTATTAAATTATAATTTAAAAAGGAGGTAGTTTTGAATACCCATAATCGCTCTGATTATGAGCTCGTTAAACAGTTCATGAGTGGTGATAATTCCGGCATTGAACTACTAGTCAATAAATATAGATCAAAGGTATATACTTATATATTATTGATTGTCAAAAATCAGCATCTGGCTGAAGACCTTTTTCAGGATACTTTCATTAAAGTGATAAAATCCCTGTTAGACGGTAAGTACAAGGAAAATGGCAAGTTCCTTTCCTGGGTTATACGAATAGCCCATAATCTGACTATTGACCATTACAGAAAGATAAAACAGCTAAATGCTGTGTCAAGGGAAGACTTTCAGGTCGATATATTCAATTCCAGAAAATTCTCAGGCATAAACATTGAAGAACATCTGATTGGTAATCAGATAACAAAAGATATCAAAAACCTTATTGATGAGCTGCCCTTTGATCAAAAAGAAGTAATTCTTTTAAGGCATTATTGCGGACTAAGTTTTAAGGAGATTGCCGAGCATACAAATGTCAGTATTAATACAGCCCTGGGAAGAATGAGATATGCACTTATTAACCTGAGAAAACTTGTACGTGAAAAAAATCTGAGTTTGACCATGCAGTAAAAAAATAATTTGCCCTCAAACAATATTTTTTTAATTGAGTCGTTAATCTATAAAACTAATTCAATGTTTACCAAAAATATAATATGCCTATGGATAGAACTTCTACCTTTTGTGATCTTATTAAAAATCTTTCAAATAAAAATTTCTCTGAAATACATGCTTTAGAATCATTATTTGACGATGAAAATGAAGATCTCGATAATCTGCTCGAATGTCTTGATAATTTAAAAACTGACGTTAGAGAAGAGGTAGTTCAGAAAATAGTAAAATTCGCCAGGGAATACAGAGAAAAAGTATTGGAAAGAGAGAATGTAAAATAGACTCATAATTTGACGAGGAACTGTATTAAAGCCGACAGATAATGCCTGTCGGTTTTTTTTTAATTTTTTGTTACTTTTATGGAAAATTGGCAATTCAATTTAACAGTGACTGCAATGAGTATTTCAGAAAATTTAAAAAATATTCTTAAAGAACTCCCTGCAAATACAAAACTTGTTGCCGTATCTAAAACCAAACCCGAAGAAATAATACTGGAAGCTTATAAAGCCGGGCACAGGGTATTTGGTGAAAATAAAGTCCAGGAACTGGTAAGGAAGTACAAAAACCTGCCAAAAGATATTGAATGGCATATGGTTGGCCACTTGCAAACAAATAAAGTAAAATATATTGCCCCTTTTGTCAGTCTGATACATTCCGTTGACAGTATAAAACTTCTTGATACCATAAATAAAGAGGCACTAAGGAATAATCGAACTATAGATTGCCTTTTGCAGCTTAGAATAGCAAGAGAAGAAACAAAATTCGGACTGGCATTTAATGAAATTACTGACACCTTAGGTTCAGAGGATTATAAAGAATTTAAGAATGTCAGGGTGGCCGGATTGATGGGTATGGCAACATTCACTAATGACTGGGCATTAATTGGTGCCGAATTTAATTACCTTGCAAAATGCTTTAATGAACTGAAAAATACTTTTTTCAGGTCTTCTGAATATTTTAAGGAATTATCAATGGGTATGTCAGATGATTATCAATTAGCTGTTAAGGAGGGTTCAACAATTGTCAGGATTGGCAACAGGGTGTTTGGTTTATAATCATGCAAAATAATTACCGGAGACAACTTTAACCAATTCATCATATAGAGGTCTTTTCATCTTCGTAATTGATTTGGCAGCCGTTTTCAAAATATCTATGCATTCCTGTTGAATCTCCCTGCTGATATTGTGTATCGAACCCTCAACAACTGTGAAAGCTTCAAGAGCTGTCTGGTAGTCTTCTTTGATAAAAATCCCTATGAAGGCGGGCAAATAATTGCTGAAATCCAGTCTCGATTGCCAGAATGTAGCAATTACGCTTGATGTATCCTCACCGAATTTCCTGGCAAGCATGGCATCAACAAGCATAGGAGCAGCACTTTGTTCCTTAATATCACAAATAAGCTGTAATATATCATTCTTTATAATACCGGGAGTATTTTCGTTTATAAGATCAAACACATACGGTATAATATTTATTTTACCAATTTCTTTAATCTCTTTCAAAGCTTCAAAGATAAGGTAACTATCACCAGAGTTCAGCTTATTAGCCAGTTCTTTATTTTTCTTATTTTCCTCACTCATTTTCTTTATATTCAATAACAAGAATATCCGTAGTATTTCTGTCAACCTTATATCTTTCATCAATCCTGTAATTAACTATCCATATTATATCTTCACCTGAAGTGATTATCCAGACAGCTTCCTTTTCAGGAATCGATAGTTTATAATCAATAAAGAAATTGCTTAATTTTTTGCGATTATTCATTCCTAAAGGTATAAACCTGTCCCCCTGCCTCCACTTCCTGAGTTCAAGTGGATAGCTGATTTTATTATAATCCAGGACAGCATATTTTGTTTCTTTTGGAATATTGTATTTTTCAGGACGATTAAACTTGCTGAAGCTCAAAGAAACAGGTTCTGCAATTTCTGCAACATCCGCTTTGATCTTTACAGAGGAATAATCTCTCTTTTCAATATCTGTAACAATAAGAAAGGACCGGTCTTTGATAATCCTGTGCGTTTTTGAATAGAATTTTTTCCCAGGTGTATCGGCAAGACTGGATATAATACTTTTAACAGTTTTATAATTAAACCCGAAGTCTTTTATAATCTCATAAAGCACTGTATAAACTGGTTTAAGCACTTTTAACTTATCAATGTCAATTAAAATACTGTTTGAGGACTGTTCAATTATTATTTCAGATTTTATACCTTTAATTGCATTGTCAAGAATTATCTCAGCATCTCTTAACCTTTCAATAGTCTCAATAATAGTCTTATTAAAATCAGGGGTCAGTTTATTGAACCTGGGAATAATATTATGTCTGATTTTATTTCTGACATATATAGTATCAATGTTTGACGAATCTTCACGGAAATCAAGATTCCTTTTCTCTGCATATGATAATATCTCTTTTCTTGAGGCAAAGAGTATTGGCCTTATAATATCTCCGAAAACAGGTTTTATACCTGTTAATCCTCTAATTCCGGTTCCCCTGCTAAGGTTGATAAAAAATGTTTCCACGACATCATCCAGGTTATGACCTATTGCTATATAATTGTATGCATATTTTGATCTTATTTCATCAAACCATCTGTAACGCAATTCCCTAGCTGCCATCTGCACAGACATACTGTTTTCACGTGCATACTCTTTAGTTTCAAATCTTTTTGTATAAAAAGGGATTTTTTTTATCAGTGCCAGCTTTTCAACAAATTTTTGATCCTCTTCTGATTCTTCTTCACGCAGCTGGAAATTACAGTGAGCAATACCTATCCTATAGTTTTTCTCGATAAAGAGATCGGCCATTACAATTGAATCTACTCCTCCACTTACACCCAGTAATAACTTATCATTGGGAGAGCAAAGGTTATTCTCTCTGATATATTTATCAAATCTCTCAAGCATTAGATATTTCCTTTACTGTAAGATTAAAAACCTGATTGATAGCTTCAGCCTTTAACAGGCATTCCTCATACTCATTTTCAGGTACTGATTGCGCAGTAATAGCACTTCCAACCATATAGGACAAATATCGCCCCGTATTATTATATAAGATACTTCTAATTACTACATTAAAATCAAAATCATTATCCGGTGAAAAATATCCGACAGCTCCTGAGAAAAGTCCTCTTTTGGTTTTTTCATATTTTTCAATAAGTTCCATAGCTTTTACCTTTGGGGCGCCTGTCATCGACCCCATAGGAAAGGCATTTTTTATAGCATCAATAATATCATCTTCACTTTTTAACAAGGCACTTATGGTAGAAACCATTTGATGAACGTGACTGAATGAATACAGTCCGCATATCTCTTCCAGTTTTACACTTGCCATTGCCGCTGTCTTTGAAAGATCATTTCTGACAAGATCAACTATCATTATATTTTCTGCAATCTCTTTAGGATCATGCCTCAACTTACTTTTCAGGCTTTCATCCGCTCCCTGATAGTCACTTCTTTTTATTGTTCCTTTCATAGGCTGAGAAATAATTTTATTTCCGGCTTTCTTGATAAATCTCTCAGGACTTGCTGAAATAAGGAATTTGTCAAATAATTTATAAAAGCATGAAAAGGGAACCGGAGAAATTGTTTTTAGCGAATTATAAATTAATAAGGGATCCATCCTTATATTCTCACAGTAATATTCATGACAATAATTAATCTCGTAAATGTCACCTCTATATATATGAGTCTTTATACTGTTTACCGCGTCAATATATTCCTTTTTTGACATCCTTGCAGTAATATTTATATTATAATGAATATTCTGTACTGTTATTTTCATGCTATTAATGTAATCAAATAGCAGTTCTATTTCATCTCTGGAATATTGATCCTCGAAGTAATGTATTTCCAGTGTTTTCCCCTTTATTGTGAAGACCAGGCGTGGCTGAAAAAAATTTATGACAGGAAATCCTATTCCATCATAATTTGCTGAAGTTAAATTTTCAATTTCATTCTTCAGATCATAGCTGAGGTAGCCAAATATCCAGTCTTTCCTTTTGTTAACGTATTCCTTCAGTTCAAAGAATGCATTATTTTCAACCGGTTCAAGCATATCATTACAGCCTGCTGCTGCAATCGCATCATAAGTATGATAAAAGAACTCCGATTTACATGAGTCATAGTAATTGTTACTGTCCATGTAGCAGAATACGGGAAAATTACCGATCCACATTAAGAGCTTCTGCCTGAATCTCCCTGTTTCAACTAATTTATATTTGACTTTAGCACGTAGCATTCTGCAAAATTAAAAAAAGCATCTCAGAAGGAATGCTTTTTAGCGGTTCAGAATTCAATAATTTTCGGTTCGGAAATAAAAAAATATTCAGGTTTCAGCTTTTGTTCACCTGAAACGCTGATATACTCTCTCTCCGCTCCAGCAGGGACTGCCGGATAATAAGTTAATTTGATTTGAAAAGTGTTAAATACAAGTCTTTCATTTCTAAGCCTTATGCCGGCACCAATTCCTGAATAAAGACTGTTTGAGAATAACATGTCAGTGCTTGATCCGATGAACCCAAGATCTACAGAACCAAAGAACACAAATCTGAATCCGTATAAATAATATGGAGAGAAGGCATTTACCTGCATATTTACCGTAAATTTTTGAGTTCCCTTCAATAAATCACTTTTTAAACCGGATATGCCACCTTTGTTTTCAATACTGATGTATTCATCATCAAACCTCCTGATTCCTATTTTATAGTTGATATTTGTAAAAAACCTGTACTTAAATCTGCCGCCATTAATTATATGTGTAAAATAGTTATTGGTAATGCTTAGTATGCCCTGCTCAAAAGCATTATTAAAATAAAATCCCCCGATTTCCAGTCTGTTATAGAGATACCCCAGTTTCCACAAATAGGTTCCGTGAGATATTCTGGAACCAAGGTACGGTCTGTTATTGAAATCACCAAATTCTATCCCTCCAATTACTTGAAGCAGAAGTCCAAACGGAATATCTTCTGTCTGGCCAAAGCTATATATCAAATTACTCCTGAAGTAACCCTGCCTGGCCAGGGCAGCACTTCCAAGAATTATAGTCCTGTCATGAAATTCATACAGGCTGTTTGAAGTTGTGGCAGGACATGAAGAGTATTTTTTCCTGAGTATCTTTCCTGCCAGCATAATATTCGTCCTGCTGTTTGTTAAAAGATTTTTCGTATTTCTAATCTGAAATGCCCTGCCAATCCATAAATCGTACAAATTGTACTGAACAGGCTCATCTTCCATAATGGTATCCAGTAGTTCAATGCTCGTTCTCGTGTCTTTGTATTCCACAATTACTCCACCTGCATATTTGATGTCGGGAGTAAAAAATTTTCTCTCGAGGTTTATTCTGTATGATTCGGTAAAATCCTTTTTCAGATACCTGAAATCACCGGCTATAAAACTACCTGCAATATTGTTAATCTTATAGATACCCTCATAACCTAACAGCGGTCGTTCATTTATATTCCAGAATATGTTATACTGGTTCTCATGTCCAAATCCAAAAATATTCTTATTCCATATCCCGAATTCACCTGATTTTATATCGCTGATTTTTAGTCCTAATCCTATAGACCATACGTCTTTAACGACGAAAACCACATCCACGGTATCTGCATTTGGTGTGTCAGGATATATATGGATTCTTACATCTTCAATATATGGCAACTCCCTGATAATTCTCTCATTATCAGCAAGGACCAAAGCATCCAGAGGCTCACCTGTTTTAATTAACAGGCTGTTTGTCAATATTTTTTTATTTGTATTAAAATGCAACTGGTTTCCTTTTCTTTCCAGCCAGGTGGCGGCTGTCCCCAAAGTATCTGTTACCGATTGGCCAAAGACATTCACCTGCTTAAACCTGATTGACTTTATTATACTGTTATTATACATTAAGAATGAAGATTCGGCAGGCTGCTTATCTTTATTGGCCTTATTATCCTTATCGGATGGATTTATAATCAAATCATGCAACTCCTTCACCAGGGGTTTATTATTTGTCCTTACTTTTAATGAATCATTAATCTTTTCCGATTTATTATTATTCCCGAGTCTATTATCCGTGTTTAAAGTATCTGAGGGGCTGTAAATTATGCTTCTACCATTTTCGTTCCCTGTATAAGGACCGGAATTAAAATAGGACACTTCCTGACCACTTGTCCGTATAAAGAAGGTAATAAGGATCAGAGCGTTAAAGGTCCTGAAATTGGTATTTGTATGATGAAGTATCTTAATTTTTTAAATAGATTTACACCCTTACTCCTATTAAAATAATATCTTCCAGCTTTTTGTCCCCCGAAGCAGCATTATCAATTAGTCTGTTAAAAAAATTCTCCTGCTCTTTCATATCCTTACTCTCTTGCTCGCCTAAAAGCGTAATAAAGTCTTCACTGGCAGGCTCCCTGTAATCTTCTTCAAAATACCTGAGTAAATTATTTGAAAAAATATAAAAGCTATCATTCCGGGCAGCACTAACTTCGATATTTTTATAATTGGCTTGATTCCGTGCATTATCGTATATACTATCAGGCTCAATTCTTTTTAATCCTTTATCTGATATTACAAATAAGGGCATATTAAATCCTGCATATTGAATTTTAAGACTCGTTTTATTAATAATGCACAAAGCAATATCCAAATCA
Organism: uncultured Bacteroidales bacterium; assembly: GCA_964461435.1. Classification (GTDB taxonomy): domain Bacteria; phylum Bacteroidota; class Bacteroidia; order Bacteroidales; family UBA10428. Next base: position 27,890 of record CAYWUI010000005.1, on the reverse strand, counting down.
TTAATAGCATGAAATCCGTCATCCTTATTTATTGCATTATCCAAGATTATAATTCTCAAATTATCCAGCATTTTCCCTGCATTAAGCCTATCACTTTCAAATGCTATCTTATTTATAAGAGTAACACCCATGATATTCATTAATACATCAGATATATCCTGCAGCAATTTTTTAACACAAAGCACTATAATAATATTATCATTCCTCTCTGAAATTGAGCAGGTAATACCGCTCATTGTTTCAAGAGGACGCGTTATTATAAAATGCTGAGGCAAAATGTTGTTTATATGCTCCGTTGACGGCAATAATGATTTCTGAATCATAGCGGCATAATGAAAGCTGATATCCGGTTTTGCTGTCCTTTTTTCCCGGACTCCAAGCTTTCCGCTTTCCTGATGCATCCTTTTATATCTTTCAAGTTGTATTATATTCTTTACTTTTGCCAGTACTTCAATCCTGTCAAATGGCTTTGATATATAATCGTTGGCCCCGGAATCAAGTCCTTTTATCATGGAGTCACGGTCATCAAGCGCAGTAATTAAAATTATAGGGATATTTCCAAGTATTTCGTGGTTTCTTAGTTTCCTGCAAACTTCAAAGCCGTCCATTTCAGGCATCATTACATCCATTAAGATAAGGTCGGGTTTCTGCTCCAGGGCTTTTTCAAATGCCTCCATCCCGTTTTCCGCATAATATATATCGAAATTTTCAGGATAGAGAATTGCTTCAAGCAACTGCCTGCCTAAAGGCTCATCATCAACAACCAATATTTTACTGGAATGGCTCATTAAATTTTTTTAAAAATCATTTTACCATAAAATCAATGCAAGCACTTATCATTATATGTGCAAAGATCTTGTAATAATAATTCATAAGTAAAAATATAATAATTTTTTTTATTTGAATATATAGTACCTGATTAAACAATGAAAAGTAAATCCCCTCCGGTTAAGAAGAAATTATTGCTATTCAGTCATTAATAAGAATCAGTGTCATTCATTGTTAAGAAATTAAAAAAAATATGCTTGTATTAAATACAGATAAATAATACATTTGATTAAGAGTAACTTTATGCATACAAACTTCTTTTATATTTTAATTGTCCGGTAAAATCCGGATTATAAGAAAGTTAGCAGGATGACTGAAACTATTTTAAAATCTATATTGAGATTATTTGCAGTTGTTGCTCAATCACTAAGCAAAGATAAAGTTAAGGCAGCCAAAGCTATCGTTGAGTCCTATCTGAGACAACTGGTCAACCCCGACAAGATCAATCAGTACCTGATGATGTATGAGTTTTATTACAGTGGACTAAAAGAAAAAGTAAAATTGGAGGAAAAAAAAAGAAATTCACTGTTCGCTGTAAAATCTGTTATTATCTGTGAACATGTAAACAAAATACTGGAGCAGAGACAAAAGGCATTAGTACTGTTGCAGATATTAGATATAATGAATCTTAAGGAAGAACTTGATGAAGCTGAATCAGATTATCTGAAAACACTTTCAATTACCCTGAAGTTTGATGAAGGAGAATTTAACAGCAGCAGGGCGTTTATATTCGATTCTATTAACAAGGTACCTGATAAAAAAAATGTCCTGGTCATTGACAGCAATAAGAATCCTGAATATAAAAACATAGGACATATACAAAAGAATTACATAAAAGGCAAAATTCTCTTTCTCTATATGCCTCTTACAAATATTTATGTATTCCGTCATGTCGAAGCTGATGATCAATTATATCTTAACGGCAGAAAAATTATTCCTGAACGGACTTATATTCTTGATAAAGGTGCCTCGATAAGAAGTCCGATTTTAGGTTCTATTTATTACAGTGAGATTGCCAATTTATTCCTGAAATCAGAAGTCGGCTTCAAGCTCCGCTTCACCGCAATTGATATTGAATTTAAGTTTAAAAACAGCGACAATGGCATTTACCCTTTCAGTTTTTCAGAGGAATCTGGACAGATGATTGGTGTAATGGGAGGAAGCGGAGTAGGAAAATCAACCCTGCTTAATGTTTTAAACGGCAGCCTCAGTCCTGTAAGCGGAAGAGTCCTGATAAACGGTTATGATATAAATAAAGATAAAGAAATGCTGGAAGGGATCGTTGGCTATATTCCCCAGGATGATCTGCTTATTGAAGAGTTAACAGTATACCAGAACCTCTATTTTAACGCAAAATTATGTTTTAAGGATTTTTCTGACAGTAAGATTAATAAACTTGTTGACAGGATTCTGCTCGATCTGGACTTATTTGATGTCAAAGATTTGAAAGTGGGCAATCCGCTAAAAAAGTACATTAGCGGAGGTCAGCGCAAAAGGCTGAATATCGGACTCGAGTTAATAAGGGAACCATACATCCTGTTTGTTGATGAACCTACATCCGGACTGTCATCCACAGATTCTGAAATGGTTATGGACTTGCTGAAGAAGCAGGCTCAAAAAGGCAAGTTGCTTATAGTTAATATACATCAGCCCTCTTCTGATATTTTCAAATTATTCGATAAGCTCCTGGTAATGGATAAAGGCGGAAGAGTCGTATATTACGGAGATCCCCTGGATGCAGTAGTATACTTTAAAACTTCCAATCAGTTAATTAATGCCGAAGACAGTGAGTGCCTGACATGTGGCAATGTGAATCCCGAGCAGGTCCTTCAGATTATTGAAGCAAAAAAGGTTAATGATTCCGGAGAATTTGCCAAGGAAAGACTGGTATCGGCTGAAGAATGGTATCAGTTATATAAAAAGAAAATTGAACCGCGGTATAAAGATTTTGTTGGCGTCAGGTTGAATATTCCTGAAAGCTATTTCAGCATACCGGGTAAATTAAAGCAATTCATAATATATACACTGCGAAATATTTATTCAAAAATTACTGATAAACAGTATATGGCTATAAATCTTCTGGAAGCGCCAATATTGGCATTTATACTTGCTATTTTAACAAAGTATAATATAGGGACTGCTGATAATCCCAAAGTTTACATTTTCAGTGAGAACCTGAACCTGCCGATTTTTATTTTTATGGGTGTTATAGTGGCCCTGTTTCTCGGACTGATGGTAAGTGCGGAAGAGATAATCAGAGACAGCAGAATAATTCAAAGGGAATCATTCTTAAATCTCAGCAAATTCAGTTATTTTAATTCAAAAGTTGTTTTGCTTTTTGCCCTGTCAGCAGTGCAAACACTCTCTTTCGTGCTGATAGGCAACCGGATCCTTGGTATTAAGGACATGTTAATCCCGTTCTGGCTGATGCTCTTCTCCCTGTCCCTGTTTTCAAATATGATGGGCTTAAATATATCAAATACCATGAAATCGGTTGTAGCTATCTATATTCTGATTCCATTATTGCTTGTTCCGCAAATTTTGCTGGGTGGTGCTATGGTTAAATTCGATAAACTGAACAGAAATATAACATCACAATATTATGTGCCATTTGTAGGGGATATTATGGCATCACGCTGGGCATATGAAGCACTGGCTGTTTACCAGTTCAGAAATAACAAGTACCAGAAAAATCTTTATGACATAGAAAAAGAAGAAAGCCACGCTTCATTTATGATGAACTATCTGGTACCTGAACTGCAACTGAAATTAAACCTGTGTGAGAAGAATTTTAAATTAAAACAAAACAGGAAAAAGCTTGAAAATGACCTTGTTCTATTGGAAAATGAGCTGTATAAAATCAACAGAAATGATAATATCCCCTTATTTAAAGGAATTGATAATCTGAAGATAAATTCATTTAATCTGAATCTTGCGCACGATACCAGGAATTATCTGGGTTTTTTAAAACGACATTACTCAAGAGATCTGACACGGATAATTGAAAGAAAAGACAGGAAGATTGAAAATATGGAAGCGGAATACAACGGGATATCCAATTTATTAAGACTAAAAAACGATAACTTTAATTACCAGATAGCCGAATTAGTATTAAATAAAAGGGATAATGTCAAAATCCTCGAACATAAGAACAACCTTATTCAGAAAGCAGAACCTGTTTATAAAACCCCCGAATCAAAATATGGCAGATCACATTTTTTTGCACCTTTTAAACGCATAGGCAATATGTATATCGATACATTCTGGTTTGACCTGATCGTAATCTGGACAATGATTTTTATTTTATATATCTTGCTTATCTTTGAGTTGTTAAAAAAATTAATTAACTTTTCTGAAACAATCAGGATAAAAAAATTATTAAACAAATGATTACAACCAGGTATTTTTTCTTTTTGTTTGCACTCATGGCAGTTTACTGCTGTAAGCCTGACCGGTCTTCATATAATAAATCAGACAGGTATGAAGAGGACACCAGCACTTATGCTCAACTGGAAAACAGGATAAAAAAGGTGTATTATCGGTTTCCCTCTCCCGATGAAATGTTTATTGTTATTGATAGTGCCGGATTACAGTTTGATAATACAATACTGCTGCCTGTAAGAAAAGCTGATCAATATCTTGATTCGAAATCACAGTCATTAATTTTAGGTGTATATGTTGCTGATCTTGGTTACATCACTTTGTTTGAAAGATATAAAGAATCAATAGATTATCTTCAGGTGATTTACTCGTTAAGTGAAAAAACCAGAATTTCTTCAGCCTTTGATAAAAATCTGGTTGACAGAATAGAAAAAAATATTCGAAATATTGACTCCTTAAGTACTATTTCTGAAGAAGCACTTACAGATCTGACTAATTATCTTGTCCGCAATAATAAAGAAAATACTTTTGCCATTATATCGCTCGGAGGCTTTGTTGAGTTTTTATATCTGTCTCTTAACCTGGTCGGGGATTATAATCCTGATAATCCGACAATACAACGTATTGTTGATCAGAAAGTAGCATTTGATAACATCATGAAATATTCCTATGAGTATTCTGATGATCCTAATGTTTCAAGTATCCTGGAAATTGTTGAGCCGTTGTTTGAATTCTTTAAAAATATTGCCGTTGAAAAAGTAAAGACAAATGTAAGAAAAGGTGAAGATGGAAGAATCATTATCGGTGGAGGTGATAAATTTAAAATCAATGAAAAAGAATTTTATGAATTAAAGCAAATAGTAATACAGACCCGGAATAAAATCATACATATTTCTGAAATCTGATTATTCTGAATTATCAATACAAATGAAAACTCTACTTAACATGAAGCTTATATTAATTCCCGTTTTATCAATTATAATAACAATATGTTCATTTGCACAGGATTGCACAGGATACCATCAGTTCCATTGTATTTATGGTGATTATACATTCTTCTATAGCAGGCAATCAAAGAGCGCTCTTTTCAAAAGAGGACAGACATCAGAGTTTAAAATTATTGCTTACGGTGAAGAAGACTATTATATATCAGTGTGTGCCCACAGAAAATTCGGCGATCTGCGTTTCAGGATAATTGAAGATAGTGAAGACAGCACAATTATTTATGATAACGCCGATTATGATTACAGCGATCATGTAATATTCACGAACGAATCCACTCGTAATCTGATTATTAAAATATCGGTCCCTGAAGGGTCTGAGAGAGAAATGAATGAATACAGATGTGTAGGTCTTGTCGTGGAATTCAGGAAAACAGATCTTGAAATGGACAAAATATCAAAAAAGACATGATTGTAATAATTGCCAGGTGAGTCACTTCATAAATTTGCATGCCGGATTAATCCAGTATAGATATTATATTATGACGGTCCCGGATTTTTATTAATACAATTCTGATATATAGCTATTTGATTTATTATTTTTTTAATTATTGTTAAAATTTAATATGATTTTCACAGTTTATATTTCTATTTAATCATTACATTTGCAACTTTTTAGAGAGAGTTTTAACAACCGGATGAAGAAAATCTTTATAAACATAGTAAAGTTTGTCACTTTTCTTGGTATTGGCATCATTCTTCTCTGGGGAATTTTTGGAGACGTGGGATGGGAAAACTTAAAAAATGCCCTGAGGGGAGTGAATTACTTCTGGATAGCACTGTCAGTAGTTTTTAGCATATTATCGCAGGTCAGCAGGGCTGTCAGATGGAACATGCTCATTGTCCAGTTAGGTTATAAGCCCAGACTTTTCAATACCTTCCTGTCAGTATTGTTTTTATACCTGGTAAATCTTTTTTTACCCAGGGCCGGAGAGGTAGGAAGGTGCAAACTGCTTTCAAAATATGAAAAGATACCTTTCTCAAAGCTCGCCGGCACAGTCTTCTCTGAGAGATCCACGGATTTTATTACACTAATATTGCTTACAGTCCTTATAATTTCCACCCAGATTGGCAAAATAAAACAAATATTTGATATAAACAGAATAAGCAAAATTTTTAACGAGGTTTTCCAAGAAAATACATTAAATAATACCGCCGGCACCGGGAGTATTCTTTCACCAAAGAATATGCTTATCGGAATAGGGATTATTGTTGCCGTTGTATTCGTATATGTTGAGATCAGGGATTTTCTGAAAAAAAGAAAAGAACATCAGGGAATAACCATAAGGCAGAAACTTAATGAATTTAAAAATAATCTCATTGAAGGTATTAAAACTATTCTCAGGCTAAAAAACAAGTGGCGCTTTATAGGGCATACACTTTTTATTTTCCTGATGTGGCTGTTGATGTTCTATGTTGTGTTCCTGGCATATGAACCCACGAGACATCTTTCCATTTATATAGGTGCAACGACTTTTATAATGGGAGGACTTGCAATGGTACTTCCAATTCCGGGAGGCATTGGCTCCTGGCACTTTATGGTAATTCTGACATTATCGGTATATGGGATTGATTATACTTACGGAAAAATATTTGCTCTTATAGCACACAGTGCAACAAATCTGATATATATAATCCTCGGGCTGATGGCATATTTATGGCTTATTACATCAAAAGGCTCAGTCCCTCTGTCAAAAACATCCAGATAAAATTTTCAGGGTCAATACCCCTATAAATAACTGCTGCGGCTTGCTTATTCAACCTTAAACTGAAAATCTGCATTGACAGGGATGTCGTCGCTTCCTATCCCTTCAATCCTGCCGGTATATTCACCTTTAATATCAGAAGTATAAAAACATCTTTTTATGGATAAACGTTTAGAATCCGTATTTCATTTGTTTTCTTATCATAGCTGGCGCTTTGATTAGGACCCAACTCTATCCGGTTACTGCTGTTTTCCGTTTCATAAAATGCAATGACACCTGAAATAACAGTTACCACTATATTGTCCCGTTCTTCCTTTATATTAAACCTTGTTCCCCTGACCATCACCGATGATTTATCTGTAAAAACCACAAAAGGAAGCATATTTGTATTTTCAACCTCAAAGTAAGCTTCTCCTTCAAGAATCAGTTCCCTGTCAGTTTTATTAAAGCTACTTCTATAAATCAATTTTGAATCCCTGTTAAGATATACAATTGTCCTGTCGGCCAGCTCGATAGTTTTAATGTTATTGCCTGATCCTGTTATTATGAATTCATAATTCTTTCTTTTATTATAATATGATATCAATCTGGATAATCCGGATGCCAGTGCAGCCAGCAGCAGCAAAATCAGGATGATCATTGAGTAATACTTCACAAAAGGTATTCTTTTGATCCTTGACTCAAGTTTCATATTATTTTATGCATTTAGGATCACAACTTAAATGAAAGTGTTAATTTAAATAATCCTCCTGTTTTATGCATAATATTTTTAATAATAGATAAATGCAATAACAAATTCCCTATTAGTATCAGGACTGAATATTTATTCTGAAGGGATGTTCTTAAGGGACTGCCGGAATGAAAATCGCCGGGATTCTTATATTATACCGTCATATACTTTTAAAGGATGGTATACTCTTATCTTTGCCAGTTCAAAAAAAAGACCGCCCAGATATAATGCTCCTCATTAAAAGTGCCATTGGTAGTTAGGTTCTGCGAATGGCTCGCCTTCTCCCTGGAAGCCAAAGAAAAAGGACATCCCCTCGGGCAGCCAGTAAAAGACAACCATCATAAATTTTTCAAACAATTTTGCATATCATGTGTTATTTTTTTATATTACCTGATAAAAGACAATCATGGCAAAAAAATCAGAATTCAAAATTTCACGTCGCAGCTTTTTGCAAACATCGGCATTAGCTTCGATAGGACTCTCTTTTGCCCCCTATATAAATTACGGTAAGATTGTCATAGAGAGGCCAATGAAACGCGCATTCGGAAGACTGGATTTTGAAGTGACAACGCTGGGGCTTGGAGGTCAGGCTTCAATTCAATGGACTCCCGCAGATGTTGATCCTGTGAAGATTATCCTCAAAGCTTTTAATCTTGGAATAAATTATTACGACACCTCGAATGTTTACGGTCCAAGCCAGTCAAATTACGGAAAAGCATTCAGCCATCTGCAGCTGGTGCCGGGTGAACCGGGATATAATGAATCGCTCAGAAGATCTATATTCCTTACCAGTAAAACCGGATTGCGGTGGGCAAAGGGAGGATGGCAGGACGAGAATATCAGGGTGTTCACTAATGGTCCTGAAGGTTCCAAAACTGCTGACGATATAAAAAGAACCCTTACACAACTTTTTGGTGACGGCAAAGGATATTATCCTCAGGGTGCCTATATTGATATGGTACTTATTCATGCTCTGGGCAGTATAGAAGAGGTCGACGCCCTTTACGAGGGACTTGATGATCCTGATCCGAAGGCCGAGCATATTGGAGCTCTCGCCGCCCTCCTCGATTATCGTGACGGCACAAATTATACGGGTTTGAATCCCGGCGAGGAAAAGCTGATTCGTCACATAGGATTCTCGGGACATTATTCTCCTGCAGTAATGATGGAGATGATTCAAAGGGACGAAAAAAATATTATCGATGCCATGCTTGTAGCGGTAAATCCGAATGACAGGTTAAACTTTAATATGCAGTATAATGTCATACCTGTCGCAGCAGCAAAAAATATGGGAATAATTGGCATGAAGGTATTTGCAGACGGCGCAATGTATTCGAAACCTGCTACCTGGTCAAACAACCCCGGACATATTGTACGTGATGTTGGCAGCCAGGCACTGCCCAGTCGCTCCCTTGTCCGGTATAACCTGACAACGCCGGGTATTAATACTGCAATAACAGGGATAGGACATATTGACGATGACATAAAGAAATGCCAGCTGCAGCAAAACCTTTCAGCTGCGCAGGTAGCACCGGACGGACTGACAAAAACCGATAGACGTGAAATTGAGGGGATAACAAATTCCATTAAAGAAGGTAAAACCAATTATTTTCAATTACCTGCACAAAATCTGACAGCTCCGCGTGGGCCGCTTCTTACCCAGGAGATGCCCGACAATAAACGTATAATTAGACTTACATGGCATACGCCATATGCAGGTGATGAACCTATAAAGCAATATGAAATATGGTGCGATAACCAGAAAATAGGCCTTATGGAACATTCTCCGCAGACAACCAAAAAGCCTTTTACCTATGAGCATATTACCGGTGACAAGGCGCATCATAGTCTTAAAATAGTTGCTGTGGACGAGGCCGGGAGAAAGGCAGAAACAGGCACACTTATAGCTGAAGCCATTAGTTAGGATTAAAAGCCATAACAAATATTAACTTTATTAATTGTTTTTTCAAAAGTTTAATTATTTTTGTACCGTTAAATACTAAGACAATGAGATACAATACAAACAAGTCCGCTTTCTTCTTTTACTTCTATTTTTTAATAACCTGAGGGATTTGTTTGTTTATATAATAAATATAACAGGAAGTCCCAATAAGTTTGGGACTTTTTTTTTGTCTGATTTTTAATTTTAAATTCAATATATGGATCAAACAGTCACAAAAGTCAAGAAAATAGCTATACAAGGTGGTTATGGGGCATTTCATGAAATTGCTGCCCTTCATTATTTTGAAAAGGATAATATTGAGATTGTGCCAAAAAATACATTTAAAGACTTATTCACGGCACTTCAGAACGGATTAGTGGACTATGGCATTACTGCTATTGAAAATTCACTTGCAGGAAGTATTTTGCCCAATTATACTCTGCTCCTTGAATCGAACATGAAAATAATCGGAGAAATCTATCTTCGCATAAAACAGAATCTTGTTGCCCTTCCCGGGCAGTCAATAAAAGACATTAAGGAAATTTATTCTCATCCCATGGCTTTACTGCAATGTCAGAAGTTCTTTGAAGAATATCCTCATATAAAATTGATTGATAGTATTGATACGGCACTTAGTGCAAAAGATATAAGGGATAATAAATTATCAGGCATAGGTGCTATATCGAGTACACTTGCCGCCGAGAAGTATAATCTCGAGATTCTCGCTGCCAGTATAGAAACCAACAAAAAGAACTATACAAGATTTCTGATCCTGGAGGAAAAGAATGGTAAAATTAAACCTAATAAAAAAGTCAATAAATCATCAATAACTTTTGCACTGGCTCATAAAATAGGATGCCTGTCAAAAGTATTATCAATACTTTCTTATTATGAAATAAACCTGACAAAGGTGCAATCAATGCCAATAATTGGCAAAGAATGGGAATACCAGTTTTATGTTGATCTTGAAATAGAGGACTTTTTGCTTTACAAACAAGCTGTTGAAGCTATCAAACCATTCACCAGTAACTTGCAGATACTGGGTGAATATATGAAAGGTAAATCAATAATGGAATAAACTATGGGAATAAATCTTGAACTGGAAGGATTAAGTTTTAACGGAATAAGGTTTGACCGACCGCTTATTATATCGGGCCCATGTAGTGCTGAAAGCGAAGAGCAGGTAATAGAGACTGCCCGGCAACTGCATAAAAACGGAATAAAGATTTTCAGAGCAGGCATATGGAAACCCAGGACGAGGCCTAATTCTTTTGAAGGAGTAGGATCCAGAGGTTTATTATGGTTAAAAAGAGTAAAAGAAGAATTCGGCATGTTTACTTCAATTGAAGTGGCGAATGTCAAGCATGTTTACGAAGCTCTCAAAGCAGGTATTGACATATTATGGATTGGTGCAAGGACATCTGTAAATCCTTTTTCTGTGCAGGAACTGGCTGACTCGCTTAAAGGTGTGGATATTCCCGTCATGGTAAAAAATCCTGTTAATCCCGATGCAGAGCTATGGATAGGAGCCCTTGAAAGGATAAACAATGCAGGCATAAAAAGAATCGCAGCTATACATAGAGGATTCTCGACATATAACAAATCACAGTACCGGAATAATCCGCACTGGGAAATACCAATTGAGCTTAAACGCAGAATACCCGAACTGCCAATAATCACCGATCCCAGTCATATATGCGGAAGCAAAAAATTACTTTTCGAAGTTTCCCAGAGGTCAATGGATTTAAATTTTGACGGATTGATGATTGAAACTCACATCAATCCCGAAAAAGCGCTAAGCGACGCTGCACAACAGATAACTCCCGAAGAACTCAAAAATCTTCTTGCTAAACTTGTCTTAAGAAAATCTAATATTGATGATGATTTGTTACTTATTACTCTCGAGGAACTCAGACAGGAAATAGATGAATATGACGAAAAACTCCTGAATATACTGGATGGCCGTATGGCCGTTTCAAGAAAAATAGGAGAATATAAAAAGAAAAATAATATAACTATATTGCAGGCAAGCAGGTGGGATGAAATACTGAAAAACATGATTAAACTGGCACATAAAAAAGGCCTGAGTGAAGAATTTATTATGCAGATTTTCAGGGCAATACATCAGGAATCTATTAATCATCAGACAAGAGTGATGAATAAATAAAATAATGAAAACCATAGAAATAAAAACCGATTCCCGCACTTCTAAAATTCTTGTTGGAGAGAAACTTGAAAATCTCATCCGTTACCTTCCTGACACAAAAACTGTAATTATCACGGATACAAATGTATCTCACTTCTATAAAAGAGACTTTCCTCCCTGCATTATCATTGAAATCGGACTCGGGGAGAAAGTTAAAACCATTGATACTCTTAATTATATATTCGCTAAATTTGTTGAACATGAAGTGGACCGCTCTTCATTCATTGCAGGCATTGGAGGTGGCATAGTCTGCGATGTAGCAGGTTTTGCCGCTTCCATATTTATGCGCGGATTAAAATTCGGATTTGTATCAACCACCCTCCTATCACAGGTTGATGCGAGCGTTGGCGGGAAAAATGGTGTCAACTTTAAGGGCTATAAGAATATGATAGGGACCTTTAACCAGCCTGAATTTGTAATATGTGACAGCGAAATGTTAAAGACCCTCGATAAAAAATATTTCGTGGCCGGATTTGCAGAAATTGTTAAGGCAGGTGCGATAAAAAATGAAAATGTTATCAGTTATCTGGAGAATAATTATAAAAAAGCCCTGAACATGGATGCCGATGTAATAAACAAGCTGGTGTATGACTCTGTGTTAATTAAATCCAAAGTTGTTGAGGCTGATGAGAAGGAAAAAGGAGAAAGAAGAAAGCTAAATTTCGGACATACATTTGCCCATTCTTTTGAAAAACTTACCGGGATGTTACATGGCGAAGCTGTGAGCGCAGGAATGATCGTGGCATTGAAACTGTCTCAGAAACTTGGGCTGATAAAAGAAACAGAATTCAAAAGGATTAAAAGCCTTTTGGAGAATTTAGGATTACCAACATCAATAAACGTCGAGACGTCAGACATCCTTGATATTATAAGACAGGATAAAAAACGTGAAGGGGACACTCTTCACCTTGTTCTGCTGGAAAGTATAGGAAATGCAATTATTAAACAAGTATCATTAAAACAAATGGAGGAAATGATTAATGATTTGCGTAGCGATATCTGATAAAAATATAAAAAACTGCCTTGCAACATTAAAAAATGTTGATATGGCTGAAATCAGGCTGGACCTGACTGAATTTGACATTAAAAAGATTAAGGAGATTTTTTCCCAGCCCAAAAAATTAATTGCAACCCTTCGCCCCGGTATCTGCGATGAAGGCGAAAGAATAAACAAATTAAAAACTGCAATTAAGGCGGGAGCGAAATATGTTGATCTGGAATATGAGTCAGATGAAACCTACAGAAAAGATCTGATTGATTATGCCCACAGGAATAACTGCGACGTGATCATTTCTTACCATAATTTTAGAAATACTCCTGAAACTGATGTGCTGAACAAAATTGTGAAAGACTGTTTTGAATATGGTGCAGATATTGCAAAAGTAGTGACAACAGCAAAAACCAATATAGATAATTCAAGGATACTTTCACTTTATAATAACCCCGGAAGGATAGTCGCATTTTGCATGGGATGCCTGGGGAAGATAACGCGGATTATTGCACCTTTCATGGGATCAGAGATTACCTATGCTTCAATGGATGAGGGTAAGGCAACTGCGCCCGGACAGATTAAGTATTCCGACATGAAGGACATCATACATGAACTGGAAGGAATTCTTGGTAAGTAAAATAGGGACAGCGCCCATATTTTTAATGGGACAAAGCCTTTTGATCGCAATACTTAAGTAAATATTCAACTGCCTTAACCTCTCCGAATTTTCTGGCTTTATTCCAGTCAGAACATGCGCCTTCAATATCTCCACTTTCAAAGAGAGCTATGCCTTTCAGCAAATAGGTCTCACCGTCATTTGGATATAAGTCCAGTGCCATCGACAGGTCATTTATTGCAAACATGTAGGTGCCGGTTTTCAAATAGGCTTTACCCCTGGCCTTGTAATATTCAGGTTTTGATTTGTCCAATCTCAGGTTCCTGTTATAGTATTTAAGTGCCTCAATATAGTTTCCGCTCAAGTAGTACAGATCTCCGCACAAAGCAATTGCGTTCTGATCATTATCAAAATATTCCAGGTAGGTTTCAACATCCTTTATGGCCAGACTATATTTTTTCAATTGTGCGTACGCATTTGCTCTTTCAATATATAAAGAAAAGCACGCAGGATCATTCCTCAGCACCTTTGTAAAATCCCCGGCAGCATTTTCATATTTGCCCAGCCTGGAGTATGCCTTTCCTCTTTCAATATAGTAATCCCGGATATATCCTCCATGAGTAATAGCGTTATCCCAGTCTGCTATAGCTCCTTTATAATTGTCAAGTTCCTCATATACTTTGGCCCTGCAGGCATATAAAATGTGAGGATTTTCCGACTTTAAAATTTTCTCATCCAACAGGGTAAGGGCATCCAGATATTGTTCCTTATGGAGCAAATAGTCTACTTCAGACTCAACCTCCTCTTCTCCTGTGTACCAGTTTTCCTGCCAGAGGACATACCACCCGTCAGTATATTGCAGCTTATCAAATGCACTGTCTTTTTTAATATCCTTCTCTTTCAAATGATACCCCGAATTAAGATGCTCTCTCAAATAAAATAAAGATTTTTCTTCATTTCCAAGCCTGGCATATGTTCTGGCAAGACCCATGCTGCCTTTGCTTTTATCCAGCATATCAGTTTCGAGAAAGTCATTTAAAGCATCATCAAGCAGTCCTGACTGATAGTAAGCTTCACCTCTTTTCAGATACATAAGTGCATTATTTGGTTCCAGCTTTATGGCCGATGTCAGAAAATTAGCAGCCTCACTATAGTTGCCTGTCATTAAACTTGCTACACCCCTGCAATATAAGTCATCCGGGTCCTGGGCATTTGTTCCCGTGAAGGCAATTATAAGAGCGACTATGCCGGCCAATTTTTTCACTTGCATTTATTCACTTGTTTCAACTGTAGATTTATCGGAGAAGACATGTACAAATCCAACAAGGCTTCTGACCTCGACACCTGTTATTCTTGGTTCATACACATCGCATATGTAATAATAAACGCCTGAAGGTACTATTTTTTTTGAATGCATATAAGTACCATTCCATTCAACCAGCGGGTTATCATCTGATTCAAATACCAGCTGTCCCCACCTGTTATATATTTTAATCACGACCTTCAGATTATCAGATACTCCTTCCGGGATTTTTGCTACAAATTTGTCGTTAATATTATCATTATTCGGTGAAAACACATTTGGCAATTCAAAATAAGGGCATGCATCAATACAAACCCTGTTTGAAGGAGAACTTTCATTTTTAAAAGAGTCAATTGCTGTAACATAGTAACATCCTCCTAATTGCATCACATGCTCCAGTTGATGATGAAAAGTTGTGTCAACAGCTGAATATGTACCTCCAATTGAATCTGATGCACTCTGTATTGTTCCCGAATAATATATTATATAGCCAATTACGTCATCCGTGCAATAATTATTCGGATTGGTCCATGTTAAAATGTTCTTCAGGCTGTCGCACAAAGAAATCACTGATAGTGCGGGCGGACATGGAGGTGTCATATCGCTGGGAATGCCACAGTTTACATGAGACAGGTTTTCATTTTCATAGATCAGGCCTTTAACAGGTCGCCAGCCAATACTTCTGGTTTTATAGCAATACTCAACTCCGTTCTTCAGTCCGATGTCTGAATATTGAGATTGCTGAGAAATTCCTATTGAGTCAAACATACCTGTTAATCTGTTTTGCCTGTAGATAATATAATCTGTATTTACCCAGGGTACCTTCTTCCTGAAATTAAGAGTTAGTTTATTATCATCCGGTATAATATCCATATAAAGAGTAGATGCAATTTCATTATCTTCCTCTTTAATTTCAAATCTGTTTCCAGCGGTATTGTTGAATAGTTTGATAGTGTAATAATAAGGGAATTTAACGGTATTGAGCACATCGAAGTAAGTTGTATCATTCAAATCCTCTGACAGGACAGAGTCAATTAAAAGAAAACTATTTTCTTCCAGTGTATCGCTTCTTAAAACCTGAAAAACATAGGGTCCCGGTGCAGCTAATGTATCTACGTCCAGAGGTTTTAGCCATGATAAAAAAACTTCACCGCTTTTCTCATCAACAGTTGTGACGCTGACATTAATGATTGAAGGGGTACCGGGCACGAGTGAGACACATATGGGCAGTGATGCGAAACTTTCTGATCCGTCTTTAAAACAGGCAGTAACCATATAGCAATATACAACACCCTGAATCAGCCCTTCTCCATCATTATCATCCGTAAAATGGGTATTCCCTGATCCCTTTACTTCACCTATTCTTTCAAAGCCTGTATATGAAGGCACCCCATTTTCGCAACTGTCTGCCTGAAAATTATAACTCCCTTCACGGCGATAGATATAATATCCCGTAACATTGTTACAAATGCTCTGATCCCATGACAGGTTAATCTGTATGCTGGTAGAAGAAGCTAATAGTCCGGTTGGCGCCGGGCTCAATACTTTAATAGTAAAATTACTGATATCTACAAGGTTTATATCATTATTTTCATCCTCGCTCTTCAGGATAACCTGGTATGGCTGTTTCCTGACATGTGAGCAGGCTGTAAGCCATCTGAAAGTTGATGTTGAAAATCCCGGTCCGGAAGTATCAAGTGCAAATACAGCTGAATCCTCTGATATCTCGAACGGCCCTCCCGCCATTGACTGTATTACAGGATCATTATCCTTGTCCGTTGATGTAACCTGGAATTCAATCAGGGTACCTGCCTCGACACAGTAATCAGTAAGCTCCGGATTGTCGGGAGGATTATTGTCGGTCCTGAATACCTCAATTTGCATATCCCTGACAATATTGCCAATAATAATGCCATCTCTCCATTCCTGAATATTCATTGCAACATTATATTTACCCGTATCCACGGGTGCATCCCAGACCAGATCGCCTGTAACTTCATTGATATAAAATGTATCACTGCTGGAAGGAAAGGTATAATCCTTAATAGGCTTTCCATCCTGTCCCGTACACACAGTCAGTTTATATGACAGGCTATCGCCATCAGGATCATATGCCGCCGGATTATGAATAAAAATATGTCCAAGGGCAGCCCTGTCTTTTGGAGGATTTAAAAGTTCCGGCGAGCTATTATCTCCTATTATTGTATTTATAAGTATCGTTGTTTTAATAGAGAATACCACATTAACAGAATTCGGTATATTCTGTACCCCAAGGTTCCTGTTGGGATCCTGAACAAGCACTTCATATATACCCGGCCCCGGAAATGTATGTGTTGCATTATATACATTATGACGGTAATAGTTGGGCAAAAATATCGGATAACCGTCAGCCATCGGAGCTATTGATGAACTATTGTCACCCCATTCTATTGTCAGCTCACTACGGTTTGCCAAACTGGGTGTATAAGTATATGTGGTTATTGTAAATTCATAGGTATAGCCCGAGATATGACTGAAAGTAATCTCACCTGCCCTGTTGTGTGTCGCCAAGGAAGCCAACGTATTAATAAACAGGCAAATAATAAATACTATTATTCCCCTCATAAATACAAAGTTAACATTTAAATAATTCTCTTTGTCCTTAATTATTCAGTAAATTTAGTACTCGATATTTAAAGTTTTTTTCCTGTAATTGAACGTATATCCCTTTTCTTCCCCATCAAGGCTGATAATAACCAGGTTTGTCTGATCTTCATACAGATCCAGCATTAATTCGTTCACCAGTGTAATACTTTCAATCTCACCCATGGGCAGTTCTCCCTTATAATATAACCGTATTAATGCTTCATCGTGCTTTTTATACTGAAAATCAAGATTTATCTTTTCAGATTTATTAAATTTTACTTCAAACGCGGAAAAAATATAATCATTTACAGCCTCTATATTTTGTGGTGTCAAATCCTTGTTTTGATCCAGATCAATTACTGTCTGCTCATGGTTTTGCAACATATTTTTAAAATCATCTGCGAAGAACTGGTATGATATCTCGGCAACATGCAGTTTGGAATTGATGTCTATATTGGTAATTGAAAAATGCAGCGGATGAAAAAGCATCCCGGAACAGGTTAGTATTAAAAATATAAAATAATACATATATATCTCCCGATATTAAAATGCCTCCTTTAAGGTATGCAAAAATCGTGCAAATATAAATACTTATCGGAACTTTTCGGATAATGGCTATGACAAATCATTAATGAATAAATAATTATCAATAATCATTAAAAAATATTAATACATCAAAAACAGGATTTTTATTATGAATATGAATTTATTATGTCTTAAATTTAAGATTTTTAAATGAAAATATATTTTGTTAAGAA
The DNA here is from genome assembly GCA_964461435.1 of uncultured Bacteroidales bacterium. Lineage (GTDB taxonomy): Bacteria > Bacteroidota > Bacteroidia > Bacteroidales > UBA10428. The sequence goes on along the minus strand of CAYWUI010000005.1, from coordinate 9,803 downwards.
ATGCATTCTCCTTAAAAACTTTTTAATTGCAGTAAGGTCAAAAATAACATATTTATTTACTGATGATTTAATCTGTTAACTGTACAGTATTTTTTCAGGCCATATTAATAAAAACCAATTATTCCTATGAAAATTCTTATTACCGGTACTGCAGGATTTATAGGTTTTCATCTTGTAAAAAGACTGGTGGAAGAAGGACATGATATTGTCGGCCTGGATAATATAAACAGCTATTATGATGTTGATCTGAAATTTAGCCGGCTTGAAAATACGGGAATCAGTAAGGAAGATATTAAATATGACAAAATCATTAAAAGTTCTATATTTCCCGGATATAAGTTCATAAAGCTGAATCTGGAGGATGACACTAATATTTACGAATTATTCAAAAGGGAAAGATTTGATAAGGTTTGTCACCTTGCAGCTCAGGCCGGTGTAAGATACAGCATTGAAAATCCCAGGACCTATATTGACTGTAATATTGTCGGATTCCTTAATATTCTTGAAGCTTGCCGGTATAATGGTATAGGTCACCTTGTATATGCGAGCAGTTCGAGTGTTTATGGTTTAAATGAGAAAATGCCTTTTTCAGCACAGGATAATGTTGATCACCCGGTAAGTCTGTATGCAGCAAGTAAAAAAAGCAATGAACTGATGGCACATACCTATAGCCATTTATACGGACTGCCAACCACAGGACTGCGTTTTTTTACTGTTTATGGACCCTGGGGAAGACCGGACATGGCCTTATTTTTGTTCACAAAAGCCATACTGGAAAATAAGTCCATATATGTCTATAATGATGGACAGATGGAAAGAGACTTTACTTATATAGATGATATTATCGAGGGCATAACAAGAATCATTAAGGCCCCGCCTCATGGCAATAAGAGCTGGAGCGGTAAAAAACCCGATCCTTCAAGCTCCGCAGCACCTTACAGGGTATATAATATCGGGAATAACAAGCCTGTTAAATTACTTGATTTCATTGAATCCATTGAAAAAGCCACAGGTAAAAAAGCCACCAGGAATATGCTGCCGATGCAGCAGGGAGATGTGCCAAAAACATGGGCCGATGTCAGTTCACTGGCGGATGATTTTAATTATAAACCTGAAACAACTATTGAAACAGGTATTAAAAATTTCGTAAATTGGTACTGTGAATATTATAAAGTATTAAATTATAATTCGTAATCAGTTTAAACTAATCAGCCGAAATTTTGAGAGCCTTCATAAACCCTGATTTGTTCTGTTTAAAAGAAGATCACCGCCTCTGACCTATGTTTTTTTTATACCTTTAGTTTTAATTCTTAAAATATACTTTTTAATAAAATCATAAAACCCTGATGTCTTTACAATAATTTCGTGAATACTGGCATCATCATTTATCGGAATTCTTTTTAATGTATAAGGATCTGAATTAATAGTGTTAAATCCGTAATCAATTGTTAACGCGCATTTATAACCAGCCTTCTTTGCATTTTCGATATCCCGGAGACTATAATTACCATTTGGAAAAGCAACAGATGTTATATTAATTCCAATTCCGGCCTCTAATTCTTTCTTTGATAATAATAATTCATTATAAGATTTCTTGTCTGTGCAATATGGTAAAATCGGATGAGATACTGTATGTGATTGAAAATGAACAAATTCTTTAATTTCATTAATTTCTTCCATATCCAGGAAAAATCTATCCTGAATTTCCTTATTTTCATAAAATCCGTGACTTTTTAAACTTTCAATCCTTATATTATCAGATGTTTTCTTAAGCCTTTTTTTAAGTTTCTTTTCTTTAATATAATTTGTCCAAATATTTCTATTTGTATTTATTAATTCGCTGCATAAAAAAACAGTTATCGGAATGTTAAGTTCCTTTAAAATATCCTTTAACAAATAGTTTTCCTTATATCCATCATCAAGAGTAATAATTAAACTTCTATCAGGAAGCTTGCGGATATCTTTCGAATAGATCGCGGATATAAAATCATTCAGTGATATTACATTATACTTACTTTTATAATATTTAAATGCTTTTTTAGCGGCTTCTATCAGAATATTATGGAAGACCACAATGGTCACTTTCTTTTTCTGGCAATATTTGCGGAAAATAAAAGGTAAAAATGTAAATCTAAGAATCAGATAAGCTAAACTTACAAGCATTTCATTAAATAATTATCGTTATACTTATAAAAAAGATTTTTATTATCAGAAATTAAAATAATAAAAATTCAACAAATTCAAAAAATCAGTTAGTACTTCAGGTCAATTACTATATTTCTGCTCAAAATTATTCATAGATAATATTAATAATGAATTAATCAAACAGTACCTGGCCTTAATATCCATATTAATATCGGTATAATTAAGATGATGCAAGTTATAATAAAGAAATTAAGCATAGACGGTTACTGTATAATTGTTTAATAAATTGATGTTATTTTATTCAGTAAAAGGTTGTTGAATAACTATTTGTCACTATAAAATAATAGTTCATCAAATTATATATCAAACTTTTGAAATTAAATCTAAATGATTTTAACTTTGGTATCTGATATCCATTATAATTATTTGTGCAGCTCTAAGAATAATAATAAAAAGGTTATTAAAAATAAAATCCCCATTCATCTAATTCATGTAATTGAAATATGAGCATATTCGGACTTTTAATCAAGGGTTTATTAAATTATATCCCTTACAATTATAAATGAACCCATAATAATATTCTGATAATGATATTCTAATTGCTAATTGTGGAAATTTAACCTGCCTAAACCCTAAAATATGACAGAGAAATATACTAATAACAGAATAATATTTATATTCTATTTCATCCTGCTTATAATAAATATTTCCTGTATACCGGCTGGAAAACTGGACTATTTCAATGACAATAAAAATCAGCAGAGAAATTACGATTTATTTAAAAAGGGGCCATTGGTGATCAAGCCCCTGGATGAACTTTATATCAGAGTATCCAGCTTTGATGATATTTCATATAATTTTTTCGGAACACAGGCCGAGAACAGACAAATGAGCTATAACAGTGAAATTGCAGTTTCTCTTATAAGCTATATTGTAAACGACTCGGGGTATATTTATTACCCTATAATAGGAAGTGTCTGCCTAAAAGACTTAACTCTGGAAGAGGCAACTCAAAAACTTAAAAATCTTCTTGATGATTATTTTAATCAGCCCACTGTAATTATTAAGTTTGTAAATAAAAATATTTCTGTAATCGGGGAGGTACATAATCCCGGAAGGTATACTTATACCAAAGAACATATTAGTATTTTCGAAGCTTTAAGTCTTGCAGGGGATATTACTATTAATGGTAACAGAAAGAAAGTTATAATAATAAGGGAAAAAGAAAATAAAGTCGAGACAAGAGTAGTAAACCTCACAAAATCTAATATTTTTAATTCGGAAAATTATTTTATTTATCCCAATGATGTCATTTATGTGAAACATCAGAGTTCAAGTACATGGAGTACTGTTTCAACTCCAATAAGTCTTTTATTGTCTACTATTACGACATTTATACTTGTACTCAGGTATATTGAATAGAAATATTTAAATAATAACAATGGCCAAAAATAATCTGATCGACACAATTAACCTGGAAAAAATTTTTAATAATATCTTAAAGAACTGGTTAATATATGCCATTTGTCTTTTTCTGTCTTTTGCGGTTGCTGTTTATAAAAACAAAACCTCTCCAAAAGTATATAAAGTCGGGACTTACATTATATTACAGGATGAAGAGAGAAATTCTTATATGAATCCTGCCCAATTATTCAGAGGATTCGGAATGTTTAGCGGTGAAAAAAATTTCGAAAATGAAATTATAATTATTAAATCAACTACAGTAATTAAGAATGCAATTAAAAATCTTGATTTCCGTGTTTCTTATTTTGAAAAAAATAGATTTGGGAAAAATGAATATTACAAGAACTCTCCATTTATTGTCACATTTGATGAAAATCATCCGCAACCGGCAAATTTAAAAATATATGTTAGGTTTTTGAATAATTCCAGAATATTAGTATCAGCAGAAGGTGAAAAAGTTCAAATGTATAGCTATGCTGAGGACAAAGTTTTATATGATGCAGAAAGAATAAAGCTAAATAAAGAATATTCCATTGGTGACCTCATTGAAAATGAATATTATAAATTTAAAATTATAAATAATATAAAAGCATCTGAATTAGTTGGAAAAGAATTTTATTTTTATTTTAATAATATTTATCACCTTGTATACATATATAAAAACGGACTGGAAATTTATCCTTATAGTGAAAGATCTACCGTTGCAGTGATAACCTTGGAAGGAGCAAATCCCAACAAAATAATTGATTTCTTAAACAGTCTTACTGAAGAGTACTTAAAAAAGAACCTCGAACGGAAAAATCACATTGCTCAGAGTACTGTTGAATACATCAGCAGCCAGTTAAAAGAAATAGTGGATACGTTAAATTATACTGAAGTCAAATTGCAGGAATTCAGAGCTCGCAATAGAGTAATTAGCGTCAGTGATAAAGCAACCAGAATCCATGATCAGCTTCAAAATCTTGAGAGTGAAAAAGCACAGATATTAATTAAATATAAATATTATAAATACATTGATGATTATTTCCAGGAAAACAAAGATTTAGCGGATTTGCTCGCTCCCTCAGCAATGGGAATAGATGATCCTCTTCTAAACAACTTAATAATTGAGTTAACAAACCTGACAAACGAAAAGAATTCATTATTAACCAACAATCAACAGAAAAGTCCTTACCTAAAGCAACTATCAATCAAAATAGAAAATCTAAAGAATAATATTTATGAAAATATTAAGTTCATCTTAAATACTACACAGATTTCATTAGATGATATTAATTCCCGGATTAGTAAGCTTAATAATGAAGTAGCACAATTGCCCAAAACTGAAAGAGAACTTTTTGGTATTGAAAGAGAGTTTAAATTAAATAATGAAATATACACATTCTTGCTGCAAAAGAAAGCTGAAGCTGAAATAACAGAAGCATCAAACTTACCGGATTCTGAAATAATTGAACAGGCAAGATTAATGTCAGACGGGCCTATTTCGCCCAAAAAGAAAAGAAATTATATACTTGCGTTGTTTGCCGGATTTATAATTCCCTTATTTATAACAAGGCTTATAAAAATAATTGATAACAGGATAAGTAATATTGATGAAGTTAAAGACTCAGTTGATTTGCCTATTCTTGGTACTATACCACATATTAGGAAAATCAGTATCCCATTTAAATTTGATCCCCAGAGCATAACCACAGAATTGTTCAGAAAAATCAGGACAAATCTGGAATTTTATTCAACCAACGACACATGCCAGGTTATTTTAATTACATCTACCCTTGGCAACGAAGGAAAAACATTTAATGCGATAAATCTCGCCGGAGTATTTGCAATGCTTGGAAGAAAAACACTGTTAATCGGATTTGACTTAAGAAAGCCTAACGTACATAAATTCCTGGGTCATGAGAATACAATTGGTGTAAGTTCTTACTTAATAAATAAGGCAAATTTTGATGATATTATCATAAAGGATGAAATTGAAGGGTTAGATATTATTACCTCAGGAGAAATACCTCCCAATCCCTCAGAATTAATTGCATCCGATAAAACGAAAGAACTATTTGAAAAACTAGGTGAGCAGTATGAATACATAATTATTGACTCTCCCCCTATTGGCATAGTACCTGATACATACTCACTATTTAAATACGCGACAGCAAATCTATATGTAATCAGACAGCATCATACTTTAAAGCGACATTTGCTCAGGACAATAGATGAAATTAAAGAAAAAAATATCGCACATTTGGGCATCCTGTTTAATGATGAAAAAGTTGAAAGAAGAGATTATAAATATAAATACAAATACTATAAATAAGATTCTGTATTAAATATTCCTTAGTTTATTTCGCCAAAAGTTTAAGCATAAAAACTTGTTTAAAAAAATCCAATATATTTTAGATTACCTGGGATTTAGTAATTACTCCGAAAAAAGCATGAGTGATGTAAAAAGATTGTTTTTTCTCACCCTTGCACTTTTCCCCTTATTGCAATACCTTTCCATTGAGTATTTGCATCGTGCCTTTGATCTGCTTTTCGGTTTTTTGGGAACCGCTTTATTATTAGTTTATATTATTAATGGTACAAAGATTGTCTTTCCTAAATATATTCTGATATATATAATAATAGCTGTTTATTATTTAGGATGGGACATAGCTAATAATAAAATGGGGACATTAAGTTCAGGAGTTCTCACTTACATATATAGTGCAGTAAACATTCATGTAATCTCTATATTACTATTGATAGAAAATACAAAATTTGACAAGAGATTTATTGATTCTGTTCTTTTAATATTTAAAATTACTATTGTTATTGCTTTTATTGTTTCAGTAATTCAATTCACAGTTAATCCTTTCTTTTTTACACCTAAAGAATTAGTTGCGGAATATTTTAACAGGGGATTTTTTGACATCAGAAGGACATCGATTTTTGGTTACATTTCCCCTAATGAAGTGGGCAAATCCCTTATAGCTATCGTTGCCATCATGATTGGTTATTCTCTGAAAATAAAGAAACCGGTAAACGTTATTTGGCTTATTCTTGCCGGAGTAGTATTCTTTACAACAAATTCAAGATGGGTTTATTTGAACTTTATGATTATTTTGCTTCAGTATCCGATAGTTAACGGTATAAACACTAAAAAGGTGTTATTATATGCTCTAATTGCAGTTATGGCACTGTCTGCTATCTATATATCCTTGAGAGCATTGAATTACGATATTAATGCATATATAAAAGGAAGATTACTTAGTGAGTCGGCTGAAACCAGGTTCATTGCATTAAAAGCATTTGCAGAATATTTCCCGAAAAATCCATTCTTCGGATCAGGAGTGCATGTCGGGGAGGATTTAAGAAGAGTTATTTTTGGAAGAACTTCACAGATACATATAGGATATTTATCTCATCTGTATGAATTCGGCTTAATTGGCAGTTTCTTTTTATTCTCCGCATGGTTCTTAATCACAAGATATTTTTACCGTACAGCAAAACAAAGCGGCTATTATGGGAGTCTTTTTGCTTTTATAGCTTTTCTGGCAGGTAATCTTACCTTGGTTATTTATTCGATTTATTGCTACGGATTGTTATACGCCTTCATTTTCAATAAGTATATTAATGATAAAGAATTTAGCAAACAAACTTGAGAAATCCAATTTTCTGTTATTCAGAATTTTAAACAGTGGGAATACGCGCAGCAGGAAAGCAAAAAAAAATATTTTTGCCTCTTTCATATTTAAAGGTCTGAACATTTGTGTGGGTTTTCTGATCCTGCCCGTTGCACTCAATTTTATCGATAAATCTATTTATGGGATATGGCTGATTATAGGTTCAATAATGACATGGGTAGACTTTTTCAATATAGGCCTGGGCAACGGATTACGTAATAAGTTTGCGACGGCACTGGCAAAAAATGACAAGATACTTGCAAGAACCTATGTAAGTACTACTTATTTCATTTTGGGAATTATCATGTGCATTCTGCTGGTCAGTTTTGTAATAATCAATCCTTTTCTGGACTGGGCAAGAATTTTTAATGGTCCTGCTGAGATGCAAAAGGAGTTTATGACTTTAATGTACATCGTTTTCGGTTTTTTTTGTATACGGTTTGTTACTAAATTAATTACTACTATTCTTATAGCTGACCAGAAACCTGCTATCAGTGATTTTGTTGTTTTTTCATCCAGATTGCTTAATTTAATTATAATCTTTATACTTTCTAAAACAACCGAGGGATCGTTATTAAAACTTGGATTTATATACAGTTTTACTCCTGTACTGGTACTTGTTATTTCAAGCATATATTTCTATTCAAAAGATTATAAAGAATTTATACCTTCATTGAAATTCGTTGAAATGAAATATGCAAAAAGCCTTATGAAGCTGGGTATTAAATTCTTTATACTCCAAATTGCTGCTTTGATACTTTTTACTACCGATAATATGATTATTACCCAATTATTTGATCCTTCCCAAGTTACAGTATATAATGTTGCCCATAGGTATTTCGATATCATTCTGATGTCTTTTTCAATAATTGTAACTCCTTTCTGGTCGTCAGTAACTGAAGCATATCATAATAAAGATATTAAATGGATTAAAAACACCATAAGAACGTTTATACGTATTTGGATTTGCTTTTTTGTTTTAGCTGTAATTATGCTTTTATGCTCCAACTGGGTATATAAAATTTGGCTTGGCGGCAGAATAATAGTACCTTTAAGCTTGTCATTAGTCTGGGCAATGTATGTATTGATGCAAAGTTTCAACTCAATTTTCGTCAATTTCATAAACGGGGTAGGAAAAGTAGGATTGCAAATTTATACGGCTCTCTTCTCAATTATTTTTAATATACCCCTTTCAATATTATTTGCAAAATATTTAAATATGGGTGTTCCTGGTGTTTTAATAGCCACAATGGTATCTACCTGCCTTAGCCTTATTCTTAGACCATTGCAGTATTATAAAATCATCAATAATAAAGCTACAGGGATTTGGAACAGATAGTATATAAAAATATTCACAACTTTTATAAACCCGAGGGAATTAAAAATTTTATAAGATTTCTTATGTCGGGAAAGAGGATCTGCTATTTACCCAACCGTGATAAAAAAGTAAATGATAATTTAAGAACTTCAAACATTGACATTATTGACGTAGATGAAAATAAGAATAAAAATATATTCAGGGAATTAAATAACATAGGTTATATATGGGTGTACCTGCATGGTAGCCAGGGAGATAATACGACTACTCCTTTTTCGGATTTTGACGATCTGATAATAATTGATGCGGAGAAACTTACGGGCAGAAATCTCCTGAAAACCAAAAAAGCGTTACTTAAAATTGATATGAAATTTTGCAGATATGATTTTCTGCAACATCATGGGCACTGGATTATTACTAAGCAAAGTTTGCAAAATTATGATGCCTCATATATGCCTGTATCAGTATTGCAAAAATGTAAAATAATCAAAGGCCCGGAGAGTATAAGCTATAATCTGAACCTCAATAAAACCATCACCGGACTCAAAAATAATATTATCAAAACCGTTGAAAATATCAGAATTCTATATAATGATTTTGAAAACAACAGAATAAACATTTACAACCTGAAAAGATTAATAGGAAGCTACGTACTTATACCACCTATGTTATTTCAGCTCTTAAATAAAGAAATAACCAAACCGGAAGCCATAAAACGAGCTATGGAAATATTTAGCATTGAATCCTTAAATTGTCTCACATGGTCAACCTATTGCAGGGAGAACTGGAATAATATATACAAATTCTTATCGGTCAGACTGTTTAAGGCAGCAAAGTATTTTTTTTCCAATCCATTTAAATACAGGAAGTTTGCCAGCAAATATTCGCCCGTAATAAACCTTAAAAAAATTGGGTTCTATTGGCTAACAAAATTAAGTTCTGAGAAGTTCTGTTCAGAAACACTGGATTTAATTAAAAATGAAGTTTAAAACCGAAAAAATATTGCCAGTTACAAAAGAAGAGTATCTGGAGCTAGTTGAAAATTTCAAGGATGAATTTAACTCCCTTAGCTATGTAATTTCTATCGGCCAGTTTGGAGAAATTAAATGTCCCGGTGTTTCAGATATTGATTTAATATTAGTTGTAAAAAACAATTATTTACCGGAGGTTTTAAACAGGTTTAACAAATGGACAGGTACAAAAATATACAGTAA
>CAYWUI010000004.1:81858-101579 GCA_964461435.1 uncultured Bacteroidales bacterium | reverse complement strand
AAACCCCCGGAACGTGTCCCGGGGGGGGCTATGGCACTTGCCATAGGGTGGTTTGGTATGCTAATTTACTTAATTAATATTTAAATTAATATATATTTTAATAATTTTTGTAATGAACGGTAATCCTCCTACGCTAAAGCTTCGGAGGATACATCAAGTAAATTTCCAATTAATTGTTTTTTTCTGTGCATAAATCTATATTTGTGAACATTTTCAGTAGAGTGGGCCCAATTCGGTATCATTTGATTCGCTGATGTTTGGCACTCTTAATTAATAAATTAAAATTCAAATGGCAGTGAAGTTTACGGAATATAATAGCTTTAACCTCCAGGATATCAACAGGGAGTACCAGGATAAGTGGGAAAAGGAAAAAACTTTTCAGAAAAGCCTCGACAAAAGAAAAGACAGTACCCCCTATATATTCTATGAAGGGCCCCCCTCGGCCAACGGCATACCCGGCATACACCACGTGATATCACGTGCCATAAAAGATATTATTTGCCGCTACAAAACGTTAAAGGGATTTCTTGTTGAAAGAAAAGCGGGATGGGACACGCACGGACTGCCGGTGGAGATCAGCGTGGAGAAATCACTGGGCATAACAAAGGAAGATATTGGAGAAAAAATAAGCGTCACCGAATATAATAATATATGCCGCAAGGAGGTGATGAGGTACACCCGTGAATGGGAAGACCTCACAAAGAAAATGGGCTTCTGGATAGATATGGATAACCCCTATATTACTTACAGGAACGAGTATATTGAGACCCTGTGGTACCTCCTGAAGAAGCTGTACGACAAAGGACTGCTTTATAAAGGCTATTCCATCCAGCCATACTCCCCTGCCGCAGGATCCGGACTCAGCACGCACGAGCTTAACCAGCCCGGCTGCTATCGCGATGTCAAGGATACTACATGCGTCGCCCAGTTTAAAATAATACGCGACACGAAGTCGGAGTTCCTGTTCGCTAAAAACGGTGCAGATATATTCTTCCTTGCATGGACAACCACTGCCTGGACATTGCCCTCAAATACAGCCCTGGCAGTTGGAGCCGATATTGACTACGTGATGGTTAAAACATTCAATGCCTACACAAATAAACCTGTGACCGTCATACTGGCAAAAGCACTGCTAAACACCTGGTTCCCTGAAAAAAACAGGGTTATCAAATTCGAGGATTACCACGAATGGAACAAGAAGGATATACCTTACAAAGTAGTTGACGGATTTAAAGGCAGCAGGCTTGAAGGTATAAAATATGAGCAGCTCATTAACTGGGTAACACCGAAAAAAGAAGCATTCAGAGTCCTGCTGGGCGATTTTGTAAGCACCGACGAAGGAACAGGAATAGTTCATATTGCCCCTACATTCGGGGCCGACGACTTCAGGGTGGCGAAACAGTACGGCATACCTCCCATTCTGGTCGTCGACAAAAACCGGCAGACAAGCCCCCTTGTTGACAGGAAAGGCCGCTTCTTCCGCATCGAAGATATGGATAAGGAATTTGTCAGCACCCATGTTAACACTGACGAATATAAAGACTTTACCGGACGCTTTGTGAAGAATGAGTATGATGAGTCCCTGACGGAAAATGATCCCACTGTCGATGTCGACATAGCCGTATATCTTAAAAAGAATAATAAGGTATTCAGGATAGAGAAGCACATACATAACTACCCCCACTGCTGGAGGACCGACAAACCCGTGCTCTACTATCCGCTGGACTCCTGGTTCATAAAAACCACTGCCCTGAAGGACAGGCTTATAGAACTTAACAATACCATTAACTGGAAGCCCGAGGCAACAGGAAGCGGCAGGTTCGGGAAGTGGCTCGAGAACCTCGTAGACTGGAACCTCTCCCGCTCGAGGTTCTGGGGAACACCCCTGCCCGTCTGGGTTACCGGCGACAGGAAGGAACAAATATGTATAGGCTCGGTAGCTGCACTTAAAAAAGAAATAGAAAAATCGGTGAAAGCAGGATTCATGAAATCCAACCCCCTGGCAGGCTACGTTGAAAATGACTTCTCAAAGGAGAACTACCTCAAATTCGACCTGCACAGGCCCTTTGTCGATGATATAATCCTTGTTTCGGCAAGCGGGAAAAAGATGTACCGCGAGCCCGACCTCATAGATGTATGGTTCGACTCGGGCGCCATGCCCTATGCGCAGGTGCATTACCCCTTTGCTATAAACGAGGATGAGTTCAGGAAAATATTCCCTGCCGACTTCATTGCCGAAGGGGTGGACCAGACGCGCGGATGGTTTTTTACCATGCACGCCATAGCAACAATGCTCTTTGACTCCGTATCATTCAGGAACATTATCAGTAACGGACTTGTCCTTGATAAAAACGGCAATAAGATGTCAAAGCGCCTGGGCAATGCCGTTGACCCTATTGAGACAATAGAAAAATACGGGTCAGACCCCCTGCGATGGTACATGCTTACCAATGCACAGGCATGGGACAACCTTAAGTTTGACTTCGACGGCATAGATGAGGTGAAAAGAAAATTCTTCGGCACCCTCTACAACACATACTCCTTCTTTGCCCTGTATGCCAATGTTGACGGGTATACTGACAGCGAGCCCGAAATTCCTGTCAGCCAGAGGCCCGAGATAGACAGGTGGATAATATCCCTGCTTAACACACTGGTTAAAGATGTCGATAAGCATTATGACAACTACGAGATTACCAGGGCCGGAAGGGCTATACAGGAATTTGTCATAGATAACCTCAGCAACTGGTACGTGAGGCTCAACAGGAAAAGATTCTGGGGCGGCGGCCAGAGTGCGGACAAGCTGTCGGCATACCAGACACTCTACACCTGTCTCGTTACGGTAGCAAAGCTTGCCTCACCCATAGCACCCTTTTATACGGACAAGCTATACAGGGATCTCACATCAGTCAATAAAAGAGATTCGCAAGAGTCGGTGCACCTCGTTGACTTCCCCTCATTTGACAAAGCCCTTATAGACAGGAACCTCGAACAGAGAATGGATATCGCCCAGAAGGTGTCGTCGATGATACTCGGACTGAGAAGGAAAGTGAATATCAAGGTAAGGCAGCCCCTGGGAAAGATCATGGTGCCCGTAACCAACAGCAGCTTCAGGGAAAAGTTCGAAGCCGTAAGTTCGCTTATACTGTCGGAGGTGAACGTCAAGGAGGTCGAATATATTAAAGATACCTCCGACATCCTGGTAAAGAGAATAAAACCCTCCTTCAAAACCCTGGGCCCCAAATACGGCAGGCTGATGAAAGATATAGCAGCAGCAATTAGCCGCCTGAGCCAGAAAGATATTGCAGCGTTCGAAGCCATCGGCCAGTATAAGATACATGCCGGCAATGAGGACATTGCCCTTAGCATTGACGACGTGGAGATAACTTCCGAAGATATACCCGGATGGCTGGTTGCCACAGATGGCAAAATAACCGTGGCCCTCGATATTAATATCACCGGGGAGCTCAGGGAGGAAGGCATTGCACGCGAATTTATAAACAGGATACAGAACATGCGAAAGGACAGCGGCTTTGACGTTACCGACAAAATAAATATATATATCAAAAAGCACGACGCCGTCAATTCTTCAATAAATAACTATAATAACTATATCAGTGCGCAGACTTTGGCCAGGTCAATTATGCTTGTTGATAACATTGATGTTAAAAATGCCAAACTTATTGATCTGGAGGATGATATAAGCACTTATGTGAGTATTAGTAAGATTTGACCAAATAATAAGCTATTATTAATTTTTTTCTTATATTTACCACGTTTTTAAATTAGAGCTATGGCTGAAAAGACAAGATATTCAGATGAGGAGCTGGAGGAGTTTAAGCAGATAATATTGAATAAGCTCGATAAGGCAAAGAAGGATTACGAACTTTTAAAAAGTGCCATTACCCAGAGCGAGAGTAACGACACCCAGGATACTTCTCCTACGTTCAAAGTGCTGGAAGAAGGGGCGTCAACATTATCAAAGGAAGAATCAGGGAAACTGGCACAGCGCCAGCAAAAGTTTATTCAGCACCTGCAGGCAGCACTGGTCCGGATTGAAAACAAAACTTACGGGGTGTGCAGGGAAACAGGCAAGCTCATATCCAAGGAAAGGCTGCGCGCCGTGCCCCATGCCACTTTGTCAATAGATGCAAAACAAAGACAACGATAAACTTTCTGTATTATTATATATCTATAAAATGATTGAAGCTTATGTTTCAATCATTTTTTTTATCTTAGCCCGTTCAAAAATTTAACTTAAATATGCCGGAAACAAAAAAGTCTATACCCATTATATGGCCCATAGCGGTTATACTGTTTATCCTTACTATCGACCAGATATTAAAGATCATTGTTAAAACACATATGACCCTCGGGGAAAGCAGCTACATGAGCTGGGACTGGTGGAACATAAAATGGTTCCAGATAAAGTTTATCGAAAATCCGGGTATGGCCCTTGGAATTGATCTGCCCTGGCGCTTTGGCAAGATGACCTTGAGCCTGTTCCGCATAATCGCTATTTGCGGCATAACATGGTATATGATTGGTCTTTTTAAGAAAAATGCCCACCCCGGACTGATAATTTGCCTGTCGGTGATCCTGGCAGGAGCAATAGGAAATATCATTGACAGCGTAATGTATGGTGTGCTTTTCAGCGAAAGTACCTATACCACGGTGTCCGAATTTCTTCCCGCCGGAGGCGGATATGCACCCCTGCTGCACGGACAGGTAGTAGACATGCTTTATTTCCCCGTGATTGATACATACCTGCCGGACTGGTTTCCTGTATGGGGAGGAAAATCATTCGTCTTCTTCAGGCCAATATTCAATATCGCCGACTCTTCGATATCTGTCGGGGTAATAGCAATCCTTTTATTTCAAAAGAGGTTTTTTAAAGACAAAAAGCCCTCCTGATTATCAAAAGGTTTTTTTGCTTTGGGGGCAACATGGCAATAATAAACAATTAATTTAGGTTATGTATTAAATATTTGTTGAAATTGTTCTTCTATTTGTTGAATTTCTTGTTCATTCAATTCTTTAAATTCTTTGTTTCTTGCTCTTTTAGATAATACCCCATCATTCTGGTCCAGGAATCTGATCAATAGAGAAACTAATTTATCCGGCATTTCAAAATTATCATCTAACCACGCTTTCATTTGATCATAATTCTGCAGGTATGAGACTTCTTCCGGGATAACTGTCCTTATTGTATAATCAATGCAATCAAACAGAAATTCTGCTTGTAGTGTTGAATCATAGTATTTGTAATAATCAGCGGTGTCATTTAAAACTTCGACATTATGATCCTGCGTTGTTTTCCATTCAATGAAATCAAGGAGTGGGCATGCATAGCTTTCAAGGACTTTTCGATAATCATCAATCTGTTCTAAAATTGCTGCTGATACCGGGAATATAATTCCCTGAGGTGTAAACTTCATCTTTGCCAATATATGATGTATAAGATACCTATGGATCCTTCCATTACCGTCAACAAATGGATGCATAAATACGAATCCGAATGCAATCATTGCAGCAGTTAGAACAGGATGAAATTCGTATTTTTCTAATTTGGAATCTGTTTCGATTAAACCATCCAATAGTTCATTCAGATCCTGCCATCGTGCTGAAATATGTTCCAGGATTGGTTCCCCGGTGCTCCTTTCATATTCACCAACAAATCCTCCCTCTTTTCTGAAACCCATTTTAATGAATCTGCTGTTCTTTATTACAATTTGCTGAAGACGTAATAATTCTTCCTTTGATAATGGGCGATTACCGGCCTGACCAATCACCTTTCCCCATCTGGTTGCCCTGCTATTTGACGGAATCTCACCTTCAATGTTAAATGAAGCTTTAGAATCCTTGAGCAGCAGAAAGGCTGAAGTTCTTAACAGAATATCACTATGGACATTACGTACAAATCCTGTTGTTTTTTCTGAAAGGTCCTCTTTTATATACTTTTCCAGCTTTTCAGTTCTACTGATTAAAGGGCAAAAATTGATTGTGCCAGGGATATTATTTCTTATACGATGACGGCGTGAATTTATACCTTTCCCAATAGTATATTGCAGATTATCGTCTATCAAAGGGATATAATTTCCTTCTTTTAAATCAGGTAAATTCAACGTCTTTTGCATTAGCCACTCATACAGAAACCAAATTTTGCGACTGTATTGACTTAAAAGTTCGTTTTGAACAAGGCCTTCAATAGCCAGTTCTTCAACTCTCTCAAATAATTTCTTGAAAAACAGAAGATTGATACCTTCATACTTTATGCTGAAGACAAGATTTCCATACAATGTATCTTGTGGTTTATGTCTTGGCGTAAAAACACTCCATTCAGGGGTTTGATATTGTCTGTGTTTTTCACTTATGAGAGCCAATTTCCGGGGAATTGGCACAGCAAGGTCTAATGCATCTATAATTGTACCATAACCGACCAGGGTCCCTTTCTCAGGGGCCTGTCTTCCATGAAAAACAGTTATTTCTTGTGAAAAATTCATAGTTTTAATTATATCACCTGAAATACGCTTATTTCAAGACATAATTCATGAAAATTATTTACATTAAAGATATATGAAAAATATTTAAAAAACATGAAATTCTTTTATTATTTAATGCATGACGTGAAAAATGTTTATAAATGTAAAGGCCTAATTTAGGATTAACTTATCAAATACTGTTTTATAAAACCGGAATCTACCGACTCCGCCCACCTTCCGGAGTATTCCATACGGCAGACAGTCCAAGGCTTCGGAGGGATAGATTTACGGAGGGCTGGCGCCGAAAGTCTTGAATGTTCCCGATATTCTTATCTCTTTGGGTGAATTACATAGTACGGGAATATCCGACTTGTTAAGTACCTGGTGTGCATTATTGCCCAGTATAAGGCTTATGCCCGAAGCCTCCTCCGTCATTATCGATATCATATCTGCCTTTACCGAATTTGAATAATTAACTACAAGATCGGCAAGATTGTCACCAAATACTTCAATGGTTGTGTTTTTAACCTTGCCATGCAAAAAATTGCTGACCTGCCTGCTATATGCCCTTACCCTTTCTACCGTCCTTTTATTGCGCGATATATTTGATGCAAGAATATGTATTTCAGCATTAAAGAACTTTGCCAGCTCAGCAGTAAAGGGCACCTTCTGCCTTGAGTCACTGCGAATTTCTATAGGCATGACAATTTTTTTTATCGACTGCGGACATTTGCCCTTCCTCACAGTTATTACAGGCCCTTGCGTGACAGATATTATTTTATAGGCGTTGCTGCCTATAAAAAACTCCTCAAATCCCGATGCTCCATGTGTGGACGCTATAATGATGGAGTCTTTATAGGACTGCGCCTGGTTAACGATCTCCCTGTATATCTTGCCGCTCTTAATAATATACCGCAGCCTTGAATCGTTTTTCAGCCTCGGCGCATATTTTTCAAGGATCTCCTCGAACTTCCGCTCCGCATAATGCTTCTCATCATCCCGCGTGCTCGGGTAATAATCAGTACTCTTCTTCTGCACATAGACCATCTGTATATTTATATAACTTTGCTTTGAAAAAAGCAAGGCAAGCCTTAATCCGTTTAATGAATCATCGGAAAAGTCAATAGGGACAATAATATTCTTGAATACCATAATATTTGATTCTATAACATGTTAAACACCTAGATAAATATAATCAAATTTATTAATATTGATGTCTTATTACTAACATATTGTACCATAATATTATTAAATTTCTAACTTTAAGTTTTAATTAAATTCACACCAAATTATACCCGTGCATTATAACGATTAATTTATGCCGGCATTTGAATTAAAATATGATTTATTATACTGATATTTAAAATCTATGAAAAATAAAACATTTCCTGTTTTCCTTGCTTTCCTGTGCATGGGCTTCGGCGACGCCGTAGGCCCTTTATATATTACATCCGTGTCCATATCCAATATCAGGATATATAAATCAAAAACCTGAGGCCCATGGATACTAACCAGGATAAAAGAATAGTGATGACCCTCGATGCCGGGGGCACAAACTTCGTGTTTTCCGCTATCCGCTCGAATGAAGAAATTATAAATCCTGTTACCCTGCCTTCGCATGCCGACAATCTCGATGCCTGCCTGTCAACAATATTAAAAGGATTTTCAGAAGTTAAAAACAAGCTCCCTTCAAATCCCATTGCCATCAGCTTTGCGTTCCCCGGTCCGGCCGACTACCCGTCCGGCATCATAGGGGACCTCCCCAACCTGCCTGCATTCAGGGGAGGCGTAGCTTTGGGGCCCATGCTCGAAAGACATTTCGATATACCTGTTTACATTAATAATGACGGCGACCTCTTCGTATACGGCGAAGCCATAGCAGGCATCCTTCCCTGGGTAAACGGACTCCTTGCTGCAGGCGGCAGCTCAAAACAGTATGGCAACCTTTTCGGGGTGACCCTCGGAACAGGCTTCGGCGCAGGGATAGTGAGAAATAACGAACTCTTTACGGGCGACAACGCCGTGGCCGCGGAAATATGGCTTATGCGTAACAAGAAGTACCCGCAAACATACGCCGAGGAAGGGGCAAGCATCAGGGCTGTGCAAAAAAGCTATATGAAGGATGCAGGTATAAAGTCAGGAATCCCCCCTTCACCCAAAGAGATATTTGAAATAGCGGCCGGACAGGCAGAAGGAGACAGGAAGGCCGCAATAGCCGCATTCCTGGAGCTTGGAGAAATTGTGGGCGACGCCCTGGCAAATGCCATAACCCTGGTAGACGGACTGATAGTAATAGGGGGCGGACTCACAGGAGCGCACTCCATATTCCTGCCAGGAATAATTGATGAGATGAACGGACATATACTGTCATACAAGGGAGAAAAAATGAACCGCCTGGTAATTAAAGCATTTAACCTTGAGGATGACACCCAGAGAGACCTCTTCATAATGGGAGAGCAGCGCGAGATACTTATCCCCGGCACAAGTGAAAAAGTGAAATACGACCCCCTGAAAAGGACAGGGATAGGGATATCAAGGCTGGGAACAAGCAAGGCTGTTGCAATCGGCGCATATGCCTTTGCCCTTAACTCAATAGATAATATTTATTAGTATATTTATATTATGAAAGAAGTAGTAATTGGAATTGACATCGGGGGAACCTACACCAAGTACGGAATAATTGACAGGGCAGGGAACTGTCTTGACGAAGATTTTCTAAGTACCTCCACATACAAGGAATTCAATGCCTACATCGAGAACCTGCATTCCCATATTGAGAACTCCTACCAATCAATAAATGATGACCTGTCAATAGTGGGTATAGGCATCGGCGCCCCCAACGGCAACTACTATAAAGGAACGATCGAAAATCCGCCCAACCTGAACTGGAAAGGTATAATACCCTTTGTTGACAAGTTTAAAAACTATTACGGCAACATACCTATCGTCCTCACAAATGATGCCAATGCCGCGGCACTGGGCGAACTGATCTACGGCGGCGCAAAAGGGATGAAAAACTTCGTTGTCATTACACTGGGGACCGGACTGGGAAGCGGCATTGTTGTGAACGGTGAAATTGTGTACGGTTATTCCGGATTTGCAGGCGAGCTGGGCCATGTCAATGTCAAGCTCAGGGGCCGCGACTGCGGATGCGGAAGGAAGGGATGCCTCGAAACATATGCCTCGGCAACCGGACTG
Organism: uncultured Bacteroidales bacterium; assembly: GCA_964461435.1. GTDB lineage: Bacteria > Bacteroidota > Bacteroidia > Bacteroidales > UBA10428. The sequence goes on along the minus strand of CAYWUI010000004.1, from coordinate 91,902 downwards.
AAAAGGACGATCTTCAGGCTTATGGCGGAAAGAACAATTGACAGCGAGCTCCGCAAGTTCAGCTATAACAACCTCTCGGCAAAGATGATCACCGAGTCCGCAAGAAAAGGTGACCCCCTGGCAGTCGAAGCATTCCAATATACAGGCAGAATACTGGGATCAAAACTGGCCGACATCGTCGCCCATACCAGTCCGGAAGCAATATTCCTGCTGGGCGGGCTGAGCCAGGCCAGGGAGCTAATAATCAACCCGACAAGAAAGGCCCTCGACGAAAACCTGTTCCCCATATTCAGGAACAAGGTTAGGGTGCTGCTTTCCTCACTCATAGACAAGAATGCAGCTGTACTAGGCGCCGCAGCCCTGGCATGGAAAGAGTCGGAAAGGGAAAAAAATTTTTAACCCGGAATTTAGAATTTTAAATATATAATCTTAAATCATCATGAAATACCCCGAATTAAAAAACAAGATCATCATGATCGTCGACGACGAGGAAAATGACTGGCTCTACCTGCAAAATGCACTTAAAAAAGAAAGCCAGGCTCACTTTATTTGGGCCCGCGTGGCACAGGAAGCTATAGACATTGTCACCTCAGGGAAAAAAATAGACCTTATCCTCATGGATATGAAAATGCCCTTCATCGACGGCTTTGAAGCTACAAGGCAGATAAAAAAGATAAATAAACATATCCCGATAATAGCGCAGACTGCATACGCCCAGCCCAAAGAAAAGGTCCGGTGCTTCGGGGCAGGATGCGACGGCTACGTCAGCAAGCCCATAAATACCGAAAACCTGCTGAAGCTGGCCAATGACCTTATCAGGAAAAAATAATTGCCGTAAATATTATGCAACCGGGAATTACTACAAAAGTAATGATCAATATTGCATTAATATTGATTACTATGATAATGGGATTTATCCTTCATAAAACAGGCAAACCATATAATTCTGCCCTTCTTACAATCCATAAGCTGGCAACACTGGGATTTGTCATATTTATATCATTTGTTCTTGTCAGTTATACGGGTAACTACGGGCTAAGTGTATCCTTTACTGCGTTCCTGATTTTAGCTATTCTTTCAATTATTGGTTTACTTGTTTCAGGTGGAATGTTGAGTCTTGACAGGATGCACTTTACAATGATGTGGCTGCACAGGATATTCGCCGCGGGATTTGTTATTTGCATAGCAGTAATATTCTATAAGGTTTTAGCTACATATTCTCAATAGCATTATTGAGGAACATGTTGAAAGGCTTAAGTGCCTTGAACACCTTTATCGCCGTCTCCGTGTACCCTTCATCCGCTACCTCCTCATCTGTCAGGTCTACAGATACGGTATAGTGCTTGAATTTCAGCAGCTCGCCATCTTCAAAGTCTCCCGGGAAACCCTGCGGCACGGATTTTAACTTTTCACCCCATATTTCTTTGAAGTATTTGCTGAAGTCCCTGCTGCCAATTATATCCTTAAACTCTTCTATGTTCTCATAGATCTCGGTCCGTACAGCTTTTAAAATGTCAGGCGGCGGCATATACAAGCCCCCGGCAAGCATCGACGCACCCGGTTCAATGTGCAGGTAATACCCTGCATAACCCCCGCTTCTGCCTCCCCTCGATATATAAGCCCCGAAGTTTGTTTTGTAAGGTGTCTTGTCATGTGTAAACCTTATGTCCCTGTATATCCTGTAAATGGTATCCTTTGCCATAAGCACCCCTATGCTCTTGTCAAACTCATGTACCTTCTTAATAATGAGCTGTATATACGTCTCAAATTCCAGTTTGAGCTTATTAAATAACGATTTGTTTGCATTAAACCATTCTCTATTATTATTTTTGCCTAGAGCTTTTAAAAAGTTTATTATATCTTTATTGAGCACCATTTGATATTTTTTTGATTATATATATTAAGCGCCATTTAATATTTTTTAATAAAAATAAATATTTTAAAATTTAACCGGTTCTTATTTCTATGAAAAAAGTAGTTATCATAGTAGCAGGTGGACGGGGGAAAAGGATGAAATCCGATACACCCAAGCAGTTCCTCCCTATATACGGGTTTCCCATACTTATGCACACCGTAAAAAAATTCCACCGCCACGATAATTCCATAAAAATTATTATAGTCCTCCCCAAAACACAGATCAAATTATGGAAAAAACTTTGCAGGGACTACAAGTTCAATTACGAACATGACACCGTCCAGGGAGGCATCACCAGGTTCTATTCCGTGAAAAACGGACTGTCAAAAATAAAGGGCAAAGACTGGCTGGTAGCTGTCCATGACGGCGTAAGGCCCCTTGTAAGCCTCGACACTATAAAAAGGTGCTTTAAAAAAGCCGCATCCTCGGGTAATGCCATTCCTGCAATTGAAATTCCCGAGTCCATGCGTGCCATAGATAAGTCCGGCAACCGCCCCGTTGACCGCTCAAAATTTAAGCTTATCCAGACACCCCAGGTTTTTCAGTGCATGCTCCTGCAGGAAGCCTTTAAACAGGACTATAGACCTGAATTTACCGACGACGCAAGCGTGGTAGAAAGCCTGGGCCACACCATTAACCTTGTTGACGGGAATAAGGAAAATATCAAAATTACTACCCCCTCGGACCTGCTCGTCGCAGAATCGTACCTTAAAAAGATAAAATAAAGCTGCTCAATCGGACTTAACAATCTTGCCTCCCGTGCCGCTGTTGACGATTTTTTCCCCCGGATCACCCTTGTATGATATATAACCTCCTGTCTGTGCATCGGCAACAAGCGACCTGCCGGCATGCACCTTGGCGATGCCTCCCGTTGCTGCCTTAACTTTCACGATATCGCTTTCGAGATTAAAGGCTGAAAGCGCCCCCGATGTCGCGACAAAAACATTTTGTGAGACAGCATGACCCTCTGCTGAAAGAACCCCTCCCTCAAGAATCCTGCTGTCAAGATATGCCAGGTCAAGATCCAAATACGCCTTACCCCCACCCTTAAGGATTACACGCAGCGTATCTGTCTTTATCAACGATACCGACGATACTTCGGCCATGTCCGAGACCTTAATCTCATCAATATGCCTGTACTTTAATATTAAATTTACTTTCCCGTAATCGCGGGGAGGGACTTCAACACGAATCTTCAGCGTATTATCGGTGACATCAGCGATAACATTTGAGGCTTCGGCACGCTGGATCTTTATCTCAAGCGACTCTTCGTCCGCCTTCACAAGCTGCACCAGCACCTTATCGGAAATATCAATCCTTATGAACGGCTCCAGCCTTCTTGTTTCATCTTTCTGCGCAACCGACAACCGGCTTAACAAAGCACAAACAAGTAAAAAATAATATCCTGAAGTTTTCATTAACTGTAAATTTTAAATTTGACAGAGGTAAATAAAATTACGGTAATTTAATTAAAAATGAAATTTTAACGTTTACTCAATAGGAATAAGATTTACAGGTATGTTCAGGAGCGACTGGAAGACCTCGCCCGCTTCCTGTATTATGTCATCATCTTCTTCATAATACCAGTTAATAACCATTTGCTTATCCTCAGAGTATTTTACCTGTAAATTTTTTAATATATGAAATAACCACTTTGATGAGCTGGTATTAATATAACTTAGATTAAAGTCCAGTATCACTTTTTGTTTAAATGCCTTGCAGTATTCTTCATACAATTCTGCCAGCTGCTGGTAAAAAATCGAAGGATCCTCGAGCCTCGAGGTGCCGCTTACAACAATCAGGTTATCGTCACTAAAAATATTTACTGACGGCGTATGCAGTGTTTCTTTGATAGGTGCGATGATCATGGTTTGGTAGCTTTATTATTAACAAATTTATCTATTATTATTTTTAATTACAATATTCTGTAAAACTTTCACCGACAATTTAGGGGATTTTGCCGATTTAAGTTTTATCTGCTAATAATAGAAGTATATCTTTGCACTCTTTCGGAATAGTGATTTAATGTGTTAAGCTTAACGACTTTAAATTAAAATAATCTTAAAATGAAACTGAGAGAAAAACTGCTGTTCGGCATTGTATTTTTTGCCAGTCTCTGTTATAGCCAGGCCGATAGTGTTTATTCCTTTACATTGCAGGAAGCCCGCGAATATGCTCTAAACCATAATTATGAAGCGCGAAACACATTGCTTGATATTAAGAAATCCAGGAAGCAGGTATGGGAAACCACAGCAATGGGGCTCCCGCAGGTATCCGGAGCAGTGAGCTACCAGCATATACCGGGCGAAATCCCCACAATAAATTTTGGCGAACAGATGGTCCCCCTGTTTGTTATATTGGATTCCCTGCACCCCGGGGCTTTCTCCTCTTTTGGCGAAAGTATGAGCTCCGCGGAGTCCGCCATAGCTGTCAAAAACTCCACAACCTACGGCCTAACGGTATCCCAGCTTGTATTTAGCGGCGAGTATATTGTCGGACTGCAGGCGTCAAAGACCTTTCTTATGTTATCGGAAAATGCCAAAGAGAAAAATGACATGGATATCAAACAGACAGTGTCATCATCATATTACTCGATACTGGCGCTCGAAAAGAACAAAGCTATTCTTGACACCTCGATGATGAACCTCCGCTCCACACTCAAAGAGTTCAGGATAATGAATAAAAATGGCTTCATCGAAGATACGGAAGTGGACCAGATTGAACTTACATTGAGAAATACCAGGAATGCGGCAGGAACCCTTGAGCAGCAAATAGAACTGTCATACAAGCTCTTTAAGATACTGCTGGGCCTCAACCTCGATGCCGACATTAAACTTACGCAGAGCTTTGAGGAATTTCTTGTGTCGGTCGATATTGAGGACCCCTCATACGGGGACTTTAACATCTCGGATAATATTGACTATAAACTGCTGGAAACGCAGGAGAGGTTATCAGAGCTTAGCCTTAAAAGGGAACGTTCAAAATACCTGCCCGTGGTGTCTGCCTTCTATTCATATACCGACAAGACAAATAAGGCCGACTTTGATTTTACAATCAACCATATTCTCGGAGTGAATGTTAACATACCCATATTTTCCAGCGGCCAGAGAAATGCGCAAATACAGCAGGCAAAGATAGAACTTGAAAAAACCAGGAACCTCAAAGAAATGGCCACCGAGAATATTAACCTGAGCATCCGGCAGGCAGCATTCGACCTTGACAGGTCAATAGAGAAACTCAAAAATGAACAGTTCAATATAGACCTGTCAAAAAGAATATACCAGAAAACACTTATCAAACATAAAGAAGGAATGGCTTCAAGCCTCGATTTAACACAGGCTCATAACCAGTACCTGAACAGCAGCTCAAATTATACTAACTCCATACTGGAACTCCTGAATTCAAAACTTAATTACGATAAATTATTAAATAACCTGTAACATTCAATAATAATCAATAATGAAAAAAATATTAATTATAGCAGCAGTCATTTCAGTAGTATCAGGCTGTGGAAATAATCCGGAGTCAATAAGGAAAAAAATAATATTTAAAAAAGAGCAAATATCCAGGATCAACCAGGCCATAAATAAGCTCGAGCATAAGCTTAATAAGGATACTGCAACTATCAATAGCGAATTCATGGTGCCGGTAGTAACAAAGGAAATAATATATGAACCCTTTAAACATTATATCGAAGTGCAGGGCAATATCGAGGCAGTTGAAGATGCATATATAAGTCCTGAAATGGGAGGGCAGATAAAGAAAATATATTTCAGGGAAGGAGAAAGGGTACAAAAAGGACAGCTTCTTGTCGAATTGAATACCGATGTCACGCAGAGTTCGATACAGGAAGTGAAAACAGGCCTCGAACTGGCCCGGAAGCTGTACGACAAACAGAAATCACTGTGGGAACAAAATATAGGCTCCGAACTGCAATACCTTGAAGCAAAAAGTTCATACGAACAGGCCGAAGCAAGATTGAAAACACTCCAGGCACAGCTTGAAATGTCAAATATCCGCGCCCCCTTTGACGGACTAATAGACAAAATATACCAGAAGGAAGGGGAGCTGGGAGCTCCCGGTTTTCGAATACTGGAGCTCGTGAATCTTTCAAAGCTAAAAATTACCGCGGAGGTGTCGGAAACATACCTGCCCTCAATAAGCAAAGGTAAGATAGTCGCAGTCACCGTGCCCACATATGCGGACATGAAAATGAACGTGCCCATATACAGGACGGGGAACGTCATAAACCCCGCAAACAGGACCTTCACGGTTGAGGTGCGCCTCGATAATACAAATAATAAACTTAAACCCAATATGTTTGTATCGCTCAAAATAAATGACCTTACCATAGACTCCGCAATGATAGTACCTTCAAATATTATTAAGAAAGATATAATAAAAACTGCAGCGGGCAACTTCAAAGAGTTCCTGTTTATAGCCGCAGAAAAAGACAATAAGGCGACAGCTAAAAAAGTATATGTCGTAACCGGACAGACTTATAATAATGAATCGGTAATTAAATCGGGACTGACACCCGGACAAAAAGTGATTGTCGAAGGTTATAATACGGTCTCCGCAGGCACTGAAGTAAAAATCTCAAACAAATAATCTGCCACAAAAAATCAAATATTAAACGATGAGCTTGGATAAAGAAATAAAGAATCTTAATGAGAAAGTTATAAGGGAATTTAAGCCTACTACCTTATCCCTCAAGAACAGGACATCAATCTTCCTGATGACTTTCATAATCATTGTCTTTGGCCTGTATTCATACAGAAGCATGCCCAAGGAGCTGTTTCCCGATATTGCATTACCCTGGATAATGGTACAGACAATTTACCCCGGGAACCCTCCTATAGATATGGAAAACCTTGTGACCAGACCTATAGAGAAGGAAATAGAACCAATAAAAGGTATCAAGAATATTACTTCCACATCAACCCAGGATATATCCTTTATCCTCGTGGAATTTAATCCTGATGTCGACATTAAAACGGCCGAAGATGAGGTGAAAAAGGCCGTCGACTACGCCAGCTCGGAGCTTCCCAATGACCTGCCTTCAGACCCCATAGTCTCCGATATTGACTTCTCGGAATTCCCCATAATGAACATTAACCTGTCAGGTGACTATAGCACTACCGAACTTAAAAAATACGCCGAAACACTCGAGGAAAGAATCGAAACCGTACCGGAAATTTCAAAGGTGGATATCACAGGAATAAGTGAAAGGGAAATACAGATAAACGTAGACCTGCTGAAACTCGAGGCTACACAGCTCAGCTTCGATGATATAGCCAATGCCATTATGTTTGAAAATATGTCAATATCAGGAGGCGAACTGAAAATGGAGGGTACGCGCCGCTCAATAAGGACGGTTGGCGAGTTTGAAAATATTGACCAGATAAAAAATATTATAGTAAAAAGAGACCAGGGAAATATCGTTTACCTGCGCGACCTGGCAGAAGTTGTTGACACCTACGAAGCTCCTACGAGCTACACACGGCTGAACGGACAGCCCGTGGTTTCACTGCAGGTTGTTAAAAAAGGCGGTGAGAACCTGCTGTCGGCGACAAAGAAAATTGAGAATATATTAGCAGAGGTGGAGAAGGAAAATGTCTTTCCCGATGACCTGCATCTCACCATAACCAATGACCAGTCGGAAATTGTAAAAGACCAGCTTAACAGCCTTGAAAACAGCATGATAATGAGCATGATCTTTGTGATCTCCATATTGTTCCTGTTCCTGGGCACAAGAAATGCCCTGTTCGTCGGACTGGCAATTCCGCTGTCAATGTTCCTCTCATTTATCGTACTCGAACTTATTAACTTCCAGGTGAACATGATAGTGCTGTTCAGCCTTATCCTGGCACTGGGAATGCTCGTGGACAACGCCATAGTTGTTGTGGAAAATATATACCGCTTCGTGCACCAGGGCTATACAAAGTACCAGGCTGCAAAGCAGGCAGTGGGAGAAATAGCCGTACCTATTATAGCTTCCACGGCAACAACCCTCGCCGCCTTCCTGCCCCTGGCTTTCTGGAAGGGCATTGTCGGCGAATTCATGAAATACCTGCCCATAACACTTATCATTGTGCTTACCTCCTCACTGTTTGTCGCCCTTGTCATCATTCCCGTGTTCTCATCATCCTTTATTAAAAAGGACGAGTATAAAGATACTGTTAACAGGAAGCTTGCTGTTAGAGTAGCCCTTGTGCTGGCCGCACTGGCTGCCTTATGCTACATTTTGAAAATATATACCGTGGCCAACCTGTCAGTTATAGCACTTGGCGTCACCATCCTTAACCTCTTCCTTTTCAATGCCCTTGGAAGATGGTTTAAGGATGTTTTTCTTGCCCGCCTGGAATCCGCATATCAAAAAGTGCTCGTGTTTGCCCTCAAAGGCCTTAATCCCGTCTGGTTCGTGGCAGGCACATTCCTGCTCCTGGTACTTGCAATAGTTTTCTTTTTAATCAGAAGTCCCAATGTCCTGTTCTTCTCGGACAATGACCCTGATTATATTAATATACTTGCAGAGCTTCCTGTGGGCAGCGACATCGACGCGACAAACAGGTTTTCTGAAAAATTCGAAAAAGATGTCGATAATATCGTTCATCCATATAATTCGATAATTAAATCAAAACTGCTGAATGTAGGCGAAGGGGCGGTGCTTGAGAATGACATGGACTGGTTTGCAAACAGGGATAATAAATGCCTCATGACCATATCATTTACAGACTACCAGTACAGGCAGGGCATCAATACCAGGAAGATAATGAAAGAGCTTAATGACTCCCTGTCAAACAGGTATGCCGGAGTGGAAGTGACATTTGAGAAAAACAGCATGGGCCCCCCTACGGGAAAAGCAATAAATATTGAAGTTTCCGGCAAAGATTATGAAAAGCTTATAAATGTTGCCGACACGCTCATGCAGATTATTGAAAGTGCAAAAATAGAAGGTATCGAAAGCCTGCAGATGGACCTCGACCTTGGTATGCCCGAAATGCTGGTTACTATCAACAGGGATAAGGCCAGGAGACTTGAAATGTCAACGGCACAGATAGCCAGTACAATAAGAACAGCACTCTTCGGCAGGGAGATATCGGATTTCAAGATCGGCGAAGATGAATATCCTATCCAGCTGAGATCGCTTGATAAATTTAAAAATAACGTCTCCGCCCTGATGAACCAGAAGATAGTGTTTATGAACAACCAGGGCAAGTGGCTGAGCATACCCATATCGGCAGTAGCAGATTTTAACTATAGCTCAACATACGGAGCGGTGAAACGAAAAGACCTCGACAGGGTTATTACACTTTACTCCAACGTTGTTCCCGGCTATAACGCAAACAATATCATTAACCGGATAAAAACCTTGCTTGCCGACTATAATATGCCTGCCGGGTATAATTATAAGTTCACAGGTGAGCAGGAAGATATGAATGAATCGATGGAATTCCTGGGCAGGGCCTTTCTGATTGCTATCGCCCTGATAATGTTAATCCTTGTGACACAATTCAACTCCATCGTAAGACCTTTTATTATTATTGCCAGCGTCGTGTTCAGCACAATAGGCGTATTCGGCGGTATTGCAGCATTCAAAATGGACTTTATCGTTACCATGACAGGCGTGGGTATAGTATCCCTGGCCGGAGTGGTAGTGAATAACGCTATCGTACTTATTGACTATATAGAATTGCTGAAACTGCGAAAGCGAAGGGAGCTCGGACTGGCAGACAATGCTTTCCTGCCGCTGAAAAACGCTACCGAATGTATAGTGCAGGGCGGCAAAACAAGACTGCGCCCCGTACTGCTGACGGCAATAACAACCATACTCGGCCTTGTTCCTATGGCTATAGGATTAAATATTGACTTCGAATCCCTTTTAAGAACATTCAACCCCAAACTCTATATCGGCGGAGTAATGACAGGCATATGGGGCCCTATATCGTGGACTGTAATATTCGGACTATCCTTTGCTACATTTCTTACACTTATCATTGTGCCCGTAATGTACAGGATAACTACCGTCATCCAGAAGAAAGCATACTCCCTGTCAACAGCAAAAAGTAAAAGGGAAAGAATAGTGGAATGATTTTAAGGTAGCAGGCAGACGGAAACGGCAGGCA
>CAYWUI010000004.1:78269-81758 GCA_964461435.1 uncultured Bacteroidales bacterium | reverse complement strand
ACGGAAGCAGCAGGCAGAATGCAGGCTAAAAATTTAATATTTCCTTTAAATTCTTCATCCCGCTTTTGCTAACCTTTACCAGGACCCCGCTCTTCAGCCTGGCTACATAGTTGTCCTTCTCATATGGCTCAAGCTGCACCACCTGGTCAATCTTCACCATGTAGGAGCGGTGGACACGGATAAACTGGTTTGGGTCAAGGTTCGTTTCAAAGAATTTCATCGTCGCCTGCTTCAGGTGCTTGCTGTCTTCGGTATAAATCATGACATAGTCGTCCTGGGCCTCCAGGTATTGAATCCTGCCGACCGGTATCACCTTGATCTTCGAACCTGTCCTGACAACAATACGCTCAATTTTACTGCCAAGAGGCTGGCTTATTAGCTTTTCAATATTTTCATTGACGGGCTGCTTTGACCTGATCCTTACTATAGCCTTTTTTACAGCTTCAATAAGCCTGTCCCTTGAGTAGGGCTTCATCAGGTAATCCACAGCATTGTGTTCAAATGCCCTTATCGCATATTCATTGTGGGCAGTTATAAATATTATTTCCGGAGTGGTATCCAGCAGCTCCAGCATCTCAAAGCCATTTAACTTGGGCATCTGGATATCCAGAAAAACAAGCTGGGGATTAAGATCATTGATGGCCTTTATCCCTTCAAAACCATTGGCACACTCCCTTATAATATTTATGTCTTTAAAGTCTTTTAAATAACTTATGATGAGCTTCCTGGAAAGCTCCTCGTCCTCGATGATTATTGCATTAATATTGTTCTCCATATTCACTCTGATTTACTGTCACACCCGGGTTCACTGCGGGAAGATAACAATTACTTCAAATATATTACCTGTTTTATTTATAGTAACAAGATTATCATTCCTGTATATTATGCCAAGCCTGCTCCGTATATTATTTAATCCTATACCCTCACCCCTCTTTGAAACAAAATCAGGGTCGTAATCATTTCTTATCTTCACTTTTAAAGCCACGGCATTGCAGCTTGTGACGATTTCTATTTCCGTGCTCTCAATGCTCTCATAAACACCATACTTGACAGCATTTTCAATAAGCGGCTGAAGAATCAGTCCGGGCAGCTTCTTATTCATGCATTGGTTATCAATATTTTCCAGCACAATAAGCCTGTCGCCAAACCGTATCTTCTCTATATCGAGATATCTCCTTAGATTCAGTAATTCCTCCCTTAAGGTGGTCATCTGCTCATCTTTCTGTGATATCGAATACCTGAGAAACTCGGATAACTTGATTACCATTTCCCGTGCTTTATCCGGACTGATAATTGTCAGTGAACTGATAGAGTTGAGGCTGTTATATATAAAATGTGGATTTATCTGGGATCTCAGAGATGTAAGCTCCGATTCTTTTATCAGCGTCTTCAGCTCAGACTCCTTAACTACCTTTTCCCTGAAGTTCTGATAAAAAATCAATAAATAGTAAGCTAGAATTATCATCCCGTAAAAAAGAAAACCATTGCCCAGCCGCCATGGTATTGATGATTTCAGATAATATATATACCCGCTGTCATTTTTGAATGACGAACTTAAAATAAGGTAATTAATAAGCATCCATAATCCCAGGAAAATGACGATAAGCAGGATGTGATTGATGATTTTTGTAAATAAGGCCTGATGCTTGATATTACTGTAAAAAATAGAAATCCATAATCCTATTCCGAATAATCCAAGCAGGAAATTTGATAATAATCCCTCGGTAAGCAATATATCCAGTGAAAACTTACGGCTCAATAAAAGGATAATGCTATGGATAGCCGAAATGAATACCCACAGCATTAAATATGTGAACAAATATCTTCTGTTACCGAATATAGTATTTAGCACAAATTGATCATTAAATACCTAGAAAGACTTAATTTCACCCCCTCCAAAAATAACCAGCCCTTTTATTATTAATTTCTTCTTATTTTCTTTTTCTGCTTTGGATATCCTGTGCTTATCGCTGAATCCCCCGAATATCGAAACTACCTGGATCTTAATATCCCAGTCTTCAGGGACTACCATTGACATGCCTCCAAACACGGCAAAAACGTCAATATATTGAGTCCCTTCAGCTAATTTTACACCTGTCATATTCAAATTAGACCCTCCGAAAATTGCAGTTACCTTCCCGCCTTTAAAGTTACCGGAGGTTATAATCTTATCACCTCCCCCGAAAATTGATATATCATCAATATAATCATCGCCTGACTCTCTGAGTTCCCTGTCACTTATTATCAGCCCTTTCCTGCGAAAAATTAACAGCAGTCCGACCAGAATTATTATTGCAGGAACAAACACCTGCCAGAAATCAATATCTACATATTTGTCCTTGATCTCCCTGTATAAATACAAGGTACCGCCGACTGCGATAAGCATAATTCCCGTGCCCTTATTCTCACTTGCTATTAAAGCAATAAATCCTACACCTGCAATAATAAGCTCCCAGCGGTATAATTTGTGATAAAGGCCGCCTTCCTTGTCTATGAAGAAATTACCTGCCAGCACTAATGCCCCGGCCAGGATAATTAATAATCCTGCAATAAGCCTTTTGTCTGAATGTTTTGTTTCCATTTTTTTATTTTTATGCCAAAAGTACAATGCAATGTAAAGGAAAAAAACAAGAATTCGGCAAAAGGCATTAATATATCGGTAAATAGCTGATGAATATGGCGTTTAATATACGACTGGTAACGGTTACAATCCCGGGGGTATAAAAAAGCTACCTTATCTTTTTTGCTTTTCTCTGCTCCATAGCTAACTCGAACTCCGTATATAAAAGGTTCAGCTCACTTTTGAGCCCCTCTTTTTCATTATGATCCTGGCAATCCTTAATTTTCTTTATCAGATAATCAATTTTCTTTCTGATTTTTAACTCCTCAGGTACTACCCCCGCATTTTTCAGTATATGAAAAGCTATTCTCTCCTCCCCGGGAACACTAAAATATTCCGAGTTGTCAACAGGCTTGCCGAAGCCCTCAAGGTCTTCGAACTCCTTCTTTTCAATTGCCTCTTTTATCTTCTTTTCTGCAATCCGGTTAAAATTTCCCATAGTACCAAATAGTTAGCGACAAGTCAAATATATTATAATATTGTTAATTTTCTTAATAATTAGCCTAAATATATGCAAAACCAATTATTAATACCTTTTAATTAACCCAATTTACTTATTACAAAATTTATGCCACTACTTATTAAAAAATGACCGTAAATATTTGTAATATCAAAATATTTGATTATATTATAATCTTATAATTTGATTATGTAATAATCATTATTGAAATGAAAAAACATATATTTATCTCAAAGCCCGGCCAGGGCTGGTCGAAACTCAGCGTCCCCCGCAGCCTTAGTAACAGCTCCTGCGAAGAACTTTGCAACTGGGCACATAGTATTGTTAAAAAGCACAATTATAAAGGATTCCTGATATCCGACAATGCAACACCATACCCGGTCCGCAAATAATAATTATTGATTTCTGC
>CAYWUI010000004.1:0-78169 GCA_964461435.1 uncultured Bacteroidales bacterium | reverse complement strand
TGCGATTTTCACCGCTCCATACATACTGGCAATATAAATGCTTTTCTTGATGCCCTGATCAAAGAAATTGACCTGAGGGAAAATTATCTTGTTAATGAACCTGCAGAAACAATATATTTCGGTGGCGGAACACCTTCAATATTAAAAATACCTGAAATAAACCTGGTAATTGCCAAATTATCAGAAAAATTCAGGCTTGCCCCTGATGCCGAAATAACATTTGAAGCAAATCCCGACGACCTGACCACTGATTATCTCAATGAATTAAGAAAAAGTACAATAATAAATCGTTTAAGTATTGGCGTCCAGTCATTTAACGATGCCGACCTTGCACTTATGAACCGCCGCCATAATTCCCTGCAGTCCGTACAATGTGTGAAAGATGCACAAAGAGCAGGATTCTCAAATATAAGCATTGACCTTATTTATGGTATCCCGGGGATGACAGCAGGTAAATGGACAGCAAACCTGCGGCATGCAATAAACCTTGATGTGCCGCATATCTCAGCTTATCACCTGACCTTTGAGCCGGGAACAGCATTTTATAAATACCTGAGCGAAGGCAAATTTACCCGCCCAACTGAAGATGAAAGCCTTAAACAGTATGAAATACTCATGAACATTACCCGTAAAAACAAATTCATCCATTATGAGATCTCAAATTTTGCAAAAGAGGGCTTATATTCGAGACACAATACTAACTACTGGAAACAAAAAAAATATCTGGGTCTGGGTCCGTCAGCACATTCATATAACCTTATTTCACGCCAATGGAATATTGCAGACAATAAAAAATATATTGACGGAATTAATAAAGGTTTTCCCTTTACTGAAAAGGAAACACTCGGCATAAAAACCAGGTTCAATGATTATTTGCTTACCTCGCTAAGAACCATGTGGGGAGCAGACCTGAAATACATCGAAAATACCTTCGGCACAGAATATTCCGCTTACCTGTCAGCCCGAATCACAAAATTTCTATCTGCCAAAACCATGATTAAGGACATAAACATACTCAGACTTACAGACAAGGGGAAATTTATCTCGGATTATATAATATCGGATTTGATTTTTGTTTAGTTTATTTGCCGGCTTTCACCGCCTTATCAATAAGTTCTTCCAGCTTTTCCTCCAAAGTATCGTATGAAAAATACTTTTTGCCAAGAACATAATTATGTTCAGCAATTTCCTTTGCCAGCTCTTCATTATATATTACTTCCTTCATCTCTTCAATTGCCTTATCAGTGAGGTTGTTATCCTCCAGCATAACAGCCCTGAACCCTTTACTGCCAATATCAGGCCAGTATACCGGTTTATAATTGTTTACAAAAATAGGCCGCCTTGCCAGTATTGCCTCAACAAATGCGTTACCAAACCCTTCATAGGTGCTGAAATATGTGCATGCCCTGGCCTGGGCATATGCATCGGATAATGAATAATTTAAATCCCCGTTCCTCGATGTTAAACCCTTGTTGTTAAAAAGATGATATGCAAAAGAAACCTGCTGCCCCAGCTTAAGCTTATGTATCAGCTCAATAAGCTCCATATAGTATTTGCTGCCGGCATCATCATTAAAGTTGCCCGTAATTACCAGTTTTATTCTTTTGTCCTTTAATCTGTCAATAAGCTTAATTGCCACTTCTATACCTTTTCGCCTTACAATCCTTGTGATCTGGAAAAGCATTATGCTGTCCTCATCATAGCCCAGGTTCCTGTGCAGGCATATATTCTTATCGTTTATTACTCCAAAGGGCTTGTCAAAGTCCATAACATTGGGCACATTAACCGAACCCCTGTTGTATTTTTCCTTCAGCGTTTCCGCAGCATGTGTATTTATCACAGCATGAACAGAATTCGGCATGCGCAAAGGAAAAGTATCTTCTATAAGCTCATTTATCTTCTGGTGCGGAGAAACATACCTTCCTCCCCTTTCCCATGCAAAATCATGATCGTGAGTAATTGTGGGTAACCCCGACCTTTTTACTACCTTCTTTATTGCTATCCCCATTTCGAGATGAGACGGTAAAGCAGAAGCATTTTCGGAAATCAGCAATTCGACTTTTCTATGATCAAGCCAGTCTACAATCCTTTTGTATATTACCTTGGAATAGAGATCAATATGCTCGAGCAACTCATCAATATCAGCGTCAGGATGAAAAAAGGCCTTCTTCTGGCCCCAGTAACTTTCAGGAGAAAAGAAAGACATCTCGGGAATAAGCGTCTCAAACTCATGATTCATCTTCCTCTCCTCATACTGCCCCGATAAAATGAATATTTCATGCCCCATCCTTTTTAAAACCTCTATCCACTTTTCTGTCTCGAGGGCAACTCCATCAACGCCCCCGATTCTTCCAATAACAATTCCTATTCTCATAACAAAAAATAACTTTATTAATAATTTCCTCCAATCACTAAGTTAACAAAATAATAAAAAAAACGGACTGCATCTTAAAATTGATGCAGTCCCTTTATTATAAACCACATCATCTAAAAGCTATTTTAGTGCAAATGTGGTATATCCTATTTCATAACCTTCACAATAAAGAATGACAGTGTATATTCCGGGAATAAGCATCTCCGCGTTTTCCCAGAAGATACACATATCCATATCCTTGTTTTCATATTCCAGCTGCCTTACTGCAGAGTATACTACCTGCTCTCCATTGTATTCAAAAAGATTGCCCCCGTCAGATGCCAGAACGACATCGTCAGGCCTTATAATTCTCATATAAATATCCCTTGTCCCCGGCCCGGCAACATTGTTCTCCCTGACAGTAAAACATACCTTTATCTTTTCAACTTTGCTTATTTTATCCTTTACCTTGCTGCTCTTGTTTAAAGGATAAACAACAACATCCTTCGCAGTAAGCACCGAAGCCAGCTGAACCT
Organism: uncultured Bacteroidales bacterium; assembly: GCA_964461435.1. Lineage (GTDB taxonomy): Bacteria > Bacteroidota > Bacteroidia > Bacteroidales > UBA10428. The sequence goes on along the minus strand of CAYWUI010000004.1, from coordinate 75,280 downwards.
GTGAAGACAACTGCTCCGCCTGCCTTGATAAGGCTTCCCTGTCACTTTCCGATTCACGCAGCCTTGATCTTACCATAACATTTTCGGCCGTCAGCTCCTGGTTTTTCATATTAAGTGAATCGATCTGTACAATATAGCTTCTCATAACTTCGCGCAAGGTTTCAAGCTCCTTGGTGTACATTTTTATTTTAGTTGCATCCGAAGCACGGTACTTAAGCAACCTCCTGATTTTTTCCTGTTCAACAGACAGCAGATTGTTAATGCTGTCATTAGTAGTCATCAACGAATCATATTCAACAATCAGCGAGTTTAATTTATTCTCAAGCTCAACTTTTTGTTCCTTCAGAAGCATATTAGCTTCCTCAGTTTTCTTAAGATCCTTCGAAAAACTGTATAAAAAATATCCCATAACTAGTATGAGGACAGCCAGGGCCGCTATTACAATTAATAGAACCAGACGGGTTTCTTTTCCAGTTTCTTTTCCAGGACTGCTATGTTTATAGTCCCTGGTTTCATGAGTTTGATTATTAGATGTTTCCATATGCAGTAATAATTTATTGATTAGGGTCAAAGAATATTATACCTGACAAATATACAACTTCTATATGTTGAATGATAGAATGTAACAAAAAAATATCTGGTTCTGCAAAAGGAAGTTATTGATTTTTTAAATTTTTACCCGGCGTTATTACTACTTCAACATTCATCCCCGGCCTGAACATCTTATTAACGGAATCGGGCTGTGCAATTATATTAACGGTATTTGTGCGGGCATTAAAAACCTGGCCTATAGTCCTGATAGTGGCACCCGACAGCGTGCCGCTCCCCCCTGACAAGGAAAATTTTACGGGCATATTTTGATATATTTTGTCATATAGCATGCACGGCAATTCAAAGCTTATATATAACTCTTCTATGTCAGCTATTTCATAAATAAAGGCATATGAATCAATAAACTTGCCTGTATTGCCATCTACCCCTGTTATATAACCGCTGACAGGCGCAGAAATGTTAATGGTATTTGTAAATCCCTCTTTCTCCACCTTGTTCGCATCTATGCCTATGTAATCCAGCTGAGCCTTCAGGGCCCTTAACCGGGCCTCATTGGCCCAGTAATCAGTTTGGGCCCTCTGCATTCTCTTTATTGAAGATGCGTGTTCAAGTGTCAGCTCACCCTGCCTCTTGAAATCTTCAATATAATAATCAACCTGATTTTTGGCTTCCAAATAATCCTCCTGGATTTTTATATAATCCTGGTGAGTTAAAACCGCTAACAATGATCCTTTTTTTACATAATCTCCCGTGTTATAATACATTTTCTTTATAAAACCGTTGATTGGTACTGTTACTGTTGCCAACCTCGCAGGATGAAGCGAAAAGTACCCTTTACAGCGGAAAGTGCGTGAAGTATCGGCACCCGCCAGGGAATCTTCAGATACCTTATCAACCTTCCCGTTATGGCATGAAATAACAAGCAGTACAATGATAACAGTACTAATTTTTTTCATTATGCAGATTTTTGTTTATGTATAATTCTATTTTAATTGCGGCCTGGTTATATAAATTCAGTGTCTCCAGGTACTTAAGCTTTAAATCAATAGCCGCGTTTACCAGTCCGGTATAATCAAGATATTCTATATCTTCATTTTCGTACCTTAGCCTGGCAGCATCAATAAGGCACTGCGAAAGACCATAAATTTTCCCGTAATATGCCAGCTGATCGTCATACTTCTTCAACAGGAGTTTCAGATTTGTGTACTCCCCTTGCAGCAAAAAGCCGGAATAATCATTCGTAAGGCTGTCGCTTTCCGGCATTTCCATCCTGCCTGGCTCCAGGTAATATTTCCCCAGGCTGTCACTCTCAGGCTGAATATCACTACCGGTAAACAGCAACTTTATCAGGTTATTCTCCGAAATAAAAATATCATTCCTGGCATCCGAGTACTGCAATTCAACTTTTAAATATTCGATCTCAGCCCCCGCTTTGCCTTGTATGTCCATTTCACCCGATTTATAATGTAACTCCGCTATTGCCATTAAATCACTGTATAATACTTTTTTCTCATCTAAAACCTTTAACCTGTTGTGGTTGTAAATCCATGTGTAATATTCCGACTTAATGCTTACTGCATAAACATCAGAAATGGTATCGTGTAAATTTTTTGCGGCCAGGGCCAGCGCATCTGCCAGTCCGATTATCTTTGTCTCCTCACCCTCTGCCGGTCCTACCAAAAAAGTCAGTATTAAAGAAAAATAAAATACTTTAAATATCGTATTTAACATAATTATTCTGATATTATTTGTTTTTCAAAATACATATCTGGAATGCTGTTATCCCTTGCCCCGGCGTGATCCTGACTGTTGCTAAGGGAAAATAATGCCAGAAAACAGCAAAATATAATACCTGTATAGATAACTCTTTTCCACATGTCCATATGTTGCCGGAAAGAAATTAATAAAGCAGTTGCATAAACCGTTCCGACTGCCAAAACTATTATGTTTTTGAGGAATTTGGGGACTGATTTTTCAGAAGTTTTCAACCAGCAGCAAATCGTAAAGAGTAACTCCCTCTCTGTAAGTATCGAATATTTTTTTAATTTAGTAATCCATTTATACTGTTATAAAATGAAGAAACATCTTTTATTTCTTGCTATTTTTTGTTCGCTGGCCTCAATAGCCGTTAAAGGTAATCCCCGTAGTCTTTTCCCCGGTATCAAAGGATGGAAAACGGATATAAATGATATCGTATACGATAATGTTACACTGTGGGAATATATTGACGGAGCTGCAGATATTTACCTGGCTTACGATTTTGAGAATTTATTCATTGCCGTTTATACCAATAATAAAGGTAAAGCAATAAATGTTGAACTGTACAGGCACAGTTCAGCCGATAATGCCTTCGGCATTTATTCAGCCGAAAGAATGCCGGATTACAATTTTGTTGATGTTGGCGTGCAGGGCTATTATGAGCCCGGCGTCCTGAACTTTTTCACCGGACAGTATTATGTGAAAATGAGCTCATCCGGTAACTCTCTTGCTGATAAGGCAGCATTCCTGGAAATTGCCGCGGCAATTAATAATACACTGGATACAGGTAATAAATGGCCCCCGGTGCTCGGCCTTTTTCCCCCCGAAGGGAAGATTGCCAACAGTGAAAGTTACATAGCACGGGACTTCCTGGGCTATAGCATTTTACATTCAGCCTTCACCGCCGAATATGATATGAAGGAAAAGTTTAAAATGTTTATCATCAAGCTGAACAGCGAATCCGAAGTAAAGTCAATGCTGGAAAGTTATTCAGCTTTGCTGAATGAGGATAAAATAACCGAAGAGAGCAATATCCGCATAATACATGATTTTTTTAACGGCATGCTGTTTATACTGGTCAATTCCAATTATATGATCGGGGTTATCAATACCACTGATAAAGACCTTGCTATCGACTATATAAATAAAGTCAGGGTTAAAATGTGAACCTACTTTTCTATTTCCAGCAACACATCATCTTTTGCTACGGAATCATTCTGCTTTACCAGTATCTTTTTTATTTTGCCCGTAACATTTGAGCTTATCTCATTCTGCATTTTCATAGCTTCCAGAATGAGAATGGGCTCCCCTTCCTTTATCTCGGCATTTTCCTCAACAAGCAGATCAATAATTTTACCGGGCATAGGGGCAATTATTGCTTCGGTCTTACTTTTCTCCTTGTGCTTGTCCAGGTATTTTTTCCTTTTGTATGATATAGGAGATTCGACAGAGAACGAATAGCCGACCCCATTTAATAAAACGGTATATTTATTCTGGCTTTTATCAATAATTTCAGCCAGGTATTTTCTGTTCTTCCATACAAGGTATGTGAATCCTTCTTCGCTTTCAAATATTTTTATATCCGCCTTCTTATTGTTTATTTTAAGATCTTCACTAAAAAGACTGTTTATCTTGTATCTTTTATTCTTCTGTGTAACAGCAATATACTCATCATTAACGAATTTGCTTTTCTTATTATGCACTTTCATAATCCTGATTTAGAATTAAATTGATCTGAGCCTTTTATTCAATACCCAGGGGCTTATGTTCTTGCCCTGCTGAAAGTTAACATAAGTTGAGCGGTCTGTTTCGAGTTCTGCTGCAAAATCAAATGCTGCCACGTAAGCAGCAAGCATCTCGTCGTCAGCCTCCTGGTAATAAAGCTTGTCCATTTCCTTATCAATAAAGGATGTGTTAAATTCTCCCTTTTTAAATTTCTTGTTCGTAAGTACTGCAAGACAAAAGGGAATTGTCGTTTTAATTCCCTTTACCCAGAACTTCTTCAGTGCACTTACAGCCGCCGATATGGCTTTTTCCCTTGTTTCGCCATGCACTATAAGCTTGGCAATCATTGAATCAAAGTAAGGAGTAACAACTGAGGAGCTGTTAATACCACTGTCAATACGAATATTTTTACCTTTCGGATAACTGATTTTTTCAATTGTGCCAATACTGGGGGAGAAGCCTGCCTGGACATCTTCGGCATTTATTCTCAACTCAATAGCCCATCCTTTTAACTTGATGTTCTTTTGTGTGAATGGCAGCTTTTCTCCTTCGGCAATCCTGATTTGCTGCTCGATAAGATCTATGGCTGCAGTCATTTCTGTTACAGGATGTTCAACCTGAATCCTTGTATTCATTTCCATAAAATAGTAGTTTCTGGCATCGTCAACAAGGAATTCTACGGTCCCCGTGCTGTAATAGCCTACCGATTCCGCTATACGTACCGCCGCTTCGCCCATCTTTCTCCTGAGCTTCTTATCCACTATGACGGACGGTGATTCTTCAATGAGTTTCTGGTGCTTGCGCTGTATGGAACACTCCCTCTCACCAAGATGGACAATATTGCCGTGCTTATCGCCCAGAATCTGGAATTCAATATGACGGGGATTCCTGACATATTTTTCAATAAATAATGAGCGATCGCCGAATGCTTTCTCAGCTTCGTCAGTAGCCATTTTAAACATTTTTTCCAGCTTTACTTCCTTCTCCACTATTCTCATGCCTCTTCCCCCGCCTCCTGCAGCAGCCTTCAATATTACAGGATAACCTATCTTTTTTGCTATCTCCTTTGCATGGGCTACGTTTATAATATTGCCTATACTGCCCTTTAATAATGGTATATCGTACCTTGTTGCCAGCTGCTTGGCTATGGTCTTGTTGCCCATTTTATAAATAGCTGAAGCAGAAGGACCAATAAAGCAGATTTTCTCCTCTTCACAGCGTGTGGCAAAATAAGGGCTCTCGGCTAAAAATCCGTACCCCGGGTGAATAGCGTCAATCTTATTGCTTCTGGCAGCATTTATTATTTTTTCAATATCCAGAAATTCAGGTATTTCTCCAATATCATCGGAAAAGTCACAAATCTGATCAACATGCTTAAGATAATATGCATTGGGCTCCTTCGCAGTTTTTATACCAAAAGTCTTTATCCCCAACTTCTTCGCCGTACTGTTAATGCGCAAGGCTATCTCTCCGCGATTGGCAATTAGCAGACTCTTAATTTTCATAATAAAGGGTTAAAAGGAGAATTCAAATGTATTAAAAAATTGTACTAAAACAAGACTGTAATTAATATAATTTTTTCTTGATGTGGTAAAAAATTTATCCGCAATTATAATGGAATATTGCCGTGTTTCCTCGAGGGAACACTTACATGCTTGTTTTCCAGCGCATCAAATGCCGTAATAAGCTTCTTCCTTGTAATTGCAGGGTCAATTACTTCATCAATATAGCCCTTTTCATCGGCAATAAAAGGATTTGCTACCTCTTCACGGTATTTTACAGCTAATTCTTTCTTCAGCTTTTCAGGATCGGAAGCCTCAGCCAGCCGTTTTCTGAACAGTATTGACACCGCCCCTTCCGGTCCCATTACAGCAATTTCAGCTGTGGGCCATGCAAAATTAAAATCTCCTCCCAGGTTTTTACTGTTCATAACACAATATGCTCCTCCATATGATTTTCTTACTATGACAGTAATCTTGGGAACCGTTGAATCGCTATATGCATACAGTAATTTGGCCCCGTGCTTTATTATTCCGTTATGCTCCTGGTCAATTCCCGGAAGGAAGCCGGGCACATCTTCAAGTGTCAGTATAGGTATATTAAAAGCATCACAAAAGCGTATGAACCGGGCACCCTTTATAGAAGAATTTATATCCAGGGTTCCGGCAAGGATCTTCGGCTGATTGGCTAATATGCCTATAGTCTTTCCCCTCAACCTGCCAAATCCGATAACAACATTCTGGGCATAGTACTCGGACACCTCAAAAAACGTTCCCTTATCGGCTATCAGGTTTATTATATCCTTTATATCATATGGTTTATTCGGATCATCAGGCACTATCTCGCGCAGCTTATCTTCTGTATGCTCCTCAGTATCGCCACAATCAACATAAGGCGGATTCTCAAGATTGTTTGACGGCAGATACGAAAGTAATTTCTGGACACCCCTGATGGTATTCTCTTCATCTTCATATACAAACTGCGCGACACCACTCTTTTGCATATGTACGTTGGCTCCCCCCAGCTCGTCAAAAGTTACATCCTCATTCAGCACCTCCTTAACCACATTGGGCCCTGTAACAAACATATAACTCGTTTTGTTAGTCATAAATACAAAATCGGTTAATGCCGGCGAATACACCGCTCCCCCGGCAGCGGGACCCATAATTACCGAAATCTGCGGTATGACACCTGAAGACTTGACATTTCTGTGAAAAATACTGGCATACCCTGCAAGGCTTGCTACTCCCTCCTGAATGCGGGCCCCTCCCGAATCAATCAATCCAATCATCGGAGCGCCCATCTTAAGCGCCATATCCTGTATCTTTGCAATTTTTGAGGCATGCACCGACCCCAGGGAGCCTCCCATAATAATAAAATCCTGCGCATATACAAATGCCAGCCTCCCCGCAACCCTTCCATGCCCTATAATCACACCATCACCATAGGCCGAAACAATCTTCCCGAATTCACCACCTGACGGATAGGGCTTGGAAAATGCATCAATCTCTTCAAAAGTGTCAGGATCAAATAACAATTCGATCCTTTCTCTTGCAGTCAGCTTTCCCTTGGAGTGCTGCTTCTCACTAACTTCGTCCCCGTGCTGCTCCATGTATTTATCATAGCGCTCCAGAAATCTTTTGTACAATTTACCTTCTATGTCCATCTGATTAATTGTTAGTGTAAAATTTAAAAGCTTATAAATTAGAATAATATATTCTTAAGGACAGTTTTCGAGGATGTTTGTTTTTGTAAATATAAATTGTAATGATTATTTATTTATTCGACTGCAAATTTAATAATAAATAAATGATATAATCAAAATGAAATGCCTATTAATGTAGGCAGGCTTAATATAATGCATTAATCTATAATGAGATGCATCATTAATTTTTGTTTACCTGAAAGCAATAGTCCCCTGAACAATAAAACCGGCATTTTTATGAACTGCTTTATCTAATTATTTGACGTATAGGATTTTAAATACAGGATGTTATAATTATACGAAAGATGATATTTTTTAAGAGAATTCAGTCTATTTTAAATCTTATAGGAATTGTAATTGAGACATCTATTATTTTACCATCCTTTTTGCCCGGGATCCACCTGGGAGATAAGCTTATAACCCTCATTACCTCTTCATTAAAATATTCCTTGCCCGCTTTTATTATTCTTGCTTTTATCACATTTCCCTGCTTGTCAATGGTAAAATTAAGATATATCTGCGCTTCTTCATTATTCTGGCTGGCAGCTTCAGGATAATTAATACCTTCCAGGATAAACTCCTTAAATCCTTCCAGCCCCCCATTAAACCGTGGCATGACAAAATAATCAAAATAGGCAGTATCTTTCCCTTCACGGGTAAAACACCTGCCCTTAATAAATTCATCATTTTTATATATGTCCTTCCTTATTAGCCGGCCATTATCATAGTATGTCAAAAATTTGCCGTGCCTGGCTCCATACCTGTATTCAACCACCTTTGCCAGGAAACCTGCCAAAGACCAGGTCTTTTCTGCCCCGTTTATTAATCCGTTGACATAGCTCCTCTTCACTTTTGGCTTCCCGTTATCATAATATTCGAGGTAGTCGCCATTAAGCTTATTGTTATGAAAGTTACATTCTATCTGGCATTTCCCGTTCTCATACCAGTACCTGAACGGACCTGTTTTAAAATCAGGATAAATTGACCTGTAATTGCCGGCCATCTGAATATGTCCGGAAATGTAATAATCCCTGACCAGGAATTGAATTTTTCCGCTGCTGTCATTGCTGATAACCCTGTAATAACCGGCATTTTCCCTTGTCGACTGCTGCCAGTTCCTGTCAAAGTAAATCGTATCTTTTATCAATTGCGAATAACAACTAATTGTAATTATCAATATTATGTTCGCTGCAATAAATCTTTTCATATCAAGTAGTTACATTATCGTCAGTATAACCTAAAATTGCATTTGAAACTGCCCGTGGTTCGGGGGGCAGTGAATAGATATTTTCCTCGTATTCTTTATTATAGGGTGAAATATTTAATACTTTTCCGTCAGCTACAAGTGTACTGCTACCCCCGGGGTCAAATCCCATAGCCTTAACTGCACCAAGCTTAACCATAATTTCAGACATGTCTGTATGCGTAGCGCCCACCGACTCCCTTATCCGCCCGTTAACAGTCAGCACCAGCAAATTACCATCCCTGTCGAGGCCGGCAGCTATTTTGGGACCGCGCATATCAGTGTAGTCCAGTCTGGCAGCCTGGGTATCGATAGAATTCTTCGTGGTCCACCCCCCATCCTCCATGTTGATGGCGGCCTTTCCGTTGTCAACCAGAAAAGGTCCGGCCTCTACGGCATGGAGAATATTATTGATCCCGCTTACTTTTAAGTTAAGCTCTGCTTCAAGTTCATCAAAATCTCCGGGAAACCTATCCGCAGGAAAGGATAATGTAAGTCCGACAGGTATTATTTTTACCGAACTGCTGTTTTTTATTATATCCTTAATGATATTTCCCGATAATCTGACTATGACCCTGCCTTTAGCTTCAATCTCATCGCTTTTGTACAGCAAATCATAATAACATGGCTCCGGCCCCGGATGCTCACAATTGTAATTTTCTCCGTTAATAACGACTTTCGTTTTCCTTCTCGATAGGGTTATTCCCTTTTTTGAGCTTACCCTCCTTATCTCTATCTTACCGTCATTGTTTACCATGAAGGCTGCCTTATTATATAAAGGGGGACTGACAATTTTTTTGTCCGATATCAGCAGCCCCAGCGGTGACCCTATATAAGATTCGGGTAATCCCAGCTTGCCTACAAGTTCGGGATTAAGTATATACCCTCCGTTCCACGCTATTTTTACATCATTTCCTGTCTTCCCTGTGAATTCATCTGCAAGAGTCGTCACCTTTTTTGTCCCGCTGCCGCTCGATGCAGTCCTGAATACCCACTTATGATTTGAATTATTAACATTTACCTTTGCATAAACACCATTCCAGGGTAATCCGTCACTATAAATACCGCTTAGATACTCATATTCAATTTCATTGCTTTTTTCTTTTATGCCCTGCAGGTTTTTCAGCACAAAATCCGCAGGAGAGCCTCTCTCCTCCGAATCTTTTTTAATAATCCGGAACAGTTCCTCTTCCCCGTATTTTTTAACCGCACTGCTAAACAGCCTGCTGCCCATTATCTGGTTAAAATCTTTGGCTGTCTGTATGGGTGAAGGATATGCCAGCGTAGTCCTTATTCCGGCCGGCACAAACTGGATATACCCGCTATTTACAGGAATTCCCATAATGTTGGCAGTAATCGGATGTACGGCATTACCTATATGAAAACAGTCAATATCTACAAAATCGCTCATTATTGAAGCAAATTGCCTGTTTGAGATAAGAAATCCCTTATTGTCACGGATATATCTTAAAACCTTCAACGCTTTTGCCCCCATCTGGGGGAAATGTATGCCCAGGCACAACTGCCTGGATTCGATAATCTTTATCAGTCCGTGTTTATACAATAAATATAACTCCTTTTCTTTTCCCGATTCAATATAGTTAATTATGTCATCTTTATTATACCATTTGCCTATAGGTTTAGTATGTGCAAAGACATAAACAGGCGCAAGCCTCTTCTTATTCTTGATTATCAGTTTATTATCCAGCTCCTCCTCTATAGTCAGCCTGAGCCTTGACCTTACAGACTGTAAAGCGAAAAATTCAAGTTCATACTTTACATAATCTCCCGGGAAAATACCAATAGGTATATTTGTCTGTAATTTCTTTATTAACCTTTCCCTGTCATCAATTGCAATATCCGAGCTCGAAGTCAGTTCTGCAAGGGCAAGATTCCAGTCAGTAAAAAAATGGGGGCTCTCATCCACAATTTTCCTTGCCCTGGGATTCACTATCTTCAGAAAAAGCAAGTTTACCAGTCCGGTTAGCTCCTGGGCAGTAAAATCCTGGTAGGGATAATAATTTTTATTTCTGTGCCTGTAGGCAAAGGAATGGTCATGCCTTATCTTTACTTCTCCTTCACTGTATTGAAATATATTGTCTACGGCATTGAAAAACCTGATCTTCTTTTCTGTTGTAATGGCTATCGAGCTATAGTCCTTCAGTAGTTTATTGGCATAGCTATGTACAAATCCCCTTATTTGCTGCTCTTCGACCCTGAATGCACTGGGGTCGATTAATGACTTCAAATTCAGCATGAATGCCAGCCTCCCGAATCCAGGCAGGAAATGCCTGTTTTTCGTATTTAATATTGCCCTCAGGTCGTCATTGCTGAAATTTACAACTTTTTTGTACCTGCTTATTTCGGCTTTTACAATCTCTATAGACTTGTCATTTGGCAGTACCTGGTTATAAAGCCTGTGTAAAATATTATTTATGTTATTTGTGAGGGCTGCGAGGCTGAACCTGCCTAATATTGCATTCTTGTTATGCAGAATTTCTTCCGTATACTTGTGAGGAAACATTACCCTGTCAAAAACCTCGTCGGCATGCTTTGATGTTATTTTCTTGCCCCTGAATTCTATGACCTTCAGCCTGTCAATTTCGGGCAGATGCTCACCTATAACCTCAGAATACACATTTTTCGGGAAATACCTCCTGCAAAAAATAGGCGTTCCGCAGGCTGTAGCCTCAATAATCGGGAGTCCCCTCCCCTCGGTCCTGCTCGGCAAAAGGACCAGTGAGGCTATATTGTATAGCTCGGGCACTCCAACCGGATTGCTGAACCTGCTTTTAAACGACTCCTTGTCCAGTTCACTGAATAAAAATGCCAGGTATACCTTGTTCCTTAGTCCCGGGTCAATTACATTTAAAAGCTCTGAAAACCGTATTATAAGTTTCTGGTAATATTCAAAATGACCCACAGCAATGGGCCCTGTAACAATAACCGTTAATTTTAAATTAGGAGTTACCTTAAATTGTTCAACAAAGTTAACATTGGTAAAAAGCCTCTTAATAAGCTTGAAACCCAGTTCAATCCTTTTTCTTCCTATTATCCTCGTTGGCTGCAGGAATATTATGTTTTCAGCAAGGAACTTTTCAACAGGCCTGGTCTTCGCACCTATTAATATCGGCCGGGGGTCTTTGCTGTCAACAAGATTATTTTTAATTACATCAGATACCGAATAACTTATTAAGGCGTTGCTGTAACGGCTCAGGATCTTTTCAAACTGGTAAAATGTATTTATTTTTTCCCTTTTGCTTACATTAAAATACTTGTCAGTGTCGACGGCCGTCCCTATTTCAGCTACATTTGCAGGATTATGACCCTTATCAATTACCAGGCGCCACGATTGCATCTGGTTAATATTTACATTAATCCATGTACGTGATTCCCAGGGAAATAGTACCTCTATTATTGAAAAGACCTCTCCTATATCGGCATTATTGAAAAAAAAATCACGGGGACCCTCTTTTAACCCCTTTTCAAGAATATCAATTTTCTTGTTACCTCCCTCCCAGTAAAAGTCATGATTATTATTAATGACAGGTATGCCCAGGTATTCGGAAACAAATACAGTCGCCAGCGCCATAGATATATTACCCGGATTTGAACATATATTTACCAGGTAAAAAAGATTTATGTTATTATCCTCAATATAAGTCCCTAATTTCTCAGTTATTATTAATACTTCTTCCCAGAACTTAATTATTAATTCATTATATTTCCTGCCCCCCCTTTCAAGCTTTGTAAAATAAAAGTCCTTATAAAGCTTCCAGTTATCAAAAGCTCTCATCTCGGGCATCTCATACTTAATGATGCTCTTTTCAATAAGCTTATATGACTCGGGATAAAACCTGCCGCATATATAATGAACTTTTATGCCCTTAAGTATTTTTCTGAATATCTTGGCATATTTTTCAACTTCTATTGTTACCCCGTCTACAGAATATAAAAAGGTGATAAATGCCAGCCCCCCTTCTGTAATCCTTTTCTTGAATTCCTTGTATGTCCCGTTAAATTTTACCGTCGGCAGCAGCTTTGTTTCCCTGAACCGGTCAATAAAAATTCCCAGATCAAACCATGTTTTGATTTTTTCGCTTTTCAGTATTGAAAGCATCTCCGATACCGTCATTCTTATTTTCATGTGAATATGCCCCTGTTTATGGGTATTTAATATAAGAAAAATTTAAATGATAAAAAAATTAATCCTTATTGCCTATATTTATCAGTTTTTTATTCTGAAGTATGAGGAGATCAACAACCCCCGCGATTACAGGTAATTTTATATTATCATTAATATGGGCCCTTATAATTTTAGTTGCCTGCGTATTACCTTTAAATAAGGTTCACCGGACATTCCTGTCCAATATAAAACATATGGATAAGTATTTTCATTTTGTTATGTATCTTGTCTTTTCGATTATCCTTTATATCGACTTTACCAGATACAAACATGCACTGAAAAACAGGTACCTTACCTGGATATTATTGTCAGTTATAACACTATCATGGGGTACTGTTATTGAACTGGTCCAGTATTTTATCCTGGCAAACAGAACTGGCAGCATTAATGATGTACTGGCAGACGCAGGAGGTACAATTACAGGAATAATACTTATCCTTACAGTAAGAAAATATGTACTTAAACCATGATATTATTTATTCTTTTTAAGGGGAATCTTATCCACTCTCCTCTTATGCCTCCCTCCGTCAAAGGGTGAGCTCAGAAACCTGTCTGCAATATCTTTTGCCTCACCTATAGTAATAAACCTGGCTGGCAAAGCACAGACATTGGCATCATTATGCCTTCTTGCTAATTCTGCAATTTCAACATTCCAGCATAAAGCAGATCTTATTCCCTGGTGCTTATTAACAGTCATGTTTATGCCATTTCCCGAACCGCAGAGCGATATTCCATAATCAAAATCCTTCCTTGAAACCGCCTCCGCAAGAACATGGGCGAAATCAGGATAATCTGCACTTTCAGCAGAATATGAACCAAAATCCTTAACTATATACCCTTTCTTCCCAAGATATTCCAGCAACCCTTTCTTTAATTCATATCCGGCATGATCACTTGCTATGGCAATTCTTATTCTGTCCATTTGTTTTATAACTTAAAGGCAAATATAAAATAAATATATTATTAACAGGAATATTAAATATTTGTTAGCTTGTTGAATGTTAAAATTCATAAAAAAACTTGACTTCCGGATTACAAAACATGTATATAAATTGTTTTAAAATATAAAAATATATTTTTTAGAAATTCTTATCTGAAACTTAACATTATTTAAACAAAATACCGTTTTAAAAAATCTAATTAATTTTACAGAACGGTATTAATTAACAGCTTGTTAAAAAGTATGTATCAGTTTATAAATCAAAAATTAAATAAGATTATGATTGTTGAAAATCATTTAGTAAATTTTTAATTACTTTAAAAGCAAGAAAAGTATAATAAATTTATAAACACAATTAACAGACTATAAAAAAAATAATATAAATAATTTAAATATATATTAATGAATTATATTGTTAATAAAAAAGATTTGAAGGATTTTGGATATCTGAAAATGGAAGTGCCAAAAGATTTGGATATTGCAGGGGAAATAAACAGGCTGAGGAAAGAAAAAAATGCTGTCATACTGGCACATTATTATCAGAATGATAAAATACAGGATATAGCAGACTTTGTGGGTGACAGCCTTGACTTGTCAAGGAAGGCAGCAAGCACTGATGCCGACATTATTGTATTTTCGGGAGTTCATTTTATGGCAGAGACAGCAAAAATTTTGTCACCCCGAAAAAAGGTCCTTCTTCCTGATTTAAATGCAGGATGCTCACTGGCAGACTCATGTCCGCCAAAAGAATTTGAAAAATTTCTGAAAAAATATCCAGGCCATACCGTCATCAGTTATATAAATACATCGGCAGAAATAAAAGCACTGTCAGACATAATATGTACATCGACAAATGCACTGCAGATAATTAATTATTTGCCGGAGAATGAAAAGATTGTTTTTGCTCCTGACAAAAATCTGGGTAATTATATAAAAAGCCTGTCAGGCAGGGATATGATCATATGGAACGGGGCATGCCATGTACACGAGGAATTTTCTGTGGAAAAGATTGCAGAACTTAAAAAGGAAAATAAAGATGCCAAAATTATAGCCCATCCCGAATGCCAAAAACCTGTCCTTTTAATTGCAGATCATATAGGCTCGACATCATCATTGTTAAAATTTACTATCAGTGATGAAGCCGGTAAATATATTGTGGCCACGGAGCCGGGGATAATACATCAGATGAGAAAGGCCAGTCCCAGTAAAATATTTATACCCGCCCCTCCCAGGGATTCGACATGTGGCTGCAGCGAGTGTAATTTTATGAAGCTGAATACCCTTGAAAAGATATATATATGTATGAAATACGAACTGCCGGAAATAACACTTGACGAAAAATTAAGGGCAAAGGCTGAAAAACCTATATTAAAAATGCTTGAAATTTCAGAAAAAGTCGGACTTTAGTATTATGAAACTTGAAAGATATATCCTTCTTGCACTGGTTTTAAATCTGTATGCTATTATAGGTGCGCAGCAGGAAATAGTCGGGAACGGCTATATTATTCTATATTACAGCAACGGCAAAGTATCGAGCGAGGGAATGATGAAAAACAGTAAGCCCGATGGATACTGGAAAACCTATTATCTGACCGGAGTATTAAAATCCGAGGGCAACAGGAAGAATCATATACTCGACAGTACTTGGGTATTTTATAACAACGTTGGTGATACGGTGAGGAAAATAAACTATATTATGGGAAAAAGAACAGGGTATATGCTGACATATAATACGGACAGGACAGCCAATATAGAATATGTGGGAAATATTATAGCAAGGGAATTGTATATAAATGATGAAAAAGAAGGTACTTCATATTATTATTACAATAGCGGCAGACTAAAAAGTAAAGCCGTGTATAAAGATAACAAAAGGGACGGAACAGCCTTTGAGTATGATGAATCAGGGACAATAATAACCATATTATACTATATCAAGGGGAATCTCGCGGAGAGGGAAAAAATAAACAGGGTCGATGAACAGGGACTTAAACAGGGAGTATGGAAAGAATTTTATGCCGATGATAAGGTAAAAAAAGAAATTAACTATACAGATGATAAATTTAACGGACTTTATAAAGAGTACGATGAGAGTGGTAACCTGTCTTTAATTTTAAAGTACGAAGGAGGTAAGATCGTAGAGGATAATAATATTGGAGCAGAAGATATTGATATAAAAAATGAATATGATGAAAGCGGCAATTTGACATATAACGGGGCTTTCAGAAATTTTAAACCTATCGGTATTCACAGAAAATATGACATAAGCGGAAACGTTATTAATGCTGTTATATATAACGACAATGGAGTAAAAATTTCTGAAGGTATTGTTGACAGGGAAGGAAATAAATCAGGGAACTGGAAGAATTTTTATGTTACAGGGATTCTGAAATCCAAAGGACAATACAGGGACAACCTGCAACAGGGGAAATGGGTGTTCTATTTTACAAATGGTAAAATAGAACAGACAGGAGAATTTGAAAATGGTAGATTTAACGGGGAATGGGTATGGTACTGTGAGAATGAAACGGTTAAAAGGAAAGAGGAGTATTATGAGGGCAGGGAAGAAGGAGATTTTATAGAATACGATGAAACGGGCGAGGTCATTACAAAAGGTAAATATTTTGACGGCGAAAAGGAGGGGGAATGGTACTATAATGTAGGCGATGAGATTGAAATAGGCTCATATATCGGAGGGTTAAAGGACGGGAAATGGAGAAACTATTATACAGGCGACATACTTAAATTCGAGGGAGATTATATTCAGGGTAATCCCGACGGGAAGCACAGGTATTATTATGAAAATGGCATATTGAAGGAAGAGCAGTATTTTACAATGGGGATCAAGGAAAAAAGCTGGAAAAAATATGACAGGTACGGCAATTTGCTTATTACTGTTACTTATGATAACAATAAGGAAATCAGGATAAACGGAGTAAAAGTCGATTTGCCTGATGAAAATATAAAACTTATAAAATAGAGGAATCATTTATGGATGATATATATAATATCAGGAACGACAAAATAAGCGAAGTCGAAAAGGAATATGAGAAAAAGCTGAGACCTCATGAATTCAATGAATTTAAGGGACAGGATAAGATTGTTGAAAATCTTAAAGTGTTTGTGAAGGCTGCAAAAATGAGAAATGAGGCCCTGGATCATATTTTGTTGTCAGGACCCCCGGGACTAGGCAAGACAACCCTTGCCAATATTATAGCCAACGAGCTTAATTCCAATATTAAGACAACATCGGGACCTGTACTGGAAAAAGCCGGCGACCTGGCAGGAATTTTAACAAATCTTGAGGAGAACGATGTACTTTTTATTGATGAAATACATAGACTGAATGCTACTATAGAAGAGTATTTATATTCAGCAATGGAGGATTATAGAATTGACCTTGTGATAGATAAGGGTCCCGGCGCAAGGTCCATTCAACTGTCTTTAAATCCGTTTACTTTAATAGGAGCAACAACAAGAGCCGGATTGCTGACAAGCCCCCTGAGGTCAAGATTTGGCATTAGATCACACCTGGAGTATTATGATGAAGATATATTGTACTTAATAATACTGCGCTCATCAGGGATTCTTAACATACAAATTGATGAACAGGCAGCAAAAGAGATAGCCCAGCGGTCAAGGGGAACACCAAGAATAGCCAACGCCCTCCTGAGGAGGGTCAGGGATTTTGCACAGGTCAAGGGAAAAGGTATTATTGACCTGCATATTGCCAGGTATTCCCTTGAAGCTTTAAATATTGATAAGCGCGGACTGGATGAAATGGATAATAAAATACTGAATACAATAATTGAAAAATTCAGGGGCGGCCCCGTGGGATTAAATACTATAGGTATTGCAGTGGGTGAGGATGCGGGAACTATAGAAGAAGTATATGAGCCCTTTCTCATAAAGGAGGGATTCATTAAACGCACACCAAGAGGGAGGGAGGTGACAGAATTGGCATATAAGCATATGGGCAAGTCAAAATTCGGGGAAACACAGTCACTATTTTAACAGCCAGGCAACGGCCAGCCCAAGGTAGTTTCCAATAGCATAACCTAGCAAGCCCATAGTTATACCCGGTACAATTACCTGCTTGTTGCGGATGCCGTTGGCTACCGGACCAATAAATGCAGGGCCGAATATTCCTGCAGTAGAGGTTATAATTAAGGTATCGGTATCAATGCGAAAGATTGCTCCAAGAATTATATGAAGAATTATAGAAAAGCCCAGCATAGTGGCCAAATAATAAAAGATTGCGGAGCTGGAATCCAGGAGCTCTCGGAAATCAGCTAATGTACCTATGGCAACAGCAAATATAAGAAGCAGGTATTCGGCAGTATCAAAAGTACCCTTGAGGGACTGGACTTTCTTTGAAAAGCGTATTTATTTTTCAGGTGATATCACCTTTAAACTGGCTGAGAAACCTTAAGTCATTTTCGAAGAACAATCTCAAATCATTAATATGATATTTTAACATTGCAACACGTTCAATGCCCATGCCAAAAGCAAAACCTGTATATTCTGTGCTGCTTATATCAGATGCTTCAAGAACGTTGGGATCAACCATGCCGCAGCCCAGGATTTCCACAAAACCGGTATATTTGCAAATGTTGCATCCTTTTCCGCCGCATATGCTGCATGAGATATCCATTTCGGCAGACGGTTCGGTAAACGGGAAAAATGCAGGCCTGAGCCTTATCCGGGTGGCCCCGCCAAACATCTCTTTGGCAAAAAACAATAATGTCTGCTTAAGATCGGCAAATGATACATTCTTGTCAATATACAATCCTTCGACCTGGTGAAATATGCAATGAGCCCTTGCGGAAACAACTTCGTTGCGGAATACCCTGCCGGGGAAAATTTTCCTTATCGGAGGCTGCTGCGTTTCCATAACCCTTACCTGTACTGACGAGGTGTGTGTGCGCAGCAGGATGTCGGGATTTAATTCTATGAAGAATGTGTCCTGCATGTCTCTTGCAGGATGCTCATCAGGGAAATTCAATCCTGAAAAAACATGCCAGTCATCTTCTATTTCAGGGCCTTCTTCAACAGTAAATCCTATCCTGGAAAAAATATCGATTATCTGCTTCCTTACTATGGAAACAGGATGCCTTGACCCCATAGGGATTGACTCTGCAGGAGAAGTAGGATCGTTTATGACGGACTCTTTTTTTGAAGGAAGGGATTGTTCTTTAAGAACAGCTATTTTATCAAGAGCTTTGTTTTTAAGGGTATTTATCTTCTGACCCATTGTTTTTCTTTGCTCCGGAGGCATATTTTTAAACTGCTCGAATAAAGAGGCTATAATACCTTTTTTGCTCAGGAATTTAATCCTGAATTTCTCAATTTCATCATGGTTACCGGAATGAAAAGATTCTATTTCCTTAATATAACTGTCAATAACCCCTGTCATAATAATAAGATTTTCATGTATAGTTAGTTAACACGTATGATTTTCAGTTTAATATCTTTCAGAGGCCTGTCACGGCGGTCTGTTTCAACAGAGGCGATTTTATCAATAACATCCATACCTTCAATGACCTCCCCAAATACGGTGTAAGAATAATCGAGTTGGGGGGTGCCCCCTATTGTAGTATATATTTTTCTCTGTTCGTCAGTAAATTTGATGTGAGTACCGCTACGCTCCATGTAATCAAGTTCGGAACCGGAATACTTCCTTCCCTGCACAATATAAAACTGCGAGGCAGAGGATTCTTTATTGGGATTTATGTTGTCAGGGAGCCTGGCAGCAGCAAGTGCGCCCTTTTTGTGAAAAAGGTCTTTATTAAATTCGGCAGGTATTGTATAGTCAAGATCTCCCTGGCCCAGAGGCTGGCCAGGAAGGGCATTTTTAGAATTAGGATCACCTGCCTGTATCATGAAACCTTCAATAACACGGTGAAATAGCAGATCATCATAAAAATTCCGGGAAACAAGCTTTAAGAAGTTCTCCTGGTGCATTGGCGTTTCATTATATAGTTTTACCTTAATAATGCCGAAGGAGGTTTCAATTTCAACAACCGGAACATCATTTATTTGTGCATTCATGGAAATATTGTTATTAAAAATAAGAGCGAAAAACAAAGAATAATATAATTTTACCACCCTGTTCATTTTTTTAATATTTATGATTGTCCGAAAATACAAATTTAAGAATACATATAAAATTGAAAGTATTAAATTGTTTTATGTTTTAAAAATTAATCACGAAAATTGAATCCTTATAAGAAATTAGGGGGACAGACTTTAATATACGGACTGGGCTCCATAATACCGAGATTTTTAAATTATGCCATACTAACACCTTATTATACATACAAATTTCAGGTCTGCGAGTATGGTATAATTACGGAATTATATGCCTATGTGGCAGTATTGATAGTGATTCTCACCTACGGGCTTGAGACAGGTTATTTCAAATTTACTGCTGACAAGGAAAAAAGCGGAGATATCTTTACAACTTCTGCCATATCATTATTTGCAACATCATCATTATTTGTTGTGCTTGTTTTCATTTTTGTTAACAAAATATCCGGACTGATGGGGTATAACAACAGGCCGGAATACATTAAATGGCTGGCTGTAATAATAGCCCTTGATGCTTTTACGTCTATATTCTATGCGAAATTAAGGATGGAAGAGAAAGTGATGAAGTTTGCAGTATTCAAAATTCTTGGAGTGATTGTAAATATAGTTCTGATATTGTTTTTCCTGGAGATTATGCCCTATATTTCCAGGACACACGGCAGCAACTGGATGAATAGCATTTATAATAAGAATATTGGAGTGGGGTATGTTTTAATTGCAAATATGCTGGCAAGCATACTTATATGCTTTATATTGCTTGTTGATCTGAAAAAAATTGTATTAAAATTCAACACAAAACTGTACGGGAGCATCCTTAAATATTCATTTCCCTTGCTGATGGCAGGACTGGCAGGTATTTTGAATGAAACCATTGATAGAATATTATTAAGACATTTCCTGGTACAGGGCTATGATAAATTATATGAAATAGGTATATACGGAGCAAATTATAAGATAGCTGTTTTCATGACTATCTTTATACAAATGTTTAGATTTGCAGCAGATCCGTTTTTCTTTTCAAATTATAAAAAGAAAAATGCGAATGAAGTGTTTGGAAATATTTTAAAATACTTCGTAATATTCTGTTTAATTATATTTTTATTCATTGTTCTATACATAGACATAATTAAATATTTTATAAGCCCTAAATTTCATGAGGGACTGAGCATTGTGCCGGTCGTACTGTTTGCTAATATTTTACTGGGAATGTCGTTTAACATTAGTTTCTGGTATAAATTATCTGGCAAAACGCAGTATGCAGTTTTAATTGTCGGCACGGGAGCAATAATTACTATAATATTAAATATAATTTTCATTCCCCGTTATAGTTATAAAGCATGCGCATATTCGCACCTGATATCCAATTTTGTTATGCTTGTTTTTTCTTATTTGCTGGGAAGGGAATTATACAGAATAGAATATGATATTAAAAGAATATTGTTTTATATTTTATTGGGATTGGGCATATATTTTGTAAATATCATGGTAAAAACTGATAATCTGCTATATAATATTATAATTGGATCGGCGTTGTTTATACCTTTTGTTTATTTTGTAGAAAGAAAAGAGAAGCTTGCTTCCATATTTTTAAAGGGTTATGAAGATAAAAATAGTCAGTAAATCAAAACATGCACTTCCTGCTTACAGCACAGACAGTTCGGCAGGAATGGACCTGATGGCAAATATTGATAAGCCTGTAAAACTTAAACCTCTCGAAAGAGCTCTGGTGCCGACAGGACTGTTTATTGAGCTGCCACAAGGATGCGAGGCCCAGATACGCCCGAGAAGCGGATTGGCCATTAAATACGGAATATCGGTATTAAATACACCCGGGACCATTGACGCCGATTACAGGGGTGAAGTGTGCGTTATACTTATTAATCTGTCAAATAAAATTTATACGGTTAATGATGGTGAAAGAATTTGCCAGATGATAATAACTAGGCATGAAAAGGTTGAATGGGATTTGGTTAAAGCGTTGAATCAGACCGAAAGGGGAAAGGGAGGGTTTGGCCATACTGGCAAATAATTAATAAAGCTTATAAAAATGAATGTAATTATCCCTATGGCAGGTATAGGAAAGAGGATGCGTCCTCATTCCCTGTTTGTTCCCAAGCCGTTAATGAAAATTGCAGGTAAAGCAATGGTTCACAGGCTAATAGAAGAGCTGGCAAAATCAATAGACAGTAAAATTAAGAATATTGGTTTTGTAACAGGTGATTTTGGTAAAGATATAGAGAATGAGCTGCTTAATATTGCAGGAAATGCCAATGCAAACGGGAAGATATATTATCAGAAAGAGGCACTGGGAACTGCGCATGCAATATATTGTGCAAGTGACCTTTTGAATAATGAGGTTGTTATAGCATTTGCAGATACGCTGTTTAAAGCTGATTTTAAAGTTGATAAGGAGAAAGAAGCCATAATATGGATTTATGAGGTAAAGGATCCGCAAAATTATGGAGTGGTTAAAATAGATGAGCAGAATATAGTGACAGATTTCATAGAGAAGCCAAAAGAAAAAATTTCAAACAAGGCAATCGTGGGATTGTATTATTTTAAAAACGGGGATTTATTAAATAATGAGATAAGGAATATTATAAGAAATAAAATTATGGTGGATGGGGAATACCAGTTGACAACAGTACTTGAAAATTTAAAAAATAAGGGACTTAAGTTCAGTATTGGCCCTGTGAAGGAATGGCTCGATTGTGGAAATAAAAACACCTTTATAGCGACAAACTCAAGGATCCTGGAGTTTGCTGACAGGAAAGAACTAACGGGCAGGAATGTTAAAGTAAGGAATTCGCAAATTATCGATCCGTGCTATATAGGAGACAATGTTAAAATATACAACTCTATAATAGGTCCCTATGTATCAATAGAATATGATTCGGAAATATCTAAATGTATAATATCAAATTCAATAATATATAATAACTCCAGGGTAAGTGGAATAGTAGCGTCGCAGTCTATTATCGGAAGTAATGTGGAATATTTGAAAAGTGATGAGGAGCTTAGTATCGGAGATTTCAGCATTTATAAAATCATAAGGTAAACATGAGATTAAGAAAGGAAATAATTAATATATATTTTATAACAGGATTAATCCTGATTATTAATAATTCATTGAGCTGCAGTGTGTATGATACAAATAAGGTAACACCTGCAGGTAGCGATAAGACAAGGGATTATGATAATGAATTTTACTATGCATTTACAGGTGCTACAAAAAATGCAATTTTCGGGCAGTACAGGCAAGCTATAAGAGATTTTGATGAATGTCTGTCATACAAAAGAAACAGTCCTGCAATACATTATATGTTGTCGAGTATTTATTTAAATGCCGGCAAGATGGAATTGGCAAAAAAATATGCGGATAGTGCGGTTTTTTATGATGAGAATAATAATAAGTGGTATTTGTTGCACCTGGCTAATATTTGCAGCCTGGAGAATGAGATTGACAGCAGCATATACATATATGAAAAGCTTGTAAAAACCGAACCGAAGGATATAAATATGAAATATAAGCTGGCTTTAATGTATGAACAGGTGGAAAAATATGATAAGGCATTATTAATGCTGAAGGAAATAGAAGATGTTATTGGCGAAAATGAGAACATCTTAATTTCAAAACATAAAATATACAGTAAGACAGGAAGGCAGGATGAGGCAATAAATGAACTGAAGAAGGCAATAGAATATTATCCTGATAACTATGATCTGCTGGGCTTGCTGGCAGAATATTATGCTGATATTAAAAATTATGATGCGGCACTTGAATATTACAATATGCTTTTAATTAAGGACCCCGATAATGACAAAACGGAACTGTCGTATGCGGAATTCCTGCGGTCAAATAATGAATACGAGAGAGCCTTCAAATATTACAGGGATGCCATAAATAATGACAATATTGACGTGGACGTTAAAATATCACTGATAGTACGGTTTATTAAGGATGATTCGGTATTCAGCAATTTTAATAAATATATAAGCATGCTTGTCGACGAGCTAAAAAGAAAGTATGAAAACAATGTTAATGTACGGACTTTATGTGCTGACTTTTATATAAGAAATGATGAATTGGAACTGGCAGAGCATGAATTGAATGTCGTGCTTGGAATAGAAAAGAGGAACTATATAATATGGGAGCAGTTGTTATATATTGAAAATTCACTTTTTAAGTATGATAGCGTCATTAATAAAAGCAGTGAAGCATTGAAAATATTTAACGAAGAACCTGTACTTTATCTTTTTAAGGGGATAGCTTTGGTACAGACGGGGAGGAATGAGGAAGCGGCGAAAACCCTTGAAAGCGGGTTAAAATATTCAAAAAATAAATCTCAGGAAGTGCAGTTTTATACTTTCCTGGGAGAAGCTTACAAAAATCTGGGAGATTACAGGAAATCTGACAATTGTTTTGAGAAGGTCCTGGAAATTGAACCTGACAATTTGCTGGTGAGGAATAATTATGGCTATTACCTGGCACTGCGTGAAGAAAATTTAAAAAAGGCCGAAGAACTAAGCAGGCTAACGATTGAGATTGAACCGAGGAATTTTACGTACCTCGATACATATGGCTGGATACTATTTAAAAAGGGAGAAAAAAGTAAGGCAAAAAAATATATTGAAAAGGCTATAAAGTACGGAGGAGATAAAAATGGTGAGATTCTTGATCATTACGGAGACATATTGTTTGATCTGTCTGATTCAAAAGATGCCATATTTTACTGGAATGAGGCATTAAAGTATTCGGATAAGGGTCCGGACATTATTGAAAAAATAAGAAATGCGGAAAATAAGGTAAAATAATACCTGATGAAAATTGAAAGATATTAGAATATACTATGCGGGATTAAAATATTTACTGATATTATTTATATGCTTGACAGTTAATCAAATATATGGGCAGGATAAAGAAAAATTAAGGGATTTGCAATCCAGGGCAAGGCAGGAAATAGAATATGCAAGCAAAATACTCGGGGAAATAAAAGAAAAAAAGAAATATTCAATAAATGAATTGAAAATCCTCGAGTATAGGATAAATGCCCGAAATAAATATATTAAGGAATTAGCTGAAGAGATAGAGGACCTTAATAAAAAGATAACAGACAACAGGAACCTTATAGCTTCTTTGGAGGCTGATTTAATAAAAATTAAGGAGGAATATGCCAGGATTATAGTAAATGCTTACAAAAAGAGAGAACAGAACGTGCTGTTAATGTATATTCTGGCATCTGAAAGCTTTGACCAGGCTTATAAAAGGGTAAGATATATACAACAGTATTCGGAATATAAGAAAAAGCAGGCAAAATTAATTTTTGCGTTTAAAAATATCATAGAGAAGAAAATTGTGGAATTAAACAGGGATAAAGATGCCAAGGCAAGGCTTATAAAGGAAAAGGAATCGGAGAATATTAATATAGTCAGGGAAAAAGCCACCAAGGAAGCCTTAATCGGCGAATTATCAAAAAGAGAAAATGAACTGGTAATTGAGCTTGAGGAAAAAAGAAAACTTGCTGACAAAATAAAGAAGGAGCTTGAGAAGTTAATAGAAGAGGAAAGGAATAAGCAGAAAGGAACATACACATTGTTAACACCTGAAGAGCAGCTTATTTCAGACAATTTTGAAAAAAATACAGGGAAGCTGCCGTGGCCTGTAAAATACGGTATAATCACAGGGAAGTACGGTGAACAGGATCATCCTGTTTTAAAGAATATTAAGATTAGAAATGACGGGATTGATATATCCACAGTGAGGGATGCCGAAGTAAGGGCGGTTTTTAATGGAAAAGTATCAAAAATATTTACCATTCCCGGCGAAAATTATACTGTGATTTTAAGACATGGTAATTATTATACGTTGTACCATAATCTGAAGAATATATCCGTAAGTCCGGGAGAAACGGTATATACAAAGGAGAAGATAGGAAATGTCTACACTGATGAAAAAACCAAGCAGACAATATTGCACTTTCAGATTTGGAAGGAATCACAAAACAATAACCCGGAATTATGGCTTAGCAATTAGAAAAATATTTTTGTAAATAAATTAGATTATTTTTTACTATTTTCGGATAGAAATTAACTAATTTAGTAACATAATTATTTAATTGCAGTATAAGAGGGAGAATTCAATGATATTATTGAAAATGTAATTAGATGGAAAAAAAATATGAAATAAAATCGAAAATTGAGAATCTTAGGAAAGTGGAGAAACTTGTGGATGATATTTCAGCTGAATATAATATAAGTTCGGATATATACGGGAATATATTGATTGCAGCCCTGGAGGCGGCTAATAATGCGATTTTGCATGGGAACAAACTGGATGAAAATAAATTGGTAAATATTATTATTAACAAGGACGAAAAAACATTAAAAATAAGAGTTGATGATGAGGGCGATGGATTTGACTATAAAAACATTCCTGATCCTACCGCACCTGAGAACATTGAAAATATTAACGGCAGGGGTATTTTCTTAATGGAAAAGTTATCGGACGGAATGGAATTTTCAAGGAACGGAGCAACTGTCGTACTGGCATTTAATTTGAAATAAATATTTGAATGTAAAGTATTATTATAAAGGCACTTCATTTAGATTAGTTGAAGAAAAGAATTATACTCATTTAATAAATTCCATTATCAACAAAGAGGGATACAGGCGGGGAGAAATTAGAATCATTTTTACATCGGATAAAGCCATCCTTAATTTAAATAAAAAATTTCTGAACAGGGAATATTCTACTGATGTTATTGTATTTAGCAATACATTCAAAAATACTGTGAGTGGCGAGATCTATATAAGTATTGAAAGAATAAGGGAAAACAGTGATAAATATTCAGAAGGGAATATAAATGAGGAAATAAAACGTATTATCATTCACGGGATTTTACATTTACTGGGGTATGAAGATAAAAGTAATAAGGGAAGGGACGTAATGACAAATAAGGAAAATTTTTATTTAAATTCATAGATTTTTTTGCTGGCACATGAATTATAAATATGATATAATTGTGGTTGGAGCAGGACATGCGGGATGTGAAGCCGCATGCGCAGGTGCAAATATGGGGTCAAAAGTACTTTTGATAACCATGGATATGACAAAAATTGCCCAAATGTCATGTAATCCTGCAATGGGAGGAATAGCAAAAGGGCAGATTATAAGAGAAATAGATGCACTTGGAGGTTATTCGGGAATTGTAACCGACAGAAGTATGATTCAGTTCAGGATGCTTAATAAATCCAAGGGGCCGGCAATGTGGAGTCCGAGGGCTCAATGTGACAGAATGAGATTTTACATGGAATGGCGGAGAGTTATTGAGAAAAATAAGAACATTGATCTGTGGCAGGATAATGTAAAGGAATTAATAATAGAAGCGGAAAAAGTTAAAGGTGTTCTGACAATAAATAATGTTAAGTTTTATTCAAGATCTGTAATTCTTGCATGCGGAACCTTTGAAAACGGATTAATACATATAGGCAGGGTAAAGATAAGCGGCGGAAGAATATCGGAACCAGTATCATCAGGTATATCAAAGCAGCTAAAGAAAATGGGTTTCGGTGTGGACAGGATGAAAACAGGGACACCTGCAAGGCTGGACGGCAGAACTATTGATTTTTCAATATTAAATGAACAAAAGGGAGATGAAGAGGGAGGAGCATTTTCATATTTGTCAAAAAGAAGGATAGTAACTGAAAAAAGCTGTTTTGTTACATACACAAGCGAAAAAACGCATAATATACTGAGAAGGGGATTCGGGGATTCGCCTTTATTTAACGGGACAATAAAAGGGATCGGACCAAGATACTGTCCGAGTATTGAGGGTAAAATTGTTACATTTTCGGATAAAAAAAGACATCAGCTGTTTATTGAGCCCGAAGGCGACAATAATATTGAGTATTATCTGAACGGATTTTCATCGTCACTGCCAATAGATATACAGTATAAGGCACTGCGAACTATAAAGGGACTGGAAAATGTCAGAATTTTCAGGCCTGGCTATGCTATAGAATATGATTATTATCCGCCGACACAGCTTTATTATACACTGGAAACAAAAAGAATCGAAGGCTTATATTTTGCAGGACAGATAAACGGAACCACGGGGTACGAGGAGGCAGGAGCGCAAGGTATTATGGCAGGAATTAATGCTCATTTGAAAAATAATGGAGAAAAGGAGTTTATTTTAGGGAGGGATGAAGCCTATATAGGCGTTTTAATAGATGATTTAATAAATAAGGGAGTTGATGAACCATACAGAATGTTTACATCAAGGGCTGAATACAGGATAATGCTGAGGCAGGATAATGCAGATGAGAGATTAACGGAAAAAGCATATGAAATCGGACTGGCAGGAAAGAACAGGATTAATAGATTGAAATATAAAGCGGGTAAAAAGAATGAATTAATCGGATTTATAAAAAATTACACCGTAAAGCCGGATGAAATAAACGGACTTTTAAGAGAAAAAAATACATCGGAGATTAATCAAAGCATAAAACTGTACAACTTGTTATTAAGGCCTCAAATAAAAATCTATGATTTAATTAATTATATAGAGAAAATTAAAGAAATAGTTAATGATATTGAAATGTGCAGAGAGGATATTATCGAATTAAGCGAGATAGAGATAAAGTACGATGGATATATTAAGAGGGAAAAGGAACAGGCAGGCAAAATAAAAAGGCTGGAAAATATTAAAATAAGCCCATTAATTGATTACAGCAAGCTTAAGTCAATTTCCACGGAAGGAAGGCAGAAGCTTGCAAGGGTGAAGCCGCGGACTATCGGACAGGCATTGAGAATATCAGGGGTTTCTCCTGCTGATATAAATGTTTTGCTGGTCCATATTGGAAGATAACGTTCCACGTGGAACATATTTCAGAATTCACAATATCAATTATTTTAATTTAACCTATTTAAAGAATTGATCACCAGGAAACTCGGAAATATTATAGCATTTTTACCGGATAAGCCAGGTGTTTATCAATTTATTGATAAATCCGGCAATATTATTTATATAGGAAAGGCAAAGGATTTAAAGAAAAGAGTATCGTCATATTTTTCGGCCTCAAAGAAATCAAATTATAAAACAGAAGTACTTGTCAGGAAAATAGACGATATTAAATGTGTAATTGTCGAAAATGAATCCGATGCTTTACTCCTGGAAAATAATTTCATCAAGAAATATTTGCCCAGGTATAATGTTTTATTAAAAGATGATAAAACATTCCCATGGATATGTATTAAAAAAGAAAGATTCCCAAGAGTATTCCTTACAAGAAAACCGGAAAAAGATAGCTCCGAGTATTTTGGCCCCTATACGTCAGCAGTTATGGTAAGGACTTTATTAAACCTGATAAGGCAATTATATAATCTTCGTAATTGTAAGTATAAACTGTCAAAAGAAAATATAGAAAAAGGAAAATATAAGATATGCCTTGAATATCACCTGGGAAATTGTAAAGGTCCCTGCGAAAACTTACAGACAGAAGAAGATTATGAAAGTTCAATAAAACAAATAAGACAAATTCTGAAAGGCAACCTGCAAAATGTAATATACTACCTGAAGGATTTGATGAGACAGTATGCTGCCGAATATAAATATGAAGAGGCTGAATTAATAAAGAAAAAGATTGAAGTACTGGAAAAGTTCAAAAGCAAATCAACTGTGGTTAATGCCAATATTAACAATATTGACGTGTTTTCTATGGTTGATGAAGAAAGTATAGCCTACGTAAACTATCTTAAAGTAATCAAAGGGGCAATTATCCAGTCTCATACAATTGAAATGGTAAAACGGATTGAGGAGAAAAAGGAAGAACTGCTATCATTTGCTATTGTTGAAATCAGGGAGAGGCTTAAGAGTGATTCCAGTGAAATCATACTGCCATTTAAGCTGGATGTTAATTTTAGTAATGTAAAAAAAGTTGTACCCAGGAAAGGAGATAAAAAGAAATTACTTGAACTTTCGTATAGAAATGCAAAGAATTACCAGCTTGAAAGAATAAGGCAAAAGACTGATAATAAGACAGATAACAGGACAGAAAGACTGTTAATCACCCTTAAAGAAGACCTGAGGCTCAAAGATTTACCATACCATATTGAATGTTTTGACATATCAAATATTCAGGGCTCTGACTCAGTGGCTTCATGTGTTGTATTCAGAAATACAAAACCAAGCAAAAAAGAATACCGCCATTTTATTATTAGAACAGTAAGCGGCATAAATGATTTTGCTTCAATAGGGGAGGTCGTATACAGGCGATTTAAAAGATTAATTGAAGATAATGAGCCCTTGCCCCAGCTGGTTATAATTGACGGGGGAAAAGGACAGCTTAATGCAGCTCTGAAAAGCCTGCAGACACTTGAAATTAAAGAAAAACCAGGGTTGATTGGAATAGCAAAAAGACTTGAAGAAATATATTTCCCGGGGGATTCCGTCCCTCTTTATCTCAATAAGAACTCGCAAAGCTTAAAAGTAATTCAGAACATAAGAAACGAAGCACACAGATTTGGAATAGCATTTCATAGAAACAGAAGAATAAAATCTGCACTTAGATCTGAAATCGATAATATTCCTGGGATAGGAGATATAACTGCTCAGAAGCTAATGGACAGGTTTAATGATATGAGCGCTGTTAAAAACGCAGGATTAGAGCAGCTAATTGATATTATAGGTGAAAAAAAAGCAAAGGTTGTATATAATTTTTTCAGGCAGTTCTTGTAGTAGTAAAATTTACAAGATCAATGAGTGACTTTTTTATTTCAGAATCGGGATAATCAGCAATTATTTCCAGTGCCTTATTCCTGTATTCTGACATCTTATTTTGTGAGTATTCAATTCCTCCATTCCTCTTGACAAATTCAATTACTTCTCTTATTTTTTTTGAATTCTTGTGGTTATTGCTTATAAGCCTTAAAATTCTATTGTTATCTGCTTTGTTATTATTTGACAATCCATAAATCAATGGTAATGTCAGCTTCTTTTCCTTTATGTCATTACCCGTTGGTTTTCCGATTATATTCCTGTCATGGTAGTCAAGCAGATCATCTTTAATCTGAAATGCCATCCCTATATTCTCTCCAAATTTCCACATCCGGTTAACAGTTTCTTCACTCGCTGATACGGATTTTGCGCCGCATGCCGTACAGGATGCAATCAATGCGGCAGTTTTTTTCCTGATGATTTCATAATACTGTTCTTCGGTTAAGTTTAATTTCCTGGATTTTTGAATCTGCAGCAATTCCCCTTCACTCATCTCTTTTACAGCACCGGATACTATATCCAGAAGCTCATATTGCTTATTATTTACAGCTAGCAGCAAGCCTCTTGAAAGTAAATAATCACCGACAAGCACAGCTATTTTTGATTTCCAGATTGCATTAATGGAAAGAAATCCCCGTCTTTCATGCGTATCATCCACGACATCATCATGAATAAGAGTAGCTGTATGCAGTATTTCAATAAGGGCTGCAGCTATATAAGTCGCAGGGGTTACATTGCCCAATAATTTAGCAGTAAGAAAGACAAACATGGGACGAATTTGCTTGCCTTTTCTGCGAATTATATAGTTAGTGACAATGTTCAGCAAGGGAATCCTGCTCCTCATTATACTTTTGAACTCTGTTTCAAACAATTTTAATTCGGGGGCTATTGTTGTCTTTATTGCAGAAAGATCAGGCATAGAAATATTTTTCAAAATCCAAATTTAATAATAATTACCAAGGTTTTACCAAAATGCAGCATATGCCGCCGATATTTATTTTAATTTAACAATATATTTTAAAAATGCGGATATGCCGGCGAAATAATTATTTGCATTCAAATTAGCCATATATTTGTATATGTCTGTTAATTAAAATTATTCTCTGTCATGACTGATAAAAAGCTCTTTTTATTTGATGCATACGCACTAATTTTTCGTGCCTATTACGCTTTTATAAGCCGGCCCATAAGAAATTCAAAAGGATTGAATACCTCGGCAATTTTTGGATTTACAAGTACCCTCGACGAAATTATAAGAAAGGAAAAGCCTTCACATATTGCCGTTGTTTTTGATCCTCCTCCTCCTACCTTCAGACATAAGATGTACAAAGACTATAAAGCAACAAGACTTAAAACACCGGAAGAAATAAAGTTATCAGTTCCCTATATCAAAGAGATAATCAGGGGATATAATATTAATGTGATTGAAATAGAGGGATATGAGGCTGATGATGTTATAGGGACACTTGCAAAAAAGGCTGAAAAAGATGGATTTAGGGTATTTATGATGACATCAGATAAAGATTATGCCCAGTTGGTTTCGGAAAATATTTTTATTTATAAACCGGGACGTTCGGGAAGTGAGAATGAAATAATAGGAGTTGACGAAGTTAAAGAGAATTTCAGGGTCAGGGATCCCGGGAATGTTACCGATGTACTGGCACTATGGGGTGACAGCACTGATAATATACCGGGAGTCCCCGGCATCGGAGAAAAAACGGCCAAGAGCCTGATAGAAAAATACAATGATCTGAAGGAAATTTATGACCATATTGATGAACTGAAAGGAAAACAAAGGGATAATATTTTACAATACAGGCAGCAGGTTGCACTGTCAAAACAACTGGTGACAATCGTCATTGATGTTCCGGTTGATATTAAAATAAATGACCTCGGGATTAAGGAACCTGACAGAAAATCCCTGATGAAAGTTTTTAAAGAACTGGAATTCAGAACCCTGGCCTCAAGAATTTTGAATATAGAGAATATAATGCTCGCCAATGACTCTGTGGCGGTCCAGAAAAATTTATTTGAAAGCAACGAAATTGAAGAGCCTCCTAAAAAAACTGCTGATAAAGATAATATTACAACGGTTAAACATAAGTACTATTTGACCGACACAAAAAGTAAAAGAGAAGACCTGGTAAAAAAGCTGTCAAAGCTTAAGGAATTTAGTTTTGATACTGAAACTACAAGCCTGGATGTGCATCAATCTGAACTTGTTGGAATGTCCTTTTCATTCAAGGCACATGAAGCATATTATGTGCCTGTTCCTGCTGATCAGAAACAAGCCGGGGCTATAGCCACTGAGTTTAAAAATGTGTTTTCAAATGATCAGATAAAAAAAATAGGGCAGAATATCAAGTACGATATCCAGGTCTTAAATAATTATGATATAGAAGTTAACGGCGAGCTATTTGATACTATGATTGCACATTATTTAATTCAGCCCGATCTTAAACATAACCTTGAATATCTAGCGGCTAACTATTTAAACTATAACCCTGTGTCTATTGAGGAACTTATTGGCAAAAAAGGGAAAAACCAGATGAGTATGAGAAGTGTGGACATAGATACTATCAGTGAATATGCAGGGGAAGACGCGGATTTGACATGGCAGCTATATAAAATACTTGCAGATGAATTAAAAACCAACCGGATGACCGAACTGTCTGAAAGAATAGAAATGCCATTGATTAGGGTATTATCTGATATGGAAAACTCCGGATTCAGGATAAATACGGAAGATTTAAACAAGTTTGCAATTGAATTGAGAAGCCAGATTATTAATATGGAAAAGGAAATTTTCAGGCTTGCAGGGACAGAATTCAATATATCATCACCGAAACAGCTGGGAGAAATATTGTTTGAAAAGCTGAATATTTCAGGGGGAACGCAGAAAACAAAATCAAAACAATATTCAACCAGCGAAGAAGTTCTTGTCAGGTTAAAAGATAAACATGAAATAGTTGATAAGGTACTGGAATACAGGGCACTGAAAAAATTACTTTCAACATACGTGGAAGCACTGCCAAAGCTGATATATAATAAAACAGGGAAAATACACACTTCTTTCGAACAAGCCTGGGTTACAACGGGCAGGCTAAGTTCAAAGAATCCAAATCTTCAGAATATTCCGGTAAGAGAAGAAAGAGGGCGGGAGATAAGAAAATCATTCGTGGCCTCAGACAAAAACCATGTCCTTCTGTCGGCGGATTATTCGCAGATTGAACTTAGGCTGATGGCACACCTGAGCAAGGATGAGAACATGATAGAAGCTTTTATGAATAATGAAGATATTCATTCGGCTACAGCAGTTAAAATTTATAATGTATCACCCAAGAATGTTACAGGCGAAATGAGAAGGAAGGCAAAAACTGCAAATTTCGGGATAATATACGGGATATCATCATTCGGTTTATCGCAAAGGCTTAATATTTCCAGGGCAGAGGCTAAAACATTGATTGATAATTACTTTAATACATATAGCAGGGTAAAAGAATATATGGATAGATCAATAGATATGGCAAAGAATAAGGGCTATGCTGAAACAATATTCGGAAGAAGAAGATATCTTAAAGATATTAATTCTGCGAATTCCTTTATAAGAGGAATGGCTGAACGCAACGCCATAAATACCCCGCTCCAGGGCTCGGCAGCTGATATTATTAAACTTGCAATGGTGAATATACATAAGAAGCTGGCAGGGAAGTATAAAACCAAAATGATTCTTCAGGTTCATGATGAACTGATATTTGATGTGCACAGGACTGAGCTGGATGATATAAGAAAGCTGGTAAAATATGAGATGGAGAACGCTGTTAAACTGGAAGTCCCTTTGATAACAGATACCGGGGTCGGCGATAACTGGTTAGAAGCTCATTAAAGACTATGCAAACCATTTTAATAAAATACTTCTCACCGTCTCAAGCTTAACCGGCTTTATAATATAATCATTCATGCCTGATGCTATTGCCTGAGCCTGGGTTTGCTTGCTGGCAGTGGCTGTCATAGCTATTATAGGAACCTGGCTGCCCTTTCCGCGGATATCAACCGTAGCCTGAATGCCATCTTTATTTGGCATAACCAGGTCCATAAATATGATATCATAGTGCTTGCTACTGAATTTTTCAACTGTTTCCTTTCCGTCACTGGCAATATCAATTTTCATACCGAGATTATTGAATATCGTTTCCGCTACTTTCTGATTAATAATATTGTCTTCAGCTACCAGTATGGATAAATCAGTTCTTATCTTTTTTGCCTCTTCCCCTGTTATTACTTTAACGTTTGGGAAAGTGTCATGCAAATAGCCTGATAAATCTTCATGCTCAAAAGGCTGTATTAAATAGTAATCAATCCCTTCACGTTTTGCCTGTATATAATTATCGGGTTTATGATTTGAGCTTATTATAAAGATTATATATGAATTTGATACTGAGGTTTCCTTTAATTTATGGGCAATTTCAAATCCCTTGTAATTAGGTTCATCCATAATAAATATTAGTTTGAAATCCTTACCTTTTTCTTTCAATTTATTATTCAGATCCTTTAGTTTATCTACGTGAAAATTAAATGCTTCAAATATTAATCCGATTTGCTTAAAGAAATAGACAAGCCTTACTTTACTTTCAATATTACCTGTGAGAACCAGGGCGTTAACCTGACTGAAATCAGTGATATTATCAAAATTCAAATTTTTGTCCAGTTTCTCATTTGAGAATACTTCAATTGTAAATGTAAATTTTGAACCGGGATACTTTTTGCTGGCCGAGATACTGGACGGACTTTCTACCCAGATTTCTCCGTGCATAAGATTAACAAGCTGTTTGGAAATGGTTGTTCCCAAACCTGTCCCTCCGTATTTTCTTGACGTTGAATCATCTGCCTGCGTAAAGGAACTGAATATACTTTCGATTTTCTTCTCAGGTATGCCAACACCTGTATCTTCAACATAAAATAATAATGTCAGATTCCCGGAATACTCTTCTTCAAGTTTTACGCCAACGGCAATTTCTCCTTCATGTGTAAACTTCACTGCATTGCTTATAAGATTTGATAAAACCTGCCGCAACCTGAAGGAATCGCCTATAACGTTTTCAGGGATGTCGGGATTTATATCAACTGTCAGTTTAAGCTTTTTCTCGTTTATTATCGGGCGGAACAAGTCTAATGACAGTTTTATTTCTTCCCTTAGTTTAAAGGGAATCTCTTCCAGCTGCATTTTACCTGATTCGATCTTTGAAAAATCCAGTATATCATCAATGATATTTAGCAACAAATCAGCTGATTTTTTTACAATTTCAACATATTCCTTTTGCGAAGGAGTAAGATTTTGCTGATCAAGGGCATCTGTCATACCAATAATGCCGTTCATAGGGGTTCTGATTTCGTGGCTCATGCTGGCCAGAAATTCAGATTTGGCAGTATTGGCAGCTACAGCATACTTCCTTGATTTCTCTACTGATGTTATATCTATGAATGCTTCAAGAAAAACTATTTTGCCATCCAGCGGAAAAGGAACTTCCTTTTTATAGACAACAACTTCATTGCCTTCTTTCTGGTATAGTATAAACTGGTTTGAATCGTATGCTGAAATATTATCTTCATCGGAATAATAGTTTTTTGATAACAGGAATCTGTCTGAAACATCTTTGCCGATAACATTTTCATCTTCCTTTAATAATAATAGTTCCTTTGCTGTCTTATTAACTGTTTTGACCTTTCTGTCACTGTCAAGTATTAATAATCCAATGGGCAGGTTATCTATGATTAATTCAAGCCTTTTCATCTCTGAAGCAATTTCCTGTCCTGTTTTTGATTTCCTGTGAATTATTTGCAGAAGGAAAAATAATGATGAAAACAGGATAACCAGGCTCAATCCGGCCGATAAAAACATCTTTTTTAATATATAATCATGTATAACACTATTTTTTAATGAAAAAACGATACCAAAATTCTGCCTTAAAATATTGACAGGATGATATACTGAAATAAGTGTTTCTTTTTTATTATTAATATATGCAGCATGTTTTATAAAATTTTTCAGGTCTTTTTTCAGGTTTGACGTTATTTCCCGGATTTCAGTGAATTTAACTTCAGATCCGATATTCGTGGATAATACATTTCCCGAGCTGTCTATAATCCATTGCCACATTGTATTTTCGAGATAATATTTATCAAGAACGGAATTCATGTATCTCGTAAAATCCACTGCAACAATTATATTCCCATACACCTTATTTTTTTTGAATACCGGCAGGTAAAACTGGTAATTGTTATTTTTTAATTTGACAACATCTCTTTCTTCCAGCACAGCCTGCCGCTGCGCAATATAATAGTCAATTATAAAGTTTTCTTTGCTGTCTTTAAACAGGTTAAGTACATTTCTATTTTTGTCGTATATATATATATTCTTAATAAGATGATTATAGGTCGTGTAAAACATTTTCAGCTTTCTCATCCCGCCTTCCTTTATATCACTGCTGCCGAAAATTTCAGCAATGTCATCATAAAACAGGATTTTGTTTATGTCGCTTTCAAAGGCAGCAACAACAGATTCTATTTCATTCCCCGCATTTTCAGCCTGCTGAAAGAGGATATTCCGTTGATACGATATCTGCCTTAAATAAGACTGGTAAAAAAACAATATGTTAAGGGCAATAACTCCGGCAGTTACAATTATAAGAGATATATATAGTTTTTTCATTTTCTTAAACCAATAGTCTGCAACAGAAAATATACTAAAAAGCGAAAAAACTAAGATAAATATAAAAAATAAAAATACTTATAAATTCTTTAACAGGGTGAAAAATTATTATTCTGTTATTATATTCTGTATTTGCCAGCATCCTTGTCCATAATATTAACATAACTTTTATATCTTGACGCGCTCAATAAACCGTTTTCCAATGCTTTTTTAACTGCACATCCGGGTTCATGAATATGACTGCAATTATAATACTGGCAATCCTTTGATAGTTTAAATATTTCAGGGAAAAAAAGGCTGATTTCATTTTCCTCAAAATCGATCAGTCCGAATCCTTTTATTCCCGGAGTATCAATAATATAACCCCCGCCTTTCAGTTCATACATCTCGGAAAATGTAGTGGTATGCTTGCCCTTTTTATGGTATGATGATATTTCTTCAACCTTTAAATTTAGATTTTTATCTATTGCATTGATAAGAGCTGACTTGCCGACTCCTGAATTTCCTGATATAACACTGATCTTATCTTTCATCAGGTTTTTTATAATATCAATATTTATTTTCTCTGTTACTGATGTTTCATAACACCGGTAGCCTGCATTACGGTAGATCGCTTTGACTGAATTCATCCTTTCAAGAGTTATATCGTCATATAAATCAATCTTATTAATTATTAATATCGTCGATATGTGATAGGCTTCTGCAGTAACAAGAAATCTGTCAACAAATTCCAGCAGGGTCTCGGGGGAAGTAAGGGTAAACATTAAAAATGCCTGGTCAACATTGGATGCTATCAGATGTGCTTCCTTTGACAGATTTGATGCCTTCCGGATAATGTAATTTTTTCTTTCCTGTATATCAGTGATTATGCCTATATCATTGCCACTTAAAACCTGGTAATTAACTATGTCTCCTACTGTAACAGGATTTGTGGTGGTGATATCTTTTATCCGGAATATACCTTTAATCTTGCATTTTATAATATCATGGCCATTTTTAACAGTATACCAGCTCCCGGTTGATTTTATTACAAGACCTTTTTCCAATTGGTATTTTATGATAGATCAATACAAATATTTAATACTCAAATTAAATAATATATTTATTATTTTTATCAATTAAATAAAATAATTATGATCAGGCGTATTGTTTCATACAACATAAACGGTATACGGGCGGCCTCCGGCAAAGGTTTTGCATGCTGGATAAAGGAAGAAAAACCGGATATATTGTGTATACAGGAAATAAAAATTCAGGCAGGGCAGGTGGATAAAGCGACTTTTGAAAATTACGGGTATAATACTTACTGGCATTTTGCTGAAAGGAAAGGTTATAGCGGCACAGCGCTTTTTACAAGGGATAAACCCGAATCGGTACAGTATGGAATGAATATAAGGGAATATGATATTGAAGGCAGACTAATAAGAGCTGACTACAATGATATAACCTTAATATGCGTGTATATTCCTTCCGGTACACTGGGAGGAATAAGGCAGGATTTTAAAATGAGATTCCTCGGGGACTTTCAAACATATATAGGCAACCTAAGTAAAATAAAGCCAAATATTATTATTTCAGGGGATTTTAATATTTGTCATAAACCTGTAGACATTAACCGTCCTGAAAAGCATAAAAAATCATCGGGCTTTTTGCCGGAAGAAAGAGAATGGTTTGATAATTTTATTCAAAGCGGGTTTATTGATACATTCAGGGAGTTTAATAAAGAACCTGAACAATATTCATGGTGGAGCTACAGGGCTGATGCAAGGGCAAAGAATCTGGGCTGGCGCATTGATTATCTTTTAATATCCGAATCATTAAGAGCCCGGTTAAGAAGTGCAGGCATACTGAATAAGGTGAACCACTCCGACCATTGCCCGGTTTATGCTGAAATGGACTTTTAGATTATCCGTTTAACGGTA
Organism: uncultured Bacteroidales bacterium; assembly: GCA_964461435.1. GTDB lineage: Bacteria > Bacteroidota > Bacteroidia > Bacteroidales > UBA10428. The sequence continues at coordinate 36,172 of CAYWUI010000004.1, read as the reverse complement.
TGGATTATTATGTTGTAAAAATCACGGATACAGGGATTGAATCAACTGCGGCCTGATTGTAAAGTATTGTCGGGGATTTTTATTATCTGAATAATGAAGATTAAAAGAGAAGATATTGATTTGACAGCTCCTGCGGGGTCCTTTGACTCGCTGATGGCCGCTATTCAGGGAGGAGCAAATTCGGTATATTTCGGACTGGGGAAACTTAATATGCGCGCGAGATCTTCATATAATTTTACTGAGGATGACCTGGATAAGATTACAGATCTTTGTGATAAATACAATATCAAGGCTTACCTTGCCCTAAACACCGTACTATATGATTCCGAACTGCCGAGGATTAAAGAAATAATAAATCTGGCCAGGAAAGCAGGAGTGCATGCCGTAATTGTATCTGACCTGGCAGCTATTGACTATGCGAGGAGTACGGGGATGAGCATCCATATATCTACCCAGGTAAATGTCAGTAACATTGAGTCTTTTAAATTTTTTTCAAAGTATGCTGATGTAATAGTCCTCGCACGGGAACTCGATTTAAAGCAAATATCTGACATTGCGAAGTATGTAATAAAGGATAAAATTCTGGGTCCATCGGGGGACTATGTTAAGCTTGAACTGTTTATCCACGGAGCCCTGTGTATGTCAATTTCAGGAAAATGTTACCTGAGTCTTCATGAACATAACTATTCGGCTAACAGGGGTGAATGCCTGCAGGACTGCCGGCGCACGTATACAGTCAGGGATAAAGAAACGGGATTTGAGCTTGATATAGAGAACGAGCATATCATGTCACCAAAAGACCTGTGTACTATACACTTCCTGGATAAAATCCTTGAAGCAGGAGTCAGTGTACTCAAAATAGAGGGAAGGGCTAGGCCCCCCGAATATGTTAAAACAGTTACTGAGTGTTATAACGAGGCAATAAACTCATACCTGGCAGGTACATTTGCAAGAGACAAAGCAGATAAATGGACAAAAAGATTATCCACGGTTTTTAACAGGGGATTCTGGGACGGATATTACATGGGGAAAAAACTGGGGGAATGGAGTGACATATATGGATCAAAAGCTACCAAAAAGAAAATATATATAGGGAAAGGAGTAAATTATTTTGATAAAATTAAAGTTGCGGAATTTACCTGTGAAGCAAATACACTGAGTGTAGGTGATGAGATACTTATTACCGGGCCGACAACAGGTGTTATACAGGAATTTGTTAAAGAAATAAGAGTTGATCTAAAAAATGTAGTGCAGACAACACAGGGCGAAAGATTCTCAATTCCGGTTGACCGGATTATAAGAAGATCAGATAAACTGTTTAAAATAGTAGAAGCATAAAAGATTATAAATTGATTATTTATAGGGGATAATTCAACTTGAGACTAGTGAAACTGAAATTTAAAGGCTGCAATTGCAAAAAAATTTTTGTTGCTCTTACTTTGCTTGTTTTGCTTTTTTCAGAAGGATATACACAGTTTTTTTCAACCGGACAGGATCCTTTTTCAACTTCATGGGAACAAATAAATACCCGGCACTTCAGGATAATTTATCCGAAAGAATTTTATAAAGAGTCAAACAGACTGGCAAACCTCCTTGATTATTCTTATGAACCTATAACAAAAAGCCTTGACAGGAAGCCAGGGAAAGTCCCGGTTATTCTTCATAATAGTTCCGCATTATCCAATGGTTATGTATCTTGGGCTCCAAAACGCATGGAGTTTATTACTACTACTCCCCCGGACAGCTACGGGGAAGACTGGCTGGAACAACTGGCACTGCACGAATTCAGGCATATAGCGCAGGTAGATAAACTAAACCAGGGATTTACAAGGGTCTTATCATGGACTTTCGGACAGCAGGCTACAGGAGCAATGGTTGGCTATCTGCCATTATGGTTTGTGGAAGGAGATGCCGTTGTGACTGAGACAGCCCTTTCCAGCACGGGCAGGGGAAGGTTGCCTTCATTCGAAATGAAACTGAAAGCCCTTTATACTGAAAATGGCAGTAAGATTTCATATGACAAGATGTATTTTGGCTCATTCAAGGATTTTATACCTGACTACTATCCTTCGGGCTATTTAATGGTAGCATACGCCAGGTTGAAGTATGACCCGTATTTTTCCAGTACAATTCTGGATAATGTTGCCAGAAAGCCTTATTTATTATGCCCCTTTTATCTGGGGATGAAAAAAAATTATAACCTTTCCAAGGTAAAATTGTATAGAGAAACATTTGACACCCTTAAATATTTGTGGAAGAAACAAATAAATAATGTTAACTATACAGATTATTCATATATTTCAGGTGAAAAGTCAAAATTCTATACCAGCTACAGGTATCCTCAATATGTAAATGACAGTACAGTTGTTGTCTTAAAAAGCAGTATTGATCATTTAACACAGTTTGTGCTGGTTTCGCGGAATGGAACTGAAAATAGAATACATACTCCCGGGTATATGTCCACTGACAGGTTATCTTCCCAAGACAGTAAAATAGTATGGGATGAAATAGTAGAGGATCCCAGGTGGGAACACCGCAGTTATTCTGTTATTAAAATAATGGATACAGGGACAGGGAAGAAAAAACGGCTGACACGGAAAACCAGGTACTTTTCACCTTCTATTTCAAATGATGGGGAAAAAATAGTTGTAATTGAGATAGATAAGCAAAATATTAATTATTTAACCATAATTAATGCCCATAGCGGTACTGTTATAAAAAGAATCCCCTCTGAGGCAGATAATCAGCTTCAATACCCGGCATGGACGGACAAGAATGATATTATTGCAGTATCAGTTGATGGGGAAGGTAAGAAAATAAAGAGATATGATCTTGCAGGACAGGTATGGAGCACTGTATATAGTTCAAAGAATATCGATATTTCCCAGCCTGTGGTATGGAAGAATTATATTCTGTTCAGAGGGGGATTTAATGGAATAGATAATATTTATGCTGTTAATGTCAGCTCGGGGAATATATTCCAGGTCACTTCTTCCAGATATGGAGCATATGATCCCTCGGTTATCAATAAAAGTGATGAACTGCTTTATGCGGACTATACTTCAAATGGTTATAAGTCAGTATTGGCACCCCTCGATACGGACAAATGGATACCTCTTTCTGATGTCACCGATATCTCTGTGAAATGGTACAATCCGCTGGCACAGCTGGAGGATAAGAATATACAGGAAAGCGACATACCTTCCGTAATATTTAAACCAGAATATTATTCACGCTTGACGCACCTTTTTAATCTTCACAGCTGGTACCCTTTTTATGTTAATCTTGATTATGAGAATATTGATTTGTCGGATCTGCCGTTATCATTGGGATTAACAATACTTTCCCAAAATGAACTAAGTACTGCGGTCTCGAGCATAGGTTATTCTTATGAAAAAGGATATCACTATCTGTACCCGAAATTTACTTATTACGGATTTTATCCGGTACTGGAATTTTCAGCAATTTTGGGCGGTCCTTCAACTTATTTGAAGCTGTATGAGAATATTGATGCCCCTAAAAATGTTTCATATGAAAAAAGCTATTTAGTAAAATCATATCTGCCATTGAGGTTCAGTAACGGTAAATATGTTAAAATAGTCATCCCCCGGGCTGAATACGAATTCAATACCCTTTATTATTTTGATGGCGGATATAAAAAAGGTATTTCCAGCCTCCATTATAAACTGGGATTATACAGATATTTGAGGCCTTCGCACCGCGATATTGACTATAAATGGGGACAGGCAGTATATTTCACATACACACACTCCCCCTCAAATAAATTATTCGGGTCATTGTTCTCAGTAAGCTCAAAATTGTACTTCCCCGGATTATTCCCACACCACAGCTTCAGAATATACGGAGGCATGCAAAAACAATACCCTAAAATGTTCATTTATTACATTAACAGGGTACTCCTGCCAAGAGGTTATCCAAATTATTACTCGGAAAAATCCTGGAAGCTGACCCTTGATTATTCGTTTCCCCTGGCTTACCCTGAAATTTCCTTAGGCCCGGTTGTATATGTCAAGAGAATCAAAATGAATCTTTTCTTGGATCATGCTTATGGTTATAATGTCAGGCATAATGCTGAATCTGCAGAAGATTTATATACAGGGTGGTACAATTCTCTTGGGATCGAATTAACATCTGATCTAAATGTTCTGAGATTTATTTTTCCTTTTAATGCCGGGATAAGATGCTCCTATCTTCCTTTAAAAAGCAGTTTTTCCGCAGAATTTTTATTGTCTGTCAATACAAGTTTATTATGACTGCCCGTGTATAAACAGCTAAATTAAGCCGTATAAAATTGGTAATCTGATGATATTTTTGTATCTTGTAAAAATACTGAAAACCCTGTCCGGAACATAATTTTATAGTCTACTGGTTAACCTAAAAACTTGCTGCTATGTTACCATATCAGATTATCGAAACAACGGGGTGTATAATTAAGGTCGAAAGACTTAAAAACCTTGAGAAAAATACGCTGCCCAATACTTTGGTCATGAAAAGTGAGAAACCGTTCCCGGGGTATGAAGACAAAGAGGGGCAGGAAGCGAGGGCCATATTAAATTATGTGTATCTTATATTAATGTACAGGTATTTTCCTGAAAAGATTGAACGGATATCAAAGGTATTGAAAGATGAGAAGTACCATAATTGCAGTTTTAGCTGCAGTGAAGTAATTATTCAGAATAAAATTTTTCCCTGTATCAGGATTAAAGGGCTTGAATCGTATGATCTGATACCTGAAATACAGCTCGATTATAAAGATAATGATATTAAGTTTATGGGCTACAGGACAATTAAGAGTGAAGGCAAACTAAAGGTTTTTAAGCATTTTAAAATTACTGAAATCACCGAAGGCATATACAGGGATTTGTTCGAAGGTGAAAAGTTCTATTTTACGATACCTTCCCAGATTAACTGGAGATTACTTATACATGTAACAAATAATGTTAAACGCAGTATTGCTGATTCCAATTTTGATCCGGCCCTGGGAATTATTAACAGGTTTACAGGACCTGAAGATGTTATCAGAATATTTGATAAGAATAAAACACTTGAAAGGGCACTGGAAATTAAAAACAAATATTTAAAAGAGCTGAAAAGGGAATACATGCTGACGGAAAATCTTAAAAACATTTTAAAAACGAACTCATATAGTTAATCCTCAAAGAATCCTTTGAATCCCACCCGACAGGTTAAGCTGATAGTAACGATGATTCAAAAATTCACATTATTATTAATATTCCTTTTTGCTGTTAAAGCAAGTACACAGGACTGGAAAACCTATCCTTTTCAGCAACCGGGAAGCTTATTAAGTTTTCCGGCGGATGAAGGATTTCATTTTAAGCAGGACATTGAATGGATTTATTTTAGCGGACATGTGACGGGAAAATCGACCGGCAATGATTATTCGTTTGTGCTGGCTTATTTTTATTATCCCGCTTTTGGATATGACGGATTCAGAATATTCAATATTTCTAATGAAACCTCAAAACAGTTTTATGACGAGACATTGCCGTGCATTTATGAATCCCTGGCAGAGGACAGTCTGAATATTATTGCGAATGCAGGGTTTACTTCGGTACATACGGAAGAATGGACTACTTTAACTGATTCCGCGGGAAAAATGAGGCCTTTCCGGTATCATATTAATGCAATGTCACAAACAGGTTCAATTGATATTGACTGTAACACACTGAAGCGTCCCCTGATAGTTGCTGACTCGGGATTTCTTTACCAGGGAGCTGCAGGATATACATATTATTATTCCCAGACCATGATCGACATTTCAGGAACTATCAGTTTGGTCGCAGTTGAGGACAGTATTTTTGGCAAAGGATGGATAGATCATCAGTTCGGCAATTTTAATCCTAATAACAGCGAGGATTATGAATGGTTCTGTATCCAGCTTGATAACGGAATGGACCTTAATATATGGAATATCTTTACAGAAAATAATACTATTCCTGAAACATCCGCTTACAGAATATGCAGTGTTTATATAAATGATTCATCTTCATTCACTACTTCTGATTTTAATCTTGAGCGGCTTAAATTCGCGTATACCACGGATGGTGAAAAATGCTACTCACAAAAATGGCATATGACATCAGACACTTTTGATATTGATCTTCTGGTTACAACACAAAATTCAAACAGTGAGGTCGCTTTGCCGTTCAGATTTTTTGAAGGCAGCACCCTGATAAGCGGTGCAGTAGAAGATCAACAGGTTGAGGGTAAGGGATTTGCCGAATTATTGCATTCCTACGAAAAGCCCGACATATCAATTGTTTATCCTTACAGCGCAGGTTTATGGGATGATTCCGAATCTGCAAGATGGATACTTGGTAATCCTGATGACGGGAATACAATTCTTTACGACATGGAGATAAGTTATGGCAGGACCGGGGCTTTTAAAAAAATTGTGAGGGGGATTAAGGATAAGGGTTATTATTGGAATCCTTCATATTTTACAAGTGATACAATAGTAAGCTTGCGCATAACAGGTTACTCGGCTGACAGCACATTGTCAGATGCGGTTCAGGTTACGGCAGGCATTAATTCTCAGAATATATATAACACGCTCTGCCAGGGAGATAACCTGTCATATTTCATATCATTAAGGGCAGGGGAAGAATATGACTACCAGTGGCAAAAGGATGGTGAAAATATAACAGGGGCAACTGACAGTCTGCATATTCTGGATAATCTGCAACAGGAAGACCACGGGACCTACAGGTGTATTCTGTCTGGCGGCTGTTATACAGATACTACAATATTATACATTTTAAATATAGAACCAGTTTATGAATCAGCCATTGCTGTTACAATCTGTAATAACGACAGCGTTCTGGCCGGAGGAAAATGGCAAAACTCGCCGGGAATATATTATGACACCCTGAATTCGTCTTACGGCTGTGATAGTATTATTAGTACCAGCCTGCATGTCGATATATGTACTTTGAATACTGATGAATCACTTGCACAAAATTTCAGGGTATCGCCAAACCCGGCAGAAAAATCATTGTCAATAGAGTTTGACAGGAATTTTACGGGCACCATGGAAATTATGGATTGTTATGGCCGGGTTTTAAAGGCTGAATCAATAAGGGACAGCAATAAAGCGGAAATGGATTTGTCAGGACTAACAGGGGGTATTTATATGCTCAGGCTTAATAGCAAAGAATACCAGGCAGCACAGAAAATTATAGTAGTCAATTAATAAGAGAACTTTAACAAAAGCTTTGGATTAATAATCATTATTTTTCCTGCAATTTTTTAATTTTGCCATCCTTATATTTTGTAATTTCATAGCTTAACTAAAAAGGGAAATAGATGTGAGGATTATCCCGGATGATAAAATTAATGGCATTTTAGGAACAATAATATTTCATATGTTGCTGGTTTTATTATTTCTGACTGTTAAGGTCGGGGATGTCAGGAGGAAGCAAATGGAATATATTCCTATTGAATTTGATGAGAAATTAATGGACATGCAAGAGTTCATTAAGGATATGGAGAATAAAAATGTTGAAATTGAACCCCTTGAAGAGGAAGTAAGGAGGAATATAGCCGTTAATGTTGCCAGCCAGATGAATGAAAAAATAAGCACTGAAAAGTATATTCAGCAACTGAAGGAAGAGCTGGGAATAGAAAATCTGCATCAATATCATGACAGGAAACTACCTGGGGAAGGTAATATCACGTATAGTGAAGAAAAGAATGACAGTGAAAGTGATGAATCACCCCCCGACAAGGAATATTTGGGGCCGACAAATGTGACTTATTTTCTTGAAAACAGGTTTAAACAGTATCTGCCTATCCCTGTTTATACATGTAAGGGGGGCGGATTAGTGGTAGTAAATATAATTGTAAGCCAGAAAGGAGATGTTATTTCAACTTCCATATCAGAAGATTCTGAAACAAAGGATGAATGCCTTATGGTAGCAGCAATAAAATATGCTTCACGAACGAGATTCAATGCGGATTTTAATGCGGATCCCCGGCAGAAAGGATATATAATGTACCAGTTCATTCCGCAGTAATGTATTACACTATCAAATTAGTCATAAATTTTGATGAGACCGGGAGAAAGCAACCTGATGTACTTATTTATTTCGTAAGACACCGGTATCCGTCCTCTGCACTATACAGGAATGGTGCCTGTGCGTCATTACTATCCATAGAACGCATAATGCCAAATGCAAAGTTCGTTAATAGTGCTGTAATGACCGCTGTAAACAGGGAATTACTAAACAAGAGTATTTATGAAACATTACTCGTAAATAATGAAGGTTTTATAACTGAAGGGAGTAAATCCAATAAAAAAGGTGCTTCCGGTATTACAGGAAAATATGTGTTCAATATTTGTAATGAGCAAAATATTAGACTTATAGAGCAGAACATTTCAATTAATAATTTAAATAAATACAGCACTTTATTTTTAAGCGAAACCTCAGCAAAAATATTGCCGGTAAGAGGAATTAATGATATCTTTTACCGGGCGGATAACAGTATACTCAGGCAATTAATGGAAGCTTACAATAAAAAAATCATGACATACTGTAAAGTTAAAAAGAAACAGTTTGCCGCAGATGCAGGCAATTTATAGATTTCTACAAACCGGCTGTTGCAGCATTTTTTGCTGTATCTTTAAATATGCTTAAATATTGTTCCTTATTCTTTAAAATGCCTATGGCTTTTTCAAACTGAATGTCATTATTAAGGGATACCTTTATTCGGCCTTCCTGGTAATCATATCTGCTGGCTATTTCTTCCATAAGCAATTGTATTATTTCATCTTTAAATGTTTGCAGGTCCTTGTTTTTATCGTGTGCAAGTTTTTGTTTAAGTGCTTCAAATTCTTCTTCGGCATAAGTATAATATTTTTCCTTTTTAGCCGTATTAATAAGTTCCTCAAGGGTTTTGTAGCTTTGTGTTGTATAATCAATATCTTTATCTTCCAGGAAGTTAAGAAACTTTTGATAATCATTATCTGTAAATTCATATTCCTCTATATTATCTACGGGACCTTTTTCTGCAACGAAGATTGTAGCGTAATCAAATATCAGGTTTTTGACGAAAAGGCTGATAGTGATATTACCGGGCGTTTCCGAATCAACCTTCAAATCAGGTGTTATACCTCCTCCATCATACACTTTTCTGCCGTTTTTTGTCGTAAATTCATTGATTAAGGAATCGGGGATATAGCCAACGCTTCCATCTTCATTTCTATGCGTATAATCTACTGCCTGTATACATCTTCCGCTGGGTATGTAATATTTAGCAGTAGTTACTTTTAATTGTGTGTTATAACTTAATGGCCTTGTTGTTTGTACCAGTCCCTTGCCAAAGGTTTTTTCACCTACAATTACTGCCCTGTCAAGATCCTGTAATGAGCCGGCGACAATTTCGGAAGCTGAAGCAGAACCCCTGTTCACAAGTATTACTAAAGGAATGGCCGTATCAACCGCTGGCTGTGTTGTTTTATATACATTATCCCACTGCTTGACTTTACCGTGAGTGCTGACTATTTCCTGCCCCTGGTTGACAAACAGGTTTGCCACATTGACCGACTCAATTAATAATCCTCCCGGATTTCCTCTAAGGTCAAGGATAATCGACTTTACATTTTGCTTTTTTAATTCGTTTAATGCTTCTTTGGCTTCCTTGCCTGCATTATTAGTAAAATTTGACAATCTTATATATCCGATATTATCATCGACTATGCCATAATATGGTATGTTTTTGATTGTTATTATTTCCCTGACAAGTGTTTTTTCAATTGTAGCTTCCTCGCCATATCTTTTTATTTCAAGTTTCACAGATGTATTTGGTGTTCCCTTCAGCATTTCGCTGACATCACTGATCTTTTTACCCTTTGTGGAAACGCCGTCAATAGAGACTATTGTATCCCCGGCCATAAGTCCCGATTTGAAGGCAGGAAAATCGCGGTAAGGCTCGGAAATCATTGAGTAATCTCCGGCTTTTCTTATAAGTGCCCCAATTCCCCCGTATTGGCCGGTGGTCATGAAATTAAAATTTTCCATCTCTGACTCGGGGATAAACGTAGTATAGGGGTCCAGTGATTTTAACATGCCATCTATCCCGGCTTCTATAAGTTCTTCGGGATCAGTTTCATCAACATAAAATAAATTCAGCTCGCGAAATAAAGTAAAGAATATATCAAGATTTTTTGCAATTTTAAATTCCTTATCTGTGAATGCTACAAATGAGAATGAACTGATTAACAATACTACACTTATTGCTATGACTTTTACTTTCCTTGTTATCTTAATTTTCATTTTACCTGGATTTATAAATAACTAAAAATTAGTTCAAATTTAGTGCATTTAATATTTTATTATCAGTAATACTTCATAATTATTGTTAATTATCACTTATTTTACCTGGGCTCATTAAATTTTGAAATTTCATGTAAAATCTCCTCACCGTCAAGGTAATTATTACTTTTATATTTCAGATAGTGATCATCAATATCCGGGTTGTTAAGCACAAAACTCCTTAAATCATATATCTGCCGTCCGAGATTATGTTTTATGGCAATATGGTCAGTGTATCTTTCTACAGCCTTCCTCATAAAAAAGTATTTGACTCCGAAAGAAATCATTTGAAAATTGTTCTTACCTGTATAATCGGTAATATGAGCCAGCTCATGCCCGAAAAATCCGATTTGCGCATTGAATGGAAGATCGCTGAAGGCAAAACCCAGGATATCTTTAGCGTCTTTATTGATTATTATTATGTAGTGCCTGTTTTCTTTATTCCTGAATATGAAATCCATTTTCGGCCTTGCATTGCCAAGGTGGTTTAATTTCCTGCTTTTTAATTCAATATTGATGGAATCAAGTTCGGGATAGCATGATAAAGCAAGAATTGCAGGCAGTTCATATCCGGGTAAAAATGTTTTTTTAAATCCGTGGATGCATTCTAAAGAATCTTTAATTAACCTGGCATCATCTGGCTGAAAGTTTTCTCTTATGCATCCGTATTGTGAATATATGCACTCTGGTAACAGTATAAAAAAAATAATATACAGTTCTCTTTTCCCCGGCATGAGAATCTTTATTTTATTTTTTCTTTCTGAATATCTTTTTTCTGGCTACTGATTTGTTAAAAGGCCTGAAAATGTTTTTATTGACAAATCTGATATCTTCAATTGTATAAAATGCATGAGGATTAAATATCTTCATAAAAGACACAAAATTTTTCAAATCACTGCGTTTTATTATTGAATATATAATACCCACATCACCCTGGCTTCCCTGGGCCTGGATAGAAGTAATTCCATAACCTTTTTCCCTGAGAACGGAAACTAATTTTTCCGCCTCTTTATTTGTTATGATCCTTATCAGTTCATAGCCTATAGCCAGCCTTTCCTCCACGGTTATTCCCACAAAGTTGCCCATGGCAAAACCAGCTGCGAAAGCAATATAACAAGCCCAGTTATTTAAGTTCTCAAAAATATGTGTTATGGCAAGAATCCATATGATCATTTCTATAAAGCCCAGAAAAGGGGCTATGAACTTTTTACCTTTTGAAGTTAGGATAATCCTTAATGTTCCGAGGGTAACATCACATATCCTGGCAAAAAATATCAGCAATGGCAGGATAAAATATGAGTATAAATTCGAGTCAAAAAATTCCATAATTGTAAGTGTATATTTTGTAAAAATAATTAATTATTAAAGTATAATAAATTTTTGCTGGTTTAAACATTTTCAATCATACTTCTCTCAGTTTCCATTTCCCTTTGGAAAAAACTATAATTCCGAGTATTGTAAGAATTGATTCTGCAATAACTATAGCCCAGAATACACCCCTTTCATTAAATCCGTTTATAATTGACAATGTATAGGCCAGGGGAATTTCAATCAGCCAGAAACATACAAGGTTCAGCAGGGTTGGCGTATATGTATCACCTGCGCCGTTAAAAGACTGTGTAATTACCATTCCTATTGCATAAAAGACAAATCCGTAGCTTATTATTCTCAGGCTGGCAACAGCAATTTTTTCCACATCTGGTTTCTGGTGAAAGAATTTAATGAAAAAGTCAGGTATAGTTACCAGTATGAGAGCAATAACCAACAGAAAAACGGCATTTGCAATGCTTGTTATAAACACAGAGCGTGCAGCTCTCTGTGGCTTTTTTGCGCCCAGGTTCTGTCCGACAAGAGTAGCAGCGGCATTGCTCATGCCCCACGACGGCAGCAATGCAAAAATGATTATCCTTAGTGCAATAGTATATCCGGCAACAGCTTCCTTTCCAAATTCGGCCACGATCCTGAACAGGGCAACCCAGCTGGCTGTTGCAATCAAATACTGTCCTATACCTCCACCCGAAAGTTTTAGCAGTTGAAACATTATATTAATTCTGGGTATAATATATTTTAGTCTTAACTGTATCCTGTCGGTACCTTTGTTGAGTAAATAAAACTGGTAAATGACGGCTGTTCCGCGGCCAATAGTTGTAGCAACGGCGGCGCCCGTAACGCCCAGTTTTGGAAATGGACCCAGTCCGAAGATTAAACAGGGATCAAGCATTATATTTGTAACGTTAGCGAACCACAAAACTTTCATTGATATCGCTGCATCTCCGGCGCTCCTGAAAATTGCATTATTTACAAAAAGCAGTATAATTATGCCATTGCCGGCAAGCATTATCCCAGTGTATTTATATCCGGCCTCGATAACACTTTTTTCCAGACCCATTAATTTTAAGATATCTGTGGGCATAAAAATCCCGGGTATTGCCAGGAGCATTGATATCATAAGACCTGCAATAATTGCCTGTGCTGCGGCAACAGAAGCTTTGTCAGGCCTTTTTTCACCTATACGCCTGGCTATCATGCCTGTTGCAGCCATGCTCAGACCCCCGCCAATAGCATAGATAAATGTCATAATGGATTCAGTAATACCAACTGCAGCTATTGCATCTTCACCAAGCCTGGAAACAAAGAATATATCCGTCAGGGCGAAAATGGATTCCATAGCCATTTCAAGTACCATAGGTATGGAAAGTAAAATAATTGCCCTGCTTATTTTACCTTTTGTAAAATCCTGCTCTGTACCTTTAATAGATTCCATTATATCTTTTAAAATGTCAGGCATATAATGTTATACTTTAATTACTTTATATATATTATTTGTATATCAGGGTTATATCTGTTATTATAAATCTATTTTAATTATCAGGGATAATTCCATGAATTAAATTAAAACAAGCACGTAATGGATTAAGAATCTGAATTTTACCTTAGTGGTAAAATACGAGTAAGAGTTACAGCGGTATTGTTCCGGAATAACAACTTAATATTTGAGGCAGGTTATAATAATTAACATTGTATCTCCTTCTCCTTCCTTTTTGGCTTATGTTACTCATATCTATCAGCAGTTACAATAATAAGCAAAATTATTTATGTATTAAAATAATTCCCATATAAAAAGGACTTTCTAGTCAAAATATTATAAATATTTGTCAATTGTATTAATCTTTAATTTCAGCTATTCGTAGAATAATATGCATAAGCAAAATAATAATTACAATTAAACGAAATTATGGAAGATTTAATAATTGAAGGTACAATTGATACACCGAAGGTTGAGTTTTTAAATAGCGGGGAATTGCTTTTTAAAGGGAAATCATGTCCGGTTGCCGTAGCCAGGTTCTATGATCCTTTATTTACATGGATTGCGAAGCTGAGAGCAGATAAAGTAACTTTTAACATTAATCTTGAGTATATAAACAGTGCCTCGGTAAAGAAAATCCTGGATTTGCTGAAGGAGCTTGATGCAAATAAACTTGTTAAGGAAATAGTAATTAACTGGTATTATGAAGAAGGGGATGACGATGCACTGGAGAAAGGGCAAATATTTGCAGAGTTGCTGAGGAGATCCAGATTTAACTTTTTTGAATACGCGGAAGCTGCATAATCCTACTTAAAAAGGCCATGGATTTCGGCATTGACTTTATCAATAACAATGCTCAGATCTTCAGGATTATCAGAGAAATTATTATTATCGACGTCAATAATTAATAATTTGTCAAGGTTATATGCTTCGATCCAGGCTTCATATCTTTCATTAAGGCGTTTCAAATAATCAAGCCGTATATTTTCTTCATATTTTCTGCCTCTTTTTTGAATCTGTTTTACAAGTGTGGGGACTGATGCCCTCAGGTATATTACAAGGTCAGGAGGTTGAATGAGGGAGCTCATAAGATTAAACAGGGTAAAATAGTTTTCAAAGTCACGGGTTGACATTAAACCCATGGAATGCAGGTTAGGTGCAAAAATGTAAGCATCTTCATAGATCGTCCTGTCCTGGATCAATGTCTTGCCTGTTTTTCTGAATGAGAGGATATAGTTAAACCTGCTGTTTAAAAAATAGATCTGAAGATTAAATGACCAACGCTGCATGTCGTTATAAAAATCATTCAGATAAGGATTATCATCAATATCTTCATAATGTGCTTCCCATCCATAATGTTTTGAAAGCAGACGTGTAAGCGTGGTTTTGCCTGATCCAATGTTACCTGCTACGGCTATATGCATGTTTTTTAATGTTTAGTGGGGCGTACTAATGTACGAATTATTTTTATTATATATTTAAACGGATTCTTGTCTGGATTTTAGATGCCTGTCTATTTTCAACAGCTCATCAATATATTTTCTGTCATTTGACAGGCGGGGCACCTTGTTTTGCCCTCCCAGCTTTTCTCTTTTCTTCAGCCATTCGTAAAAAGTCCCTCTTTCAGCCAGTCTTACAATTGGTTTGTCAAGTGTTATGTCTTTATATCTCTTTGCTTCGTAATCGGAATTTACAGACATTAAGGCATGGTCAAGAATTGAAGAAAAATAGTCAGGATCTGAAGGGGGTACGGTAAATTCAATCAGCCATTCATGTGCCCCTTTTTTGTCATGAGTCATATAAACCGGGGCTGCCGTATAGTCCGATATTTCTGCATTTGTTTTGTCACAGGCTATTTTCAGGGCTTTCTCGGCATTATCAATTATGATCTCTTCTCCAAAAGCATTGATGAAATGCTTTGTTCTCCCGGAGATCACTATTTTGTGAGGATACAGGGAAGTAAACATTACTGTATCTCCGATAAGGTAACGCCAGAGTCCCCCATTGGTTGTAATAACCATTGCATAGTTCACATTTTTTCTAACATTGCCAATATTATAAGCCTTTGGATAGGTATTATTTATTTCATTAACAGGAATAAATTCATAAAAAATGCCATAATCCAGCATCAATAGCATATCATTTTTATCAGGCTCATCCTGTATTGCAAAAAATCCCTCCGAAGCATTATATGCTTCGAGGTAGTGCATATTTTCAGAAGGTATTATTTTATTGAACTGTTCTTTATATGGAGTAAAATTTACACCTCCGTGAATAAAAAGCTCCAGATTCGGCCATATGTCCATAAGGTTATTCTTTTTGGCATAATTAAGGATATACCTGATCATTACCAGGTTCCATGAAGGTACACCGGCAATATTTGTTACATTTTCATTAATTGTCTCCCTGGCAATTTTTTCCAGCTTCTCTTCCCATTTATCAAGCAGTGCAACCTCAAAGCTTGGCGTACGGATAAACTCTGTCCAGAATGGGAGGTTTTCAATAAGAATGGCAGACAAATCACCGTAATATGACTGGTTATTGAAATTATCAATTTTGTGGCTGCCTCCAAGGGTAAGTCCTTTGCCCGAAAATATTTTTGAATCGGGATTATTAAAAGTATAAATGGCCAGAACATCCCTTCCTCCCCTGAAATGGCATTCTTCAAGACTGTCTTTGCTTACAGGTATAAACTTGCTTTTGTCACTGGTTGTTCCCGAAGATTTGGCAAACCATTTAATTTCCCCCGGCCACAGCAGGTTGCTTTCCCCTTTCCGTAAACGGCTGATATAGGGCTTTATATCTTCATATGTCTGGAGGGGAATACGTTCCTGAAAAGCTTCAATACTATCAACTGATGCAAAATTATATTTTTTACCCCATTCCGTGTCGGCTGCTTTATTCAGAAGCTTAAAGAGCGTCTCCTGCTGAATATCAAAAGGATATTTTTTTATTAAGTCTATCTGATAAACCCTTTTAATGTTAAGCCAGTTTACTATTGAAGTAATTAATGGCATATAATGAGCATTTAGTATAATGTAAAATTACAGATTCGGAAAAATTATCCATAAAAATATTAAAATTATCATGAAACACATAAAAACAAGAAGGGCATTAATAATAACTTATGTTTTAAAACGGACTTTAACAATTAAAGAATTTGATCCTGTTTTTTTAAACAGGAAAATTGTTATTTTTGATTGGAAAATATTATAAATACGTGCTTTATGATCAGAAATATCAAGGTTGTTATACTTAAGAATGAAATTGAAGCCAATATAATCAGCCCGATACTAAAAGAAAGGAATATCCCTCATGTAATAAGGTCTTATTATGATTCAGTCTATGATGGTATTTTTCAGCTCCAAAAGGGCTGGGGGCATATTGAAGCACCCCTGGAATATAAAAACAAAATCCTGGAAATATACAGGGATATATGCAAATAATAATGTTTGCAGTTAAACTTCAATCCCCGGGATAAGCAGGGATTAAAAACCCCGGATTCTATATAATAAACTTATATATTGTAAGCTGAAAATATTTTTTGCCGGGGGCCAGGATGGCTGAAGGGAAGCCTGGTTTATTCGGGGTATCGGGATAATGCTGTGCTTCAAGGCAAAGACCATAATGTTTGTTCATTTTTTTACCTTCGGCATTTGTAAATGTTCCATCCAGAAAGTTGCCGGTATATAACTGAACTCCCGGTTCAGTGGTATACATTTCGAGGACCCGGCCGGTGGAGCCTTCAGTTACCCTCGCTGCCAGGGAAGGTTCAGCGTTATTTTGTTTATTCAGAACAAAATTGTGATCATATCCGCTATCAAGCCGGTTTATTCTTTCACCGATTTTACGGGGATTGCGGAAATCCAGCGGGGTATCTGCTACATCTGCTAACGCCCCTGTAGGGATAAAGGTATCATCCGCAACGGTATATTTATCCGCATTAAGGTACAGTTCGTGCTCAAGAATATCGCTGCTCAGGCAGTTCAGATTGAAGTAACTGTGCTGTGTCAGGCTTACGGGGCATGCTTTATCGATTTTCCCGCGGTATTCGACCTTTAGCTCATTCTGATTTGTCAATGAGTAAATTACAGATATGCTTAAATTTCCGGGATACCCTTCTTCCATATCCTTACTATAATAATCCAGCCTGAGTCCGGCTAAACCGTCAGACTGAAATTCATTTGCGTCCCAGACAACCTTATCGAATCCGGTTGTGCCACCATGCAGGTGGTTAGGCCCGTCGTTGCGCATAAGGTTATATTCCTGTCCTTCTAGTGAGAATTTGCCGTTTGCTATCCTGTTGGCATATCTTCCTATGATTGCCCCCAGGTAAGGGCATCCTGCCAGATAGCGCGGACTGGTATATTTTTCCAGGCTGTCAAATCCAAGGACTATGTTGTTAAAATTACCCTTCCTGTCGGGAACGGACAGGTAAGTTATTATACCGCCGTAATTGGTTATTTTAACTGTTATGCCATTATTATTCTGTAAACTGAACAGATTAACTTCTTTATTATCTTTGGTTTTACCGAAAAGTTCTTTCTTTATGTTCATAAAATGGATATTAAGATTTGTATTCGCCGGCCAAAATAAGAAAAACAATTCATATTTAAAAAAAATAATAAATTAATGCTAATATTGATAGAATAAAAAGATATTGACATTATGATTAAGTTTGATTTCTCCGAACACCCGCACAGAAGGTATAACCCGCTGACAGGCGAATGGCTGCTGGTTTCTCCGCACAGGGCAAAGAGGCCATGGCAGGGGCAGGTTGAAAAAATAAGGGAAGACAAACTTCCGGAGTATGACCCGGGATGTTATTTGTGTCCCGGCAATACAAGGGCGGGAGGAGTGAAGAATCCCGACTATAAGGGTACTTTTGTATTTATTAATGATTTTAGTTCCCTGAAACCTGAAATTCCTGCCGGCAGATACAAGGATGGGGAGACATTTATTGCTGAAAGTGAAAGAGGCTTATGCAAGGTTGTAATTTTTTCGCCGAGGCACGATCTTACTCTTCCTGAAATGGATAAAGGTTCGATAAAAAAGGTAATTGACGTATGGCAAAGGGAGTACCTTGAAATAGGAGGGCTGGATTACATAAACTATGTGCAGATATTTGAGAATAAGGGAGGTGTTATGGGGTGCAGCAATCCTCATCCCCACGGACAGATATGGGCACAGGAATCAATACCTGCGGAGCCTTCAAAGGAATGTTATCACCTGAAGAAATTTTATAACACTAATAGAAGGAGCATGCTCTCTGTTTATCTTGAAAAGGAGATGGAAAAAGGGGAAAGGCTGGTAATCGAGAATGACAGGTTCGTTGTTGTATCTCCGTTCTGGGGGATATGGCCTTTTGAAACACTAATTATAAGCAAAAGGCATTTACAGAACATAGGGGTAATGTCGGAGGAAGAAAAGCAGTCTTTTGCTGAAATACTTCAGAGGCTGACAATAATATACGATAATCTTTTTGAGGTTTCTTTTCCTTATTCTGCAGGCATACATCAGAGTCCGACCGACGGGAAGGATCATCCCGAATGGCATTTCCATATGCATTTCTACCCTCCTTTGCTAAGATCAGCGACTATAAAAAAGTTTATGGTTGGTTACGAGATGCTGGCTAATCCCCAAAGGGATATTACCCCTGAAATTAGCACAAAAAGGTTAAGGGAACTGCCGGAAGTTCATTATAAAACAAAGTAACCCGGCACTAACAAAGTCATGCCTGCCCTGGCAGGATGAGCTGTTAATGCCGGGGAATTTCTATTTCATTGCTTCAGGCTTCTTAAGCTTTTTTGACATGACCAGCATAAAAATACCAAAAACAAGCATGAACAGTCCGGCCCAGAGGTTTATATTTATACCCAGTGATTTTTTATAGAGCTCAGCGTTTGATACTGTTAAAAAACCGTGCAGGGACAATATAAGCCCGAGTATCGTGAACATCAGTCCAATTGGAAGCTTAATATCTACGCCCATAATTTACGTTTTTACCAGAATATTATACTTAAAGTAATTGCCATGGCACCGACTAAAATGGCCAGTGCTACATTGCTTTGGTACCATTTTTCGCCCTCTTCTTTATACTTTGGTGTAAGAGTGTATACAAGACCCTTTAATTCATTATCAGACTTCACCTGCCGTGTGGCAAATGAAATTAGTATAGTAAATATGAAACATATAACAAATGCCCAAATGGCAGTCCAGAATGACAATGCCATTTCACTGGGATATTGATGAAGGACGTGTATCCAGCCTCCCTTTATGCCTATTGCTTCGCCGGCAGTAAGGGTTAATCCGTGATGTACGGTTGCGGCCCCTATTCCGGCAAGTAATCCGTAGAATGCACCATGTCCGGTAGATCGTTTCCAGAACATACCCAGCAGGAAGGTGGCAAACAACGGGGCATTGACAAATGCGAATACAAGCTGGATAAAGTCCATTATATTGTCAAACTGTGCTGCAAGGTATGCAGTGCCTATACTTATAATAACCCCGAAGACAGTAGCAAACTGGCCAACCCTCAGGTAATGTGAATCAGGTTTATTGGGGTTGATGTAGCTTTGATATATATCATATGTCCATACAGTATTAAATGCTGTTACATTTCCTGCCATGCCTGACATAAATGAAGCCATAAGGGCGGTTAATCCGAGACCCAGTAATCCTGTCGGGAAATAATGTCCGAGCATCATAGGTATAACGGAATTAAAATCATCTGATCCGCCCTTTTGCAGCAATGTAAAGCCGCTTTCAGGGTCATTTAGCAGTTTTAATGCGATCATTCCGGGCAATATCACCAGGAAGGGGAGAAACATCTTTGGAAGGGCACCTATTAAAGGCGTGCGGCGGGCGGCACGCATGGATCCTGCAGCCATTGCCCTCTGGACTACGAGGAAGTTGGTACACCAGTAACCAAAGGATAATACAAAACCCAGTCCCATTATCAGTCCGAACCACTGGATGCCCATGGGATTGGTTGTTGCACTGCCCATACCCTGCCAGGATGCAGTGTAAGCCCCTGAAGAAAAACCTCTTTCAACTGCTACGTTACCCAGGGCTTCCTTCAATCCTTCCCATCCGCCTACATTTATAAGACCGATAATTGAAAGGGGCAGGAAGCCTATAACAATAAGGAAGAACTGCAGAACCTCGTTGTAAATAGCTGATGTTAACCCACCAAGGTAAGTGTAAATGAGCACAATAAGTGCCGAAAGAATAAGGCTGAAATTAAAGTCCCATCCCAATAAAATTCTCATCAGTTCAGCCAGGGCAAACATTGATATTCCAGAGGTAAATACCGTCATTACAGCAAATGAAATGGCATTCAGCCCCCTGGTTTTTTCGTCAAAACGTAGCTTTAAATATTCGGGAGCGGAGCGTGCCTTTGAACCATAGTAGAAGGGCATCATAAAAATTGCAAGGAAGATCATCGCGGGTATGGCTCCTATCCAGTAAAAATGGACGGTCTTAATCCCGTATTTTGCTCCTGATGCAGCCATGCCAAATACTTCCAGTGCCCCAAGGTTAGCAGAAATAAATGCCAGACCGGTGATCCATGCAGGCAGTGAACGGCCCGCTTCCAGGAAGTCCGTGGCAGTAAGCATATAGCGCTTCAGTAACCAGCCGATGCTCAATACAAATATTATATAGACTGACATGATTAAAAAGTCTATCCATCCTAGAGAAATAACATGTTCCATAATTTATTTACAGTTTAATTGATAGAAAATAATTTATTGCCGGTTATATTTTTTTAGTGCCGTCCCCCACGTCAGCAACATAGAAATCAGCTGTGAGTCCGGTCTTATTTTTATAGCCACTGCTGACATCTGCAATAAAATTGCCTATTGATCCTTCGTTTACCAGGCTGACTGTGCAACCCCCGAATCCGGCTCCTGTCATTCTTGATCCAATAACTCCATCAATTTTTCTGGCTTCATCAACAAGAGTATCAAGTTCCGGTCCGGTTACCTCATAATCCAGCCGCAGTGAATCATGGGATGCGTTCATCAGGCTGCCGAATTTTATAATGTCATTTTTTTTCAGTGCGCCAACAGCATCCAGGCACCTCTGATCCTCTGAGACCACATGCCTGGCTCTTTTTCTTACTGTCTTGTCAGGGATGCCGGCAGAAAGCCTGTCAAATTCTTCCAGGTGAAGCTCACCAAGATTTCTCAAAGGTTTGATCTTATTTAAGTATGCCACTGCCTTGTCACATTCGCCCCTCCTCTCATTATATTTGGAGTCCGTGAGTTTCCTTTTCTTATTTGTATTTGCAATAACCAGTTTATATCCTGAAATGTTAAGGGGGACAAGTTCATAATCAAGAGTATCACAATTAAGGAAAATAGCATGGTTCTGTTTCCCCATTACAGCAGCAAACTGATCCATAATTCCGCAATTTACTCCCACGAAATTATTTTCGGCCCTCTGGCATAGCAGTGCCAAATCTTTCCTTCCCATTTTATTGTCTCCGAATTTTTCATTAACAAAGACAGCAGTGACAGTCTCGATAGACGCAGATGATGACAATCCGGCACCATCAGGTATATTCCCTGAAAACAAAAGTTCCACGCCTTCTGATATAATTACTCCAGTTTTTCTGAATTCATCAATTACCCCAAGCGGGTAGTTAACCCATTCATTACCAATCTTTTCATTTAACCTGTTAAAAGGAATTTCACATTTATAATCGAAATTTATTGTAGAGAACCTGACGGCTTTTGATTCAGTATCCCTGGCCGCCAGGTAAGTTCCATAGCTGAGGGCACAGGGGAAAACATAACCGCCATTATAGTCAGTATGTTCGCCTATCAGGTTTACTCTTCCGGGAGAAAAAAACATTGAAATTTCATTTTCCGAAGGGCCATATCTTTTTATAAATTCTGCCTGTATATGCTTTATCATTTTTAGGATTTTTTAAAATTCTTGCATACTCAACGGAATAGTCTTTTAAATGAGGTTTTATAATGTAATTATAATACTCCTTTTTCAAATAAAAAAATAAAAATTATTTATTTACTGCGGCGCCTGAATAAATGCACATTTTTATTGCGGGTAAAAACAGTCAGTACAGCACCGCCTATTACCATTATTGCACCGACAACTGTCAGGAATGTAAAATTTTCGGGTGATATCCAGGGAACACTTAATCCTCCCAGGATGGCCATTGTTATGAAGGTAATAACAGGATTCTGTGTGATGATAACGCTAATTTTATTAGCTTCAAGATGTTTCAGTGCTATGGCAAGTGAACCGTAGGCAGCAAGTGTATTAAGACCCAGAAATATAAGCAGTATCCAGTATCCTAATGATATTTCCCTTAAACTGTGGTAACTAACAAAAGGGGAATATAAAAGAGCCGGTATACCGAATATTACGATATTAAGCTGCATGGGAGGATACTTCCGGACAAGCTTCTTTTGTATTATTGCAAAACCTGTCCATGCCAATGCACCAAAGATTACCCATATTATGCCGGTGTTAAATATTCCTTTGTCTGTAGCTATTAGTGATAATTGTTCGTTGTAAAATAATAATAAGCCGCATACCACGATAATAAAGCCTGAAAGTTGTATGAAGGTTACTTTTTCTTTATATATAATAAATCCTGATAAAGCAAGAAGAACCGGCCCAAGTTGCATAAATACCTGCGCAACACTGGGAGATGTATATTTAATTCCCGATATAAAGCCAAGATAATTCAGTCCAAGGCAGATTGCCGCTACGATTAGCAGTATGGGCGGATTTTTAATGATATTAAATTGCGATGAGTGAAATGTAAAGTAATATGCGGTAAGCAAAATGAATGCCACACTAAATCGGAACCATGCGATGTCGACCGGACTGAGGCTTATGAGCGACACCTTCAGGGCAATAGCCAAAAATCCCCATAGTATAGCAGTTATAGAAGCAAAAAATATACCTTTAAGTCTGGAAGACAGAATCATTAAACTGATATAATCTTAAATTCAGAATACTGAAATTTTGTAAAAATAGAGGAAATTAATATTTATCCCTATACGTGAAGGCTAAAAACGTGAATAAGACAAAAATTAAACTTGAAGTGTAGATTGAAAGAACTAATGACAGCTGATTAAAAGTCTTCGTCCATCCTGTATCTCAAAGCTTTATTATGGGCTTTTTCAGCCTCAAAAGCTGTCTCCCAGTCAATATTATTATAGGAACTCAGGAGTTCATTTTTACATGAAGGACAAATAATATCTTCAGCCTGATGCCTGTTGCACCGTTTACATATCTTGAATTCTGCTTTAGGTTGTTTATTTTTCATATTTTTCTTTAAATCTGTTTTACGGTTGTAAATTTCTATAGTTGCATTTATTTTTGAACTAATCAGGTGATATATATCACCGGTAGTAAGGGAAACAATTTGAAAGATTTATCGTAACCTAATATATAATAAATGTATTGATGAATTGCACCATAGAAAATACCAGTACGACCCCGTACATAAATTTTAACGACGGAGAAATAAGTATCACGGGTAAATCCATACCCACAGTTAATTTTGATAACCTCAAATCGTTTTTAAGTTTAATCAGGCGCTATTCAAAGGAACCTGAAGATAACACCGTGTTAAGTATTGACCTTGATTATATGAACGGCCATTCCAAAAGGTGCATAATGGAATCATTAAAGATTCTTGAGAAAATTTATAAAAAGGGTTACAGGATTTGTGTAAACTGGTACTACGATAAAAATGATGAATACATGCTTGAATTGGGCATTATATATAGTTCGCTTGTATTATTACCTGTTAATTTAATTGAAAGATAATATCCTCTTTTTTTATTGGTCTTTATTATTTTTATTATGCTCCCTGATAAATTTATCGAGAGCCATTGTCATTGACGGGGCATGGGGCATCGGAGCCTGCAAATCAAGCCTTAGTCCTGCATCTTTGACTGCTTTTGCCGTGGTTTCTCCAAATGATGCAATCTTTATGTTATTTTGTTTGAACTGAGGAAAGTTCTGAAGCAGGGATTTTACTCCGGAAGGGCTGAAAAATACAAGTAAATCATAATTTATTGCAGATAAATCCGATAAATCGCTGCTGACGGTCTTATACAGGATTGCCTTTGTATATTTTATATTGTTATTCTCAAGTAAAATGGGGATTTCTTCGTTATGCTGGTCAGATAAAGGCAAAAGAAATTTTTCTTCGCAGTGCTTCGCTATAACATCGATCAAATCTGAAAAGTTACCCTGCCCGTAAAATATTTTCCTCTTTCTGTATACGATATACTTCTGCAGGAAAAAAGCTACTGATTCAGAGATACAGAAATATTTCATGGAATCAGGGACCGATATGCGCATTTCTTCACAAATCCTGAAGAAATGATTGATTGCTGTTTTACTGGTAAAGATTACGGCAGAATGATTTAAAATATCTACTCTTTGTTTCCTGAATTCTTTGCATATTACTCCTTCAACATGAATAAACGGCCTGAAATCAATTTTCACATTGTTTTTCACAGCTAATTCATGGTAAGGTGATTTTTCTGATTCAGGTTGGGGCTGAGATACCAAGATCTTTTTGATTTTCATATTTGAGAATCCTCCTTTAACTACTTCTAAACCAATAAGATGAAGAATTTGTATCCAAGTAACAGTGGTAAAATTTCAAGTGTACAAAGGTATAAAATCAAATAAAATAAAAAAATATCTTTTTTAATAATTATTTGAAAACCTCTGTAGAAGCGAATTATATATGAGATTAAAATCAATGAAATACCGGCAATTATAAATATAACTTTTAACTTTTCAGATATATAGACCTGGCCTATTAACAGGGGAAACAGGAATAAACCCAGGTTTTTGTTAATAACATAATTATTGTGTATATATTCATTGAATATTTGAGTACTGTTAAATATAAAACCTACAAGTTTTAGCAGTAATATTCTGAAGACTGATATGATTATAATAATATTAATAAGGATTAAAAGGGTTTCGAATGTGTTGAATTTGAATACTTTTATCTGGTACAGCTCAAATATCTTTAAAATAAAGGTTGACAGCATTATGACATAGATGAAATTCAAGACAAATGATACTCTTTTTATCATTATGTTCTTTTCTCTTAACAGTTTTAGCGATAACTGATAGCTAAGCAATGAACCTAACAAAAGAGCGAAATATTTTTTATAGAATACCCTGACCCATAAAAAGAGTAAGGTAATAAACAGAAATATTGCCAGCAGCCAGTCATTTGATAACTCATATTTCATTTTTGGCTCAATAGTTATACTTTTCCGGGGAAGAAGCATTCTCCTCAAATTTCCGGTAATGCTTGCTGCAGGCCCGAATATTAAATTTCCAGTGGATATTGTGTCGTCTCTGGCATTACGAATTAAAAAGTTCCCGGCAGTATTCCATTTCAATTCTTCAGGTTGCTGCTTTTTGCCGTGATCCTTCAAAATAATGACTTCGCCGGTGATGTGCATTCCTGTCTTTTCCGCAACCTTCTGTTTAATTTTTACCTTTGCCGAATCGGTAACCAGGGAATCAACTGCCTGAATTTCATGAATTTCAGGGATGCTGTCTCCTATAACTGATTTTGAGCCGGTACTGTCTAAAATGACTTTAGGCTTTGATATTACGGAATCCCCCGGAATAATTTTTTCATACCTGGCCGTGTCTTTCCCGGGTATCATTCTTTATTCTTTGTGTCAATAATAATTGTAACCGGACCGTCATTAATTAATGAGATTTGCATAAATGCCCCGAATTTGCCGGTTTTTACCCTTTTATTTATATCCTGTTCAAGCTTTTTTATAAAGCTGTCATATACGGGGATTGCAATACCAGGTTTTGCAGCTCTGATATAGGAAGGCCTGTTGCCCTTTTTCGTGCTTGCGTGCAAAGTAAACTGGCTGATAACCATTATTTCGCCGTCAACATCTTTTACCGACCTGTTCATAATTCCATTATCATCATCAAATATTCTGAGTCTTGATATTTTACCACTTAACCATTCAATATCTTCACCGGTATCATTTTCTTCAATTCCCAGAAGAATTAAAAGTCCCTTTTTTATAGACGATTCTTCGGAGTTGTTGATTACCACCGAAGCTTCATTTACTCTCTGGATAACAGCGCGCATGAGCAAGGAATTTAAATATTAAGCAAAAATAAATAATTGGAAGACAATGAGCAATTTTGAATTATAACCAAAATTAATACAGGTAGCATAAAAAGGGGACAAGGCAACAATAAAAAGGCCGGTGATGATTTCACCGGCTTCGGCTCCCCAGGTAGGACTCGAACCTACGACCCTCTGGTTAACAGCCAGATGCTCTAACCAACTGAGCTACTGAGGAATTTTGCGACGCAAAAGTATATTAATTTGTTCAATTATCCAATTATAAAATTTTATTTTTTAATAAAGTTTTTTTTATATTGCCTGTTGATAAATTTTGTGGTCATATTAATATATGATGCCATAAATTTCATTATTTGCCGCAAAAATCATAATTTAGTTTTCGGAAAAAAGTTAAATCATCTGTCAAAAGTTCTTTTAAGCAGCAGAGGATTGCAAAATTAACTAACATAATAAAATCTCAAATCATATGAAAAAAAGACCCTTCATCCAGGTTAATAGCATGTATTTAAAACATTATAACAGGTTCAGGAGGCTTTATTTTCGTATCAAAAGATTTCTTAGCGAGGGAGTATTTTTTCAATTATCGCTATTTCAAAGGACAAGGCTTCTGAACAAGTTTAAACTGTTTTATAAAAGGCTGTTAAGAGAGCAGTTCTCTCTGGGAATCAGGATTGCGGGCATTACCCTGGCTTTCACCCTGATTTGTTCTGCTGTAAATGCCCAGGGTACATTTATTGAAAAGACAGGCGAAGAAAACCCCCTGGGAGGCAAAATAAATCCCTTTTCAAGTCTGGCTCTCGGCGAAAAAATTGCCCCGGCATTTGTTGATATTGATGATGATGGAGACAAAGACCTGTTTGTAGGCGATACCCTTGGCAATATAAAATTCTTTAAGAATGCAGGGGACAATACTTTTCAGCTGCAGACAGGAGCGAACAATCCCTTTAATGGCGTGGATGTTGGAGATGAGGCAAAGCCAGCCTTCATAGATGTTGATGATGACGGAGATTTTGATTGCTTTATAGGGGAATACGATGGGGTTATTAATTATTACAGGAATGACGGTGATCATGAGAATCCGAATTTCACTATGATTACGGGCGCAGACAATCCTTTTGATGCATTGGACGTTGGCGTAGCATCAGCCCCGGCCTTTGCTGACATTGATAATGACGGCGATCTTGATTTTTTTGTGGGCTCAAAGTATAACTATATTAAATTTTATGAAAATACGAGCGTCGGAGCAAATGTTGCATTTGTTGAGCAGACGGGTTTAGATAATCCTGTTGACAGCATAGGGGGATTTAATTCGGTAATTTCTTTCACCGATATTGACGATGATGGTGATTTTGATTTTTTTATGGGAATGAAGTACGGCTCGTTAAGGCAGTTTGAAAATACCGGCAATGCAAGTGCAGCTGAATTTGAAGAGGTAGAGGGGTTTAATAATATTTTCTACGATGAGGACATGGGGTATAGTTTAACCCCTGCCTTTTTTGATTTTGACGGTGATTCGGATTTTGATGCCCTTGTTGGCAACAGGGAAGGTAAAATTAATTACTATAACAATGAGGGGACCCCGGGAGAGCCCGAATTCGTGATGTACCAGCCTATAGATGTTGGATGGGTAGCTCAGCCCGCGTTTGCTGACCTGGACGATGACGGGGATCTGGATGTGGTTATCGGCAATTACTTTGGGACATTAGACTATTACAGGAATGACGGGGATGCCGGCAATCCTAATTTCAGGAAGGCCAAGGGTATCAGTAATCCGTTTTACGGGGATACAATACAGGAATGGTGGCCAAAGCCATGCCTGGTCAATATAAATGGCAATTATGATTCGGATATTGATGCATTCTTCGGTACAATGACAGGCAAGATGAAATATTATATTAATAATGGAAGCGCGGATGTCCCCTTATTTATTGAGCAGACAGGCATTTATAATCCGTTTAATTCCGTGAATTATGCGGCAGCAGTGAAGCCAGCATTTGTGGATATTGATAATGATGGGGATTTTGATTTATTCCTGGGACATCAGGACGGAACAATCAAATATTATGAAAACATAACCGAAGGGGCAAATATTGTATTTGCCCTGCGCACAGGAACAAGTAATCCTTTTGACGGGGTGGATGTAGGCTCTTTTGCAGACCCTGGATTTTGTGATATTGACGATGATGGTGATTTTGATGCGGCTGTCGGTACATATTCAGGAACATGTGTCAGATACTTCCTGAATACGGGAACCGCAGATAGTCCTACCTTTGTAGAAAGAACGGGCAGTGAAAACCCTTTTGACGGTATTGCAGATAGTTATCCGTGTCCCGTCTTTGCTGACATTGATAATGATACTGACTTTGATCTGTTTGTCGGCTGCTATGACGGAACTATAAGATATTTTGAAAGCAACTGGCCTCCTGTTGTGGCCCATGAAATACCAAACCAGAATCCCCTGGTTGGCCAGCCTTTCAGCTATACAATACCGGGGAATACATTTTATGATCATGATGCCGGTGATGAGTTGGTTTACAGTTCAACATTAATGGACGATAGTGCTTTTCCCGGATGGCTGACATTCAATCCTGATACAAGGCAATACTCAGGAACAGCAACTATTGCAGGAACTTTAAACATTAAGGTCGTTGCAACGGATGTAGCCGGACAATCTGTAATTGATGTTTTTGACTTTATATTTACAGAAGAGCCCTTAAGCGTTGATTTACAGGTAACCGGACGAGCAAATATATATCCTGTACCTGCCATTGATTTTCTGAATATTCAGTTAACGGATTTTGAGCAGGGCATGGTTGATATCGAGATATTTGATATTTCAGGCAGAATATTAATAGCGGAGAGAGTGAATTGTGCCGGCAGAAATTCTGAAGCTAAAATTAATGTAAGTAATTTATCCAAAGGGATTTATTACATTAATATCAGAATGGGGAAAAGCATTATTAATAAGAAGTTTACTATTAACTAGTTTTATTACTCTTTAAAATGTTAGAAACCTTCCTGCTTATTAAGGAAGGTTTTTGTTTTAAAATAAAAGAATATGCCAAAAGTGATGGGAATGGGGAATGCCCTGGTTGATATCCTGGTAAGACTTGAAAGTGACAGTCTCCTTGATGAACTGAATCTGCCAAAGGGCAGTATGCAGCTTGTTGACAGGACATTTGCACGGGAGCTGGAAGGGAGGATAATCAGTGAAGGCGTAAAAAGGGCATCAGGAGGCTCGGCTGCCAACACAATTCACGGACTGGCGGCATTAGACGTTAAAACAGGTTATATTGGCAAGGTCGGCCATGATAAACTGGGGGATTTTTTTAAGGAAGACCTTGAGAAGGCTGGAATAAAACCCCTCCTGTTTTACGGGCGGTCCGATACAGGAAGAGCCGTTACATTAATAAGTCCGGATTCGGAGCGTACATTTGCGGTTTATCTCGGGGCGGCCCTGGAACAGACAGCTGAAGATATCAGCAGTGAGCTGTTCAGGGGATATGATTATTTTCATATTGAAGGGTATTTATTACAAAACCATGAATTGATAGAAACTGCCTTGGGATTTGCCAGGGAAAACGGACTGAAAGTTTCCCTGGACCTGGCAAGTTATAATGTTGTTGAAGAGAACCTGGAGTTCTTAAAAAAGCTGATCCCCGCTTATGTCGACATAATATTTGCGAATGAGGAGGAGGCAATGGCGTTTACCGGCAAAAATGCAGGGGAGGCACTGGCTGAATTGTCTGAGATAACTGAAATTGCAATTGTAAAAACAGGAGATAAGGGGTCGCTTATTAAGAGAGGGAAGGAATTATATAAAATTGGCATCATAGATGCAGCCTGCATTGACACAACAGGTGCCGGAGATTTGTATGCATCGGGATTTTTATACGGATTAATAAATAAATTGCCATTAAAAAGGAGTGGTGAAATTGGTGCCCTTATTGCAGGAAAGGTAATAGAAGATGTGGGCGCAAAGATTAACAGGAAAATATGGAAAGAAATAAAGAATTCACTGTTCTGAAATGTTATTTTTTATATTCTTTAATCAGATCGATAAACTGATCAAAAAGGAATTCCGTATCAGTAGGTCCGCCCGAAGCTTCGGGGTGAAACTGTGAAGAAAAAAACGGTTTGGATATATGCTTCATACCCTCATTTGTATTGTCGTTAAGATTAATGAACAAGGGGTTCCAGCTTTTGGGGAGAGTACTGTTATCAATAGCGAAGCCATGATTTTGTGATGTAATATAAGCTTTATTCGTACCAACCTGTATGACCGGCTGGTTATGGCTGCGGTGTCCGTATTTGAGCTTATATGTCTCTGCACCGGCTGCCAGTCCCATTAACTGGTTCCCGAGGCAAATTCCGTATATGGGTATATTTTTATCAAATGCTTTTCTGATATTAACTATGGTTTTGTCACACATCCTGGGATCGCCGGGGCCGTTTGAAATAAATAACCCGTCATAATCTTCTTTGGATATATCCCAGTCCCACGGAACAACAGTAATAGTTGTATCGCGCTTTAAAAGGTTGCGGATGATATTGTATTTTACACCGCAGTCTATAAGCAATATCCTGTATCTGCCGCTTCCGTATATCTTCCTTTCATTAGTGCTGACCTGAGCCACAAGATTGTCCTTATTAGGATCATAGAAGTCTATATTGTCTCCGTTGAAAACTACTTTACCCAGCATGGTCCCCTGCTCCCTCAGTATCTTGGTTAATGCACGCGTATCAATGCCGTATATTCCCGGGATCCTGTATTCTTTCAGCCATTCTCCAAGGCTTTTATCTGCATTCCAGTGGCTGTAAGTAGCAGTATAATCACATATGATCAATCCTGAAATGTGCAAAGCATATGATTCGAAATATTTATAAAGGTTATCAACTTTTGACTTTGACGGTACCCCGTAATTACCAACGATAGGATAGGTAAGCACAAGAATCTGCCCCTTGTACGAAGGATCTGTCAAACTTTCCGGATAACCTGTCATCGCAGTATTAAATACTACCTCTCCCGAAACAGTTTGTTCATGACCAAATGAAATTCCCCTGAATTCTTTACCGTCTTCCAAAATTAATTTGACCTCTTTCTCTTTTATCATATACTGTTTTTAAAATTACTTCTGGCTGTTAATTGTGCTTATTATGTCAAGTGTCTGTTCCGGACTAGTATTTTTTGCTATTATTTTTTTATCCCTGTCCAGCAGAAATATCTGGGGAGTTGCCATAATATTATACTTAACTTTAAATTCATATGAATAAGGATTCCACGCATTAATCCAGTCATAAAGCTCATGCTTGTTTACAAAATCCACCCACTTGACCTTTCCTTCTTCACCAAACAAGGTACTTATTGCCACGACTTTTACCTTTTTATCCTTCAGGTTTTCCTCGTAAATTTCATACATTTTCGGGACAACAGTTTTGCAATGTCCGCAATCTGCTTCCCAGAAAAGCAGTATAGTAAATTCGGCACTGACATTATACAGGTTAAAATGTGTCCCTATATGGGGGAATTTCTTGAGGGCTGTGTCGTTGCGGGCTTCGATGAAATGTTGTGCCGGTATACTTACCAGTTCAATATCCTGTGCAGGGGCACCGATTAAGAGAGGTTTTATTTTTTTTACCCTGTCTTTAAGGTCCTCAATAAATTTATCACTGCTCCACCACGATTCATTTATGTAATATTTTTCGGCTATATGGATCTGAACAGCATCCATTCCCATAATATTGCTCTTTCCGTAATGGTTGAAAAGTGTTATAAGCATATACCTGAACAGGCTTGAGTCAGCACGGGACTTCTCAACAAGCATATCCACTTCAGGGATTATGGAATCAGGTATCTGCGGCACGACTCTTGTGATATAGTTCATAATCTTGTCTTCGTATATAGGCGTCCTCAGGAGCCTGGCATCTGAAATGTCAAAATTGTCAAAATAGTGATTCCTGAAATAATAATATTGCCATGTGGAATCAATAATATTACCTTTTTCGTCTTTCGGGGGGTCAGGAACAGATATTTCAAGAGTTGCCTTTAAAAATTTCGCGATGAAGGTGCCCGGATTTTTTTTTACTATGAAGTTAATATGATTTACTCTTTCCTTATTAATATCTTCCAGCTCACTGCGATATTCCTTTTTTAATTCGCTGTTATCAGTATCATCGATCATTTTCCTGAGTTCTTCGGCCCTCTTTGATAATGCTTTCATATGTTTCTGGAAGCCGAAGAATACTGAATTTTCATCCGAGCCTTTGATTTTTATATTGTCAATAAAATTCACAGTATCGGTTTCTATATAAAAATCCTGGTCATCACTGATAAGTATCTCGAAGAATTTTGTGTTTGGCAGGAAAATAACGTACATGCCCCCGGGTAATGCATTTTGCTCTTTAAATGTGCCTGTACCTTCATTATTTACCCGTACCGTATCATCGGGGTACATTGATTTATCAAAATAGTGGCCAAGGATAATAGTAGTATCGCTTAAACCATTAATTTTCACCTTTATCGTATATCCCTGTCCATTTATAATTTCCGGGACTGTGAAGATAACTAATGCAGGGATAATATATTTCAATAATTTAATCATAGTGCATTAGAACTTATATTTACAATTTACAAACCGAATAATAATTTTCAGTTTTGCCAAAAGCCCAAAATTAGATATAATTGTCATAACTTGATAATGTTCTTTTTAATTTATCTCTTATTTTTACATAATTATTAATTCAGAATGTACACATTCAGGGATTGCCAGGATATTATAAACACTGAGCTGGAGAGGGTATTTTCAAATAAAGACCCTGCCGGGCTCTATGAACCTATACGTTATTTTTTATCTATTGGCGGGAAGCGGCTGCGCCCGTCTTTAACACTGATGGGCTGCAATCTGTTTTCAGACAAAATAGACAATGCAATATATCCCGCCGTTGCAATAGAGTTATTTCACAACTTTACTTTAATGCATGATGATGTAATGGACAAATCGGCAATAAGGCGTAATAAACCTGCGGTTCATAAAAAATGGAATGAAAATGTTGCTATTCTTTCAGGGGATGTTATGCTCGTCAAATCTTATGAATATTTTTCAAAATGTCCTGAAGGCATATATAAGGAAGGTCTTGATATATTTACGGGGATAGCTATAAAGGTATGCGAGGGACAGCAGTTTGATATGGATTATGAAAGCCGGACAGATGTCTCGATAGCCGAATATATGAAAATGATTGAGCTTAAAACGGCGGTACTTATTGCCGGAGCATTAAGGATCGGCGCGTTATCGGGACAGGCATCGCCTTACAGTGCTGAATTGTTGTATGAATTCGGAAGGAATATGGGTATTGCCTTTCAGCTTCAGGATGATTTGCTGGATGTATATGCTGACCCTGCAGTATTTGGCAAATCAGGCGGGGGAGATATTGTTTCAAATAAAAAGACCTTTTTTCTGGTAAGTGCCCTGAAAAGCAAAAATACCGGTCTCGTGTCCGTTATTAAAGAATGGCTGGGGAAGGTTGAGTTTGACAATGATGAGAAAATCAGGGAAATCACAAAAATTTTTGACGAATTAAACTTAAAAGAACTCATTTCAGAAAGGATTGATGATTTTTTCAGCTCGGGACTGGAATCTCTTGATAAAGTCCCTGTACCGGATAACCGCAAAACTGAGCTAAGGAACCTGGTGTCAGCTTTATTAGAGAGGAAGAAATGAAAAAAGCACTGATCAGGTCCCTGCTTTTTCTAAATATGCCTGGTAAAGGTCATTGAATAAGTATTCTATTCTTTGCGCAATTTCATTTTGTTCATATAGCCTGGCAGTTATAAGCATATTCCTTAGAACCTGCAAATAGAACTGTATTTCATCAAGGTTGCTGGCTACATAATTCCTGTTCTGCCCCAGGTAATATATAAGGTACTCATCACATAAGCCGGCATATTTGTCAATAATCGCATTTGCTTTGTCGTAAGCCTTACACCTGTAATAACTTTCTGCAATTGATACCATAAACATGTCATAGGGTACATTTTTGTGGGGAGTAAGGGCGACACATTTGTCAAGAACTTCCAATGCCCTGACCGTATCTTTTTCATTTATAAGCTCATTGGCGAGCCTGTTAAACCTGTGCCTTAACCTTATAATAGAAAGTGTTCTTTCATGATAATTGTCCAGATACACATCAGGATCGTTTAACCCTCTCCATTTAAACCGGTTCATCAGATTATCATATAATATTTCGGTATCTATTTTGCCGACACTTATCCTGTCCTCAGGCTCGGATTTTATTGGCACAAGCCTGTATGCCAGCCCTTCAAGCTGCAGATAATAGTCAAGATTCAGCAATCCCTCATGTCCCGTTGATACATAGTATACCGGCCTTTCCCAGTTATTATTTGCTAGTATATCCAGGACGATTAATTCACTTTTACCAAGGACCCGGGCATTGATTTTCCAGTTAATTGATTTTACTATTTTGTCTGCATCTTCCGGTCTGACAGTACCATTTGATATCACTCTGGCGGAATCAACCGGAAGACTGAAATATATTGTCGGTATATAATCATATTTTTCACCTGATTGTGATAAGAGCTTTGTCTGGTTCATGTCACTTTCTACAAACTCCATAATGCTTTTGATATCTATAAATTTATCAATTTTGTCCATTATATATACACCATCGCGTGTACCCATCCTGTATTTTTCGCTGCCCAGAGTAATAGGCAGGGGATCTGATTCATATGCCTTTATTTTCATCTGGTCAATATACCAGTCCATATTCAGAAGCATCAGGTTAACAACCCTTACATCGGTCCTTATTCCCTCAACTTCCTGGGCATACCATAAAGGGAAGGTGTCGTTATCTCCGTTTGTAAATAGTATGGCATTTGGGGCACAGGAATTAAGGTAATTATAGGCAACATCACTTGCTGTATATCTTCCTGAGCGATCATGATCATCCCAGTTTTCCCGGGCCATTATCCCGGGCACAAAAAGCAGGCATAGTGTTACTGTCAGGGCGCTTATTAAGCCTGACTGTAATTTTTTATTTATGTAATTTATTATTCCCAGCACGCCCAGTCCTATCCATATGGCAAAGGCATAAAATGATGCGGCATAGGCATAATCTCTTTCTCTTGGCTGAACCGGAGTCTGATTCAGGTATATAACAATTGCGACTCCTGTTAATATGAATAGCAGGGCCACAACAAGGAAGTTTTCCGGATTTTTACGCAGATGGTATTTTAATCCGATTAAACCCAGAAGAAGAGGAAGAAAATAGTATCTGTTCCTTGAAGGATGATTTTTTATGTCATCAGGCATATTTTTATAGGAGCCGACAATAGCTTTATCAATAAAGGGGATTCCGCTAATCCAGTTCCCGGCAAGAGCATCCCCGTGTCCCTGTACGTCATTTTGCCTGCCGACAAAATTCCACATGAAATACCTGAAATACATATGACCCAGCTGGTATTTTATAAAAAACTCGAGGTTATGAATGAAGGAAGGGGGTCTTTTTGGTTTCAATCTGTTATATACGATTTTACCGCTACGATCTCTCATTATGTTACCATTTGAATCAATCCTGGGTTCATACAAATCACTTTCATTTAAGGAAGTCCAGCTAATATAAGCATCAACATGTTCATTACTGGAGCTGTACATCCTGGGGAAAAATGTCATGTATTCCTTATCATATTTATATTTGTTCTTATAATTGGTTATTACATATTTTCCATCAATTTTGGTATAAGTGGGGTCTCCCTCTTTGTTTCCTGTGGGCATGGCATTAAAATACTGGCCTTTGAGCAGGGGCCTGTCGCCGTATTGTTCCCTGTTGAGATAGGAGAGCAGGGAGAATACA
>CAYWUI010000003.1:26378-124446 GCA_964461435.1 uncultured Bacteroidales bacterium | reverse complement strand
CTGACTCTTCTAATAATAGTTGTTGACATTTTCCTAAAATTTTAATCCACTTTCTCTTGCAGAATCGGCAAGAGCTTTAACTCTACCGTGATATAGATAACCGTTTCTATCAAATACTACACCTGTTATCTTTGCAGCTTTTGATTTTTCAGCTGTAAGTTTTCCAACGAGTCTTGCCTGTTCAGTTTTTGTAATATTTTTCTTTTCAGCAATCTCTTTATTTAATGAAGATACAGAAAGTAAGGTCTTTCCCTCAATGTCATTAATGAACTGGGCATAAATATGCCTGTTGCTACGGAACACCGATAATCTTGGCTTTTCTTTAGTCCCGGACACTATCTTTCTTATTCTTTTTTTTATTCTAAATCTTCGTTCCTGTTTAGTTATTGCCATAATTAAAGTATATTCTGATGTTAAACACTTGCAGATTTTCCTGCTTTTTTCCTAAGTTGTTCACCTACAAATTTTACACCTTTACCTTTATATGGTTCAGGTTTTTTTAGTGACCGTATTTTCGCCGCTACTTGTCCGATTAATTGCTTATCAGCACTTTTAAGGGTAATAACCGGATTACTTCTCCTTTCAGTCACTGTTTCCACTTTTATCTCTTTTGGGAGTTCTATGTGGATATCATGAGAATATCCCAGGTTTAACTCAAGTCTTTGTCCTTTTGCTTCTGCCCTGTAACCGACACCAACCAGTTCCTGTTGAATGGTATAACCCCTGGAAACTCCTACTACCATGTTATTTATTAGTGCACGGTATAAGCCATGCATTGCTTTATGCCTTTTCTGATTGGTTGGTCTTTTTACCAATATTTGATTGTCTTTAATTTCAATCTTAATATCAGGATTGACCTTTTGTGTTAATTCTCCTAATGGGCCCTTGACTTTCACAATATTCCCCGTGTCCACATTTACTGTGACACCTTCCGGAACATCTATCGGTAGCAAACCTATTCGTGACATTTATATAACCTCCTGTTTAGTGTACATAACATATTATTTCACCGCCAATATTTTGCTTTCGTGCTTGTTTATCTGTCATCACTCCCTTTGATGTTGATATAATAGCAATACCCAGTCCGTTCAACACTCTTGGTACCCTATCCTTTCTCGCGTACTTTCTTAGTCCGGGGCGGCTTATTCTTTTAATAGATTTTATTGCCGGCAGTTTTGTTTCAGAATTATATTTCAATGCAATTTTTATTATACCCTGGATATTATCATCGATAAATTTATAATTAAGAATATAGCCCTGATCATGAAGTATCCTTGTAATATCCTTCTTCAGGTTTGAAGCAGGTATCTCTACTACTTTATGCCTGGCCATTATGGCATTTCGTATTCTGGTCAAATAGTCGGCGATGGGATCTGTCATAAAAATTCTGTATTTAATATTTATTGTTTAAATTAACATTTTATTACCAGCTTGCTTTTTTTACTCCTGGTATTAATCCTTCGGAGGCCATTTCTCTGAAAGTTATTCTGCTAAGTCCGAATTGTCTCATATAACCCTTTGGTCTTCCAGTAAGTATGCATCTGTTATGCAACCTGTTAGGATTAGAGTTTCTGGGCAATTTGCTTAATCCCTGGTAGTCTCCTTCAGCTTTAAGTTTTGCTCTTTTCTTTGCGTATTTAGCTACCAGTTTCTGGCGCCTTATTTCACGGGCTTTCATTGATTCTTTTGCCATACTATGATTTTTTAACAGTTTTAAATGGTAAACCAAATTCCCTTAATAAAGAAAATCCTTCTTCGTCGCTTTTAGCTGTTGTAACGAAAGTAATTTCAAGGCCTAAAATCTTATTTATTTTATCAATATCGATCTCGGGAAAAATTAGTTGCTCAGCAATACCTAAATTATAATTACCCCTTCCGTCGAGCCTGGGATTTAATCCCCTGAAATCCCTGATTCTTGGCAGAGCTGCATTTATTAGTCTTTCCAGGAATTCGTACATTTTATCTTTTCTAAGGGTAACCTTAACACCTATCGGCATTTTACGCCTTAGCTTGAAGTTGGATATATCTCTCTTTGATAGTGTTTGAATAGCATGCTGCCCGGAGATCAGGGAAAGTTCCTCCTGTGCAACCTCAATAAGTTTTTTGTCAGCCACAGCCTGTCCCACTCCCTGGTTGATTATAATTTTTTCCAGCCGGGGTACCTGCATTACCGATGTGTATCCAAATTCCCTGGTTAATGCAGGGATAATCTCATCCTTATATTTCTTTTTAAGATTTGGTATATAGGCCATTACTTAATCTCCTCTCCTGATTTTACTGAATATCTGTATAGTTTATTTTTATCACTTAATTTCCGTCCTATTCTTGTTGGTTCTCCTGATGATGGATCTATAAGCATCAGATTTGACAAATGTACCGGAGCTTCTTTTTTTATTATTCCCCCCTGAGGCTGTTTGGAATTGGGTTTTGTATGTTTCGAAATCATATTTATACCTTCCACAATAGCCTTATTTGACTTGCGCATAACCTCAAGTACCCTGCCCTTTTGTCCTTTGTATTCTCCGGTAATAATAAATACCGTATCTCCCTTTTTGATATGCAATTTTTTCTGCATTTAATTTAATTTTAGTTTGTTACAAAACTTCAGGTGCCAATGATATAATTTTCATGTATTTATCGCGAAGCTCCCGTGCTACGGGCCCAAAAATTCTTGTGCCTCTTAATTCTTCCGCATTGGTAAGAAGAACGCAGGCATTATCATCAAAACGTATATATGAACCGTCAGATCTTCGAACCTCTTTTTTTGTTCTGACAACAACAGCCATACTTACTGTACCTTTTTTTACTTCTCCTGAAGGCAATGCATTTTTAACAGTAACAACCACTTTATCGCCAATGCTTGCATATCTTTTCTTTGTGCCACCCAGGACTCTTATACACAGAACTTCTTTAGCACCGCTATTGTCAGCTACTGACATTTTTGATTCTTGTTGTATCATGACTATTTAGCTCTTTCAATTATTTCAATTAATCTCCAGTTTTTTTTCTTACTCAATGGACGTGTTTCCATAATTCTGACCAAATCACCTATGTTGCATTCGTTTTTCTCATCATGGGCGACAAATTTGTTAGTCTTGTTAATATACTTTCCATATATAGGATGCATCACCTTTCTTTTTTCAGCAACTATAATGGATTTATCCATCTTGTTACTAACAACTATACCGACGCGCTCTTTTCTTAAATTTTTTTTCTCCATTTATTATAGATTAGGTTTCTTTATTCTTTTCCAGTAATTTTATCCGACGTATAGTTTCCAGCCGCGCAATAGTTCTTTTTGTTTCCCTGATTTTCAATGGATTGTCAAGCGGAGAAATTGCATGATTGAGCTTCTGCTTTATCAGGAAATTTTTCTCATTGTCAATCCTTTCTTCAATTTCTTTTACAGAGAGTTCTTTAATCTCAGATGCTTTCATAACTAAAAGTATTAATTATCAACATAATCATGTCTGACCACAAACCTGGTCGTTATGGGAAGTTTTTGTGCAGCCAGGCGTAAAGCTTCTTTTGCTACAGCTATGGATACACCTTCAGCTTCAATAATTATTCTGCCCGGAGTAACAGGAGCGACGAATCCTTCAGGGGCACCCTTGCCTTTGCCCATTCTAACTTCCGCAGGTTTTTTTGTAATTGGCTTATCCGGAAATATCCGAATCCATATTTGTCCTTCACGCTTCATGTGACGTGTCACTGCCTGGCGTGCTGCCTCAATTTGCCGGCCGGTAATCCATGCAGATTCCAATGCCTTAATGCCGAATGAACCGAAGGCCAGTGTATTTCCCCTTTGAGCACTTCCCTTCATTCTCCCCTTTTGACGTCTTCTATATTTTGTTTTCTTTGGTTGTAACATTTTAAAACTCCTTAATTATGTACTGGAATTCATTTAATCTTTTGGGTTTCTATTTTCTTCTTTTCTTTATATTTCCTTTTGGTTTGGAGCTTTTTACTCCAATGTTGGGAGAAAGGTCCCTTTTACCGAAAATTTCTCCTTTGCATATCCACACCTTTATTCCAATTAGTCCGACCTTTGTCAGGGCCTCAGCGACAGCGTAATCAATATCGGCTCTTAATGTATGCAATGGTGTTCTTCCTTCTTTATACATCTCCGATCTTGCCATTTCGGCACCACCCAGTCTCCCTGATATCATTACTTTTATTCCTTCAGCGCCCATCCTCATAGTTGATGCCATAGCCATCTTTATTGCTCTCCTGTATGATATTTTACCTTCAATTTGCTTTGCTATGTTGTTTGCTACAATTGTAGAATCCAATTCGGGCCTTTTAACTTCAAAAATGTTGATCTGGATCTCTTTATTTGTTATTTTCTTTAGCTCTTCCTTGAGTTTATCGACTTCTTGTCCTCCCTTGCCTATTATTATTCCGGGTCTTGCCGTGTTAACAGTAACTGTAATAAGCTTCAAGGTACGTTCTATAATTATCTTTGAGATACTTGCTTTCATGAGCCTTGCATTAAGATACTCACGGATCTTAAAATCCTCAGCAATTTTATCTGCATAAAATTTACCTCCAAACCAGTTGGAATCCCAACCCTTTATCAGGCCTAATCTATTGGCTATCGGATTTGCTTTTTGTCCCATTAAAATATTATTTTTTAGTTTGATTTTCTTTTTCTTCCGGTTTATTTAAACTATCTAAAATTATTGTCACGTGATTTGATCTTTTTCGTATTCTATATGCCCTTCCCTGGGGTGCAGGGCGAATTCTTTTTAGTGTCCGGCCCTGATCTATAAAAATATCCTTGACAAAAAGGTGGCTATCGTCTATTCTGGCTTTTTCATTTTTGCCTTGCCAGTTGGCAATAGCCGATAATAAAAGTTTTTCAACGTTTTTGGCCACCGTCTTGGATGAAAATCTAAGTAAATCCAGTGCCTTATTCACCTCTTCTCCCCTGATCATATCTGCAACAAGCCGCATTTTTCTGGGAGAAGTAGGACAATTATTAAGTTTGGCGATATATTTGTTTTTTCTCGCTTCTTTCAGAAGTTCAGCTCTTTGTCTTTTTCGTGACCCCATTTTATTGTATCTTTTTAAAGTGCGTTATATTTTATCTCTGTTTACCTCCGTGTCCCCTGAATATCCTTGTTGGAGAAAACTCCCCGAGCTTATGTCCCACCATATTCTCTGTTATATAAACAGGAATAAATTTGTTGCCATTGTGTACTGCAACAGTATGCCCAACGAAATCTGGGGATATAACCGATCTTCTCGACCATGTTTTAATAACCGACTTTTTGCCAGTCTTATTCATATCAATTATTCTTTTTTCAAGTTTAAAGTCGATAAATGGACCTTTTTTCAGAGACCTGCTCATAGTATATTCTGTTAATCGTTTTTAGTCTTACGTTTTTCGATAATATATTTATTTGATTCTTTATTCTTTGATCTTGTTTTGAAACCTTTGGCAATTATTCCTTTTCTTGATCTGGGATGGCCACCCGAAGCTTTACCTTCACCTCCCCCCATAGGATGATCAACCGGATTCATAGCAACTCCTCTCACTCTCGGCCTTCTGCCCAGCCATCTTGATCTGCCGGCTTTACCCGATCTTTCAAGACCGTGATCAGAATTTGAAACTGTTCCGATGGTAGCTCTGCAGGACGTAAGTATCATCCTTGATTCGCCGGAAGGTAATTTAATTATTGCATATTTGCCATCCCTTGAAGTAAGCTGTGCATAGGAACCGGCACTTCTTGCCAGTACACCACCTCTGCCGGGTTTTAGCTCTATGTTATGAACAAGTGTCCCCAGAGGTATTTCAGACAGAGTCAAAGTATTTCCAACTTCAGGTGCTATCCCGCTTCCTGATCTTACCGTTTGTCCAACTTTTAGTCCGTTAGGTGCAATTATGTATCTTTTTTCCCCATCTTCATAAACCAGCAGCGATATTCTTGCTGTCCGGTTTGGATCGTATTCAATACTTTTAACAGTAGCTGCTATGCCGTCTTTATTTCTAAGGAAATCAATAGCTCTGTATTTTCGTTTATGGCCACCTCCAATATATCTCATGGTCATTTTACCATAATTGTTTCGACCACCTGTTTTCCTGAGAGGTCTTATTAAGGATTTCTCAGGGGCAACCTTTGTTATATCATCAAAATCAGATGCTATTTTATGTCTCTGACCAGGTGTTACCGGTTTAAGTTTTCGTACAGCCATATTAAATAATTAGATATTGCTATAAAAATCTATTGTATCTCCTTCAATTAAAGTAATTATCGCTTTTTTAAGCGATTTTGTATTTCCGCTGATAATTCCGGTTCTTGTGTACCTCATTTTCATCTTTCCTCTGTAACGCATAGTATTAACAGAGGCTACTGATACATCATACAATTCTTCAACAGCCTTCTTTATTTCAAGTTTATTAGCCCTTTTGTCGACAATAAAACAATACCGGTTCATATCTTCACCTTGCGAAGTCATTTTTTCAGTAACGATGGGCTTTAATAGTATGCTCATTTTATTTAATTAAGTAATTTAATTTTCATACATTTTATTAAGAACATCAATAGAACCTTCCTCAAAGACAATAATGGAACAGTTCATGATGTCGTATGTTGTTAAATCTGAAACAGATACTACCTTTGAATCTTTTAAATTTCGGGATGACAAATATATATTTTTATTCGGTTCGCTCAGCACTATTAAAGATTTATTGTCTTTTATTTTTAAATTATCAACCAGCTTAATATATTCTTTTGTCCTGGGCAATTCAAAATTAAAATCTTCCATAATCATAATGCCATTATTCCTGGCTTTGTAAGAGAGAGCTGATTTGCGTGCTAATTTTTTCACTTTTT
Source organism: uncultured Bacteroidales bacterium (assembly GCA_964461435.1). Taxonomy (GTDB): domain Bacteria; phylum Bacteroidota; class Bacteroidia; order Bacteroidales; family UBA10428. The sequence goes on along the minus strand of CAYWUI010000003.1, from coordinate 117,607 downwards.
TATTCAATTTAAAGCCATAACTGCGGGGCTGTGGTCCGAAAATTCTGCCTCCTCCTCTAAATATTGGATTTTTTATACTGCCAACACGCGCTGAGCCTGTACCTTTTTGTCTTCTTAGTTTTCTTGTGCTTCCTGTTATTTCTGCTCTTTCTTTTGTTTTACTTGTTCCCTGACGTTTGTTTGCAAGGTACTGCTTAACATCGAGATATATGGCATGATCGTTTGGTTCTATACCAAAAACAGAATCTTTTAATTCGATTTTTTTACCTGTATCTTTTCCTGAAGTATTTAAAACAGACAGTTTCATTTAGCATTTAATTTTATATTCTATCGGGACTTTCAATAACTACATATGAACCTTTTGAGCCGGGTACTGATCCTTTCAGGATTAACAGATTTTGTTCGGGTATGATCTTTACCTTCCTGAGGTTAAGTATTTTCACTGTTTTATTACCGGTTTGTCCGGCCATCCTCATTCCTTTAAATACCCTGGAAGGGAAAGAAGAAGCGCCTACAGAGCCAGGTGCCCTGCTTCTGTTATGCTGTCCGTGCGTAGCATCACCCACGCCGGCAAAATTATGTCTTTTAATAACACCCTGAAATCCTTTCCCTTTTGATTGTGCGGTAACATCCAGCCATACATCATCTTTGAAGTAATCAACCGTAATAATATCGCCCATTTTCCAGTGTTTAACAAATCCTCTTAGTTCAACGACTTTTCTTTTTGCTGAGGTGTTGGCTTTTTTAAAATGGCCCATCATGGCCCCGGTAGTGTTTTTTTCTTTTTTATCACCAAAAGACAGCTGCACAGCAGCATAACCATCCTTTTCCACGGTTTTTATCTGAGTTATAACACAGGGACCTACTTCAAGGACAGTGCAAGGCACATTATTCCCATTTTCATCGAAGACAGAAGTCATACCAATTTTTTTCCCTATTAATCCTGGCATTGTATATTAAGTTTTATAATTGTTATACTTTTATCTCGACTTCTACTCCGCTCGGCAGCTCCAGTTTCATTAACGCATCAATAGTTTTGGGAGTAGAGCTATATATATCCAGTAGTCTTTTGTATGACGATAGCTGGAATTGCTCCCTTGATTTTTTATTTACAAAGGGAGACCTCAGGACTGTAAATATTCTCTTATGCGTGGGTAAAGGAATAGGTCCGTTTACCACTGCTCCGGTTGTTTTTACAGTCTTTACAATTTTCTCAGCAGATTTGTCTACTAGATTATGATCATAAGACTTCAATTTTATTCTTATCTTCTGGCTCATTATTTTTAATAATAAATTTTAATTATACAAAAGCTTTCAGTCCTTTAATTTTCTCAATTACATCCTGTGCAATTTCAGGAGGCACTTCTTCATAATGCGAGAATTCCATTGTTGATGTTGCCCTGCCTGATGTTATAGTTCTTAATATTGTCACGTAGCCGAATTTTTCGGCAAGGGGCACCTTGGCCTTAATCACCCTCGCCCCGCCTTTGGTTTCCATACCTTCAATTTTCCCTCTTCGTCTGTTAAAGTCAGCAATAACATCACCCATATATTCTTCGGGGGTCACTACTTCAGCTGCCATTATTGGTTCCAGCAATTTCACCTTTGCTTTTTTCATAGCATTTTTAAAAGCCTGTCTGGCCGCAATTTCAAAAGATAAGGAGTCAGAGTCAACAGGGTGAAAAGAGCCGTCTTTAAGTACAACTTTCAGACTGTTAAGGGGGAATCCCGCCAATATCCCGTTACGCATAGCTTCTTTAAATCCTTTTTCCACTGCAGGTATAAATTCTCTGGGTATGTTCCGGCCCTTAACCTCATCAATAAACTGGAGGCCCTTAACACCTTTATCAGCCGGTGAAAGTTCGACAAGAATATCTGCAAACCTTCCTTTGCCACCAGTTTGCTTTTTAAATACTTCCCTGTATTGGACTATTGAATCTATCGCTTCTTTATATGCTACCTGTGGAGTGCCGTTATTACATTCAAGGTTAAATTCTCTTTTAAGCCTGTCCATTAATACTTCAAGGTGAAGTTCTCCCATTCCGCTTATTATGGTTTGTCCCGAGTCCTCATCTATTTTTACCTGGAAAGTCGGATCTTCTTCAGATAATTTACCCAGCGCAATTCCAAGCTTCATAATATCTGCCTGCACTTTGGGCTCTATGGCCATGCCAATCACTGGTTCCGGAAAAGTCATTGATTCAAGATAGATAGGTTTTTTAATATCACACAGTGTATCACCGGTGACCAATTCTTTCAGTCCGACAGCAGCGCAAATATCACCCGCTTCAATCCGGTTTTTGGGAATTTGCTTATTAGCATGCATCTGATAAAGGCGGGTAATTCTTTCCTTTTTCTCAGTTCTGGGATTATAAACGTTCATTCCGGATTCAATATATCCTGAATAAATCCTGAGAAAAACAAGTCTTCCGACAAAAGGATCGGTAGCTATTTTAAAGGCCAGTGCTGCCAATGGTTCATCCGGATTCGGATTCCTCTCTATTTTTTGATCGTTACGGGGATTTCTGCCCTTAACCGGACCAATATCATAAGGATTAGGAAGGAAAGCGGAAATAGCATCCAGGAGTCGCTGTACTCCTTTGTTTTTAAATGCTGCGCCGCACAATACAGGTATGATTGTCCTTTTAAGGGTAGCTTTGCGCGTTGCCTTTAATAATTCTTCAACAGTAATAGATTCTTTATTTTCGAGGAATTTTTCAAGCAGGCCATCATCGGTTTCACATACTACCTCCATTAACTTATCACGCCATTCCTCGGTTATTTCTAACATATCCCCGGGAATATCAGTATATTCATACTTCATCCCCAATGTATCATCTTCTTTCCAGATAACAGCACGCTGTTCAATAAGATCAACCACACCTTCAAATGATTCTTCAGAACCTATGGGTAACTGGACAGGCACGGGGTTGGCTCCCAGTTTTTCCTTGATTTGTTTGACAACATTAAAAAAATCAGCGCCTGCGCGATCCATTTTATTTACAAATGCTATTCGGGGGATTCCGTATTTATCAGCCTGTCTCCATACAGTCTCTGACTGAGGCTCCACACCTCCCACGGCACAGAATATTATAATAGCACCATCCAATACCCGCAATGATCGTTCAACCTCAACAGTGAAATCAACATGTCCGGGAGTATCTATAATATTAATTTTGAATTTGTTATCCTGGAAATTCCAGTAAGTGGTAGTTGCGGCAGAAGTAATTGTGATCCCTCTTTCCTGTTCCTGTATCATCCAGTCCATAGTTGCAGCTCCATCGTCAACTTCGCCAATGCGGTGAGTTATACCAGTATAGAACAGTATGCGCTCGGTAGTGGTAGTCTTACCGGCATCGATATGGGCCATAATCCCAATGTTCCTGGTATAAGTTAAATCTTTACTCATTATACTAATTATCAGCTAGCAGCTATAATAAAATTCTAATATTGTCAAATATCTTTGTCAGAACCTGAAGTGTGCAAATGCTTTGTTTGCTTCAGCCATTCTATGCGTTTCTTCTTTCTTTTTAAAAGCTCCCCCTTCTTCATTGTATGCAGCAAGTATTTCAGCTGCCAGTTTCTCGCTCATAGAATTTCCACTTCTTTTTCTTGCAAACTGGATCATATTTTTCATGCTGAGGCATATTTTTCTGTCAGGTCTTATCTCAGTGGGTACCTGAAATGTAGCACCTCCAACTCTTCTGCTTTTAACTTCAACCTGAGGAGTGATATTATCAAGGGCTTTTTTCCAAATTTCCAGCGGTGTTCCTTCCAGGTCTTTGCCCTTTTCTTCAACAATCTCAAGTGCCTCGTAAAATATCTTGAAAGCAACACTCTTTTTCCCTTCAAACATAATACTGTTCACAAACCTTGTAACAAGAGGGTCATTAAATTTCGGATCAGGGAGAAGTATATTTCTTTTTGGTTTTGCTTTTCTCATTGTTAATTTATTATTAACTAAATTATTACTTGGGCATCTTTGCACCGTATTTTGATCTTCTCTGGGTACGTCCTTCAACCCCTGATGTGTCCAATGCACCCCTTATTAAATGATATCGTACACCTGGCAGATCTTTTACCCTGCCCCCCCTTATCAATACAATCGAGTGTTCCTGTAAATTGTGGCCTTCTCCCGGTATATATGCGTTCACTTCTTTGCCATTTGTTAACCTTACCCTTGCTACTTTTCGCATGGCAGAATTTGGCTTTTTAGGAGTTGTGGTATAAACACGTACACATACTCCCCTTTTCTGGGGACAAAGATCAAGCGCAGGAGCTTTACTTTTGTCCTTAATTTTTGATCTTCCTTTTCTTACTAATTGCTGTATAGTTGGCATATATACTAATATACTTGGTTTCAAGTCCGTAAATTGGGTTGCAAAGGTAGATTTTTTTTTTTGAAAAACAACAAGCTGAATAAAATATTTTATTGAATCTTTAATACATATCTCCGGTAATTTTATTTAATCTTTAATACTTGTACGAGATATTGCATAAATATGTAATATTCAACACTTAATGTAGTCACAGCTCAAATGATTTATGTATCTTGCTTCTTGTTAAAAAATTACTATTTTTGCAAGTCCTTTTTAAGGGGTCTATAGTAATATTAAATCAATACTTAATTGAAATGAAAACATATATGACAAGTGAAATTAGAAACCTTGTAATTGTTGGGAATGCAGGTTCGGGAAAAACGACTTTATCTGAAACGATGCTGTATGAAGGCGGAATAATTGAGAGGAGAGGCGATGTTGATAATAAAAATACTGTTTCCGATTATAAGGAGATTGAACATTATAATACTAGCTCGGTTTTTTCAACACTGCTTTATACTGAATATAATGATCATAAAATAAATTTTATTGACGCCCCCGGGCTTGACGATTTTATTGGGGGTGTTATTTCCTCAATAAGAGTAGCTGATACCGCTTTGTTGCTTATCAATGCACAAAGTGGAATAGAAGTTGGAGCGGAGGTCCATGGCAGATACCTTAAAAAGTTCAATATTCCTATGGTATTAGTTATAAATCAACTGGATCATGAGAAAACGAATTTTGAAAAATGCATTGAAACAACAAAGGAATTTTTCGGTAATAATGTTACAATAATACAATATCCGGTGAATCCGGGACCCGGATTTAATTCAATTATTGATGTTTTAACAATGAAGATGTACAAATATCCTGCTGATGGAGGTAAGCCTGAAATACTTGATATACCTGCCGATCAGTTAGACCATGCCAGTAAACTGCGGCATGAGCTGATTGAAAATGCAGCGGAGAATGATGAGGCATTGATGGAGTTATATTTTGAAAAAGATACACTTAGTGAAGAGGAAATAAGGAAAGGAATTACTATTGGGTTAATACAACGTGGAATATTCCCGGTATTTTGTATATCTGCAAAAAATAATATTGGTATCGGGCGATTGATGGAATTTATTGTAAATACAGTGCCTTGTCCTGCAGACATGCCTCCCCCGGATGTTTCGGGGAAAGAAATTAAATGTGAAAAAGCGGGTAAGCCATCACTTTTTGTATTTAAAACTTCCATTGAGCCTCACATAGGTGAGATAAATTATTTTAAGGTAATGTCGGGGGAGATTAAGGAAAGTATTGATTTAATAAACACGACTACTAATAATAAGGAAAGGATTGCTCAAATTTTTGTTGTTGCCGGCAAAAACAGGATAAAGGTTCCGGCTATGGCTGCCGGTGATATAGGAGCAACTGTTAAATTAAAGGGTACAAAGACCAACCATACTTTGGCTGCGGAAAGGATAAAATTTGAACCTATACAATTTCCTGAACCAAAATACCGTGCTGCAATTAAGCCTGTTAGCGAAGGTGATGAGGAAAAGCTCGGAGAAATGCTTCAGCGGATGCATGATGAGGATCCGACAATAATTATAGAATATTCCAAGGAGCTGAAACAAATATTGGTATATGGGCAGGGAGAATACCATCTTAATATTTTAAAATGGCACCTTGATAACGTATTCAAAGTTGATACTGAATTTATTAAGCCAAAAATTCCATACAGAGAAACAATAACAAAAATTGCCCAGGCTGAATACAGGCATAAAAAACAGTCGGGCGGGGCCGGACAATTTGGTGAGGTGCACCTTATTGTTGAACCATATGTGGAAGGTGCTCCGGACCCTAAATTTTATAAGATTGAGGGAAAAGAAATAAAGATATCTGTAAGAGACAAGGATGAGGTTGATCTTCAATGGGGGGGCAAATTAATATATTACAATTGTATCGTCGGCGGTTCCATAGATTCGCGATTTATGCCGGCAATATTAAAAGGTATTATGGAGAAGATTGAGGCAGGGCCTTTAACCGGTTCCTATGCCAGGGACATTAAAGTTGCCGTCTATGATGGGAAAATGCATCCTGTTGATTCAAATGACATATCATTCAGACTTGCTGGCAGAAATGCTTTTAGTATGGCATTCAAAAAGGCAGCGCCAAAAATACTCGAGCCTATTTATGAACTGGAAGTGTTGGTGCCCTCTGACAGAATGGGAGATGTGATCAGCGACCTGCAAAGCAGAAGGGCCATAGTTCAGGGAATGTCAAGGGAAGAGGGATTTGAAAAGATCATCGCTAAAGTGCCGTTAGCTGAAATGGACAAATATTCAACTTCATTAAGTTCACTTACAGGGGGCAGAGCCGTATATTCGATGAAATTTTCGGAATATATGCAGGTCTCAGGTGAAATTCAGGATCAGTTGCTTAAAGCTTACGAGGCTGAGCAGGAAGAAGAATAGAATAATACAATAAAGAACCTCAGAGACCCTGAGGTTTTTTATTTCAGGGTTCTCTGAATAAGTGTATGCACCCGCTTCGCACTTTCTTCTTATAATCTATTAATTTCGGGTTTTCCCAGTTCTCAACAGCACTTATTCTTCTGATTACATAGAAATATACTCCCTCACTGGCATTTCTGTCCGAGTTCATAATTTTCCCGTCCCAGCCCTTCCAGTCCCTTATGTTGCCACTATATTCATGCACTTTTCTACCATAACGATTAAATATTACGATGTCAATATCATAAACCGAAACATCAGCAGATCTGAAAAGGTCATTGCCATAATCTTCTGAAATGCTTCCGGCTCCTCCCTCCTGGAATTGTTTTAATACATCTCCAAAACCGTCCAAATTTGGTGTAAAAACATTAGGCAATAGGGGAGGTTCACCGGTTTCATCTCCAACAGAATAAACACCCATTGACGGTTCATCAATAGTAATTTCCAGGCTCGACGAATCAACACATTCATAGGGTTTTTCAGATTTTGTTACAAGTGTTGCCTTATAATCTCCGGGGAGCAAATATTCATAAATAATTGTGTCGTCCCCGCTATAAAAAGTTGTATCATCTCCATTGCCAAATTTTAAGAGGTAAGAAGCAGCGTTTCTTGAATCAGTATTAAAAAATTTATATTTTGCCGGGGCGGAAATTTTATCATAATCACCTCCATAGAACAACCCGTACTCTTCGGGATAATATTCAGCATCAGTCAATTCTATATACGCATAATCAAATTCGGCTTTTGACTGGATAGATTCGTACAGGACAGTATCTGAACGTTCGCAATTAAACTTATCCAAGACTGTGATTATATATTTTGTGTCTTCATAAGGAGGATTACTGACTCTTGGATCCAGGACACCGCCCGGCTTTGACCCTGAGCCTTCCTCGTTTTCTGCTACCCATTCAATATTGCTGTAACTATTTGAAACATATAAAATTGTGTCTGTTCTGCCGGGAATATAGTAGTATAAGACATTTCCGGTTACTTCGGCTTCAAGATCAATATATTCACATGAAAAATAGAGGGAGGGAAGTTTACCGGAATTATCTTTGGTTGTTATCTCCACATTAAAATCATTTAAAAGAATCCATGCCCTGCAGGTATCCACCGTTCCATTTTTTGTAAATACAACCTGGTAGCCGGCAGATGTTCCTATGTTATCAATATATGAGGATGAGCCTGAAAAAGTGCTATCAGGTATAAAATTACCCGTAGCCGGATTATATAGTGACCATAAAAATTCCCAGTTGTCCGTTCCATCAGGAGAAAGTGCTTCCAGTCTGGCATTTGCGGAACTACCATACTCAGGCACATTAAAAATATAAACCGAGTCTGTCGAACCCGGTGAGTCATATTTAACCTGTTCTGAATAATCGGCATCCGGCGCATACAGTTGGGCATTAACATAAACAGTATTGGTTACCAGTATAATGCAAATAAATTTTAATAAATGCCTCAACATATTGATTTTTAATAAAATTAAAGTTGCGGTATTATTAACTTAATAATAATTAAAATATTATTAGCGTGCAAAAGAATTTTGAAAATTGCAATGATACGAAAATATAATCAATGTTAATTAATTTTTAAAAATACAAATTCATTAGGTAATTTTAACAGGTTACTAATGTTATTTTAGTGTAATCTCAATCTGAGTTATAAAGTGCAGGATTTTTTAAAAGAATTAAATAAAGACCAGTACGAAGCAGTAATAAATACTGAAGGTCCGTCCCTGGTAATTGCAGGGGCCGGTTCGGGGAAGACCAGGGTTTTAACATACAGAATAGCCTATCTGCTAAGCAAGGGTGTTGATCCTGCCAATATTATTGCACTTACATTTACAAATAAGGCGGCAAATGAGATGAAAGTCCGTATTGGCAATATTGTTGGCAATAGCATAGCCCGGTATCTGTGGATGGGTACTTTTCATTCCATTTTTGCCAGGATACTCAGAATTGAAGCAGAACATATAGGATATGATTCGAAATATTCGATTTATGATACCATTGATTCAAAAAGCCTGATAAGAACCATTATAAAGGAACTTAATCTTGATGAAAATATATATAAGCAGGGTGTCGTCCATAGCAGAATATCATCAGCAAAGAACAATCTGATAACTGCCCAGGCTTACAATAATAATTCAGAGATTGCAGAGTATGACAGGATTACCAGGATGCCGATGGTTGCGGATATATTCAGAATCTATTGTGCCCGTTGCAGGAATGCAAATGCAATGGATTTTGATGATCTGCTCCTGAACACGAACATTCTCTTCAGGGATTTTGCTGATGTACTCAGGAAATACCAGCAAAAATTTAATTATATACTTGTTGACGAGTACCAGGACACAAACTATTCTCAATACCTTATTATTAAGAAGCTTTCGGCACTGCGAAACAATGTATGCGTTGTGGGTGATGATGCACAAAGCATTTATTCATTCAGGGGAGCTAAGATTGAAAACATATTAAACTTTAAAAATGATTATCCGGATTATAAACTTTTTAAACTTGAGAGAAATTATCGTTCAACCAGGACCATAGTATCTGCGGCTAATAGCATTATTGCCATGAATAAAGGGCAGATTCATAAGAAAATATGGTCCGGTAATGAAACAGGGGAAAAGATTAAGATTGTCAGAACCTTAACGGATATGGAGGAGGGGTTCTTTATATCAAATTCTATTCTCGATACTGCATTAAGTGAGCAGGAGCAGTATAACGAATTTGCTGTCATGTACAGGACAAATGCACAGTCGAGAATATTTGAAGAAGCTCTGAGAAAAAGAAATATACCTTATAAGGTTTATGGCAGCATATCATTTTATGAGAGAAAGGAAATTAAAGATACCCTGGCATATTTGCGTTTATCTGTAAATAATGATGATGATGAAGCTTTAAAAAGAATTATCAACTATCCTGCACGCGGAATAGGAAAAGTAACACTGGGGAAGCTTGAAGAACAGGCCAATAAAACTGATAGTAGTATATGGAGAATACTGCTTAAACTGGATGATAAAAATCCCGGTCTAAATGCAGGGACTATAAATAAAATCAAACTATTTATTAATACTATTTCAGGTTTCAGTTCAAGACTTGAAATACAGAATGCCTATGAATTAGCAAGGTATATTATTTCCTCGACAGGAATATTAAAGGAATATTATAATGGTTATACTCCCGAAGAAATAAGCAAGTATGAAAATCTTCAGGAGCTGTTAAACGGTATAAGGGAATTTACCGGAGAAAATGAAGGGGAGGGAATTGTTACCCTGGATAAATACCTTCAGAACGTTTCATTACTTACCGATATGGATAATGAAAAAGAGGAAGATAAAAATAAGGTTACTATTATGACAATTCATTCAGCCAAAGGATTGGAATTTAATAATGTATATGTTGCGGGGGTTGAGGAATATCTTCTTCCGTCACACCTGTCCCTGGAGTCTGCAAAAGACCTCGAGGAGGAAAGAAGATTATTTTATGTTGCCGTAACACGAGCCAGAAAAAGAGTAACCATAACTTATTCACAGTCGAGATACAGGTGGGGAACCCCGGTAGACTGCTCACCAAGCAGATTTATAAAAGAGATTGATGGTAAATATGTTTTCTGGCCCCGTCAGAATGAAACTGCGGCAAATATACCAGACTATAGTGATGATCTCACTTATTATAAAAAAAATAAGTTTCCGGGCAGAGACAGGGGAAGGGATTTTGACAAAAAATATGTAAATATCGGGAACAGGAAGTTTCTGAAACTTGGAACGCCTGAATGTGTTAATAATGATGCACGGGAAAGAGCCGACATAAATTTTATACCTGATAACCCTGATAATATTCAGGCCGGGATGAAAGTTGAACATAAGCGTTTTGGAATTGGCAAGGTCATTCATGTTGATGGAACCGCACCAAACAGGAAAGCAACAGTATTTTTTCAGGATTCAGGACAGAAAAAACAGTTATTACTAAAATTCGCCAAACTTAAAATTATCGGTTAATTGCAGATTAACCACACTGAAAATGGACAACGCCAGGGCCCGGTATTTTGATTTGAGTCTATTATTAAATATATTGGATGCAATCTTTGACAGATAAATAAATTTCCATTAGTTTTGTAAAAAAATATATTATGAGCTACGATTATAACACAAGCAGAAACAGGTTAAAATTGCCGGAATATGGTAGAAATATTCAAAAGATGGTAGAATATTTGATGACAATTGAGGATCGGGATCAGAGGAATAAGATGGCATATGCAGTCATTTCAGTTATGGGAAACATGAATCCTCACCTCCGGGATATTAGCGATTTCAAGCATAAATTGTGGGATCATCTTTCTATTATGTCAGATTTTAAACTCGATATAGATTCTCCGTATGAAAAGCCCGAATCCAAAGTTTTTAATGAAAAGCCGAGAAAGGTTGAATATAAAACAAACGAAATAAAATATAAGCATTATGGCAGGACCCTTGAGATGCTTATTGACGAAGCTTCAAAATATCCTGAAGGTGAGGAAAAAGAACTCCTGATTAAAATAATTGCCAACCATATGAAGAAATCCTACCTTACATGGAACAGAGAAGTTGTCAGCGACACGGAAATTATCAGGGATCTTGGAGAGCTGTCAGGTGGCAAATTAAATGTTGGTGAAGATATAAAGCTTAATGATTCCAGGGAAATACTCTCGAAAAACAAAAGAAAGAGAGTTTTAAGAAAAAAATAGTATTTATCATTTGCCTTCAGTAAATAAATGAGTTCTTTTAGAATTAAAGGAGGAAACAGACTAAAAGGTGAGATAAGTCCACAGGGCTCAAAGAACGAGGCATTACAGGTAATATGTGCAACCCTGCTGACCTCCGGGAAAATAATAATTAAAAATATTCCTGATATAATTGATATAAACAATCTAATCGATTTAGTTAAAGGATTAGGCGTTGAAGTTAATAAGATAAATTCTTCCGATTATTCCTTTTGTGCCAGGGATATTGATATCAATTACCTTTTAACAGATGAGTTCATTAAAAAAAGTGCCAGCCTTCGGGGTTCACTGATGTTAATAGGCCCTCTGCTGGCAAGATTCGGGAAAGCATATATTCCAAAACCCGGCGGGGATAAAATTGGAAGGAGGAGGGTGGATACGCATATAAATGGATTTATTAAGCTGGGGGCAAGGTTTTACTATAACGCAAAGGAAGACTTCTATAAAATAGAAGCAAAGAATCTGAAGGGATGTTATATGCTGCTTGAAGAAGCTTCGGTAACAGGCACTGCAAATATTATTATGGCTGCTGTATTGTCTGAAGGCAAGTCTACTATTTATCATGCTGCATGTGAACCGTATATTCAGCAGTTATGTAAAATGCTAAATAGCATGGGGGCAAAAATCACGGGTATCGGTTCAAATTTGCTAACAATCACGGGTGTTTCTGAACTGGGGGGATGCGAACATGCAATTTTGCCCGATATGATTGAAGTGGGCAGTTTTATTGGACTGGCTGCCATGACAAAAAGTGAAATACGAATAAAAAATGTGTCATATAAGGACCTCGGAGTCATTCCTGATGCATTCAGGAGACTGGGTATTAAGTTCGAAAGAACAGATGACGATATCTTTATACCTCAGCAGGATAATTATCAGATAGAAACTTTTATAGATGGATCAATAATGACTATAGATGATGCACCGTGGCCCGGCCTTACACCTGATTTATTAAGTGTCATTCTTGTCGTTTCAACCCAGGCTAAAGGGAGCATACTTATTCATCAGAAAATGTTTGAGAGCAGATTGTTCTTTGTTGATAAGTTAATTGATATGGGTGCTCAGATTATTCTGTGCGATCCTCACCGCGCAACAGTAATAGGACTGGATAACCAGATTCAGCTGAGAGCAACCAATATGACTTCGCCGGATATCAGGGCAGGTGTAGCCCTGTTAATTGCAGCTCTTTCAGCTGATGGCATAAGCACTATCCATAATATTGATCAAATTGACAGGGGGTATCAATATATTGATAAACGGTTGAATGATATCGGGGCCGATATCATTAGAATAAATTAAACGCCTTAAATAAAGGCCGTCATTTTAAGTTCCGCTGAATTCCCTTTTCCCTGGTTCATCAACCTGAAAGCCATTTGAAATTCCTTTTTTATATATTCTTAAATTCAAAATACATTTCTTTGGTTATTTTTGTAATTAAAATTCAATAAGCTGTCAAATTGTCTGAATAGGTAAAATGGCAAATATTTTGTCAGCTAAGTAAGCTGTTAAAAGTGAATAATTAATTTATAAAAAAGTCTATTATGGTAAAAAAGGATATACCAGAAAAAGAGGAAAGGGACCAAAGTGCTGTAAAAACTGGTAAAAGCAAGACATCTGCTAATAAAACATCAACTGCTGCAACAGGTAAGACAACGAAAAAAGGGACAACTCACAGCAAAGATGATATAAAGTATAAAATAAGATCTTATGAAGAAAAGATAAATGAACTGACAGATAAGTATTTAAGATTGTCTGCCGAATTTGACAATTATAGAAAACGTACACTTAAAGAGAAAATTGAACTGACAAAATCGGCCGGAGAGGATATCTTAAAGAATATATTACCGGTTATGGATGATTTTGAAAGGGGCTTGCAGAATATTGATAATGCGAACGAAATTACGGCAGTAAAACAGGGGATAAACTTAATATATATTAAATTTAAGGAATTTTTAAATCAGTATGGAGTTAGAGAGATAGATGCAACTGAAAAGGAATTTGACATAGATTATCATGAAGCGGTCACAAAAATACCCGCAGGAAGGGAGGATTTAAAAGGTAAAGTAGTTGACGTGATAGAGAAAGGCTATGTCCTTAATGATAAGGTAATAAGATATTCAAAGGTTGTGGTTGGCGAATAAACACTTTGCCTGAAAACAATATAGATAATGGCTAAAAGAGATTACTACGAGATTCTTGATGTACCCAGGAATGCTACTCAGGAAGAAATAAAAAAGGCATACAGAAAGCAGGCTCTAAAGTATCATCCTGACAAGAATCCGGGCGATAAACAAGCTGAGGAAAAGTTTAAGGAAGCGGCTGAAGCATATGAAGTGTTACGTGACTCTGATAAGAGGGCGAGGTATGATCAGTTTGGGCATGCTGGGGTGGGAGGTACTTCAGGGGGAGGATTTAATATGACTATTGAAGATATTTTCAGCCAGTTTGGAGATATATTTAGTGATCTCGGTTTTGGCGGTTTCGGGGGCTTTGGAAGCAGCAGAAGAAGTGGCAGGAGAATAAGCAAGGGAACAAACCTGAGAGTTAAAGTGAAACTTAATCTTGCAGAAATAGCAAACGGGGTTCAGAAAAAACTCAGGGTTAACAAATATGTGACGTGTAATGTGTGTGAAGGGACAGGAGCAAGGGACAGAAATTCTTATCAGACATGTTCAACATGCGGGGGAACAGGACATATTATGAGAGTGACACAAACACTGCTGGGGCATATGCAGACAACGCAAACCTGTCCTTCATGTAACGGTGAAGGAAGATCAATAACACAAAAATGTACAAATTGTCATGGTGAAGGTATTATCACCGCAAATGAAGTGATAAGCATTAAAATACCTGCCGGCGTAACTGAAGGTATGCAGATGACTATAGCAGGCAAAGGCAATGCAGCCAGAAGAGGAGGTGTCAATGGAGACTTGTTAGTACTTATTGAAGAAGAAAATCATCCTGACCTGATTCGTGATGGCAACGATCTGTTATATAACCTGTATATTAGCATTACTCAGGCTTCCCTAGGAGCACATGTTGAGATACCGACCATTAATGGAAGAGTTAAAATAAAAATCGATCCCGGCACACAACCTGGCAAGATTCTGAGGCTGAGAGGGAAGGGACTACCGGATGTGAATAGTTACGGACGAGGCGATTTGCTTGTCAGCATTAACGTATGGATACCAAAATCACTGTCGCGCGAAGAAAAAAGAATTATGGAAAATCTCGGTGAATCTGCAAACTTTAAACCCGATCCAAAAAAAACAGATACCAGCTATTTCGAAAAAAAGAGCAATTATTTTGATTAAATGAATATCTTCAGAGCACACAATATACAGAAACATTTTGGGAGTACCATTGCATTGGATGATGTATCGATAAATGTGCCCGAAGGCAGTATATACGGATTATTAGGGCCGAATGGGGCGGGAAAAACCACTTTGATAAGAATTATAAATCAGATACTGGCTCCTGATAAAGGTGAATTATTTTATCGCGACCGAAGAATAAAGACAAATGATATTTTTCAAATTGGATATATGCCCGAGGAAAGAGGCTTATATAAGAAAATGAAAGTTGGGGAACAGGCACTTTATCTTGCACAATTGAAAGGGGTTTCGAAAAGGGAGGCACTGAAAAAATTAAAGTACTGGTTTGAGAAATTTGAAATTCAGACATGGTGGAACAAAAAGATTGAAGAGCTTTCAAAAGGCATGCAACAAAAAATTCAGTTTATCATTACAATTTTACATGAACCGGCGCTAATAATCTTTGATGAACCCTTTAGCGGCTTTGATCCCATAAATACAAGTCTGCTTAAAAAGGAGGTCTTAAACCTCAGGAAGAAGGGAGCTACAATTATATTTTCAACTCACGATATGGCTTCGGTAGAAGAACTATGTGATAATATAACCCTGATTAACAAGGCAAAAACTATACTGGAAGGCAAAATAAGCGATATAAGAAATGCTTATAAGTCAGATACTTTTGAGATAGGTTATATAGGTGATCCGGCAAGACTCAAAAATCTTGCTTCGGGAGATTTTGAGATAATAGATCAAACTGCTAAAGAAAATATTAATTATGCAAGGATTAAAGTAAAGAGGTTAGTTTCTGATAATGAACTTCTATCTGTATTAATACCTGAAGTGCATATCACATCATTTAATGAATTGTTACCAGGCATGAATGACATTTTTATTAAAGTAGTGGAGAAGGCGCAGGATATAAATAAATAAAGCATTTTATTGTTATATGAATAAAACAGGGATCATTATTAAACGCGAGTACCTGACCAGGGTAAGAAAAAGGGCTTTTATTATAATGACTTTGCTTGGCCCGTTTATTTTTGCAGCCTTTATGATTGTTCCTGCATGGCTCGCCACAGTCGAAGATAAAGAAGTAAAGGTAATAGCGGTAATAGAATATAGTGACATGGATACACCTGTGCCTGACTCATTAAGGCAGTTTTTTGATGTTCTTAAGGATAGGGATAATCTGAAATTCGAATATATAGGGTATACTACACTGGACGTATTAAAATCTACTCTCGAGTATTCAAAATATTTTGGCATCCTGTACATTCCCCACAATGTGATAAATTTTGAAGTGGTCGAGTTATATACCAAGAAAGAGCCTAGTTTAAGCATGGAAATGTATATCAGGGAGTCACTTGAGAAATATATACATAATATCAAATTAAGGAAGTTGAATATACCTGTCGAGGTGCTGAATTCTGTTCAGACAAATATAAAATTAAAGACTATAAAACTGGAAAAAGGAAAATTTGAAGAACAAGGGCTAAAGAATCTTAGGAGAGGAGTTGGATATGCTGGAGGGTTCCTGATTTATTTTTATATCTTCTTTTTTGGAGCCCAGGTTATGCGTGGGGTGGTTGAAGAAAAAACAAACAGAATAGTTGAACTGATTGTATCATCAGTTAGACCTTTTCAGCTAATGATGGGTAAAATAATTGGTATCGGACTGCTGGGGCTGACACAATTCATTGCATGGATTGTATTGACTTTTACTATTGTGACTGTCACACACGAGTTTCTGGCATTTAAGACCAATGTGCAGAATAAACAACAATATGTCCCTGAAAGTATTATAGATGCCAGACCTGCTGATCAGCATGAACTTATTACGGATAATAAAATTTCTGAATTTGAAGGAATTCTGGACAAGATAAAAGGAATAGACTTTGTTGTTATGATTGGGATATTCATATTTTATTTTCTGGGCGGCTATATTTTATATGGGGCATTATTTGCTGCTATTGGTGCAGTTGTTGATAGCGAGACTGACACACAGCAATTCATGCTGCCGGTTACAATACCTCTTATAATAGCTATATTTGTAATGATTAATGCATTTATGAATCCAAGCGGTAAGATAGCCGTTTGGTTTTCCATTATTCCGTTTACTTCTCCTATAGTTATGATGGCCCGGATACCATTCGACGTCCCGTTGCTAGAGATTGTTGCTTCAATGGTTATTTTAGTTCTTACCTTTCTGGCTGCAATATGGTTTGCAGCTAAAATATACAGGACAGGGATATTAATGTACGGGAAGAAGGTTAATTACAGAGAGATTTGGAAGTGGCTTAGATACAGAAACTGATCAATTATATTGTGCTGCCGGCACAAAAGCCGGATAAGAATTAAACCTGAATATAACTAATAAAATTAAGTTATGGCTAACATTTTAGTAATTGATGATGAAAAAAGTATAAGGAATACACTGCAGGAAATATTCGAATATGAGAATCATAAGGTCGAATTGGCCACAAATGGTCCTGAAGGAATTGAATTTTTTGAGAAAAGCGAATTTGACGTTGTCCTGTGTGACATAAAAATGCCCGAGATGGATGGCATTGAGGTACTGGAAAGATTACTTGAAAAATCACGTGATATACCGGTTATTATGATATCAGGGCATGGAAATATAGATACTGCGGTTGAGGCAATTAAAAAGGGAGCATATGACTTCATTGAAAAGCCTCTGGATCTGAACAGGCTGCTTGTTACTGTTCGTAATGCCATAGAAAGAATAGATCTGGTAACAGAGGCTAAAGTGTTGAAAAGAAAGGTTAGCAAAACCTATGAAATAGTCGGGGAATCACCAGCTATTAAAAAAGTTAAGGAAATGATTGAAAAAGTAGCTCCCACAGATGCCAGGGTACTGATTACAGGTAATAACGGGACAGGCAAGGAGCTGGTTGCCAGATGGCTGCATGAAAAAAGTGAAAGGTCAGCACATCCTTTTGTAGAAGTTAATTGTGCAGCTATTCCTTCAGAATTAATAGAGAGTGAACTTTTTGGTCATGAGAAGGGAGCATTTACCTCTGCCCATAAACAAAGAAAAGGCAAATTTGAACAGGCTGACGGAGGGACAATCTTTCTTGATGAGATTGGTGATATGAGCCTCGCAGCCCAGGCAAAAGTTCTGAGAGTATTACAGGAGAATAAAATTACAAGAGTAGGTAGTGATAAAGACATTACAGTAAACGTAAGAGTTATTGCTGCAACAAATAAGAATCTTAAGGAAGAGATTGAAAAACGAACTTTCAGGGAAGATCTGTATCACCGTATAAGTGTAATCCTGATAAATGTGCCTACATTAAATGAAAGGCTGGAGGATATACCGCTGCTTGCAGATTTCTTTAATGAGCATATATCTAATGAATATGGGCGCCCTAAAATCAGCATTAAGGAAGATGCAATTGATGAACTTAAAAAGATTAACTGGACGGGGAATATTCGTGAATTCAGGAATGTGCTGGAACGGCTGATAATATTATGTGATAAGGAAGTCTCGGGGAGGAATGTCATTGATTATGCGCAGCCGATATCAAGGTAGCAGGCTCGGCTTCATTTATACGCCGGATTTTAAAATTGGCATAACCTATTATAAGAGCAATTACCGGATTTATTAAATTGAAAAAGCAAAACGGAAGATAGGTTAATGTAGGTACGTTAAGTACTCGCGCCTGTGTTGCTCCACATGTATTCCACGGTACAAGCACAGAGGTTAATGTTCCCGCATCCTCCAGTGTTCTGCTTAATACTTCAGGTTTAAGCCCTTTATCCCTGAATGTTTGCGAAAACATTCTGCCTGGGACAACTATCGACAGGTATTGATCGGAAGCTGTTATATTAAAAAATATACAGGTAGTTAACGTGGCGGCAATAAGTGAACCTGTGGAATGTGCAAATGAAATAACTGCCATGGTGATTCTTCTCAGGAGTCCGCCAGCTTCCATCACTCCGCCAAAAGCCATGGCCGATATTATGAGCCACACCGTATAGAGCATACCTGCCATCCCCTCCGAAGTCAGAAGATCATTTATTACTTTATGGCCGGTGTCAATTTGAATATCGCCAAACATTGCTCTCATAACGACAATATAAGAAGCTTTTAACTGACCTGTCCCTTCACCGGCAAGCTGCCTTATAAGTTCAGGCTGAAAAATCAGGGCGGCTATTGCTCCCACTAATGTAGCAATCAACAGGGAGGGCAGAGCAGGTACTTTTTTAACAATTATAAATATCAATATCGCAGGCACCAAAAGCAGAAAAGGACTTAAATTAAAAGATCTGTCAATTACCATAAGAACGCTTTCCATGTTTGTTTCAGCCGAAGAATAGTTATTTGCAAATCCTATTATCATGAAAATTATTAATGCCAAAAGTATGGAAGGTACGGTAGTAATAGTCATATACCTTACATGTGTGAACAGGTCCGTCCCCGCAACAGCAGGGGCAAGATTGGTGGTATCCGAAAGAGGAGACATTTTATCACCAAAATATGCACCGGAAATAATAGCACCGGCAACCAGTCCCTCATTAATTCCCAGAGTTTTCCCTATTCCCAGTAAAGCTATGCCTATGGTTGCTATTGTTGACCATGAACTGCCTGTTATCAAAGATATTATTCCGCTTACAACAACGGCTGTAAGCAGAAATACACTGGGATGAATAATCTGTAATCCATAGTAAATCATAACGGGAATAATACCACTGATTAGCCATGTTCCTGCAAGAGAGCCGATAATTAATAAGATCAAAACGGAGGGCATAGCTATACTTATACTCTTGTTTATTGCATTTAATAATTTATCCCAGTCTACATTTAACCGCATAGAAATCAGTCCTGCAACAGCTGCGGACAACAATAGAACTATCTGATTTGCTCCGTGAAGGGTGTTTTGTTTAAAGACTATAACATTAAGGGACAGAAGGATAATTAACAGAATAACGGGGAGCAAAGCCTGAAGGAGTGTCGGAGATTTTGTACTGTTCATTATATTGACTAAATCATTATTAGATTAATTTTTTTGCCAAAGTACACAAATAAATTAAAGATCATCAAAAGGTTTTTTAACATATTTTATTATAATTTTACTTTATTGTTGAGTATATTGGAATAATTTTTGAAGGAAAATTAAAAATTCAAAGATGAGTTTAGAATATAACTTTTTTGATCCGGAGAATGAAATGTTGCCTGCAAAGGGCAAAGTACTTATTTCCGAACCCTTTCTGCAGGATAATTATTTTAAACGCTCAATTATTTTATTAACAGAGCATTCAGAAGAAGGTTCTGTGGGATTTGTTCTTAATAAGCCAATTAATTTGAATGCCAGTGAGGTTATAAATGATTTTCCAAAGACTGATGCCCTTATTTCTCTTGGGGGGCCTGTAAATACTAATACATTACATTATATTCATACATTAGGTGATATTATTCCGGGTAGCGTCAAAGTGCTGGAGAACATTTACTGGGGTGGTGATTTTGAGATAGTGAAAAGACTTATGGAATCAGGTAATCTTGGCAAGGAGCAGATACGGTTCTTCTTGGGCTATTCGGGCTGGCACAAGCACCAGCTGGAGGATGAGCTGGCGGATAATGCCTGGGTAGTTACTGAGCTCAGCCCGCAGGAGATTATGGCTCCTATTAGCAAACACTTCTGGAAAACCACGCTGAAGAGGATGGGTAAAAAATATGAAATGTGGTCTAATTTCCCTGAGAATCCCCAGATGAATTAAAAAATCCTTAATAAAGACCAAACGGGATAATCTTGCTGAAACTAAGAACTAATCATATAATCATTAAATGATGTTTCATTTAATTTCTGAATAAGTAATTTAGATAATTTATTATAGTATCTTTTTTGTCTGAATGCCACCACCCATCTTATCCCAGAGATGACATTCGTTAGAAACAGCTCATCAGCCGTCAGAAGATCCTGTACTGTTAATGAGCAGTTATCATTTATAAAATAGCCGGCAGATTTTAATATGCCAATTACCTTATATCTCATTATGCCGTCGATGCAACCTTCATTTATTGCCGGAGTGAATACTTTGGTATCCTTAACAATAAAAATATTGGAATTTGCGGATTCGACGATTCTTTGCTTTTCATTTAAGATAAGACTGTCATCCAGGTTCTTTTCGTTTTTGTATATGCTGGCCAGTACATAAATCAGCGAATTTGTCGATTTCACATTTGAAAGCACATTCACAGGTTTTAGTATTTCTTCATAAATATCTACCGCATAGCCTTTTATATTCAATACATATTTATCGTGTTCAAGAGGAGAAGATTCAATTATAAAGGAAATATCATTGGTGGCAGGCGCATATAATCCACCGGGATTTCTGAAAACGGTCAGTCTTATTCGTGCACCCTGGAGCTGCCTGTTTTTATTTAAAATATTTGTTATAAGCTTTTTAAAATATTCAAACCTGAATGTGGCAGGGATGTTCATCCTGAGAATCTTCATGCTGTTAATAAGCCTGTTTATATGAAGGTTAAGAAATTGCGGTTCTGTACCATTAGCGTGAATGGTCTCAAACAATGCATCACCATAACTGAAGGCCCTGTTGTCAATATTTAAAACAGGCTGGTCAGATTTAAAAAAACCTCCGTTCAGACATATATATTTGCTTACAGGCATTACCTTTGTTAAGATTTAAAGAGATAAAAAAACATTTGCTGGGTTAAAACCTTAATAAATCTTTGATAAAACCACCCATCAATGAGAATTTAAGTATTACAGGGAAAATAAATCCATATACCGCACCGATAAAATGGGCATCGTGATTAATATTGTCAACATTTCTTTTACTCATGTATTGCGAATAAATAAGATAAACGGCACCTAATATAATCCCGGGCACAGGAAGGATTCCATAGATATATAACTTTTTCCAGGGATAAAAGAATATATAAGAGAATATAACTGCCGAAACAGCTCCCGATGCACCCACAGAATTATACCAGGCATTATTTTTTTGCTTTAGCATACTTAATAACGAAGACAGAATAATGGCAGACAAATAGAATAATAGGAAAATGATCGGATGAAATTTAAATACTCCCGGATAGACGTCATATTTGAAACGTTCTTCAACTACAGGTCCGAAAATAAATAAAACCAGCATGTTGACAATAAGATGAGTCCAGTTGGCATGTAAAAATCCGTGTGATAACAGCCGGTACCATTCTTTTCGATGATAAACCTGGTAGGCATTAAACTGAAATTTTGAGAAATAGGCTGAATTTCTGAACGCTAAAAAAGATATAATTACAGTAAAGGCAATTATTATATAAGTCATGGCTTAAAAATATTGTAAATATAAAAATATCTGGCGACTAATTTTTTACAAAGTATCAAACTGGATATAAATAAAATTGTTAATTCTGGATTTTACCGGTATATTAATACCGGATAACATTCAACCGGCTTAATGAAGTATTTTATATATTAACTCCTTAAGAAGCCCGCCTGGTGAAGTGTTTAAATTACCTACTCCTTTTGATTTCAAATCATATTCTCTCAGAATGGGTATGATCTGTTTGATCCTGTCAACGGAATAAACCCTGGCAGCTTTCATGTAGTCGGAAATAAAATAAGGTTTAACCTTTAATACGGTAATCAGGTTTTTTTCTGATTTGTCTTCAGTATAATGCAAGGATAATATTTTGGCAAAGAAAAAATAAAGTGATGTTATTGTAAAAGCTATGGGATAGTTTTTCTGATTCTTATCGAAATAATTTACAATTCTGTTTGCCTTTAAGATATCTTTTTCTACCAGGGCTTTCTGCAGTTCAAAATTGTTGAAGTCTTTACTAATGCCTATATTATTTTCAATTGTTACAGACGTTATTATTTTTTCATCTGCATTCAGAGAGATTATAAGCTTTTCCAGTTCTTTTGCAATCTTGCCAAGTTCATTTCCCAGAAATTCAATTAACAGGATGCACGCTTTTGGTTCAATTTTATAACCTTTCTTATCGAGGTATGAATTTATCCAGTCAGCAACCTGGTAATCAAACAATTTTCTGGATTCGAACAGTATACCATTTTCATTAACAGATTTGTACAATTTTAATCTCTTGTCAAGCTTTTTATATTTATAATTAATAACCAGTATGGTTGATTTCAGGGGATTATCTGTATAATATGTCAAATCACCTATGTTTGCCAGATTCTGGGCCTCCCTGACAACAACCACCTGGTATTCTGACATCATAGGAAAACGTTTTGCTGCATTAATAATATCTGCTATTGTTGTATCTTTTCCGTAAAATATTGCCTGATTAAATGTTTTTTCAGCTTCCGTTAGTACATTATCAGTAATATAGCTGGTTATTTCATCAATATAGTAAGGTTCGTCGCCCATTAGGAAATATACAGGCTTATATTTTTTATTTTTTAAATCTGTAAGAACCTGCCTGAATGTCATTTTTTATAATTTTAATCTTTAAATACGTTAATAATTGAATATATCTATTTATATTCAGTTTATAACACAGTTTTACGAACAAAATAATATGCAGCCCTTAAATTTACCAACTTATTCATTTAATATAAAATCTGAAGATAATAGAAAATATATTTTTGATGAAGTAAGAAGAAAATATCTTTTACTGACTCCTGAAGAATGGGTAAGGCAGAATTTCATAAAATATTTAATAAACGAAAAGAACTATCCACAGCAGCTGATATCAATTGAAATGGAATTTAAAATCAGAAAGCTGGTAAAAAGATGTGATATTGTTGTTTTTAATAAGTCAGGAAAGCCAAATTTGATAGTTGAATGCAAATCTCCTTCCATAATAATCAGTCAGGTTGCATTCGATCAGATAAGTCTCTATAACAGAAATCTTAATGTTGATTACTTAATTGTCACAAACGGACTTAAACATTATTGCTGCAGGTACAATAAACAGGCTGGGAGCTTTTCTTTTACGGGGGAGATTCCGGAATACGGCGATTTATAAGTAACTGATTAAATCAGTTTTTAAAGAGGGAGTCGATTATTCTTTTTTTAATTGAATTCTTATTATCTGAGTGACTATATCCATATCCATATCCATAGCCATAACCGTAGCCATAACCATATGCTCCCTTGGATACTTTTATATCATTAAACAGAAGACTAATATTTCCAACTTTTCTTTTATACAGATCATCCATTATAGATGACAATAAATTTTTGGGTGTAAAATTATACCGGAGGACAAATATATTAATATCAGTATGGTTAAACAGTAAGAGCGCGTCGGATACAACTCCGACAGGAGGCGTATCAATAAGAATGTAATCATATCTTTTTTTAAGAATGTTAAATAGTTCGCCTGTTTTTGCCGATGAGATCAATTCTGTCGGATTAGGGGGTATTAAACCGGCAACAATAACATCTACATTTTCAATACTGGATTTTTGAATAACATCATCAATCCCTGAATTATTACTTAAAAATTTACTTAAACCGCTGTTGGTGGTTATGTTCAGATAATCCTGTATTTTTGATTTTCTCAGATCAAAGTCTATAAGAATTACTTTCTTTTGATTCTGTGCAAAAACACTGGCCAGGTTAAGAGAGGTATAACTCTTACCTTCACCGGTAATTATTGATGTTATTAAAATTATTTTCTTCTGGTCATCACCTGAAATGAACCGGAAATTTGTTCTCAACGATCGAAATGATTCAGCCACCAGGGAGTTGGGGAATTCATCAACCACGGTATTTGTTTTATGTTTATCATGAATAATATGGCCTATGATGTTGTAGTTTGTTAATTTTTGAATGTCATTTTTATCTATGACCTTGTTACTAAACATATCTTTGAGGTAAATAATCCCTGCGGGGATAAAAATGCCGAGTAAAAATGCAATTATAAGATTCAGTTTTTTGTTCGGATTTACAATTGAATAATCTTCGGCCGAGGCCTTATCAAGAACCTCATTCGAAGGTAAATTTGATGCTTTGGAGATTTGAATATCCGAGCGTTTGGTCAGCAGGAAAGTATATATAGCGTCGTTTAATTTGAATTTTCTTTCAATACCCAGCAATTCTCTCTGGCTTTTTGGAAGCTTATCTATTCTGCCTTCAATTTCATTGATTCTTGATTCTATTTCATTTATTGAAATATTTGATGCCTTGATTATATTATCTATATTCTCAGTTAGCTTTGCCTTGGTATCTTTTATTTTCAATTCAAGAGAGCTCAGGTAAGGATTGTCCTTTATTGAATTAAAAGACAACTCCGTCCTTTCGGCATAGAGATTTGTAAGTTCAATGATAAGGCTATTCAGGAGGTGATCATCTATATCCATGGATGAGGGGGCAATCAAATCGTTTACATCATTATTTTTTCCCAGGTAGTTTTTCAGATAATCATAATACTTCGATTTGACAATTAATTCAGCTTTCCTGTTCTGCAGATCTTCAAGTTTGGAATAAACCTGCTGTGCCTGGAAGTCAAAATTCATAATTTTCTTTGATGTCCTGAAATCCTGAAGCTGGTCCTCAGAATATCTTAACGAATCTGAAATTTCCCGAAGCTGGCTGTCAATAAAATTAATCGTACTAGTAGCTATTTTATCGTCTCTTTCAATACCTTTAAGAAGGTATATCTCAGTCAGCTTATTCAGAAAGGCAACTCCTTTTTCAACATTGGTGCATTTTAAAGATAGCTGAAGTATAGACGAGCTCTTTGATGATTCAATATCAAAGGCTCTGTATTTCTTAATGAGCTGGCTATAGCTATAAAAGTTAAAGGAATATTTCTTTTGTTTCAGCTTATTAAAGGGAACCAGAAAATTAGGCAATATTCTGAACCGGCAGTACTGATTTCCTGTTAAATCACCAAATGTTACGGTATCATTAAAAACAAAATATGGAAGTACTTTAGTATCGCTTTTCAGGCTGTAGTTATGTAAGAGGACATTTTCACCTTCAGCTTCTATCAGCAGAAGGCTGTCAGATAAAATGGTAGTCAGAAATTTGATGCCGAGAGGCTGATCATAGACCGTATCATAATCGACAATAAATGGACAATCATGATACAATTCTATTGTTTTAAACCTTTCTTCCTTACAATAAGTGACAGTAAAATTCAGATTTTCAATAACCCTTTTTGTAAGATTTTTTGATTTAAGTATCCCGATTTCATTTTCCAGTTTATAAGGGTTCCCGTATAGCGAAGGCCTTATAGTAGTTTCAAGTTCAAGAGGATCTTCCTTCTCGTTTATCAGGATCCATGTACTTACTTTATAAACAGGAGCGGTAAATTTATTAACCAGGAAAGCTATGAAAAAAGCAATCACCAGAAAAAAGACAAACAAATACCAATACCTGAGGTTCTTGATTATAAACGATTTTATGTCAATTGTGTCCTCCTGTTCAAGATATTGATATTTTTCATCCATAACATGCTAGTTTGTCTTTATCAATTTATGAATAATTGCTTTATTTTACAAAATTATAAGTTATTAATCAAAAATGTGTAAAATATAAATTAGCTCCTAACAGTATAGTTGTAAGTGCATAAAAAAGTGTTTGATACGGGAATGTTTCGTAGGCCCTTGATTTACTGCCTAAAGGCTCTATATATATAACATCGTTAGGCATAAGGAAAAAATAGGGTGATTCAAGTACCCTGTTATCAGTTAGATCCAGGAAGAACATATTAGAACCGGTCTGGGTTTGTCTGATCAGTTTAACGTTTTTAATATTCCCGAATGATTTAATACCTCCTGCCAGTCCGATTGCCTGCAGAACGTTTATATGTTCACGGTATACGGTGAAATCCCCCGGATTATTAACCTCACCAAGGACAGCGACCTGGAAGTTAACCAGCTTAACGACAACAGTACATTCCTTAAAATATTCATTAAGGGTTTTCTGAACCAGATCTTTAACTTCATTAATAGTCAGTCCTTTTACATACATTTTATCAACAAATGAAAAGCTAATAAATCCAAATTCATCGACCATATAACTATTCAAATATAAATAAGTTGGATTCATCAAATTTGGAAAGTCGGTCTGGAAAAATTTGCTTGTTTTCGGATCAACACTATATACTTTTATATAGAGGTGATCGCCTATCTGAATCCTGTATGTTGTGCTTTTAGGATTCTCAAATTGCTGTGTTACTTCTTTTGTTGTTTTCTCTTGCAACAATCTTACTCTTTTTTGCGATATACAAGATGAAAACACTATACTGGTAACAAGTAGTACTTTTATACTTGTTCCTGTCAGGTTTTTTATTCCAAATTTCATAGCTATAATATTTAGTTAATAAATTTACGTTCTATTTAGATTCATTAATTGCACTGGTTATTGGTACCTTTTTAGCTCTATAATATGATACAATGAAGGCTTTTGGCACATTACAATTTTGTTTTATTTCTTTTGCTGTTGTATATGAGCTGCCGGCTTTCAATCTGTATTTATACCAGTCTTCTTCAATTACCAGGGATATTTCGTGATTCCCGCTGTAAATCTGTGAGAGTTCTCCTTGTGTAAGAGGAATTCGTGAGGCGGCAATCTGAACGTGCCATTCCACCTCGTTCAGTCTTCCTTTCCTTCCATAGGTTTGTACTTCTTTTTCCATTTTTTTTGAACGTGAAACAGCCGCATAGAGGTTATGCCTGACACCCTGGTCGTATGCAACAATAAATGCACCTTTTACCTGTGCGTTTCTTAATATCCTCAAAGCATCTGAGAATAGCCTGACACCCAGAACCTGATACTTATACCATCCGTCTTCCTCTATCATTTCCAGGGCATAATCGTCCTTATATATTCTTGAAAGCTGTTCCTTGGTCAGGGGTACCCTGTTGGCAGCGACCTGGACGCTGAACATAAGTCCGATATCATATCTTGATGTAATTAAATCAGATGCTGTCTCTGAATACTGGGCAGATAATGTTTCACTTATTCCGCCGGGAACAAACTTCTGTCCTTTTCTGTAGGCAACGATAAAGGCATTTTTTACACCGCATTGTTTTCTGAATTTGTCAGCATTCTCATAAGTATAGAAATCACCTATTGAATATTTGAACCATCCGTCTTCATTTAACATTTCAACTTTTTTATTGCCATAATACATTTTACTGAGTGCTCTTTGTGTTAATTGTGTTTTGTTGGCAGCAATCTGTACCCTGTAAATAATTTCATCGCCTTCAGGTAAATGATAAGATTCACCAATATCTCCTTCGACGGTAGCGATTTTTTCTTCATACTCGGATGGCACCATCTGTTCTTCGCCGGCGGTTACTGATGTCTGATCTTCAAAAGCCATTTCCTCACTTATTGAATCGGTGGCTGCATACATTTCCACAGGACGCTCCGGAGTACCTTTATAGAGTGTGTCAAAGGCATAGGAATACCATATATTCAGTATCTTATCAGAGTCAAAAGATGTTAAACCGGACAATAATTCAGGAGTAAAAACATTTGCCGGATATCTGTTTTTATCTGCCATATACTGGTCATACATATTTATAATCATCTGATTCACCATAATATCCTCTTTTAGCTGGGCCATTGTTTGTTCACTGCCTGTAGTTTCGGTTACTTCAGGTACCCCGGCAGGCTGGTAGGTGGATTCCTTGTAAGATATCTGCGGTTGTACAGGCTCGATTTCAGTTACTTCAATATCAGCAGGTACAGTTTCTCTGGTTTTTTCACTTGCCGTATAATCAATATTGTAATAGATACTTAAAGCACTTAATTGCTTTTCCAGGGATTTAATTTCCAGCTCGTAGGCACTATTAAGTTTATCTACCTGCTCTTTGACATCCGATAATCTGGCGGCTTCAGCCCTCAGAGTACTTGCCTGAAAATAGTAATCGTTGGACTGTTCTTCAATTAGCTTTGCATTTACATAATTTGTTTCATCACCTTCAAAATCCGACCAGAATTTCTCAATATAGCTTTTATATATGCCAAACTTGGTCTGGTTTATCAACTCGTAATATTTGGCGGCCTCGATTTGCTTTTTCTGAGCCTTCGATTCCAGCTGCTTAACTTTTTTTTCTATTGTTTTTTCATCAAGCTCATAATTACCCTGCACAGCAAATGTTTCCATATATAATTCATTTGCTTCTTCAATAAGTCCCTCTGCCTCAGTTTCATAATCTTTTGTCTTGTCAAGCTTTTTTATATCGGCATTACTGAAAACGGAATACACAGGATTATCCTGCTGACTGTAAGCCAGTCCGGAAAAATGTAAACAAAGTATTATGATAAATGGATAAAGTAAAAGATGTATGCTGGCATTTTTATGAATTATTATTGTTTTCAATCAAAAATTGTATTTAAAACCAATTTAAGAAAAAAAATAGTAAGTGGGAAATATATACAAAATTAAAAATCAACAAAATATAACCCTATTTGTAAATTAACAATTTAAATTTTATTCATAATTGTTAATTAAACTTAATAAATATTTGAATTTCAGATTATACTAAAGTTAATAATTTTTAGAAAAAAGTACACTAAAATATTCAGTCTATTGGATTTATTAGCTGAAGAATATACTCGCCCATAAATTTACCGGGCATTTTTATCCACTCTTTTTTCTCCCCGATTAACTTAAATCCATGCTTTTGAAACAGGCTAAGGCTTTCTTTATTGTCTGTAAGTATGTTACAGTAAATCTGGTGAAGTTGCAGTGTATGGAATGCATAATCAATAAGTTTTTTGAGTGTTATAGAAGCAAATCCTTTTTTACGTTCACTTTTATCACCAATTAAAATTCCGACACCGGCCCTGTTGTGATATGGATCAAAATCAAATAAATCCACGGTGCCTATAGATTTGGGGTTACCCTGTTTATCATCTTTAAGGTCTATCATCAGGCGCAGCTGCCTGGTTTGATAAATGTCAAGGTGCGAGTTTTCCAGGTATTTTTTCAGAATATACTTTGAATACGGGACAATTGTATTGCTGACTTTCCATATTTCGTCGTCATTTTCCCAGTTATAAAGTAATTCAATATCAGATGGTTCCAGAGCCCTGAGAATTATTTCCGGACTATTTGATTCTTGATTCACAGGATTATTTTTCATAACAGTTGGAAATAGAATTTATTTCTCTGATAAAAGCATCTTCATAACCCAGTTCATAAACCTGTTCGAGTTGCTGTTTCGCCAGTGTATATCCTAAATATATGCCATGAGTATACCTGTAATATTCATCATTCCCTTTGGTAACTATAATGTCTTTCAGGTCTTTAAAATGTTGGGGCTGAACCGGTTTTTTTAATGCCATTATCTGTATTGTATAATAAGGTATTTCGCTGAGATGCTGTTGTTCAATATCAGGAACCGCGGCTGTCATCAGGGTGTCGAAAACAGTTTTTTCCAACAATTCATCGCTGTTCAAACCGGCTGTCGAAGGTTCTTGAGTGCCTGTTATTATTGTATCGGAGTCAATGAGCATATCTGCCACTTTTCTTTTGATTATTTCATCTATTGGCATCTCTATTTTTAAAATATCGTGCTTGCCATACCCTTCGGGGTCAAATTTTGAAATATACAATATTTTTCCATCGTTGACATGAACAATAAAAATATCATCGTTCGTTGTATTAACCGGACAGCCTAAATTCACGGGCTCTGTCCACTGCCCTTTCCGGTCAAGCGTTGAGGCAAATATATCCATTCCTCCCATATTTCTGTGACCTTCAGAACTGAATAACAATATTTTACCGTCACCCGATATATACGGGGCTTCTTCATTATACCTTGTATTAATAGTGTTGCCAAGGTTTACGGGTTTACCCCATTCGCCATTTTTCTTTTCGGACTTATATAAATCAAAGCCACCTTTTCCTCCCGGCCTGTTACTGCTGAAGTACAGTGCATTACCATCACTTGATATAGATACACTCGTTTCATGTTCATTTGAGTTTATCCGTTTACCAAGTTTTTGCATAACAGACCATTTTCCACCCTGAAAATTACTTATATATACATCACTGTTGTAATTTCCCTGCTTTATTAAATATAACTCTTTAGCATTGCCTGATATCGAACTTGTATAGCAATCACCCAGGGAACCTAGTTCCCGGGTGATATCAACGGGTTTTGTCCACTCACCGTTGATTTTATATGACTGGAAAATTAAATCTGAAGATTCCCAGAAGGAAGTAAAAAACATTACGCTGTCATTACAGGATACTACCGGATTATAATCTGAAAATCTTGAGTTTATCTTGTCCCCCAGGTTTATTAGTGCAATATCGAGGGCATTGCTCATTTCTTGCTTTGCAGTAGCAACACTCTGGATTTTTAAATTTGCTATTGCCAGTTTTTTATCTTCTTTTGGCTTAAGATAACCTTTATAATCATTATATATTTTTAATGCCCTGTCCAGTTCGTTGTTTCTCTGGTAAGCTTCACCGAGCAGTATTAAAGCTTCAACGGGAGCCGCATCATTTTCGTATTTCCCGCTAATATAATCCGCAGTAATATTAATTGAAGCTCTTTCAAGGTAAGGAATGGATTTCAATTTTTCTCCCCTGATATTTATATAACATTTCCCTATTTTATAGTTAATATTTGCATTTGAGCTGTCACTGTCAAATACTGACTGGAAAAAAGGCAGGGCTTCCCGGTGTTGATTATTTGATAAATAATATTCACCGTAAAAGTAGTTATCTTTTAACTGCTTGTAATTATCCTGTGAATAAGAGTTAAATAAAAATATTTGCATTGTTATATACAGGATAATCCGCCCTTTTGACTGCATATTTATAAATAGTACCAAATTGATCTGTTAAGAAGTTAATAGCTGTGATGACCTAAATGGCTCAATAACACAAAAGTACAATATTTTGTAATGGATAGGAGTAATAAATTTCAACAATTATTAATTATTTTTCACATGATTTACAAATCGGGAATTAGAGATAGAAATTGAAATTTTACTGTCCGGGGATGTTATTTTATATTTTCAGTGGTCCTATTTTACTTCCTGCCATGATTTTTTACCTGCGGTATATTTGAAAGAACCTCAAGCCGGTATATTTCTTTATTTTCCTTGCCTTCATCGCTGTATGCCGAGATATATCCTATTGTCCCTCCCTTAAGGGGAACATAGAACAGGTCATCGCCTGTGCTATTAATCGGATAACCTATATTAACCGGAATGGACCATTTTCTTGTATCTTTATCGGAATAAAAAATATCAAAACCTCCCATATTATAATGTCCTTTTGAACTGAAAAAAAGTCTTTTGTTATTGCTGGAAATAAAAGGAGTATCTTCATCAAACTTTGTATTAATAACCTTCCCCATGTTTTTAGGCTTACCCCATTGATTTTTTTTATCTTTTTCAGAAACATAGATGTCCAATCCTCCCTCACCTCCTCGCCTGTCACTGGTAAAATACAACAATTTGCCATCTTCTGATATGCATGCGTGAGTCTCATTTGACGGAGAATTTATTTTGTCCCCAAGTTTCTCGGCTTCTGACCATATACCGTCAATCAGATGACTTATATAGATATCTTTTCCGCCACTGGCTTTTTTAACAAGATATAGTTCCCTTCCATCATAGGTTAAAGATGCCGGGTAGAAATCGCCATCCGAAATTATTTGCGGATTAATATTTACAGGTTCTGACCATTCATTACTATCAATTTTCGAATAAAAAATCGCATCATAAAATTTCATTTTTCTCATGAAGACCAGTGATTTTTCATCTCCCGAGATAACCGGATTTAATTCAGCTGCCGGGGTATTAATATGTTTGCCGAGCGGAATTTTGACATATGAAGTCGGCGAGTCCTCGATTATCTTTGCTCTTTCGCATGATTTTATTTCATTTTCAACTATTACCTGGTTATAATTATTATAGAAGTAAGGAGAATTAACAAATGTATTATAAGCTTCAAGCGCTTTATCCAGCTGGTTGTTTATTCTGTATGCATTACCCAGGTAAAAGTAAGCATGCAGGGGAGCCATTGTTTCCCCGAATGATTTCCTTTTATATTTATTCTTTTCTGTGACATTTATTATTGCTTTTTCAAAAAAAGGTATGCTTTTTGCTTCTTTGCCCGGAATCTGAAGATAGCATTCCCCTGCTTTAAAGTTGAAATTAGCGTTATCAGGGTAGTTTTCGACCAGTATTAAATAATAGTAGACAGCTTCTTCATAATCACCACGATTAAAGAAGTAATCCCCTTCTCTGTAACACTCTTCAAGATCCTCTTCAATCTGGGGATATATATTATTTAAAAGAATGAAAATTATGGTTATCGTAAGTAGTAAATATCTCATAATTAAATAATTTGAAATTATTCAAATTATTTTACCCGCAAGTTTTCAGGTATTTCAGTCTTTTTAATCAGTATTTTATTTTGATTAACCCCGATTAAAATATATTCCACCCTCCGGTTAAGTTTTCTTCCTTCGGGGTTATCCGAGCCATCTGTGTTTTTATTAATTGCAGCAAATCGGGTTTCACCTAAGCCGGTAGCTTTTAGCCTTTTACTATCTATTCC
Organism: uncultured Bacteroidales bacterium; assembly: GCA_964461435.1. Classification (GTDB taxonomy): domain Bacteria; phylum Bacteroidota; class Bacteroidia; order Bacteroidales; family UBA10428. The sequence continues at coordinate 84,198 of CAYWUI010000003.1, read as the reverse complement.
TCTGCTAACCAAATAGTTTTGTGCAGACAGTGCTCTTTTTTCTGATAGCTTCTGATTATATTCAGCAGATCCTAATGCATCGGTATGACCGTATAGTTCTATATTAAGATCAGGATAATCTTTCAGGAGAGCTGCAAGTTTGTCAAGTTTCATCCTGCCTTTTTCAGTCAGGTTGGAATTATCAAAATTGAAATATAAGGGGATAAGTTCGAATTCTATTTTTTTAATTTGCGTAACTTCTTTTTCAGGTTTTTCTTCAATTTTTTCCGTGATTTCTTCTTTCTGTTCTTCTTCAACTTCCTCCTGAGCCTTTTCCATACCAAGATCCGGTTTCTCTGTATCTATTATTTCAGTAACAACCTTTTCTTCGGGTTCTTCAGATGCAAATGTAACCTTATAAATATCTTCTTTCCCATATGTGTCGGATTCCAGCAAAGCGAGATAGGCGACCTTTCCGTTATTCCAGGGATAATAAAACAAGTCATCGTCTGTAGTATTAACAGGATAACCCAGATTCACTGGTTCAGTCCAGTTACCTTCATCATCAATACTTGCAATATATATATCGTATCCCCCCATACTATGGTGTCCCTGTGAACTGAAGTACAGGGATTTCCCGTCCTCGGTAATAAATGGTGTGTCTTCGTTTAAGGCAGTGTTAATAGTGCTTCCCAGGTTTTTTGGTTCGGCCCAGTCCCCTTCTTCATCGATGACAGATTTAAAAATGTCCATTTCACCGAATCCCCCTCTTCTGTTACTTGTAAAATAAAGTGTTTTATTATCTTTTGAGATACTTGCATGGGATTCCCAGTATTTACTGTTTACAGGTTTGGCCAGGGGCATGGATTTGGTCCATTGTCCGTTTTTATACTCACTGATATAGATGTCGCTATTGAAATTATCCTCTCTGGTAAGATAAAGATTGGTACCATCATATGAGACTGATGTAACATACTGATCACCATCGGATTGAATCTGGGGAGTGATATTTTCGGGTTCAGTCCATATTCCGTTTTCAAAACGCGAAAAGTATACGGCATCATAGAATGGTAATTTATTCATATAAACCAGCGTATTTCCGTCTCCTGATATTACTGCCTTATAGTTTGATGAGCTGTTATTAATTATGTTTCCCAGGTTAGTCTTTTGAATACTTATTGGATTTTCCATATACTTCAGTGCAATATTACATGCTTCAATTTGCTTATCTGTATATTCTATGTTTGTTTTATCCGAAGAGGGGAGTAATTTTTTGTATTTTTCATAGGATTCGATCGCTTTGTCCAGGTCATTATTTACCCTGTAAGCGTTACCCAGGTAAAGATATGCATCCAAAGGTGCTTTTTTTTCCTTGTAAATACTTTCCCTGTTATTAAGCTTTGTATTCTCAACAGCCTTTACCAGGTAAGAAATTGCTTTGTTTTTCTGGCCCGGTATATTCAGATAGCAAATGCCAATTCTGTAATTAATATTTGCATTATCTGCAAATCCGTTATTGTATAACTCAAGATAATCATAAAGGGCATCAACATATTCTTCTTCGGTAAGAAAATACTCTGCATCAGAGAAAAACAATCTCAAATCCTCATCTGATTTTTGAGCTATTAGTGTTTTAAAGGAACATAATATCAATAAGAGCATTAACCTGATTTTCATCTATCTTAAATATTAAATTATTTAAACAAATGTAATAATAATAATAATGACTAAAAATTAAAATTATATTATTAGTATCTAATAAATTATGACATTATTTAAATATACCAAAATTAGACAAAAAAATGGCATTTATTTTGATTTTTAAATCAGGGATAAGTGATTTAAAATCCTTAATTAGTATATAATTCAGCCGGATTAATATTAATCTGATCAGGGCATTGTAGTTGAAATAGCTATTAAGAAATTATGTTATTTAACAGCAAGGTTGTCAGGTACACTAAAGCTATGGATGAAAATCAGGTTTTCGTCGGTATTATCTATTTCTATTTCGACACGGCGGTTAATTTGCCGGCCTTCGGGATTTGAATTAATAGCTTTATGCCTGATTTCGCCAAATCCTTCAGTTGTAAAACGTTCTGCTTCCACGCTATTATTCTCGAGATATATGCCGACTGATTTTGCTCTTTTTTCCGAAAGAACCTGGTTGTACTGGCTGCTCCCGATTGAGTCCGTAAATCCATTAATCCTGATAGTAAATTTCCTGTGTTTCTGCATATATTCTATTAATCTGTCGAGAAAATCGAGTGCAGCCTTATTTAAAGCGTGGCTATCAAAATCAAAAAATATATCATCGATGAGAAATGTATCTTTTTTTGTTATATACCGGGCTTTGACCTCTGTATTTAATATAAGGTCCTCTTCGGGGAAATTAAGCGGAATATTAATTCTCTTGCTGTCGAACTGATAATCCATGGCTTTGAAAGCCAGTTCATATTCTCCGGCGGGCACTATATGCTCATATCTCCCCTCCTTATTACAGTACTTGGTTATCAATGTGTCATCATTTTCTGAATTAATAAACGTTACGGATATTTTATTCATTTCGTAATCAAAATTATCCGGCTTTTCAACAGTACCGCTTATTTTATATTTAGGAGGATTAGCTATTGATAATATTTCATACTTATAAATATCCTGATCATTTGGCTCCTCACCTTTGAATTCTGAGTGATATCCTTTATTCCCGTCACTTACTGGATAAAAAAATACATCATCATCGGTAGTATTCAAAGGATATCCGATATTTACAGGGTATGACCATTCACCTGTTTCAGACAATTCAGAAATGAATATATCATACCCTCCCATGTTATAATGTCCCTGGGAACTAAAGAATAGTTTCTTGCCATCATCAGTAACAAAAGGTGATTCTTCATCAAAGGGGCTGTTTATTACCGGGCCCAGATTGGTCGCAGGTCCCCAGTTACCTGTTTCTTCAAGTTCCGATTTGTATATGTCGAGACCGCCATAGCTTCCTTTCCTGTTGCTGGTGAAATACAGTATTTTCCCATTAGCTGACAGACTTGCATGGGTCTCATTAAATATAGTATTAACATGATTATTTAGTTTAGTAATTCTTGACCATTTGCCATTCTCAAATATTGATTGGTAAATATCGCCACTGGTAACAGGGTCAGATGCACAGAGCAGCAATATTTCTCCGTTACCTGATACTCCAACAACCCTGTAATCTCCATCCGATTTTATTTTTGGTGTGAGGTTAACAGGCTTCATCCATGATCCGCCAGTTTTTACTGACTGCATAACCGCATCATAGAATTTTAATTTATCCATATAAAAAATTACTGACTCATTATCGGCGACCAGTGGATTAAAATTTGAAAAATGTGTATTAATTATATTATCGAGCTTTTCTTTCTTAATATTAACAGGATTATTTATTAGTTCAACAGCATTAAGGCAACGCTTAATATGCATATCGATGATCTCTCTGTTTTCGAGGTCATCCTTATCCAGTGAATCTTTTACAGCATTAAAAGCCTCAATTGCCTCATCGAATTTATTGCTTAAGCGATATGCTATACCCAGGTAATATATTGAGCTAATCGGGGAACTTGTTCCCTCAAGGATATTATTATAATGTTGCCTGGAGGCTTTGGCAGCTGATTCCCGGAGGTAAGGCAAAGCATTTAATTTCTGCCCCTGAATGTAGAGGTAACATCTGCCGATCTTATATTTGATATTAGCGTTATCATACCCCTTTTCCAAAAGAAGCTGATAAAGTGGAAGCGCTTCACCATACTCTTCGGAGAACAGGTATTCTTCAGCTTCTTCATAAATATCTTCATTTGTTGGCCAGAACTGGCCAAATGAAGAGAAGCACAGGAATATAATAAAAACCGGCGTTATGCTTTTTTTATAACCAGCAAATAATCCGATCATAAGTTCTAATTATTTTATGCTAATTTTTACGTTTTTTTCGGATAAAATAAAATATTAAGAAAGCCAAAATAATAATAACTACTATAGCAACCGGAGCAAGCAATCCGGTATTTCCTTCTCTCCCGGCTGCTTTAAGATCTTTTGCCAGTAACTCGGTATCTATTCCTCCTTTAAAAATTATCTTCAGCATAAGATCTAAAATATCGGTTTCGTCAAAGGGATAAATGTCAGTATGACCTATAAGATATTGTATCAATTCAAGAGGATTTGAAAACTGATGAATATCTAATTTCCCAAGTACTTTACTTATTTCATCGCTTGCATATTTTTTCAGTTCATTAATAAAATCTTCAAGATTTTCAGGTGCAATTAAGTCAATTAGAAGTTGATATACCGATTCCCTGCTATAGCCTTTAAAACTTGCAGATGAAATTAAATATTCAAGCAAGTCAGTGAATGTGGATATATTCTTTTCCCTGACATCAAGATCCTGGAGTACTGATTTAAGATTTCCTGTAGCATGTTTCTTCAAATACCCTAGAAAAAGTTCAACGTTTTTGTATTCATCAGTTTTTATGGTTATCAATGACTCCATCAATTCCTCTTTGGGATAGCCGCTTTTTAATCCGTTATTCCACAGGTAATTCAATAAATCCCCCGATGTATCAATATCTTTATCTTCAGATTCCAATCCTGCCAGTAAGTCCCGGAGATTTTTATCGGGCATAAACAGTATGCTTTGATAAATAAAATCCATATCAAGCTCAGATGACAAATATTTAATAAACAGTCTGTCAACCTCATCAGCATCAAATTTCTCTTTTTTCGCTTCAGCAGACAGCAGGTTATATAGTCCCGCAATGCTTTTTATATCAGCTTTTTCCCAGTTTATATTTTGAAGATATTCTTTCAAATCATTTTCAGCAAACTGGATAATTTTTAGAAATTCTTCGGCTCTTTTTTCTACAGCTTTATCGGTTTCAGATTTGGCTAATGTTTCATCTATTGGCGGTTTGTATTCGACAGTTACATTCCTGGTATTTATATTGCCATTTTCGTCTGTTAAGATAAATTTTAATATATTATTACCTGAAAGGGGCTTGAATTGATAGACGAATTTTTTCCTCTTTATTTCGAAGCTTTCAGAGTTTATTAAAGTCCCGTTATTATAAATTTCAACTGTCAGGTTTGTATTTTTTTTAAGGTTCATCTTTATAGGCAGAATATTGCCTGAGCTAATAACGAAGATGTCTTTTTTAATTTCTAATTCGGGAGGTATAGCCGGTATTAATGTCTCTTCCCCGACACCAATATTTTTCACTTCAGCATAGATTTCCGATTCCAGTGTAACCTCATTTGCAGGATTATCAATTGGTATTGATATTTCCTGGGTAGTCATTTTAATGCCCTCGCCTTCTGTTACCACCAGAAAATCACCCTGAGTGGCATTCAAGGAATATGTTCCGTCATTCTTTATTGTAGTTTCATCTATCAATTTGTTCGTATGCTTGTCAATTAATCTGACATTTATATTGTCGTAACTGGTTTTTATATCGTCTGCCAATCTTGCTTCACCCAAAATGACAAATTTCCTGGGATGTCTCTCGGAGAATACCTCAACCCTGAATATATCATTTAGTCCATATACCTCATCTCGTTCATACATTGAATAATATGCATATTGATCATCTTTCCCCGGCACGAAGAAAATATCATCACCTGTTGTATTAATCGGATAACCCAGGTTAACCGGTGTACTCCATTTACCATCTTCCGATAATATACTGTAAAAAATATCATAGCCTCCCATATTATAGTGCCCCAGGGAACTGAAGTACAATGTTTTTCCATCGGTTGTAATAAAAGGAGTATCTTCGTTATATTTTGAGTTTATTACATTTCCCAGGTTCACTGCCGGCCCCCAGTCGCCGTTACCGGTTCTTTCCGACCTGTAAATATCAAGTCCGCCATAGCCGTCTCTGCGGTTACTTGTGAAATAAAGGACTTTTCCGTCAGAAGATATTGAAGCGTGTGATTCCCAGTATTTGGTATTTATATGATCATTTAGCTTTTGAAGTTTCGTCCATTTGCCATCTATAAATTTGCTTGAGTAAATATTGCCGTCATATCCGTCACTTCTGTAAACAAAGATTTCATCCCCGCCATATGACAGTCCGGTTGAATAAGAGTTTCCGTCAAGTGCAAATTCAGGGGTCAGATTTATCGGATATCCCCAGCTTCCATTCTCTTTTTTTGAATAAAATACAGCATCATAAAATCTTAGCTTTTTTGTGTAAACCAGGGTTGATTCATCTCCTGAAATTATGGGATTAATATCTGAGAACTGGCTGTTAATAACTTCACCGAGGTTTTCTGTAATGACATAATTGGGCTTTGCCATCAGTTTAAGGGCGATTTCACATGCTTTAATATGATTTTTTACCAGTTCATCATCATAAATCTCGGGATCAAGTATCTCCAGAAATTTCTTATATATATCTATTGCTTCATTCAGCCTGTTATTAATACGGTATGCGTTTCCGAGATAGAAAAGGGCCTCGGGAGGTGCATTTCGCTCCTTCAGGGAGTTCTGATTACATTTCGGATCAATATTTGCGGCGGCCTTTTCAAGGTATTTGACAGACTTATTTTTCAGATAGGGGTCATTCAGATAGCATATACCAACCTTAAAGTTAATATTGTAATTTTCAGTATCTTCAGCCAGTATCTTCTGATACAGGGGCAAAGCGTCCTTATATTCCTCAAATAAATAATAAGACTCGGCTTCAAGGAAAAGGCTTTTAATATCCTCAACAGGCTGATTATAAGTTGCAGAAGGAAATACTACCAGCAACAGAAAGATTACTATGATTTTAGGACTAAGCTTATCGAGTTTCATTAAACATTTATGTTATAAAACAAATTTATAAATAAAATTAGAATAACTAAATATAATTACTTAAACGCTAAACTATCAAAAAGATAAATATATAAAACTATTAAGTAAGTGTGTAAAAACATTTATGGACAGTTTTATTAAATGCATTTCAAAAAAAGATAAAAATATGAGTCACTGACCTTTGAAATAAAAAGACTAACAATAAACTCAGGGATATAAATCAGGGATTCCCTGTTATTTAAAGATTGTTAATAATTAAAAGTATTGTTACAGGATAATCAGGTAATTTTTCTTCCAAGTTTGCCAAAACCTTTGAAAACTATATATAAATCGTTAAAAAGTTTATAGTCTTTGGCATATAGCATATTCATCTTTTCTATTAATTTTTTATTGTTTATCTCCCTGTTAAGACCATCCAAAGGAGAAAGGACCGCTTTTTTTAATTGTGGCAGGTCAGTATGCATGCCCCCTGTTGTCCCATAATACCCAATAAATGAATAGACACCGAGCAGTACACTGAAAATATTTAAAAAATACTGCAGGGGTCTCCCGGTAATGAATATTGCAAACGGACTTGCAGCGATTAATATCAGGGCAATACTTATATCAAAAAGTCTTTTTTTGCGTTTGTTCAGACTTCTTGAGATAGTATTAAAGTTTACAATATAAAGGTCTCCTGCAGTGTCAATAGAGTTGCTTCCTATTACTGAAAGGCTTTCGGGCGGAGCAATTTTAAAATCGATATTCCTGTCTGTAAATTGCAGCATTGTTTTAATTATACTATGGGATGTCATATCTTTTGCACAGAATATCAGTTCATCAACCTTGTTAATCTCTACTATATCTTTAATCTGGCTTATATCACCAATAAAGTCTGTTTTTGTGCTATTTTCAGTTGTACCAACTATACCAACTAATTCTGGTTTTATCTGAGTTTGCTTGAGAATTGAATAAACACGGGTGCTTTCCTTTTTATCCCCTATAATTATTATTCTTCTTCTCTTTTTAAAGATCTCGAATTTGAAATTCTTTTTACTGATAAGGTTTAGTAAAAGCCTTATTCCTATAGTTGAGATCAGCGCCCAGATTGTCCCGAATAGTATCAGAACCCTTGAGAATCTGAGATTTTCAGGTAATAATGCATAGATCACTAAAATAAAAAAGGTTCCAAATATAACACCCCTGAATAATGCTCCTATTTTTACAAGTCTTTCATAACCCCCTGATAAAAATATTGATATAAGCCAGATCAAGACATAAGAAGGTACTATCAGGTTAAGGTACTGATCAGGATAATTGCGCTCAATGATATTGCCCCATAAAGGTGAGAAAAAATAATACCCCAGATAGATCATAATGGCATTTAGCAGTGGATTTATTGCTGTAATTGCAGAGCGTCTGAGAATAGCAAATACAGCCCGGCAGTAAATGGCAATATTTATTAATAAGCTAAGAAAACTTGCATTCTTCTTTGAAAAGTGTTTTTTAGCAAAAATTATCATTGCATTATAAAATAATACAACATAATTAATGCTCCCTTTTTTTGTGCTTTCTCCTTTATAGTGAATTATTGTTGTTTCTGGGAAGTAATAGTTTTTATAACCTGCTAATTTAATCCTGTAAGACAAATCAATATCTTCTCCGTACATGAAGAAATTCTCATCCAGCAAACCTATTTCAACCAATAATTTTCTTCTGACAAGTATAAATGCTCCCGGCAGCACATCGACTTCATGTATCTTTTCTTTGTCAAGGTATCCGAGATGATATTGTCCGAATCTTCTGGATCTTGCAAATAATGATGATAATCCGAAGATTTTATAAAATGCCACAGCAGGGGTAGGTAATGAACGTTTTGATTCAGGGAGATAATTACCTTTTCCATCGATCATTTTAACTCCCAGGCTGCCAGCATCTTTATGGGTTTCCATAAATTTCAGGCATTTCTCAAATGTATTTTCCTCAACAACTGTATCGGGATTTAATATCAGTATATACTTGCCGGTAGCTTTTTTTATAGCCTGGTTGTTTGCTTTTGCAAATCCAACATTTTTTTTATTTTCAATAAGATTTACGCCCGGGAATTTATCTTTGATCATCAGGCATGAACCGTCAACTGAATTATTGTCGACAACAAAAATTTCGCATTTAATATTCTTTGATGAATTTAATACAGAATGCAAACACTGCTCAAGGAAGTATTTCACATTATAATTTACTATTATTATTGAAAGATCCATGAATTAAGAGACAAAGAAGTCAAATTTATAATATTTTTAAGACAGATAAATCTTATTGTAATAAAAAAGGTACAGCAGGTTATTTGGGCAAGTTCTTAGCGCATTCCATAAATGCCATCCTGCAAGCGTTTTTATCTCCCATTGAACAGGCTTTATGAAAATACGGACATGCACTATCTTTATCTTCCATCCGGTAATAGGACATACCGAGGTTAAAAAAAGTAACGGGATTATCCTGGCTTAAACTTATAGCTTGAGAAAAATCCTTAACGGCCATATCGTATTCTTTAAGTTCATAGTAAACCATGCCCCTGCTATGGTATGCACTGGCATTTTCGTTATTTAACTCAATGGATTTTGTCAAATCATTTATTGCCAGTTCATACTCCTGCAGGTTAGTATTGGCAATAGCTCTGTTAAGATAAACCTTATAAGGATCAACTGATTTAAAATCAAGCGTTTTATTAAAATCATTTAAAGCTTTATAATATTTTTTTCTGGCTAAGTTTACTAATCCCCTTAAATAGTAAAACTCACCTTCTGAAGGAAACTCAGTTATTGCTTCATCAACGTATTTTGATGCTTCTTTGATGTCATCCATCTGATAGTATATGTTTATTCTTTTTTCCAAAGCCCCAATATGCAGGGGAGATAATGCCAAAGCCTTTTCAACTTTTATTAATGCTTCATTATAGTTTGATTTTCCAAGCTCCATATCAGCCTCCTGTAACAATAAGTCTATTTTGGGATTTTCCTGGGCTAATACTATGAGGCTGGCAGAAAGAATAATTAGAATAATAAAGACTGATTTCATATAATCTTTTAAAAAAGACTGGTTTATTGTTCCAAGATAAAGATTATGGTGCTGTATAACAATAAAACGATGGTTATTTTATAAACATCAAAAAATTTATTTCTTAGCCAGTTTCTTTAAATCTGACTCCAGCAAACCATCGGGATTATTATTATCTATTTTATGATAATCAAAGTAGTAAAAGTTAGCATCTCCTGCTCCGATAATTACTTTATAACATCTTGCATTTAATTTTGTCCCTTCAGGTCCGACTTTATGTAAAAAAACGATATCGTCCCTCCTGTCTTTTATTGCCTGTTCAATTTCTTCTTTTGTGACAATTTTAAAGTTATAGGGATAAATCTTTTTGATTCTTGCGGCTGAGTTTATTTCTTTTGCAAGCTCGTTTTCAAGCAGGTATAAAGTCTTGCCCTTGATATCTTTAATATTATCATTATAATGTTTAAATACATTGGCTGAAATAATTTCAGGATGATCCCTGATAAGTCTTACATGATTTTGAATAAAACGGACCAGGATCCCTAATTTATAAGCATAATATTCCTCGTCAACATTATAATATGCTACGGGTACTGACGCCAGGTCAGGCATCTGGTTCATTCTAAAGTAATCGCCTCCAAGCGATAAGTGAATGAATCTATACCTGGCATCTGTTTTGTCATTTTCAAAGCTGACCTGGGTCATATATAAAAACGAATACTTCGGATCAAATCTTTTTTCTTCAAATTCGCTGAATGATATAAAATCATAGTCTGTAATTTCCCATTCCTGTTCCATTACTTCTTTTATAACATAGTTATATTCAAGTAGGGGGTTATTAGGGAGAACAACAAGTGTTTTAGTCAGGAAAAAAGCATCAATATCTTCCCTTGAAGGCACATATTCCTGAGAAAATAATGATATTGCCATATTAGCAACCAGTAATGATATTAATATATTTTTTTTCATAGTTATTTATTTTGTTGGAAAATATAATGGATTCCTTTCATTGAATTTTCTGATATATAAAAATTTAAGCTGTTTTTTCTTTCTGTTTCCAAGTGATACATATTCATCATGCAGTTCGGGGTCCCTCATAAGAAGTAATTCAACGCTTGTAACATTATAATCCATTATATTACCGGTTACAAAGTCAAGCAGGTATTGACGCATTTCAGTGGTTGAGTATGATGAAGTCCTTCCTCCATACGGGTTATACCTGTAATCATAGTATGTATATGGATAATTATTGTTGTAGGATGTATAATTGGCTACAAAGTGACAAATATTACCCAGGATGTTAATCCTGTAAAATCCATCATTTATATTTACAAATAAGCTTCCATTTTGCGAGTATCCCCATATTTTTTTTGTCTGTACCTCCTGCTTCACCCCAAAATTGTCATAATAATATAACTCTTTGGATTGTAAAGTCCGGTCATAAAAATATTGATCGTCATATGTAGCTGTTGATATTATCCTTGATTTTGGTATAGGCCTGTTAGTTTTTACCTGGTCAAAATTTATGAAAATACCATCCCTGAATCTGAACTGGGGAGTGTATATTATATAGCCTGCTGAGTCACTCTGACCGAATAAAAATGGACCAAAGAATGTACTGAATACAAATAAATAATATATGTTACGCATAATATTTTAATTACAAATCAAAAGCCAGTGCTTAAACAAATTTACCTCTTTATTTGTAAACCTTAAAAAAATAACGGCACTAATTAAAGAGATATTATTGCACCCTCATACATAATTTGAATTTATAGTTTTTAAGATGGTCATTAATAATAATTTATTTAAAATATTTTAACTAAATTTATAATGATATTTACGTATCATATAGCGGAATTGTATAAATGATTAAATGTCAAAAGGATGCTTAAAAGAATTCTTAATTCCTATATAAAGAGGCTTGTTGAAAATGTAGACATTGATATTATTAATAAAATAATGGTTATTTATTTTTACTGCCTGGTATCATTTGTCTATTTTCTTGTTTTCGGAATTACCGGGATAATTTACAGACATTATATCCTGGCAATACTTTTTCTTATTTCCTCAGTAGTTAGCCTGGCGTGTTATTTTTTCTTAAAAAGGACAAAAAAACATCTGCTTGCCGGGTATTTACTGGTTTACCTGGCGGCTGTAAATTTTTTATTCCTGCTCATAACAGGCGGTATTTTTGGTATTGGGTATATCTGGATATGTCTGTATCCTGTACTAGTGATACTGATGCTTGGTTCCGGAAGAGGAGTATTCTACTCAATAGCTTTTCTGATAGTCTGCATCCCCGTATTAATGTTCAGTAAGTCTTTATCACTGGTGCAGAATTATGATTTATCTTTGTCACTCAGGTTGCTCGGCTCATATATTGTTGTCCTTCTGGCAGGTTATGTTTTTGAGTTTCTAAGAAATTATAATTATCACAGGCTTATTAAAACAATATTTAGGACAAAGGATGAAAGCAGCCGGAAAGATTATTTTTTATCCAAACTTTCACATCAGATACGAACACCTCTCAATAATATTACAGTCATATCAAATCTTTTAAACAGGACCAAACTTGATCCCGAACACAGGGAAATGTTTGATACCATAATTTCTTCAACAAATAACCTGGTGACCATTGTTAATAATATTGTTAGGGTGTCAAACTTAAGACTTGAGGATGAGGATATTTTCAAGGTCAGCTTTGATCTTTACTCAACTATTAATAATACATTAGAATTAATTAAAGAACAATACGGAAGCCGCATTGATTTTAATTTCAGATTTACCAGGGAAATTAAAAATAATTTGTCGGGAGATCCTGTAAGAGTTAAGCAGCTATTTATTAATCTTATTGAAAATATTATAAAACTGTACGGTCAGAAAAAGATTTATGTGGCTATAAGTGTTGATATAAAAAAAGAAAGTGCAAATAAAGCAGAATTATTGTTTAACATAAAATGTCCTTTTTTAAACCTTGTCAGGGATGATTATGATAATTTCTATGTTCAGGCAGGCAGCAGTCATACTGACGCTGAAACATTGCAGACTCCCGGTAATTATTTGGATCTGACCATTGCACGAAGAATTATTTCTATCCATAAGGGAGAGCTGGAAGTTATATCTAATAAGGATGATATATTAATTTCCTTTCTGCTCAGGTTTAATAAGGACGCCAAGCCGGAGGCTTTATTTAAAAAGGAAGAGGCTGAAAGTTTATCTGATGAGTTATTATTGAAAGCTCATAAAAAGGTCGATATAAAAAATTCAAATGTGCTTATAGTAGAGGATAATGCGGTTAATCAGAAAATAATACTGCTCAGCTTAAAAAGCAATGTTCGCAATATTGATGTTGCTAATAACGGTAAGGAAGCACTGGACAAGTTTGCTAAATCAAAGTATGATCTTATTCTGATGGATATACAGATGCCGGTTATGAATGGTATTGTAGCCACAAAAAAGATCAGGGAGGTTGAGGCTATAACAAATACTCATACACCTATCATTGCGGTAACAGCTAATGCTCTGGCCGGCGATAAAGAGGTATGTCTGGCAGCAGGAATGAACGATTATATAAGCAAACCTTTTCAGGTAGAGGTGCTGGTGCAGAAAATGAAAGACCTGCTCGAAAAAAATACTTAGCCGCGATATTTTAAGGAATGTATTCTTATGCCAATAACAAGTATATCATCTACCTGATCAAGATCCCCTTTCCATCTCAGAATACTTTTTTCAAGAAGTTCATGTTGTTTTTCCATTGGCAGCTGATGAATTGCCAGAAGGAGATGCTGAAATCTTCTGTACTTGTATTTTTTCCCGGCGGGCCCTCCGAATTGATCAGCATAGCCATCAGAAAAAATATATATTGAGTCTCCATTTTGCATCGGTATTATATGATTTTTAAAAGTATTTTTTTTATTCTCATCAGGTTTGTCAAGGCCCACTGAAAATCTGTCACCCTTATATTCGTAAATATTGCTGTTTCTTATAATATAAATAGGATTAAAAGCACCTGCATATTCAAGTATCATTTTTTTAGTATCGAAGGCACAAAAGGCCAAATCCATGCCGTCCCTGAATGAGATAATATCCTTATCATGAAAGATCTTTTGAAAGTCTTTGTTGAGAGTAGCCAGGATTTGAGCCGGCTGTTTTATACCCTCGATATTAGTAATATTTCTAAACAGTTCAATTCCAATAATAGACATGAAGGCCCCCGGGACGCCATGGCCCGTACAATCGACAGCAGCGACAAAGGCCCTGTCGCCAACTTTGTTAAACCAGTAGAAATCGCCACTTACAATATCTTTGGGAATATGCAAAATGAAAGAATCAGGAAAGATTGATTTAAATGTTGTGTCGGGAGGCATTAAGGCTGACTGAATACGTTTTGCATATTTTATACTATCCATGATATTATTATTCTTTGCTATAAGTTCTTCTTTTTGTTCTAAAATTTGTCTTGAGATATTTTCTCTTTCTTCATTTATATATCTTATTCTCTTTGATCTTAAATAGCTGTAAATAAGTAACAGTATAATTATCAGTGTCAGGACCGTTATATAAACCAGTATTGCTTTCTTTGATTTCAAGATTGATGTCTGAATGATAATTTTTATTGTTTTGCCCTCATTATTCCAGATAACATCGCTGTTAGAACCCTTAACCCGGAATATATATGAACCGGACTTGATATCAGCAAGGTTAACATTATTAATTTTCCCGCAATATATCCAGTTTGGCTCGCTGCCTGGTTTATGAACCGAATACATATACTGATTTTTCCCGGGAGTTACAAAATCAAGGGCTGAAAATTCAATTGTGAAATAGGTGCATTTGGGCAGTACTATAGAATCGAAATTTTCCTTGTAGATGCTATAGATAGTATTTCTGTTTATATATTTTATTTTCGTTATTTCTACCTTGGGCACATGTGAATTCATAACCAGGGAATCAGGGAAAAATGAACAGAATCCCTGGATGCCGCCAAAGAATATTTCTCCGTGACTGCTTTTATAGCATGATCTCTCAATAAATTCACTGACTAATAATCCTTCGGACCCGTCATAGGTCCTGAAGCTCTCATTATTTTTATTAAACTTAATAATTCCATTATTGGTGGTCAGCCATAAGTTATTCTTCCTGTCTTCAACGATTGCATAAATATAACGGCTTGACAATCCGTTTTTTGAAGTGTAATGTTTCCATCTAAGGGCGGCCTGGTCAATCATGGTTAATCCTCCGTCAGTGCCAACCCACAATATGTTACTTGAATCTGCATATAACGAAAATATTGAATTGCCGGTGAGTCTGTATTTTTGATTTATCGAGTCAGATGTGTATTTTTCAAAATTACTGGTTTCTGTATTAAAAAGAATTAAGCCGTTGTTTGTGCCAATCCAGAGATTATTGTAATTGCCGGCTTCCAGCACAAACAACGGTTCGAATATACCGGATTGGTTATCAAGTCCCGGGCTATAATGATGCAACTGCCTTTCTTTATTTATATTTAGTGCGTATAATCCGCTGCTTGTAGCAAACCACAAGTTTTTAAATGTGTCTTCCAGGATATCATAAATCTGACTGTTTTTGAATGTGTCACAATTGTTTAGATGTATCTTTTCGCATAAGCCCTCGAAATTCTTTTTGGCAGGATTATATATCATTACACCCTTCCCTGTTCCTAAATACATTTTACCTTCGCTATCCTCAAATATTACAGGAACTTTATTGCTGGGGATTCTTAACTTATTATTATAATTATGTTTATTATAGTTAATTATTTCCCCGCTTAATATATTGATGATATTCAATCCGTAGTTTTGGGTTCCAACCCAAAGCGCATCGTCCCTGTCTTTATATATTGATGTTATATGCTCCCCTTTCAGTCCCGTTAATTTATCACTACTGTAATTGCAGAAAAATGCCGGACTTTTATTAAGCTTAAACAATCCGTGTGAAGTTCCAATCCAGACTAAATCTGAAAAATCCGTATGCATACAACTGACCGGATAATATGTAAGTTTTTTGACGGGGGGAAATGGCTCATTTATTGATTTAAATTCTTCTTTCTGTATATCAAATATATACAGCCCCAACTCTGTTCCCAGCATCAGGTTTTTAGTGCTCCAAAAGGTCATGCAATTAATGGAATTAACAATATCAGGATTATCAGGTTTTAAATCATTATAGTATTTTTTAATGATGCTTTTGCTTTTTATTATTTTAAGTAATCCACGATCGGTACCTAGCCAAATATTCCCTTCAGCATCTATGAATATTGATTTAACAGAGTAATCCGAAATATTAATTTTCAGATTCGAAAATTTATTCCCGGATTTGTCAAAGCAATACAAACCATTTGATGATCCTATCCATATCAGGTTATCCTTATCCTCCTCAAGTGTATATAGTATGAGGTCTTTTGATTTTTCATCATCAACAGGGATATGATAACGGTGCAACCTGTTGTTCTTAATATCAAGGTTATTTAAAACATTGCCGGCGAGAATCCATACGGTATTATTACTATCGACATAAAGATCGTTAATGTAATTATCAGATATGCTGTTACTATCTTCAGGATTGTTAAAATAAGCATCAAAGATCATGGTTTTCATGTTATAGTGATTCAATCCCTTCCTTGTCCCGATCCATAAATTTTCTGATGAATCACTGGCCAATGCCGTAATGAAGTTATCTGAAAGGGAATTCAAATCCCCTGGAATATTTTTAATATTTATTAAATGGTAACCGTCATATCTGTTGAGTCCGTATCTTGTGCCAATCCATAAAAATCCCCTGTTAGCCAATAAGATACAATTGATATTATCGTGAGATAAGCCGTCAGCTGTTGTATAACATTTTGGTTGAGTATATGATGCCAGCATACCGATTTTCA
The DNA here is from genome assembly GCA_964461435.1 of uncultured Bacteroidales bacterium. Taxonomy (GTDB): domain Bacteria; phylum Bacteroidota; class Bacteroidia; order Bacteroidales; family UBA10428. The sequence continues at coordinate 67,462 of CAYWUI010000003.1, read as the reverse complement.
GACTAAAAATCAGGCACGACAAAATCATATATTTGATATTATATGTTTGCAAGAGTTTTACAGGCTGATTTATTATCCTTATCTAATTTAGTTAACTAATTAATAAGAAACAATTTTTATAAGTATTTAGATTAAGAATATATTTAAAATCTTTATGCCAGCTTAATTTATTCTGAAAGCATATTTTATTAAACCGGTATTGACTATTTAAAGATTTTAAAGAGAATAGAACCTGCTATTAATCGAAGTTATTTAAAATACGGAAATGAGGATAAAGAAGAGCTTTTTATATGTCTTCAGGCTTACAAAGGTCAGTTAATTAAAAAACATTTCAAGAGACTCAGGGTCCAGTTCATTAGTATCAAGGACAATAAAAAAATCTATAGTTTTAAAAGCCCGGTCAATAGCAGGGGGTCCACAGACCTTGGCTCCATATCTGAGATACATATCCATTAAAGATGGCATATCTACTTTATCCTTATAAGGAACTTTTAAATTATCGGCATAACATTCAAGTCCGGCTACAGGTACAGTAGAAATCTTATCATGAACATAGTTATTACGTTCGAGATAATTCATGAATATCTTTCCCACAACAGGATCCTGACTGCTAATGGAGCAACAACCGAACAGATAGCGTTTCTGTACATAGAATATATACTGGGCAATACCTTTCCATAACAGGAATAAAGCCCTGCTGTTTCTGTGATCTTTGTCAATACATGCTCTTCCTACTTCGACCGATTTGCGCAATACTTTCCTTCCCAATTTGTTTAAGTTAAATTCGCCCGATGAGTAAAAGCCGTGACCTTTCTTCGCTGCTTCAAGTGTTTGCAGGCGGTAGGTGCCCACAATTCGATTTGTAGCTCTCTCAATAACCAGCAGATGATGACATTGCCGGTCGAATTTATCTTCATCACGCAAAGTAGAAAATGAAGAATCCAGTCCTTCTTTCAACTCAAGATTAAATACTTCAAACCTTAGCTTTAATACTTCATCAACTTCAATAAGATTCTCGGCAAGTTTTACAATGTATTTTTTATCTGAAAGGTAAATAATATTCTCGGTTGCCAGGTTATATTCAGGTGAAGTATCTTTCTGAGTAAGAAGGTTACCAAATTTTATTTGCATAATTTCCTGTTTTGGTCAATAAGGAAAATAGTATTAAATAAAAATTTAAAATACTTACCATGCCCGAATTTAATAAATATTTATTTAATAGGGGAATAATTTATTTTTAAAATTGATCCTCCTGGGGCTAACTTGTTTTTTATTAGAAATTTAAAATGTCATTACCGGTACCGCTTCTATTTTATCAACAACTGGTTCCTCATATCTTTGCATTTATAAAACATCGGTTATAAAGAGGAATTCTATAATATAGCCGATATGGGAAACAGCAAAAATGCCAGTTCTGATTATTGTTAATTTCAAAATATATACTTAGTATTTTTTTTAATTTTCTTTTTGTTAACTTTAGATGGTCAAACAAAAATTATTGATAATATAAATCCTAATATTGATGAATATTACAGTCATTGGAAGTTCCAATACAGATATGATAGTTAAGGTTCCCCGCATTCCCGGGCCAAAGGAAGTTGTTTTAGGAGGTAAATTCAGTACGGCTCCTGGCGGTAAAGGGGCTAATCAGGCTGTGGCTGCAGCGAGGGCGGGAGGCAAGGTGACCTTTGTTGCCCGTGTTGGTGAGGATATTTTTGGGGAGCAGGCTTTAAAGGGATTTAAGGAAGATGGAATAAATACAGATTTTATTGTAAAGGACAAGGATGCTCCATCAGGGATTGCAGAGATATTTGTTGCTGAAGGTGGTGAGAACTGTACTGCCGTTGCATCCGGAGCAAATTTAAATTTATCTGTATATGACATAACTGCTGCCAAAGAAGCCATACTGGCATCCGACATTCTGCTTATGCAGCTGGAGATACCGTTAAAAACAGTTCAATATGCTGCAAAGTTTGCCTATGACAACGGAGTAAGAGTTATTCTCAATCCTGCACCGGGACAACCATTGCCTATTGATCTGCTAAAGACTGTTTCAATATTAACTCCTAATGAAGCGGAGGCTGAGATGCTGACAGGAATTAAAATTGAAGATGAAGGAGCAGCGGAAGATGCAGGGAGAATACTTATATCAAAAGGAGTAAACAAAGTTATTATTACTATAGGTAAAAAAGGAGCCCTTATTCTGGACAGCAGCGGTTCCGAACTCGTTGGGGGATTTAAGGTACATGCTATTGATACAACTGCTGCCGGCGATATTTTTAATGGAGCACTCGCGGTGGCACTGGCTGAAAAGAAAAATATATGGGAAGCTGTAAAATTTGCTAATGCTGCTGCAGCATTATCGGTGACCAGGCTCGGCGCTCAGCCGTCAGCCCCTAACCGCAATGATATTCTGGAATTTCTTAAAAGTAAGTCTTAAGTAAGGCTGCAAATACATTGCCACATTAATATCAATCAGGCTTAGACATCTATTGTTATTTGCCGTAAAGTGCCAATTCAAGTCCGATAGAAAACCTTGGTAATTCGGGTAATTGATAATCTTTCCTGAACAAATCTGAAAGGCGGTAGTTAGCTGACAGGGATATATTGTTTATTCCGATGCGTCCTGACAGTCCGTAGCTGAAATTATTAGTGTATTTCAGCCTGGAATATCTGACAACAGTGAGTTCGGACATATTATTTTCATCATATGTCTTATCCCTGGTATAATGGTTTGTCGCAAAAATCCAGTTGCCATATAATCCGATATCGAGATACTTGCCGATAATATTACCTCTTTTACCAACATTAAATCGGTTATAGAATTCAAATCCGGCATTGTTGAACCTCATTTTTTCTTTGTCATGCAGCACGGAATTAGGCAGTATTTTATTTTCTGCTTGCTTAATAATATATTTTTTTAAGGAATATTCGGTGTTAAATCCAATTGAATAGAATTCAAATATTTTAAATTTATACCTGTAGCCAATATTCATGGATGTTGATGGACCATATACTATTTCTGCACCCTTTTCATCAGGCAGGCTGGCAAAAAACTTATATCCGAGGTACAAATGGGAAAAATATTTCATGTTAGGTCCCTTTTTAAGGGAATATGCATTGTCCTTAACATTCTTTTCCAACAGGACTGTCTGGGTATAACAACTATAAGTTATTAACACTGTGGACAATATCAGGAATGATTTCTTCATTATCTGTTATGGTTTAAAATTTATATTCTGCCGTATATCCCCTGAAATGGACTCTCAGCAATTCGTTATTTCTATATTCTTCAACCGGAAATTCCAGAACATCATGTTGAAATACTTTAATTACTGCATATTTGTCAAGAACCCCCTCATTGTTTTCTATATGATAAAATAGTAAATGGTCTTCACTTTCATCTTCAAGATCAATAAGATCATTAATCCTCACTTTTAATATATTATTACTTAGCTCAAACTGCACTATTTCGAGAGTATCACAAGATTTATCTTCAAAAAAATAACTGGCCTGGGGTATGCCATAGCCGTGTGCATAATCGTAATACGGGTACAAATGTGCTGACCTTTCAATCTCCTTTAAGAGTTCCATATTTGACAATTCAGGCTTCAGTTGCCTGATGCAGGCAGCAAAACCTGATACCAAAGGTGTTGAAAAGGATGTACCCTGTAATTTTGACAGCTTTTTTCTGCTGGCAGCTATTACTTCTCCATAAGCTGAGACATTGGGCTTTCTTCTTTTGTCAAAAGTTGGTCCGTAGGAACTGAAATATATATGATAGTCAGTAGACGGGTCAATGCCGCCAACAGATAAAATACTATCTGCATCGGCAGGTGTTCCCATAAATTCCCATTTTTTACTTCCGTCATTACCCATAGCATTTATTACCAGTATGCCCTTTGAGGCTGCCATATTTGCGGCCCTTGCAACCAGGCTGGTTTGCCCGTCCATGTCAGCAGGAAAGTACCTGTTGTAAGTATAACCAAGGGAACTGTTAATTATGTCAGCACCATTCCTGTCTGCCCATTCAACGGCAGCCAGCCAGTTTTCTTCCTCTGAAAAGGGTTCAGTTCGCCGTTCAGTCCTTGCAAGCAGGAATTCAGCACCTGTAGCAAGCCCCATATTAATATTGTTATATTTTCCGGCAATACAGGATAACACCATTGTACCATGTGTAACGCCTGCATAAACATAATCTCTTTTTTTTACGAAATCATATGTTTTTATTATTCGTCCCGCGTTCCTTAAATGCTCAAAAACAGGATGAGTATCTACTTTTGGAAATCCTCCGTCAAATACTGCAATGCGCACGCCGCTGCCGTCAATGCCGTGTTCCTCAAACAGCTTTCCTCCCATGCGTCCCGTCTGCTTTATGAGCAGGTCCATTTTTAACTGTGGTAACACAAAATCTGAATTCAATGAGGCAGGTTTGGAGATGAACAGGACAGGTAAAGTTTTTTCCACAAAATCCAGTTTGTTAACAGTATTTATTTCATCAGGGGTTGCATAAACAGATACTGCATTAAACCATCTGCTCACCGATTTTATTTTGCCGGTAATTTCTTCAATGTATTTTATATAATCACTTCTGACCGGCATATCTGAGTCGTCATATAAATTCAGATTAAGTTCTTTTCTTCTGATGATAGCCCTGGGATCAAAATATTTATATGGATCAAACTCGACTCCGTTTTTATCAGTAAAGAATACCCAGTAACTGCTCTGGGAACATAAACCAGCCGGAAATATTAACAGTGAATATATTGAAATTGTTAATCTTAGAATCTTTATAATATTCATCCCCGAAAATTTTTTACATCTAATTATTTTTTTTTAGTTTAAAATATCAATTCTTTAATCAATATATTTTTGTTATTAATGTAATATAATTAACCCTTTGTTATTAATACCGTATCAGAGTATAGAAATCAGCTTAATAAAAAATTTATCTGAAGCAATTCTCATAATTTTAATTGGTTAGACGGTTTTGCCCAAGTTGGTTTAGTTAGTAGTTTTGTTTAATTTGTAAATTGAAGGCATTTGATTACAGATGCCTTCTTTTTATTTTAATAGTTCTAAAACAGGATTACCCGTACAGGCGTTGGGATATGTAATATTTAAAAAAGTTGATAAAGTTGGTGCAATATCTCTGATATCTACAGGCCTCAGAATTGTGCTTCTTCCTATTTTCCAGCCGTACCAAATTAATGGTATCCTCGAATCGTATGCATAGGATGAGTTAAGGGTTAATGATTCATCACCTTTTTCTATCCATCCTGCTTTAAGATTAATTATAACATCGCCCGAGCGTTTTTGATTAAATCCGTTCTGAATTTTTTCAAAAATGCCGCCGGTAAAATTAGTTGTCTGCAAGGTAGTTGAAGTGATGGTATTAGCGACACCTGAGAACTGCAACAAAAACCGTGCGGTATAGTACTGTATTTCGTCCAAAGGTATTTTAGCATCTTCTATTAACGTCCGGTTTAAATATACCTGTTGTGAATTATATGCTTTTACCCAGTCACCTTTTCCGTATACATTGTTTAAAGCACTTCTTAATAATGATACTGCGCCCTTCTCGTTAAAATATCCGGCAGGGATTTTATAATCATTCAAATAATCAGGCATATGTGAAATACCATGGTCAGACGTAAGATATATCAATACATTCTCTTTACCAATGGTTTCATCAATAAAATTGAGGAAATGAGCTATTTCCTGGTCAAGCCTCAGGAAAGCATCCTCAATTTCAACTGAATTGGGGCCGAAAAGATTACCAATATTTTCTGTTGAGGTAAAACATATATTAATAACATCGGGAAACTCATCCTTACCCAAACCTTCATTTACTATTAATGAAACAGCAAAATCCTTGACAATCGAATTGCCAAAAGGAGTGGATTTGAGAATATTATAATCTGTTTTGCGTTTTTTTATATTTGCCAGTTCATAAAGATTGTAGGGAAATACTGTTTGTCCTTTTATTCCTTTTTCATACTTGTTATTGTCGGGTAGACTTTCAGTATAATTATTAACAGGTAAAAGAGTGTTCCATTCTCTTTCAAGGTAAGTATCATGAAACTTTTTTGAATTAAAATCCCTTACCCATGAAGGGAGTGAATCGGCATAATATGTGCTTGTTATCCAGTTGCCGCTTTTTACATCGAACCAGTATACGCCGTTTGCAGTATGCCCGCTGGACAGTATGGCCGGTGCAGCATCCAGGGAAATACCAAATACTTTGGATTTTAAATTATTGGACAGGCGAAGTTCATCCGAGTACGTAGTGCACATTAAATTCTCCGGAGAATATTTTCCTGATTCGTAGTTGCCTCCTACCGTACTGTATTTTTCATCTTCAATGTTCTTTACTATCTTGTCCTGCAGGCTCAAATACCATTCTTCTGATACTATTCCGTGACTTGATGGCAGTGCTCCTGTGGCTATTGTTGCATGGCCTACTCCTTCCTGTGAAAGCAAATAATTGAAACTTGCATTTTTACAGTATGTCCCCCTGTTTATTAATTTCTTAAATCCATTTTCTTCAAACTTGTCCCAGAACCGGTATATATAATCATATCGCATCTGGCTGACGATGATTCCAATAATAAGCCTGGGATTCTCAGATGGTATGCGGGTATTATCCTGAGGCATGCACACCGGATTAATTATTAAAATAATGAATATCACGAATAAAGCCAGTCGGAATCTCATATTTAACATTATATAACTTTTATAAAACAAAGCTGCTAAGATAAATTTTTTTTATTCTTTTTAATGAAAAAAAGTTATATATATTGACAGATGCGGGGATAGTAATATTTTAATTTTAAACATTAAACCTGATATGCAGGATGTCACCGTCGGTCACTATATAGTTTTTCCCTTCAACAGCAAGCTTTCCTTTTTCCCTGCATGCATGTTCAGAGCCCAGACTTCTAAAATCGACATATTTCATAACCTCAGCGCGTATAAAGCCCCGTTCCATATCACTGTGAATAACTCCGGCCGCCTGCTGTGCTGTAGTTCCGTTTTTAATAGTCCATGCTCTGATTTCATTCTTATTCATAGTAAAAAAAGATACTAAATCCAGCAATGAATAGGCGGAACGGATTAAGCGATTAACACCGGGCTCACTTAATCCTGCTTCCTTTAAAAATTCTGCCCTGTCATCTTCATCTTCAAATTCTGAGATCTCAGCTTCGAGCTGGCCTGCGACAAAAATAATTACCGTATCCTTCTCCTTCAGGTCTTCATTTACCTGATCCACATATTTATTGCCCTTCACCGCGTCACCATCATTTACATTGCATACATACATAACAGGCTTTGCTGTGAGTAAAAACAGGTCATCAATATATTTTTTATCTGCCCCGTCTATTTTCAGATTCCTGACATTTTTAAACGAATCGAGATGAGCCCTTACCTTTTTAAGGACTTCCATTCCCCGTGCAGAATCTTTATCCCCTGATTTTGCAGCTTTCTCAACTTGTTGGATCTTCTTATTCACGGATTCAAGATCTTTTAGCTGCAGCTCAAAATCTATAGTTTCAATATCCCTTACGGGATCAACCGAGCCATCAATATGAGGTAATTTCTCATCATCAAAACAACGGAGCACATGAATCAGAGCATCTGAATTTCTTATATCTGCAAGGAACTTGTTGCCAACTCCCTCTCCTTTGTTTGAACCTTTTGTTAATCCCGGAATATCTACTATTTCAACTGTTACCTGTATTACTTTTTCTACAGGATGAAGTTTGGCAAGCTCATCTAATCTTGGATCAGGCACATTAATAACACTGACATTAGATTTGCTGGAGCTGAAGGCATAAATTGTTGTTTCTGCCTTGGCACTTGACATGCAGTTAAAAATGGTTGTCTTTCCTGCATTGGCCACTCCAATTATTCCACATCGTAATGCCATTGAATCTTTTTTTAATACAGTGCAAAAATACGTTTAATTTCAATAATGACCTGTAAGTTAGTGCGCGTACATTATGAAATACATAAATTTTCAGATTTTGGTTGAATTCAAAATAAGAGTATATTTATTAATAATATAAAACTACAATTTTTATTTTTTATAAGTTTGTTAATAGTAAATTAATAACTATTGCCAATATAAAAAAACAGAAAATTTATGTCCATATGACAAAGTTCAGGTTTATGCATACGTCAGACCTTCACCTTGACTCGCCATTTAAGGGCCTTTCCAGCTGGAACACTGATCTGGCTGCCAGGTTAAAAGATGCAGCATTTAAAAGCTTCAGGAAAATGGTCGACATATGCATAGCTGAACAAGTTGACTTCCTGATAATTGCAGGTGACATATTCGAAAGTGACAATAAAAGTCTGGCCGCCCAGCTTAAATTTATAGCTGAATTAAAAAGATTATCCAATAAAGGGATACCGTCATATTTTGTTTGCGGTAATCATGATCCTGTAGAGTCGTGGCTTGACATAATCCGGCTTCCTGAAAATGTTTATCGTTTTACTGCCTCGGAAGTGGGACATTACACATATAAAAAGGATAGCAAGCCTGTAGCTGACATATATGGCATGAGTTTCGGTGAAAGCGCTGTAAAAGAGAACCTGGCCCTCAAATACAGAATAAAGGATAATCAAGCTCCTTTTTCTATCGCCGTGTTACATGGAACGGTGGGAAGGGCGGGCTCTCATGAAAATTATGCCCCCTTTAAGGTCAGTGATGTTAAGGCCAGGGGATTTAATTACTGGGCCTTGGGACATATACATAAAAGAAAGGTAGTAAATGAAAAAGATCCTGTAATATTGTATCCGGGCAATCCCCAGGGCAGAGATTTTGGTGAAACGGGAGCAAAGGGCTGCACTTTAGTTGATGTTGATTCAGATAACAGGATTGCAGTCAGATTTATTCCTGTTCAGTTTATAAGGTTTGAACAACTTGCAATAGACCTTGGTGAAGAAGATAAAACAGACAGCCTGGCGGATAAAATTCAGAGAGCCAGGAATAATATTGAAGATTATGATGATGATGTGAGCTGCATACTTAGGATTAATATAACAGGAAGAACACCCTTGCATTCATATCTTAATAAACCCGGCGAGACAGAACAGCTTCTCGCTATGTTTAATGAAGGACAGCTTGAGCATAACATATTTACATGGATTGACCAGATCAGGTTAAATACAAGTCCTCTTATTGATATCAGCAGCATTCAACGGGGCAACGATTTTGCCTCAGAGATAATAAAGATCTTTGAAAAATATGAAAACGATTCAAAGGCACTGATGGAAATTATCAAAAGGGCGAATGAAGAAATAACCAGTCCCGTTTTTCTGAGAGAAACTGCTGAACTCAACGAACAGGAGCAAAAAGAAATTCTTGAAAAAGCAAAGTGGATGCTTCTAGATCAGCTTGTTAGAGAATCATGATATTCGCTGAAATACATATTGACGGATTTGGCATATTTAATGACTTTTCATTAACCTCCCTGCAGCAGGGTGTTAATATTATACTGGGGAATAATGAAGCAGGTAAATCCACATTATTGAAATTTATTAGATATACTCTTTTTGGATATCCAAAAGCGACTGATCAGAGAATGACTCCACTGAATGGTGGCGAGCACAGGGGCAGGATTATAGCTTTGCTGTCAGACAGCAAGGACGTAACATTTGAAAGGACTGCAGGAAGCAGCGGAGGCAGCATTAGAATGCTGTATGGAAATGCTGCATCTGAGGATCAGGATCTGTGGAGCCGCCTGCTTGGTAATGCAACAAGGGAAATTTTTGAGAATGTTTATGCCTTTTCCCTTGATGAACTGGCAGATTTGAGCCGGCTGTCAGCATCCGGTGTTGAAGACAGGATCTTCAGCGTTAGCCTGGGCCTGAGGAATATTTCAATTAGTGAAGTGGAAGCAGGCATTCAAAAGCAGGTTGATGATATCTATACACGGAGAGGAAGAGGCAAACAGGCAGTCCCCTTAATTTTAAAAGAAATAGAAAAAAGAAAAGAGCTTATAGGTGAAATTCAGGATAACCTGCACAGATACAGGCAGCTCAATCTTGCTATTAAACAACTGGAAGCAGATATTAAAAATATTATTGAAGAGTTAAAAAAATATCAGGCTGAAAGCAACAGGCTCCACAATTACCTTAGATGCTACGACAGTTTTGTTAATATAGTGCACTATGACAATGAGCTGGCGGCGCTGCCCGTACTGCGCAATTATCCCGGGGATGGTATGGAACAGCTTAAAGATACTGAAAGGAAGAAGCAGGAACTTGATGAGAAGATAAAGGTATTGAAAAAGGGAGATGCGGAAGAAAAGGGAATAGAAGAGCTGGAAGAAGAAATAAAAACTGTTTCATTTAATTCCGAATTACTGGCTAATGCCGAAAAAGTGGAATACCTGAAAGCAAACCTTGGAAAATACACCCTGGCCAGGGATGATATGAAAGATGATAACGGGAAGATTGAAAACCTTAATAAACTGATAAAACAGGAACTGGACAGAATTGGTACCAAATGGACGGAAGGAAGCATTAATGAATTCTCTGACTTAATAGCCCACAACGACAGGATCATCGATTTTAAAGAGAAATTTGAAGAATTAAAATCCTTCAGGAAGGAACTTGAGGCACAGCAGAAAACATTACAGATTAAAGGAAGCGGAATAAATGTGAACAGTGCTGCGATAATTTTTTCAATAATTTGCAGTATCGTATCAATAGCTCTCTTTCTTTCAGCATCCTTTATATTCGGGATAACTTTTTTGTTAATAGCCCTGATACTGGTTGCAGGAAAAAGATTTCTGCAGAAAGAAGGCTCTTCTGATAAAATAAAACAACAGCTCCTAAAAACAGATGAAAAAGAAAAAGAACTGGATAAAAATTATAAGAGTTATCTGACAGACTTAAATCTGGAAAATGATCTGACCCCCGACTCAGTGCTGGAGATATTCAGGATAATAAACCAGGTAAAAAGAACATTAAATGACAGGGATGAGCTGAGAAGAAAACAGGCAGAACAGAGGATCCCCTTTATAAAAGAATTTGAAGTCGAAGTGTCGGCCCTTAAGGACAAGCTGACTTATTATGAACCGGAAGATAATACTGAACTGATTGTAAACCATATAGTCAATGAATTTCAAAGTGCACAGGAACAATCAGGAAATAAGGAAAAAATGAAGGATAATCTGGCGGTCAGGGCAAAGGAGCTGAAGAGGGCAATATCTGAATCAGCCGCCATAGACAGGAAGCTAAAAGAATTGTTAAAATCGGTTGATGCAACTGATACAAAGGATTTCAGGAAGAAATATGAAGAAGAAGATAAGGTCATAAAACTTATTGAAGCGCGCAGGAACGCTGTGGCAAATATTGAAACTGTAATCGGGCTCAACAGATCTGAAAAGGTAATAGAATTCCTTAAGGTTAATAGTAAGGAAGATATTGAAAAGCAGACAGTTGAGCTTGATGAGAAGATCAATATGAAAAGCGGAGAGCTTAATAGCAAAAATACAGAGCTGGGAGAGAAGAGAAACGAAGTGAGTCGTATAGAAGGGGAATCTGAGCTTGCTGAAATAATGACCGGACTGGAATCTGAAAGGCAGAAGCTTAATGACAATTATAAAAGCTGGTTGGCAGGAAAGGTTGCATTGAAACTGCTGGCTGAGGTGAAAGGCAGGTATGAAAGAGAAAGGCAGCCGGAAGTGATAAAAAACTCGATAACTTATTTCAGCAGGATAACGGGAGGGAGATATAAAAAAATCATTGTGACCCTTGGTGAAAGAGATGTATCTGTATTTGACGGCAGGGGAGCAGTAAAAAAAATACATCAGCTTAGCAGGGGAACCAGGGAACAGTTGCTTGTCAGCCTGCGTTTGGGATTTATTGAAGAGTATGAAAAAAAGGCCGAGCCACTGCCTGTAATTGTTGATGAAGTACTGGTAAATTTTGATCCGAAAAGGGCGGAAAAAACAGCCGGCATACTTTATGAATTTGCCAAAAAAAGGCAGGTCATAGTATTTACATGCCACCCCGAAACAATGAATTATTTTAAGAGGATGGATGTTAACAAGATATCCATAAATAATAAAGGCCAGGCTATTTTTTAATTTCATATGCTTTTTTATTTTTGCAGATTTATAATACAATAATATAGTTATGATTATGAACAAAGAATTAATAAACAGGATAGCAGATAACATACGTATACTTTCGCTGGCAATGGTTGAAAATGCGAAATCGGGGCATCCCGGGGGAGCTATGGGTGGAGCTGATTTTATAAATACTCTTTATTCGGAATTCCTTAACTGGGACCCTGATGATATGGAATGGAAAAACAGGGACAGGTTTTTCCTTGATCCGGGTCATATGTCTCCTATGTTATATTCGGTGCTGACGCTGATAAATAAATATTCTATTGATGATCTGAAGAATTTCCGACAGTGGGGAAGTCCGACCCCCGGTCATCCGGAGCTGGAAGTTAAGAGAGGAATTGAGAATACGTCAGGACCCTTGGGCCAGGGTCATGCAATGGCTCTTGGCTCTGCTATTGCCGAAAGGTTCCTTGTAGCACGCTTTGGAGAATGGATGGCACACAAAACATATACTTATATTTCAGACGGGGGCATACAGGAGGAGATTTCCCAGGCAACGGGACGCATTGCAGGATTCCTTGGATTGAGCAACTTTATTATGTTTTATGACTCCAATGATATACAATTATCTACTGAAACAAGCGTCGTAACAAATGAGAATACCGCGAAAAAATATGAAGCATGGGGATGGAAGGTAATGACAATAGACGGGAATAACCAGGATGAAATAAGGAGAGCACTAAGCGAAGCCAATAAACAGAAGGACAGACCCACTCTTATTATAGGTAAAACCATAATGGGTAAGGGCGCGCTGACAGAAGACGGTAGCAGCTTTGAGAGGAAGACCTCAACACATGGCATGCCATTATCTGCTGCGGGGGGATCTGTAAGAAACACAATTCAAAATCTGGGGGGAGACCCTGATGATCCCTTTAAGATATTTCCTGATGTCAGGGAGTATTATAACCAGGTGATAAAGAAAAAGTCAGCTTATGCAAAACTGAAAAAGCAGGAAGAGGATACATGGGTAAAAAATAATCCTGACCTCGCCGGAAAGCTTAATCTTTTTTTCTCGGGCAAAGCCCCTGAAATTGATTATAGCAGTATTCCGCAGAAAGATAATGCAGCGACAAGGGCTGCATCGGGGGCAGTCCTGGGATACCTGGCACAGCACCTGGGAAATATGATCGTAGCATCGGCCGACTTATCCAACAGTGATAAAACAGACGGATTTCTGAAATATACAAAGCCTTTCAGTAAAGGTGACTTTACAGGCTCCTTTTTGCAGGCCGGCGTATCAGAGCTGACCATGGCGGCTATATGTAACGGGATGGCCTTACATGGTGGCGTAATTCCTGCATGCGGCACGTTTCTTGTATTTTCGGACTTCATGAAGCCCGCATTAAGACTGGCTGCATTAATGGGCTTACCTGTAAAATTCATATGGACACATGATGCCTTCCGTGTCGGAGAGGATGGACCTACACACCAGCCTGTTGAACAGGAAGCACAGCTTAGGCTGCTGGAGCAGATGAAAAACCATTCGGGTGAAAATAGCATGCTTGTACTCAGACCTGCTGATGTGCATGAGACAACAGTTTCGTGGAAAATGGCCCTGGAAAATACCAGAACTCCTACAGCCCTTCTCCTGTCGAGACAAAATATCAATAATCTTCCTGCCCGGCACGGCTCAAACCGCTTCAAAGATGCTATGGAAGCTCAGAAAGGAGCTTATATTGTGCAGGGCACCGACGATAAACCCGATATAGTTCTGGTTGCCAACGGTTCCGAGGTATCAACCCTGGTTGAAGGAGCAGAGAGGCTCCGGACTGAAAAAGGACTGAAAGTACAGGTCGTGTCAGCCCCGTCGGAGGGATTGTTCAGAAAACAGGAGAAAGCTTACCAGGATAAGGTTTTACCTCCAGGCGTGCCTCTATTCGGGCTGACGGCAGGACTGCCTGTCACACTTAAAGGTCTGGCAGGACCTGCGGGAAAGGTTATTGGTGTTGACCATTTCGGGTATTCGGCACCTTATAAAGTTCTGGATGAGAAATTTGGCTTTACACCGGACAATATTTTCAATAAAGTACTGGAATACCTTAATAAATAAATAATAAAGAAGAAATTCCCCTTTTATCCTATTGCAGAATGAAAGCAATAGGAAAAGTGAACTGTACACTGACCGGCTTGCCGCGCTGCTTGCCGGGTTCCCACCTTGGTGATGAGTTTACAACCCTTAGAGCCTCGGCATCAAGATAGGGATCGACACCACGTACAATTTTGGCATTAACAATATTACCTTCTGAATTTACGACAAACTGGACAAATACTCTGCCCGAGATGCCTTTTGCTGAAGCTGAATCAGGATAATGCAGGTTTTGCGCAATATACCCTCTGAATTTGCTCTGATCACCGCCCTGGAACTTAGGCATGTCCTCAACAATTATAAAGACTTCCTCTTCTGCCTCCTCATAGGCATTATTATCTTCCCCGGACCCCATAGGTTCCATTTCCGAATCTTCATCATAATTTATATCGATTTCTTCCGCCTCATCATCAACTATTTGAAGCTCGATATATTCAACTTCCTCCGGCGGGGGAGGAGCAGACTGTAATTTTCTCTCTTCTTCTTTGAAATACATGAGGAAGCTTACATCATCCCTGGCTGCCGTTCCTTTTACAGTATACACTTTATTAAGATCCGGACAGCCATGTACAGAGCTTACAAGTATTTTATCACCTTGCGAATCCTGTAACATATATTTGCATGCTGAGGACGATATTTTATCAACTTCGGTAACTCTTCCACTGATAAAAACCGGTTTATTGAATTGGAGATTACTGCTTTTAATTTCTGCAACAGACACAGCCATCTGCGAGAATAAAGAATATTCAACTGCTGCCAGAAGACACGTCAAAAAAATTCGTTTCATTAGAAATTAATTTAAGTTTAGCAATGCATAATACAAAAGTTAATTGTGTAATGGGTAGCTTAAATTAAAAATTAAAAGACAATGTTACCTCGCTGTTTTCATTATAATCTATAATTACTCTGCAGTCCCTGTTCCGGGAAACCATGACAAGTATATTTTTTTTACTTTCATTGTCTATGACATATCCATTTGCTTCAAGCAGCTCCTTTACAGCTTCAGCCAGCTTTTCCTGCTTATCTGTTCCCCTGTCGGTCAGATTAATTTCGAATTTCAATGATTCAATAAATGATTGCGGATTAGGTCTGTACCCGACAGTCTCATAATATGAATAATAATAGCTATAACTTACTCTCTTTTGTATAGGCTCTGAAACACTTGATGTAAAAGTAACTGTTCTGTAAACAGTGGCATCTTTAATATTTAATGACGAAAGGCTGATATATTCGCGCCAGGTGTTTTGAGGCAGGTCATCTGCCGATATATTAAATTTGTCCAGTACGGCCTTTACGTTACTTTCGCCATTCAGGCCTAAAATGCTGTTTGAACTTAACTCAGTGATTAATGTATCCAGTATAGGATTGACATCAAAGTAATCGCTGCTGATGAAATAGTCATAATCTGAATAGGTGCTTACATTATATAACTCAATGTCATTCATAGGTTTACCTTTCCTGTTTATTATTCTAAAGTATAAATTATCTCTTACAAAGGATTTACCTGAATAAAAAGCTATAGCAACCTTATCGAAGTCAGGTTCGATAATTATTTTGTCTTCTGAATTTATAAAACCTATTTTATCATCAATTTCAACACTGGCCAATCCGTTTGAGAAATATAGGGAGTGGTCATACTTGGGTTTTATTACTATTTCCCCTCTTTTATTAATAAGACCCCAGTATCCGTCAACCTTAACTGAAGAATATCCGTTTTGGAATAAAGTTATATCATCCCATTCAGTATTAGCCCTTATGACTTTTTTACCTTTTTTATTAATAAAACCCCATCCCCATGTGGGACCGTCCGAATATGCAGCCAGGCCTTCCGAGAATGACGATAAGTTATCGAATTTATTACTTGGCTTAATAACTTCATCACCGTTCCTGTTAATGAATCCCATTGTTATTTTGGTCTTTTTCTCATTCTTTGTACTGTCATATTCTTCTGTTTTTTTCTCAACTAATGCCAGTCCTTCACTAAAGGATCCTACATTGTTATAAACAGGTTTGATTACAATTTGCCCTTTTGTATTCATAAATCCCCATTTATCCTTTTTGTTCCTGAAAGCAGCAAGTCCTTCAGAAAACTGGCTAATTTTCTCAACACTATCCAGTTTAGCTACGACTTCCATATTTTTATTTATAATAACAGGATATTGGTCTTCCTCTACAGCACATGCCACTCCGTCATTAAAATACGTGGCAGATTTAAATGACTTGCCCATATCTATTCCTTTCCTGTTAATAAAGTCATATGTGCCGTCTATATTAGGTATCAGCGCCATACCTTCATAAAATAATGAAGGCTGATTAGTAAATTTGGTTTCAATTTTCTTCCTGTCCTTATAGTTAACATAGCCCCACCTTCCGTCTTCTTTTTCCTGGTATGGTATTAATTTATTAAATTCCGGGCCCTTGTTGCATTTTATAAACAAGATTGAAAGTACTGCTAATAACAAGTATGTATAGTTAAATTTTTTATTGTTCATGGCATAAAGTTTTTAATTTGTTAAGTTTTTATAAGCTTATTTCATTACCGTCTATATCAAGATAGGTATCATTAATCTCATCATTTTCATCATCATATTCTCTGAGGATTGTTGCTACTTTGTAACCCGCGAATGCTGTTTTTTTATTCTCACTGTCATAGAAGTCTATCCGTATCATTCTACCAATATTATCGTACTGGTAACTGGAAATTGCTATTCCACTTGAATTATCTTGTAACTTACTGTCTTTGTTATAAAATTCAACCTTAGTCTGGTTACTGTTTTTATCATACTCCCATTTCTGAATGGCTATCCCTTCATTATTTTCCGTAAGCTGCCCTTCTTCATTTAAAAACTGCATCTCGGTTAAATTTCCTCTTCTGTCCCATGTATATTTTCTGAAGTAAATGTTGCCAATTATGATTATTTCATTATCAGTGTCATAAAGGGTTTCTTTAACACGTGATCCGTATTTGTCAAGCTCCCATGAATACCTGGCTACGCCATATTTATTTTCAACAGGGTCGCTGTCGTAGTCAAGATTTAGCTTTGCTATCCTTTGTTTGCTATTGTTAAGCAAGATCATCTCGGAATATACTTCATCATCACTCATCATCTTCCTGCCGTATTTATCAAGGAATATTCTTTTTTCCGTGCTGTCATTGTATTCGAAAGCGACCTTTGAACACCCGAAAAACGGATCTTCTTCGCCGGCTTCACCATCATCCAGGTATTCAATCCTCACCAGTTCATTTAAATCGTTATTAATAAAATGATAACATTTGGTGGTCATTGCTGTTTTCTGGTTAACAGGATAAAGGCCTTTAACAGAATATTTTCCGTCCAGGATTATTTTTCTGTAGTAGGAATAGTTAACTACTGATTCTTCAGGACTATAACCCAGGATGCTTTGCAATACATTATCAATATAAGACCTGTCAATATCGAATAGCTCCGGTTTTGAAGCTATCCTGCCGCTTTTTGAGACAAAGATGTAATATTTGCCATCTTTTACAACTGCCTTGCCTTTATAGAAGGGATAGGCAATTTCCTCATATTTTGCTTCAATTTTATTTATCCCCTTTTTGTTAACGAAGCCCATACCATCATCTTCCTCCAAAACCGAAAGGCCGCTGAAAAATATGGGAGGAGCATCATAAAGGGAACCAAGAATCCTCTTTCCTTTTTTGTTAATGGCGCCCCACTGTCCGTACTCATAAAATGCGGCACAGCCATTATTAAAATTGGTCACTGTTTTCCAGTCACGGTCGGGAGTGATAATTATTTTTCCCCGGGTATCAATGAACCCCCAGCCCGACGAATCCTTTACAGCAGCTAATCCTTCACTGAAAGATCGTACTTCCCTGATATTCTTATCCAGCCTTATTTTTATATTTCCATTTATGTCGATAAATAACTTATCAACTTTATCAGTGTTGATATCCCTTAATTCAACAAATGCATATCCCTCTTTAAAGTTTAAAGCTTTGGTGTAAACCGGTTCAATAACAACTTCACCCGAAGTATTTAAATATCCCCATTTATTATTTTCTGACTGAAACTTGGCAAGTCCTTCTGAAAATAATCCGCAGGTTATAACTTCCTGCTTTAGGTTGTTAATACAGAAAGCATCGGAGAAATCATTTTTTATGAAGCAGCGATTCCCGTCTTCTATAGTAACCAGGGCCATGCCTTCTTCAAACGGTGTAGCTGTCTGAAAATTATATCCCAGGGTATCGCCGTTAAGATTAATATAATCGTAACCTGTTGCTTTTTCTATCAATGCAACACCTTCTTTAAAATAACCTGGTCGGGATTCAAATTTTGGTTCAATTATGACTTTGCCTGATATGTCAACAAAGCCCCATTTACCGGTTTCCTCATCCTGAAATGGGAAAGGTTCCGGATTATACCACTCATTGTTTCTTGAACAATTGATAAGTGTAACTATAACAAAAAAAAGCAGGATTTTTTGTAAGTTTTTCATAATAAATAATTTACAGTGTTTGTTTAGATGAAATACAGACTGAAAATAAAAAGAAAATTTGCTACGGCCAAATAGTTCACAGACTTTTAATTTTTATATAAGTTTATCTGTTAAGAAATTATAAATAATCAATTTATTAAATGTTACAGTAAAATTTACTGTTATAGAACATAATAATTTATGTCAGAAATAGTTGTTAAGAAATGAAAGGATTTATAGCAGAAATTCTTTCAATTTTATTTTAAATTTATCGTAGCTAAATTCAGGTTATGTTTTCAATAATAAGTTTCCTTTTTAAGTTCAAATCCGTTATTTGTATTTGTTTCCTATTCTCATTTTTTAATATTTACAGTCAGTCTGTACCCAAATATGAACCTCCTGATACGCGAATTCTGTTTATATTTGATGCTTCACAGAGCATGGCAGGCTATTGGGAAAAAAACCGTAAGATAGATATTGCGCGCAAGACCTTAATAAGTATCATTGATAGCCTTGAACATCTTGAGAATGTATCCATGGCATTACGTTTATACGGACACCAGAGTCCGGTTCCTCCCCAGAATTGTGAGGATACGCGCCTAGAAGTACCTTTTGGCAAAAATAATGCAGCCAGGATAAGACAGGAATTAAGATTTATTATTCCGAAAGGTACAACTCCCATTGCATATTCACTTCAGAAGGGTGCAAAAGATTTTCCACCAGACTGTGAAAACTGTCGCAACATAATAATATTAATAACGGATGGCATCGAGGCTTGTGACGGTGATCCCTGTGCAGTATCCTACGATTTACAGAGAAGTGGCATAGTCTTAAAACCTTTTGTTATAGGAATAGGTATTGATGAGGGATTTAAGGAAACTTTCGACTGTATAGGACATTATTATAACGCAGCAAGAGAAGAGAAATTCAATGAAGTTATGGAAGTGGTAATATCGCAGGCTTTAAATGCTACTACTGCACAGGTGAATTTGCTGGATATTTATGGTAATCCTACTGAAACAGATGTAAACATGACATTTTACGATAGTTTTTCCGGGAAGATAATTTACAATTTTATTCACACTATTAATAACAAAGGCAATCCGGATACACTTTTAATGGATCACCTGATAACATATAAGCTAAGGGTTCATACCATACCGCCGGTTGAAGTTGACAATATTAAATTAAATGTGGGCAAACATACAATTATAGGTGTGGATGTGCCCCAGGGTACATTAATATTAAAAACAGCTGACGGACAACAATACCGTGATTTGCAGTATATTGTCAGGCAGGCAGGGCATTCAAAGACTCTTAACATGCAAAATATGTATATGGAAGAGAAATACCTGGTCGGATTATACGATATTGAGGTCCCTGTGCTGCCAATCATTAATTTAAGTAATGTTGAGATAAAGCAAAGCAATACGACAACAATAGAAATCCCGCGGCCGGGGATATTAACACTTATTAAGGCTGCTCCGGGTTTTGGAAGTATTTACCACAGAACAAGTAATAAGCAGGAAGAATGGGTTTGCAACCTTAACAGTAAGATTAAAAATGAATCAATAATTCTGCAGCCGGGAAAATACAGGGTTGTTTACAGGGCCCAGAATGCAAGGCTGACAATTTATACAGTGAACAAGACTTTTGAAATCAAATCCGGAGCTTCAATAGCTCTTCAGCTTTATTAGATGGCAGGTAAGAATAATGATTATACCGATAAAGAGCTTCTTGAGTTATTTCGTGATAGTGAGAGGAAAAATTATGCTTTTAACCTTATTGTAAAAAAATACCAGGAACGAATTTACTGGCATGTTCGTAAGTTAGTTTTAGACCATAATGATGCTGATGATATATTACAGAATACCTTTATAAAGGCATGGAACGGACTGGAGGGGTTCAGGGGAGCTTCCGCTTTGTATACATGGTTATACCGGATAGCTACAAATGAAGCACTTACATTTCTGAAGCATAAAAAAACGAGGTATTTTTTACCCCTGGTAGATGTTCATAAGCAGCTCTCGGAAACTCTTGAAACTGATGAGTACTTAAACGCGGATGAAGCACAGCTAAAATTGCAGAAAGCACTGTTGACATTACCTGAGAAGCAAAGACTGGTATTTAATATGAAATACTTTGATGAGATGAAGTACGAAGATATTGCTGATATTTTAAAAACTTCTGTTGGCGCACTTAAAGCATCTTATCATCATGCAGTAAGAAAAATTGAAAAATATTTAACTCATCATTAAACCTTTGGTATTTATAGCAATCTAATAACCGGGAAAAATTATGTCTGACATGGATGAAATTAAAAATATAGCTCCAAAATTATCAAACATAAAAAAAGAAAATCCTTTTAAAATTCCCGAGGGATACTTTGATAATTTTTCATCCAGGCTAAGTGAAAAAATACATGGCAGGGAAACTCCCGGCTTTTATGAAAAGCATGTCCTGACTTTAAAGCCGTACCTGGTAGCTGCTGCATTAATTGTTGCTGTAATAATTACGGGCAAGATTTTATATAATATGTTTTACCATGAATCTAATATCGGGGATCTTAAAAGCAGTGAAATAGCTGACCTTATTAGTGAAGATGCTTACTATATTTCAGAAGAATCAATAATGGATATTATTTATGCGAACGATATTGCGGAAGAGGATAATAAAACGGATGATGATAATAATAAAATGACAAATGAAGTTATTGATTACCTTATTGATGAAGATATAGATTTAATTGATATAATTGATGCAATTAATTAGTAAACCAATGAGAACATTTATTTTAAGCGGACTTTTAATATTATTTTCAATTAATACTTTTTCTCAGCTTGACAGGGAAGAAAAGCTGAAAGAGCTTCAGGCCCAGAAGGTCAGTTTTTTTACTGAAAGGCTGAACCTTTCAGCTCAGGAAGCCAAGAAATTCTGGCCCGTATATGATGATTATCAGAACAGGAAAAATCTCATTGCACAGGAAAGAAAATCCACAACAGCATATTTTCTTAAAAATTCTGAAAATATAAGCGAGGAAGAAGTTGCTGAGTTAACGGATAAATATATTGGTTACCAGAAACAGGAAACAAAGCTTCTTGAAGCATACACAGAAAAGTTTCGTGAATTTTTACCGGAAAAGAAGGTCCTTCAGGTTTTTATTCTTGAGGTGCAGTTCAAGCAATGGCTGCTGAAGACTCATATTCAGCCCAGGCCAAACACCAGATAAAACATATAGTTAAAACAAAAATATCCATCCAAGCTTAGCCTTTAAAAAACAGGGCTTTAATCAGATGGGACATGATTCTGGGATTTTCTTTCAGCCTCCTTGTGGAATAACTAAACCAGTTTTTACCATAGGGAATATATACCCTTATCGGATGCCCGGAATCAGCAACTGATGTCCTTAGTTCAGGGGTAACACCATATAACATCTGAAACTCATACTTTGATTTGGAAACATTATATTTATCAATGAGCATCACGGAGCCGTCAATAAGTTCCCTGTCATGAGTAGCTATAGCACAATAAAATTCATTCTGAAACATATATTCCAGATCCTTTAGGAAATGATAGTTTATCTCGTCATGTTTTTGAAATGCTATGTCTTCACTTTCAATGTATATTCCTTTACAAAGTCTGATATTTAAAGGGATCCGGCTGTTATTATATTCACGTAACATCTTCAGATCGCCGGGAGTCCTTTTTAAATAAGACTGGAGAACAAGGCCTACATTTTGAGGAAATTCATTAAATAGCTTTTTGAACATATTGATTTCAAGATCGGTACATGTCGAATCCTCCATGTCAATTCTCACAAAATAATTCCTGGTTGCCGCTTTCTTTATTATCTCATGAATTCTTAAATAACACTTGCTGCTATCCGTTAATAATCCGAACATAGTCGGTTTCAAAGATATGGTTGTGTCAAGGTTATCACTTGCAACTTCTTCAATTATGTTCAGATATTCATTTTTGCACGAATTTATTTGCTCAGTCAATGCAAAATGCTCGCCAAGCAAATCAATGCTTGCTCTATAACCCGATCTGTTAAACTCCTTTATTACAGAAATTGCATCCTCAAGCTTTTCTCCGGCTATATATCTTTTTGAAAATACCCAGACAAACTTTGCGGGTAATAATGGTAGTACTGATGCGATTGTCTTATTTAACATCAACCACTTGTTAATTCAGGTTAAGGTATTACAATTATAATTATTAAAAAAGACAAATTATCATTGACTTTAAAAAAAAAGAGGATACTTTATGCATAATATCCTCTAAAATACCTGTTTATATTTAATATCAAAAGATAATCACCTTACTTATGTGAATAAGTTCGTTATTTGATATCCTTATGTAATAGATACCTCCCGAATAACATGAGATATTTATTATCTCTTTGCAGGTACTGCCTGAATACAAAATATTATTATAAACAACCTGCCCCTGTGGATTGAGAATTTCAAGCTTTAAATCATTAAATTCCGTTGCATCAATTTCCAGATTCAAAATATCATTTGTCGGATTCGGGTAGATATTTACCTGCAGGTTGTTACCGGTGAAATTTTGTATATAGGTTCCTATATTGACCCTGACAGTTTTTATTGTCTGGCAATCATTATATGCAGTAACGGTTACCGTATATATGCCGGGGTTTGTAACCGTATAATAATGGTCTGTTGAGTTATCCTGCCACAGGTATGATTTTTGGCCTGAGCCCGCATCCAGAACATGGGGAAGCGAAACCTGCAGGTAGCCATTTTCATCACCGAAGTTAACAACGGGACTTTGCTTAATGCTCAGGTCCAGAGTCAGGGTATCATTCTCAGGTATAAGATCACCATCAAGTATGGAATATATAACAAATGACTTGTCTCCGGTTTCACTCAGGTCTATTGCTGAATTCAAACTGTGGTTTATTGTACTTCCGAAACTGAAGATCCCACTTCTTGGAACATATTCATAGGCGATCAAATCTTCATCAAGATAATATTTTACAAAAATACTGTCGCTGACACCGAAACCCTTGTTCCCAAGATTGCTTATCTCAATCTCAACATTGCTGTATATACCGCTGCATATATCTTCTGTGAGTTCAATGTCTGTAATGCTGATATCAGGAATAGTCAGATATATTGTAATATTATCACCTGAATAACAGCCGGTACGTGTGTCGGTGACTGTTACTTTGAATATGCCGGAGGTAGTAACCGTGTATGTCTGTCCGCCAGGCCCGTCCTGCCACTCATAGTCGTAGTATGCGCCATAGCCCGCGTCCAGAATAACATTTTTCGCTTCGACTGCATACGGATCGGGAAGTCCGAAATCAACAACAGGCTCAGGATATACCGATACCGTATCATAAAGGGTGTCATTGCTTGTTCTGAGTTCATGGAGGGAGGTTGCAATTAAAATAAATTTATAATCACCGGAGCTGCCTAAATTTTCGGTTTCGCTGAACTGATGAGTTATTATTGCCCCGGGAAAAAAGTCAGATATAAGCGACAGGGAGTCATTTATGAACGGGTAATTATTAAGTTTATACCTGACATATATTTTTTGTCCTGCTATAAGCGTATCTGTTCCGTTATTTTTTATTTCGACCTCGATTTCCGTGGAATTATCAAAATCACAATTGTCAACCGGACTAATAAAACGGGTGGGTAAGACATCCAGAATCTTAAGTCTGACCGCTACAGTATCATGGGCATCACAGTTATGTTCATCCCACACTGTAACATAGTAAATTCCTGTTGTATCTGCTATATGCACCTGGTTGGTATCACCGTCTTCCCATAGATAAGCACTGTAGCCGCTCCCCGGATCCAGGATATAGTATAATGCTTCCAGTGTTGTATCCTGTCCTATATCTACGGTTGGATATCCATAAACATGAACATCTACGACTATTGTATCATTGGAGGGTATGGTATCCCCTCCCATATCCGAATACAGCTTTAGATTGTATGTTCCTATAGCCGACATATCTGTCGGCCCCTTTGTAAATGTATAAGGCATTGCCCTTCCTCTCAGGAGTGTTTCATCAAGGTCAAATGTATCTGCAACCGGCGGACCACTGTTAAGTTCGTAAGTAACAATAACTTCTTCACCTTTATCAATGCTGTCAGTCCCGTAATTCCTTATCTGAACCGTCAGGTATTCATCTGTACCGAGTTCGCAGCCTGACACCGGTGAGAGCAGCTGGTCAATGCCCATATCGTTGAACAATAATTCAATTAATATGGAATCTACTGTTATACAGCCGTTGCCGCCCACGTCAGTAATTGTAACATAATATAAATCATCTTTTGGAACCTGCAGACTGTCAGCAGTGGACATATCTTCCCACAAATAGGCATATCCGGGTACAGGAGGCACATTAGGCCTTATTACGACAGTATCGGGCTCCTTCGTTGTAATAGTATCTACCCAGTTGGTAACGGGATTCTGGTATACTTCAAATATAAGTGATGCAGTATCATTATTGTAAGTATAAAACCACGGGTCGGCTTCGATTAAGGTGTATGCTTCCAGGCTGTATATCCCGGGTGTAACAATATCTATTGTTTGATCAAAAGTATATTGAATAGTATCACCGGGGTAGAAATCCTCACCGAGCTCAAAGGCTTCAATTACAGGCTCCCCCAAGTTAAAATCCATTCCTACAGTTATTTCCTCACCGTTACTCAGGGTGTTAAGGCCGAAGTTTTTGATTGAGACCGTTACCTTGTCGGGATTGGCATACTGGCAATCGTCATTATGAGAATCTATTGAGAGAACACCTATATCATCAGGTGCCGTATAAATTTTCACATCGTCTATTGCTATTCCCCTGTAGTTGGTAATAGAGTCTGAAGCCCAGTGAACCCTGAACCTCACTTTAGGTTCGTAATTTAATAAGGAAGGCAATACCTGGCGCACCGTTTTCCAGCCGCCACTGGTACCTGACCAGCCCATCGCATTCAGAGCTGCCACCTGGTTCGTGTACCATCCCCAGTTCCATTTATACCCGGTTGTATCAAGCAGATACCATGTTTGTCCGTCATCATAGGAATACTGAACATTTGCACCGTCCTTCCCCGCCTCAGATATATTCCAGTACTTCATCTGGTATATCAGCCTGTAATTACCTGTAAGGTCGTAGCATGAGCTTATTATGTAAGAGCTGTCATTATAAATATAATTACCTGTAGGCGAAAGAATCCAGGAAGTCGGACTCCCAGGTATAACAGGTATGCTACCATCAGGCTGCTTGCATGCCCATGTTGAGTTTTTGGGATCTTTTCTCCAGTATCCCTTGCCGGTTTCAAAATTAACAAAGCTGGGATAATCGAGACTTTGCTGAATGTATACAGGTTTGGTCAGCGAGTCGTTTGTAGGATCTTCATCACCGCTGGCACCGGTCATTACAATAAATTTGCTGTATGCACCCGGACCAGGGAAATTTGCAGGTGTTGAGAATGTAAAAACTATGCTGTCATCCTGCTGAAGGCTGGTGAATATGGTATCACGCACCTTTTGCGTACTACCGGCACCATAAAGGGAAAAGAACAGGGGTATCGTATCATTCGTGGGGCCTTCGGCGTAATTTTTGATCACAACCCTCACAGAATCAAAACCTGTATTTATACAATCATCATTTGGATCAATAATTCTTTCAATGCCTAAATCATTTTCGAGGTGGTTGCCTGTAAGGGCAAAATTATCTATGTTCCATCCCGCATAGGCAATGCTGGCGTTCGATTCTAAAATAGAAAACCTGAATTGAACGGTATCATGACGGGAAGCTATGTTATCAATTTCTTCATCTATGGTCAGTTGTTTCCATCCGTAATCGGGGGTAGTCGCATAATCCCTGCTGTTCCAAATTGACTGCCATCTGTCGCTGCCATCCAGCCTCACATCTATAGTTGCCAGATCATTTCCTTCAAAGGCAACCCACTTCCTGAAATTTAATTTTACTTTGTCAAAATATTTGCAGTTCAGTACCGGTGATTCTGCGAAATAAGCATTGGTAGAATCAATATTGAGCCTGTACTTGCCATCAACTGTCAAATCTGTGCCCAGGACTTTTGTCTCGCTATAGGCGTATGGGGGGTCACTGCTCAGATAGGCATAGAATCCCTGGGGCACGGCAATTTCAAAGTCATCATCCAGGTCCCATCCCTTAAG
Source organism: uncultured Bacteroidales bacterium (assembly GCA_964461435.1). Lineage (GTDB taxonomy): Bacteria > Bacteroidota > Bacteroidia > Bacteroidales > UBA10428. Next base: position 40,594 of record CAYWUI010000003.1, on the reverse strand, counting down.
GGTTTCAAAATTATCCGCGAACACCGATTCTTCAACAGTATTCTGACCTGCGGGGACGATGTGTGTTGCAGGATAATCCGACCCGTTAATATCTATACTCTCTTCTTCCATCATGAATTTCACCGTGCTGTTGTGTGTGGCATCAGAACGTATGTCGGCTATAAGCCATATTGAGTTCAGGCCAATATGCAGGGTATGGTTAAGTCCGGTGAAAGTAATTTCACTGCCGGAAATACTTGTTGCTGTTCCAATCTTTGTTGAGGCACCCCCGAATTTTGTTTTGAAAATACTGTCGGTTGTAGCTATTAATTCAAATCCATTGGTTTCAAATATGGAATTATCGGGACAGCTTGATGTAAACGATATTGAGTTAAGTACTGCCTGTCCCGTATTTCCTACAATTACAATATCTGCACGGAAAACAGGTATATCCGTTAGTCCGGATGGTATAACATCGTGAATAATATTTTTTGCATTCACCGAATATACATACTTCAGTATCTCGTCTTTCTCTTCAATAATAACCTGGTCAATACATACACCATGGCCGGCCCTGGAAATGCCCATAAAACCTATATAAAAGTTATTAACCAGGTATTTTGTGCCAATCTCATGAATATTAAATGTTTTTAAGTCCCAGAAATCAACCTCATCAGGATAACTGGCAATGGTATCCCACTTTCCGCCACTGCCAACCTTGAAAAGAAGTCTTAATTCATCCTGGCCCCAGACACTTTGATACTGGGCATGCCTGAATGTAAGCTGGGGTTTACTTGCCGTGCTTAAATCAATAGGACCGGTGACCAGGGTTCTTATATTGGGATTTACATCAGCCCAGTAAAACAGTGCATTGCAGTTTCCTTCATAGGCACCTGGCGGATTCAGGTTATGTCCGCCATTCTGGAATGTCCACTTTATATTCTCATCGGGAGGAATGCTTGACCAGATTTGCCTGTCTCCCGCAGTTTCAAAGTCCGAATCAAGATACCTGACGGTATCTGTCTGCGAAAATATATTGGACAGACACAGGTTAAAAATTACAGTAAGTAAGTAAAATTTCTTATATTTCATTGGTAAAGGATTGGTTTATTATTAGAACTTGTTTAGCACATTTACGTATAAATTTATATAAATGTTTGTAATTTATTATATTATTCTTCAGTAAGATACATTAAATTTACTGAAACAAACTTATATATTTATGAACCGTCTGACATTTTTTTTGGCAATAAGTATATTTTGTTTGTCCGCTTATACGCAAACCGATAATCTTTTCTGGTTTGCGGCACCGGACGTTTCGAGTGTACACGGGTCAGGTGAGCCTGAAGGGGGTGACGGCAGGCCAATTTATCTTCATTTTACTGCCGTCCTGCCAACTACCGTCACAGTGAGCCAGCCAGCCAACCCGGCTTTTACACCCATTACATTCAGCCTGGATGAAATGGAACATCAGTCCATTAAGCTGAATAATATCATTGATGTGGCAAGAATAGAAAACTACCCTATGAATTTGCCACTTGATCCCTCGGATTCGATACAAAATAAAGCATTCCTGATAACAGCCGGACCCGGCGAGATAACATGCTATTATGAACTTGACAATTACTGGAACAGGGATATTTTTGCGTTAAAGGGCAGAAATGCACTGGGTAAGAATTTTTATGTTTCCACGCAGAACTATTTTAATAATGGTGGTGAATACGGAGGAACTACATGGAGTGGTTTTGTTATAGCAGCTACAGAAAACAATACACGTATTGTTGTTTATCCCAATGATGTCTGGCTATATCCTGATCCTCCTATTGCCGATTCGATAGTATTTTATCTTGATGCAGGTGAAACGTTTGCATTCAGGGCTAAAGAAAGGACGGCAAACAGGCATATAAACGGGGTCAGGGTTAAATCTGATAAAAATATAGTAATCACCGGGTATGATGATTCGATGGCCCACGCCAGCGGCTGCCGTGACATTTTCGGGGATCAGCTTGTACCCACAAAATTGTTCGGACGCGAATATCTCGTAATGAAGGGGCAGTTATTTTCAAATGAAAGGTTTTTTATTACTACTTTATATCCCAATACATCAATCTGGGTCAACGGTGTATTCCAGGAAACGATTGCCAATGCGGGGCAGGTGAGGAATTATCTTGTTTCTACCCCTACGGTTTATGTCAGAACATCACAGCCTTCAATGGTTGTCCATATAACGGGCTACGGATGTGAAATGGGGGGAGCTTATCTTCCTACCATAGAAGGATGTACCGGTTCCAACAACGTTACCTTTACGCGGACACCCAACCCCCTCGATGGCTTTTTCATAAACCTTATGGTTAGAAATGATACCACCACGGGAGGCCCTTTAAAGAATAAAAGTATCAGAAACTTTACTATCACTTGCAACGGCAGTATTGATACCATACCGTCTAATTATTTTGATTATGTTCTTGATTCGACATGGGCTGTCTTAAGAAACTCAATGGAGGTAAGGGATTATATAAGCAATAAGATAACTGTTGGAAGTGAGGCCAGGATCAGTAATAAAATAGCAAGGTTCCACCTGGGCATAATTAACGGGGGAACAGGCACGGGATGCAAATACGGCTATTTTTCAGATTATGCCTCAGCCAAAGGTAGTGCGGGTATAGGAGGAGCTTATGCTCCCAAGCTGTATACACTTTGTTCACTCGACCCTATCAGGCTTGTTGCAAGCGGAGGTACGGCATATAAATGGACAGGAATCAGTAATCCGGCAGACACAAATAACCTCAGTTCCACTATTGTACCGGACCCTATATTTATTCCCGATTCGGCAGGACTCTATACATTTCGGGTCGATATAACAAGGGAATGTTATGCAGATACCACTGTAAACCTGAACATATTTGCACTATACGGTCCGGTGGCACTGTTCAACATAAAGGAAAAGCAGGGTTGTTCACCTTTCGCTCCCATCTTTACAAACATGACTGATCAGTCCAGGGCTGAGACCATGATATGGAACTTTGATACCCGTCATAATAATTGGGTGAACCAGTCGACCCTTACAAATCCCTTTACATGGCTCTACCCTGAAAATAATACGGATACAATTCAGCAGTACAAAATAAAACTGGTTGCAAAGGGTATCTTTGGTGAATGTCCCGACAGTATTGCCAAGACAATAAAAGTATTGCCCAATGTGCGGGCAGGATTTTTTACAGACACTGTCTCAGGATGCCATCCGCTTCGTATCCGGTTTACAGACACAACAGCAGGATCCCTGGATACTATAAAATCCTACTGGGATTTTGCTACAAACCAGACGACTTATGATTCCATAATATCATTCACATTCAACAATTTTGCAAAAAAAGATACTGTTTATCCTGCACGGCTTATAGCCTATTCGACCTTTAATTGCAATGATACGGCAATGATTGATATAAACGTGTATCCCTATATCAATGCAAATTATTCTATCAGCTCAATAATCGATTGTTCACCGTTCCAGGCAACCCTTAATCCCATTATTTCAACGGGGGTTGACACATTTTTCTGGGACATTTATGATATCAACCGTACGATAATTGACAGTTCCTTTGTACGAACTTCTTATAATGCATTTAATTTCAACCATATTGATAACTCGCAGCCAAATCCCGATACACTATATATAGGGATGAACGGGGTCAATAGCTATGGTTGTCGCGATACTGCAACTACAAGAAGATTAATTGTTTACCCGGAAGTCCATTCACTGTTTAATTTGGTCCCTGACATTATATGTGATTCTGTGAGGGTGGATTTTACAAACAATTCTATTGGATACAGTTTAATGTTTGACTGGGATTTTGGAGATGGTATATCATATACAGACACATCAAAAGCACCTTTCACTCACAGGTATTTTAACAGGACTGAGAACGATACGTCATATATAATTTCACTGGTTTCAATTTCGGATTATATGTGCAGGGATACAATAACCGATACTGTTCTTGTTCACCCTTTTGTCAGGGCTTTATTCGGACTCGGATTTTTAAATAATTGCAGCCCCCTTGATGCAAAGCTTCCTAATACTTCAATGGGAGGTGACAGGTTTGACTGGTATTTCGGGGATGGCACCAACGATTCGGTGATATACACACCCGACACAATGTATCATCATTTCGTCAATCCCTCGAATAATGACACTACATATTATATCAAACTTGTTGCCACAAATTTTGAAGGATGTAAAGACTCACTGACAAGGCATGTGACACTATATCCGATGGTGATAGCAGCATTTGATTTTGCATCGCCAAATGCAGGATGTAACCCTCTCACAGTTGACTTCATAAATAACTCACAGGGTAAGAATCTCAGCTATTTGTGGGACTTCGGGGACGGCACAAGCTCAAGCAATACAAATCCGGTGAATAAAGTTTTTGCTAATTATGCTAATAATGATACCATATATACCGTCGAGTTAACGGCAGCCAACCTCTATGGCTGCGACAGCAGTTTTTACAGGGACGTTGAAGTTTATGCCAATGTGTATCCCGAATTCACAATCAGCAAAGTTGATAGCTGTTCACCTTTTAAAATAAGAGTCAACAATAGTTCGCACGGAAACATAGATGATTATATATGGAAGTATACTCCCGATGATTCTATTGTTTTAAATAACCCTTCCAATCCTGATATTCCGGCATACATTAATACGGGTACTGATCCTGATGTCTATGAAATTGTACTGCGTACGGTAAATGGTTATTGCGAGGATTTTTATGTTGATACAGTTATTGTATATCCCCAGGTAATAGCAAGTTTTAATCCGGATCAGACCGAGGGTTGCCAGCCCCTGACTGTTGCTTTTACAAATAACTCCAATATTAAGACAAACACGTATTTTATATGGAATTTTGATGACGGGACTTCTTATAATGGCGCAAATCCGAATCCTCATACTTACAGTAATTCAAACTCAAGCAGTACATTTTATGATGTAAGGCTGGAGGCTACAACTCAGTATTACTGTTACGACGATACAATAGTTCAGATTGAAGTATATCCGTTTATCAGGGCCCGTTTCATATTAGACAAACCTTTTATTTGTTCCGGTGAATCTTTTGCAATTGACAGAACAGGCTCAGGCGGGGGCATAAACCAGTACTGGTGGGATTTTAACAATGATGGTATTTATGACTCAAATAACAGTGCCCCGGCTTTTAATCATACGGTAACAAATACGGGCACCTCATCACTGAACAATACGGTAAAGCTGAGGGTAACAAATATTCAGGGTTGTGAGAATATATATACAAGATCAATACTGGTGCATCCGCAGGTCAGGGCCAACTTCAGTATAGACAACAGTGGCCCATGCTATCCGCACATTACTGAACTAACAAATCTGTCTAACAATATTGGGGTAGTATCCACAAATTTTGACTGGGACTTCGGAGACGGTTCAAGTTCGAATGATGTTAATCCTGATCATCTTTACAGGAACTTCAGCTATACTAATGACAGGCAGTTTAATATCACTCTGACAGCAACTTCTGATTATGGCTGTGACAGCACAATATCAAAGCTTATTGCAATACACCCGAAGCCATCTGCTGAATTTGACTTTGAAGATGTATCTGCAGACTGTCCCCCGTTCACTCCCGTGATAAATAACTTATCGCAAGGTACAAGCCTCTCGTATGCGTGGACCCTGGAAAATGGTTCACCAGGCACAAGCACAGATTTTGAGCCGGTAGGTACCTTTATGAACACCGGCAATAATATTCTGACAAATAGAATAACATTAATTGCCACGACCGGGTATAATTGCAAGGATACTGCCGAAAAGGACATACAGGTTTATCCCGGTGTGACTGTAAATTTTTCCTCTTCGCCGGGATGGAGTGGTTGCGATCCCCTGGTACTGGATTTTGACGGATTATATGACGGAAATGCAATAAATTTTATGTGGCAGTTTGATGATGGAAGCATAAGCACTATGGAAAACCCGCAGCACCTCTTCACCAATACCGAAGCCACAAACAGAGAGTTTGAAGTGAACTTCAGGGCATTAACAAGTTATGGGTGTGAAGATGATACGACAAAAATTGTGACGGTCTACCCGAGTCCGGAACCCGAGTTTGTCCCTGAACCGGTGCTGCAGCAATATGATACTGTTAACGATATGACGAGTATTACGCTTACAAATTATACTTTACACCAGGATAGCTGGAACTACGAATGGGATTTTGGAAATGATGTAACCAGTAATAATGGTGATTATACATTTGTATATACTTATGATAACATGTTCTGGGGTGAGCCGGAGGATAATTATGCTATACCGGTAACTTTATATACAGGCAATATAAACAACCCCGAATGTAATGCCAGTGTTTCCCATAATATATACATTACACCCCCTGCGCCGCAAATATATATTGGAGAAGATGAAGCCGGCTGTGTACCTTTCGAAGTGAGTTTTAGAGCTACGGTAAAGTATACAAACAATACTTACGACTGGAATTTCGGATTTGAAAGTAATACATCAGCTGAGGAAGAGCCGGTTTTTGTATATACTGAACCGGGAACATATATGGCAAGGTTGCTGGTAACAGGACCGGGGGGAGCAAATGTTGATTTCAAGGACATCACTGTTTATCCTTTGCCTGAGGTTGATTTTACTTTCGCCCCAAGTGAGGTACTTAAAGAAAGCCAGACAGAACCATCCGAAGAAATAAAATTTTACAATAACACCAAGTATGCCGAGACATATGAGTGGTATTACAGGTATGAGGCTGATGATGAAAGGATTGAAAATCCTTTTTCCGAAGAGAAAGAACCATTCCTTGTACTAAATGATACAGGCTATTATTATGTGACGCTAGTAGCAGAAACCTCTTATGGATGCAGGGATTCGCTCATTCATCCCACTCCTATATATGTCAAGGGCACAAAAGAATTTGAATTGCCCGATTACTTCTATGTTAACCCGGCTGATATTGCCAGCGGCATTTATGATCTGGATGTGCCGGTAGACGGATTGTTTTATCCAAAATCGGAAGGAGTCGAAATATACAGATTTGAAATATATAACCGCTGGGGTGAATTGATATTCAGCACTAACAATATTAACACTGGCTGGAACGGTTGTATTGATAATGATCCAGCCCGTCCGGTCAGTCAGGGTGTCTATGTCTGGAAAGTGAAAGCTACGTTTACAAACGGCCAGACAAAAATCTATGCAGGAGATGTTACCCTTCTTATTAATCCTGAAAGAATAACCCCGGATAATTAATAAAACCTCATTAACAGTAAAACTTCCTGCATATAGGATTGATTAAATGGACTTTCGGGGAAATATATTTATATAAAAGGGATATTAATTTGATAGACTAAAATATTAATATATTTTTAGCCTTTTATTATTTGTTAACAATGTTCATAATTAGTTAAAGAATAATAAGTTAACAATAAAAAAAATATTTAAATTTCAAATCGTCTAACATAACTTAATATCTGACTATTTCGTATTAAGTTATAGGAAATGAATATTTAAAAATCAATGAGTGTTTATGAAGAGCCGGATCTTCATATATGTGTTTTTTTTCGTATATATAATAAATATACATGCGCAGGATCCGCAGTTTTCGCAGTTTTATGCTAATCCGCTTTATCTGGCCCCTTCTTTTGCCGGGGCAGTGGAAGGAAGCCGCATAACTGCAAACTACAGGAACCAGTGGCTTACACTCGTTCCCTTTATCACCTATAATATTGGGTATGATCAATATTTTTCAGCTTTTAAGAGCGGGATAGGCATAATATGTATGAAGGATGTTATAGGCAAGAGTGAGTTAGGTACATTCAGGGCAAGTTTATTATATTCCTATAATTTTCAAATATTCCATGCAGTAAATATCAGGCCCGGACTAAGTTTTTCTTATATTGAACATGGTCTGCACAATTATGATCTTAACAGCATATTCGACATACTGGGACAGCCAAGCCAGGGATCGATATATGATTCTGACAAAGCCAGGAATGTTGATGTCGGTACATCTTTGCTTGTTTATACAAAGAATATGTGGTTTGGAACAACATTTGACCATATTATAAAACCTGACATATCCTTTTCTACCCTGCAGGCCCGTCTGCCAGTGAAGTTTTCCCTGTATGGAGGAATAGAGCTTATTGAGAAAGGTAAACTCTTAAAGCCCAAAGATGAGACTATGACTCTTGCATTTTTGTTTAAGAACCAGGGAAAGCAAAACCAGCTGGATCTTGGAATTTACTGGTATAAAGTTCCGCTTGTTCTGGGAATATGGTACAGGGGCCTTCCGCCCTTTAATTCACAACGCGGAGATGCATTTGTGCTGCTTGCCGGATATAAGACAAGACATTTTAATATAGGCTACAGTTTTGATCTTACTATCTCCAACCTTATATCCCACGCTTACGCTACTCATGAGGTATCATTAAGTTTTAAGTTCAGGTTGCCAAGAAGAAGGAAAAAAATTACAGGCGTTCCCTGCCCCGAATTTTAAGATACTGCAAACCTGCATATACCTTTTCGGAATTAACAAATTTTCAAATTAATAGAAGATAATTTATATTTGCTGACAATTTTATGCATATTATAAACTTATAATTAAAGAAATGAAAAGATTACCATTAATATTAAGCATAGTATCCCTGGCCGGTGTAATAGCAATAGGCATATTGTATTATATAGATAAAGGTGCTGCAGCAACTCCCACAGAGAAATCAACAAAAGATGAAGCTGGTTCTTTTGATATATCATCAAATTCAATAGCCTATATCAATATTGATACAGTTGTTAACAATTTTGATTTTTATCATGATCTTAAACAAAAATTTGATAATAAATATAAGACCTCTGAGGCTGAGTTAGCATCAAAGGAGAGAGCATACAAGAAAGAGGTTGAAGACTACCAGTACAAGGTTCAGCGCGGACTTGTAACCCGCGCGGATGCGGAACAGCTGGAGCAACATATTCTTAACGAACAGCAGAACCTTATGAGCTTACAGGAAAATTTAAGAATGGAGCTGGCGGAAGAGGAACAGGTGATGCTAAGACAAGTACTGAATTCCATTACGGTTTATCTTGAGGAACTGCAGGCAGAATATAAATACCAGTTTGTTTTTGGAACTACTACAGTTGGCGGGAATGTTCTGTATGCCGATAAGAATCTTGATATTACCAGTCAGGTTGTTAAGGGGCTGAACGAGAAATACAGAAAAGAATTAAGCAAAAATAAGTAACCCTTATGTTTAATGGGTTTTGCCGACCAATATTTTCAAAAGCAAAAGGATTTCAAACTTCATATAAAGGCTGAACCTCAAAAAGACCTGCGGTTTGTTATTGTCATACCATGTTATTATGAGAATAAATTAATCCGTTCACTCAGCTCTTTATATAACTGTTCCAGGCCACAATCTGCAGTTGAAGTAATTATTGTGATAAATTCATCGTTAAAAGCTGGCAGTAAAATAAAGGAACAGAATTTAAAGACGTTTAAGGAAGCAAAAAAATGGGCTAATGCTCATTCAGATAATAAATTTCATTATTATATCATTTATGTACCTGATTTACCGCCAAAGTCTGCAGGGGCCGGACTGGCAAGGAAGATAGGGATGGATGAGGCTGTCAGCAGGTTCGACTTAATACAAAACAAATCCGGCATTATTATTTCATTTGATGCAGACAGTATTTGCGACAAAAATTATCTGACGGAGATCGAGTATCATTTTAATAAATATCCTGATACCAATGGATGCAGCATCTACTTTGAGCATCCCGTATCAGGGGATGATTTCCCTGCCGCTGTCTACAGGGCAATAACCCGGTATGAGCTGCATCTCAGATACTATGTACAGTCATTAAGGTATATATCATTCCCCTATGCTTACCATACCATAGGTTCGTGCTTTGCTGTAAAGGCAATGGCTTATGTCAGGCAGGGAGGAATGAGCAAAAGAAAAGCAGGTGAAGATTTTTATTTCTTACATAAAATTATTCCCCTTGGTAAGTATATTGATATAAATTCCACGCGGGTAATTCCTTCGCCAAGGCCCTCTGGAAGGGTACCATTTGGCACAGGATCTGCGGTTAACAGGTTCCTGATAAAGGATGAGTCACCTTTTATGACCTATAATCCGTCCAGTTTTGAAGCATTGCGGGGATTCCTTAAAATAATTCCCGGGCTGTTTAAGTTGAAAGAAGTTGATTTTGAAAGAGAAATCGGACAATCGCCCAGGTCGATACAGGATTTCCTGCAACATAACCATGCTGTTAATAAGATTAATGAAATAAACCTTAATTGTAATAATATAAACTCATTTTCCAAACGTTTCCTTGGCTGGTTCAATGCATTTACCGTTCTCAGGTTCCTGAATTTCTGCAGTAAGAATTATTATCCTGATGTGGATATTTTATATGCGGTGAATGTTCTTCTGAGCAGGCTTGAATTGATATCTCATGAATTAACGGACGGGCAGGAATTGTTAAGTCTGCTGAGAAATTATGAGAGAAACCAGCAATATTTTCCTGTTTTCAGCAGTGGAACCGGTTATTGTAGTTAAATGAGTATGATTATTTGTTAAAAAATACGTATCTTTGTACTATTCATATATAATATGAAGAATTCTGATTCATAACAGAACCACAAGGGCAAATCAGGCATTTAAACTGTTTCACTGACGATCGTTAGAAGAAAATTTTACAGACTGCAAGATTCAAAATAATGAAAACAATATCATTCCTTGCAATATTACTCTGTATTGACACTGTCAATATGGTTTTTGCCCAACCGGTGTCTTTGGTATATGATATAAATCAGAACATTAATTCGAATTCATCCTCAAGCCCGTCTGATTTTTTTATTTTTAACAATAAGCTTTATTTTGCTGCAAATGATGGTATCCATGGTAATGAATTATGGGAGTGCGATGGGATTAACGTTCCGACCATGGTTGCAGATCTTTACAAGGGAATGGGGAGTTCAGATCCTTATTCTTTTGCTATAATCAATAACAAACTTCATTTTATTGCCAATGATAAATATGGATACTATAGCCGAAGGTATTGGGAATTTAATGGGATAAATTTACCAAAGAAGATAAATGATAATATTGACGGAAATTCTATTACGTCTTTATATTCTTTCGCGTATTTTAATAATAAATTTTATTTCAGTGCTGATGATGGAACGCATGGAAGTGAATTGTGGGCGTATGATGGAGTGAATCCACCATTTATGGTAGAAGATATTTATAAGGGATTTTACAGTTCATGGCCTTCAAATTTTATTGTATATAAAAATAAGCTTTATTTCACTGCAACTGATGAAATCAGTGGAAATCAACTATGGGTATATGATGGTACTAATGAAGCATCCAGAGTTACGGATTTTTTTAAAGGAACCGTATACTCGAATCATCCAACTCCATCTATATTCAAGATATTTGACGATAGACTTTTTTTTGAAGCTGATAATGGAATAAATGGAATTGAACTTTGGGTTTATGATGGTATCAATAAACCATTTATGGTGTCTGATATTAATCCAGGCGAAGGTTCTGCATTTGAGATTGAATGCCTTGCCAAATACAAATATGGACAATATTTCTGGGATTCTCCGGGAGAATTTAGTATTTTCAACAACCTACTCTGTTTTGCTGCAACAGATGGCACTTATGGAACTGAATTATGGATTTATGATGGTGTAAATCCACCAAAAATGATGAAAGATATAAATGAAGGAGTTGGCCCATCTTACCCGAAAGACTGGAAAATTATTAATGATAAGCTTTATTTTAGCGCCTTTGATTATTGGAATACTTGCATTGATCAAGGCAACAGAAGAATATTTGTATATGATGGTGTAAATGATCCAATGATGTTGAAAAGCAATGGTATTGGTGATGGTCCAAGAACGCCTCGCAGTCAGACCCAAATGTACGACGATTATTATTTTTCTGCTATTGAATTTAACAATAATATATATTTCTCAGCAGCCGACACAATAAATGGAACCGAATTATGGGCATACGATGGCTTCAATCCTCCTTTATTGGCATTCGATATAAATCCAAAGGGAAGTTCAAATCCGGTTTATTTTACCGTATTTAAAAATAAATTGTTTTTCCGGGCAAATGATGGTATACATGGTACTGAATTATTCATATATGATGGTATAAAGGCACCTTACCTATATGCAGATATTAATCCCGTTACAGATGCTTCCTTCCCGATGGAACTGACAGTATTTAACAACAAACTATATTTTCGAGCCGGTAATTCAAAACATGGCGATGAATTATGGGTTTATGATGGCAATAATTTTCCATCTATGGTTGCAGATATTTATCCCGGAGGCAGAGGTTCATCCCCATTTTTCATGGCTGAAGCAATTAATGAGTTATTCTTTACTGCTGTAGATAGCCTTGGCATAACATTATGGAAGTATGATGGTATCAATGCACCAAATAAAATTTCAGACATTTTCATTGAATCGACGTCTATAGGTAATCCCTTTTTTACCGAATTTAACAACAAAGTATATTTTCAAGGTAATGATGGTATACACGGCACTGAACTATGGGCTTATGATGGCGTTAATCAACCTGCCATGGTAGCTGATATTAACCTTGGTACTATGGACCCCCTTTATAAAAGTTCTAATCCAAGTTTTTTAACAGTTTTTAGCGATAAATTGTATTTTACAGCCGATGATAAAAAATATGGCTATGAATTATGGGTTTATGATGGTGTGAATCCTCCATACTTGGAAGCTGATATTTATGCAGGGTCTGAAAGTTCATGTCCAACATTACTGACTGTATATAATGATAAATTATATTTTATAGCTGAAGCTGATGTCGATGATCCGGAATTATGGGAATATGATGGTATAAATTCCCCTGTAATGTTGACTGACATTAATCCAAAAGGATTGAATTCCCGTTCAAGTGAACTGACTGTATTTAATAACAAATTGTATTTTGAGGCAAATGATGGAATTCATGGTTATGAATTATGGGTTTATGATTTTATTAATCCTCCTCTCATGTTAGCTGACATCAATCCTGGCACTGATTTGTTATCCTCTCATATAGATTATTTAACACCTTATTATGACAAGTTATTTTTTCACGCCGATGATGGCATACATGGTGCTGAATTATGGGTTTGCGATAGTAGTAACACGCTAAGAATGGTTACCGACCTATTTCCCGGTTCAAAGGGCTCAGATCCAAGGTATTTTATAATATTAAATGACAAATTGTATTTTAGTGCAGATGATGGACGTGGAAGAGAACTCTGGGTACTATCCAATTGTATTCCAACCAGTTCAATACAAAACATAGTGAGCTACGAAAGCTATACTGCACCGGATGGAACGATTCATACTACTTCCGGCACAAAAACTATTGTTATTCCAAACGCAGCAGGTTGTGACAGTACTATTACTCTGAATTTAATAATCGTTCATAACACAGATACTACTATTTCTGAAATTGCCTGTGATAGTTATATCCTTAATGGACAGACATATACAGGCACTGGTATATATACTCAAAAATTAACATCTGCATCATCCGATGATTATACAATTACTTTAGATTTAAAAATAATCAGCAGTACTGACTCAGTCATTAACCTGACAACATGTGATAACTTCATACTTCACGGGCAAACATATACCGAAAGCGGAACCTATATTCAAGCATTAAAAAATGCATCAGGATGTGACAGTATAGTTACCGTGAATCTAACAATTTGTAAGAGCACTGACACAACCATCACAAATACTGCTTGCGACACTTACGAACTTAACGGGCATACTTACACCCAAACTGGTACCTACTTCCAAGTTCTGACCAATGCTAATGGTTGTGACAGTACGATACTTTTAAACTTAACCATACTAAAAAGCACGGATAAAATTATCACTAAGACTGTTTGCGACAGTCTTAATTTGAACGGCTATACATATTACAACAGTGGGACTTATACCCAAACTTTAACAAATGCTTCAGGTTGCGATAGTATTATTACTCTGAATCTGACAATTCTTAATAGTACTGAATCAAGTATAACCGAGATCGCTTGTGACAGCTTTGCCTTAAATGGGCAGACATACACCAAAAGTGGAAATTATACCCAGACTTTAACCAACGCTTCAGGTTGTGACAGTGTTGTTACATTGAACCTGACTATT
>CAYWUI010000003.1:24710-26278 GCA_964461435.1 uncultured Bacteroidales bacterium | reverse complement strand
AAACAGCTTGTGATGGCTTTATGCTGAATGGGCAGACGTATACCCAAAGCGGGATATATATTCAAACATTGACCAATGCAGCAGGATGTGACAGTCTGATCACGCTGAATCTTATTGTCAATACCGTGAATGCATCTGTTGACCAATCGGAGAATACTCTCACAGCTGTTACACCTGATGCAATATATCAGTGGCTGGACTGCAACAATGGTTTCCAGCCCCTAACAGGTGAAACCGATCAGAGTTTTACTGCCCAGAACAGTGGCAGTTATGCAGTAATGGTTACTGACGGCGATTGTATGGATACTTCTGCCTGCTACCCAGTCATTATTGTTGAGCTTATTGAAAGTTCATTTGAAAACAACATCATGATTTATCCTAACCCGGTAAATGGGGAGTTTATAATCGACTTAGGATCTAAAAATATGAATTTGATAATTGAGATTACAGACCAATCAGGTAATGTTATAAGAACAATGCAATCGAATCTTAACAGGCTAATCAAAGCCTCTATTATCGGACCGGCAGGTATTTACTTTCTAAATATTTATTCAAAAGAAAATAAAGCAACCTTTAAGTTAATTAAAAATTAGAATTGGAATATTCTTGGCTGAAAAACAAGGAACAATATTTTGATCTAAACTAATGAATATCATACGTTTAATGATTGCGGTACTGTATTTTGCAATTGCAATAAATCCAGTTTTTACCCAATCAGTGTCGTTGGTTTATGATATTAATACGTCTATTATCCCTCACAATACTAATCCAATAAATCTTTTTGAATTTAATAATCAACTATATTTTGTTGCAGATGATGGTATGCATGGAAAAGAATTATGGAAATACAATGATACTAATGATTCACTGTATATGATTGAAGATTTAAATCCTGGAGAAGTAGGATCAATTCCAGATAATTTGCTGATATATAGCAACAAATTATATTTTATTGCCAATGATGGAACTGTTGGGAAAGAAATATGGGTGTATGATGATTCCAATAAACCTGTCTCATTAAAAAGTATGTATTCTGATTGTTATTATTTTGATCCAGAGAATCTTGTGACATTTAATAACAAGCTGTTCTTTTCTGCAAGGGACAGTTTGCATGGAAGAGAGCTTTGGGAATATGATGGGATCAATAAGCCTGTTATGGTAATGGATATTAGTCAGGGGATAAATTCTTCCTCTCCATCTAATTTGATACTATGTAATAGTCAATTATTCTTTTCTGCAAATGACGGAATACATGGCGCTGAGTTATGGGAATATAGCTTCAACAATTATCCAACCTTGGTATCAGATCTTTTTCCAGGAAATTCAGGTTCCAATCCTTCATATCCTATAGTATTCCAAAATGAGCTGTATTTTACTGCAATGGATAATATGCATGGCAGGGAGCTCTGGAAGTTAAATTGTACAAACAATCCAACATTGGTAGCTGATATTAATCCTGGAACTGATAACTCTTTTTTTAATAACCGAACATATATCATTTACAACAACAAACTTTATTTTAATGCAGACGATGGTATTCTTGGAGATGAATTATGGGAATATGATGG
>CAYWUI010000003.1:0-24610 GCA_964461435.1 uncultured Bacteroidales bacterium | reverse complement strand
TATGATGGTATTAATGATCCGGCCATCGTACAGGATTTAAATCCAGGAAATGCAAGTTCCTCTCCTTTATGTTTAACATTGGTAAATGAAAAACTATATTTTATCGCAGTTGATGTTAGTGAGACAAGTGAAATATGGGAATATGATGGCATAAATAAACCAGTTAAAATTAAAAATATCAATGAGATAATTGATTTCAATTCACCTAGAAATCTATTTACATTCAATGACAAACTTTTTTTTACTGCATCATACGGAGTTATACACTGTGATGATTTATGGGTATATGATGATACTAATGGTTTTGGAATGATCAGAAATATTTGTGTAAATACAAGAACATCTAGCTCTTCTCCGATTAATTTAAAAGTATATAAAAATAAACTGTTTTTTTGTGCATCAGATGGCATTCACGGAAATGAACTATGGGAATATGACGGATTGCATGATCCTGTTATGGTATATGATATTAATCCGACAGGTTCAGGATTACATCCTTATTATACTTATTTAAATGTAGTCAAAAATAAATTATATTTTATCGCAAATGATGGTATACATGGAGAAAAATTGTGGATATATGATGGAATAAATACTCCGTTTATGATGAAAGATACCCTTCTTGAGAGTAAAAACTTATTTCCAAAAGTTTTTTATGAATATAATAATAGGCTCTATTTTGCTGCAAATGATGGTATCCATGGTAGTGAATTATGGGAATACGACGGTATCCATGAACCCATTTTATTTGATATCAATCAAGGAACATATTTAGATAGTTCCTATCCTGGAGGTTTCATCATTTTTAAAGGCTAACTATATTTTAGTGCAAATGAACACACTAATTTTAGACTGCAATTATGGGAATATGATGGCATAAATAAACCAGTTAAGATACAAGGTATTGGTTCTGACAGGTTTGGTTCAATTCCTGAATCCTTATGTATATTCAACAACAAACTTTATTTTCATGCAGAGACCAAAGATCAGGACGATGAACTTTGGGAGTATGATGGCATCAATCAACCTATTTTACATGATCTAATCCCAGGAGCAAATAGCTCTGATCCTGAAAAACTATTCGTTTTCAATAAAAAGCTCTATTTTTTAGCAAAAGATAATACAGGTTGGTTTGTGTTATGGGAATGTGATACTTTGAATAATTTCAGGATAAATACTGATATTCCTATTAATTATTCATATACAAGCTTAATAGGCTCGAAGATTGTATTTAATAATAAATTATTCTTTGCTTCATATGACGAAATTAATGGTGAAGAATTGTGGATTTATGATGGCATTAATAAAGCTTTTTTGTTAAAGGATATCTACCCGGGAAGTAATCACTCTTCGCCAAGTAGTTTTACCGAGTTTAACAGGAAGTTATATTTTGGAGCAAATGATAAATTACATGGTAGCGAATTATTTGTATATTGCGAGGATACTGAATATTCTGTAAATGAAAAGGTTTGTGACAGTTATATCTCTCCTACTGGTAAGGTTTGGACAGAAAGTGGTGTTTATATGGATACCTTGGTTAATACTGCTGGTTGCAAAGAATACATAACAATTAACCTGACTGTCCAGAAAAGTACAAATGCAACTATTTCAGAAGTAGCCTGCGATAATTATACTTCACCCAGTGGTAAATATACATGGTTTTCAACGGGTACTTATTTTGACACTATTCCCAATGCAGTGGGTTGTGACAGCATTATCACTTTGAATCTTATCATTCTTAATAGTTCTGACTCAACAATAACAGCGACAGCCTGCGACAGCTTCAAACTGAATGACCAAACTTATTACTCCAGTGGAACTTATACTCAAAGCTTTCCCGGTTCAGCAGGTTGTGACAGTATTATCACTTTGAACCTGACTATTCTTAATAGTACTGACTCAACAATAACAGCGAAAGCTTGTGACAGTTTCATGCTTAACGGGCAAACATATAATCAAAGCGGGACATATATTCAAACATTGACCAATGCAGCAGGATGTGATAGTCTGATCACTCTGAATCTTACTATCAATTCTGTGGATGCATCTGTTGAGCAATCGGAGAATACGCTCACAGCCATTGCGTCCAACGCAACATATCAGTGGCTGGACTGCAGCAATGGTTACCAGCCTCTTGCAGGTGAGACCGATCAGAGCTTTACAGCTCAAAACAGCGGCAGTTATGCAGTGATGGTTACTGCAGGCGACTGTGTTGACACATCTGCCTGCTACCCGGTCATTATTGTGGAACTTATTGAAAGTTCATTTGAAAATAACATCAAGGTTTACCCCAACCCGCTTAATGGCGAATTAGTAATAGATTTTGGGATTGATATTACAGATTTTATCATTGATATCACAGACCTGTCAGGAGATGTGATTAAGTCCATGAAAGCTAATCAAGGCAGGGTGAAAAAGATATATTTTGATGCACCGGCAGGTATCTATTTTCTTAATATTCATTCCAGGGAAAACAAGGCAACTTTTAAACTGATAAAGGAATAGAATTGGCCAGTACTGTAAGCATATTTTAAAAAAGCCCGCAATTCAATAAGAATATGCGGGCGATATAATAACCTATCTGTCTGCTAATAATCCGAGAATATGATTTTTACTGTTTCAACAAGATTGCCTGTTTCTATATGAACAAAATATATACCCTGGCTTAAACCAAGATTATTAAGATTGACAATTGCGTTGTTTTCTTCTATAGTTTGATAAACCAGCATTCCATTTATATTGTATAGTTTAATACTTAACTGCTGGTATTCTTCAGCAGAATTCATGCTTATGACTATATAATCCGTTGCCGGATTCGGATAAACGGTAATGTTACCTCTTTTAATTATCTCAGGCACAAATATACCGGTGAGGCCGTCATCATCTTTGAATGGCGAGCCATTGACAAGCAAAGAAGCGCGCCAGTACAGCGGATCATTAGGATCTCCTGTAGGATTAAATACCGTTGACACCAGTGAAAATCCGAGTCCGTCCGGCCTGTTTGGCCAGGGGCTGTTGTCATAATAAGTAAAGTGAATAATCTCTTCAGATAAAGAATTTGTAAGCAGTACCTCTTCGGATGAATTGGAGAAATTACCCTGGAAATTTCCTGATGGTATCATCCCGTAATACTCATAGAACTTGGTTGGCTTGGAAGCGACAACAAAGAAGTTCTTTGGCCCGAGGACAGCATTATCAGGGAATTCATAATATACAGCCGAATCAAGTACCAGTCCGCTTAAATTAATCGATGTCTCGCCAATGTTCTTGAATTCAATAAACTCAAGGTCCTTGCCCGAATAAATTGTATCTGTTCCGACAATATAATCTGCGGGGTGGTAGTGAAGCTCCGTAACTTTAAGGTTGGAGTAATCATCTTCCTGTCCGAGGAATGTCACATTTTTAAGGGCGCTCCAGGTCCCGTTATCATATATGCGTGCCTTTAGAATTGTTGAATTGTCTATTTCCATCTCCTCTCCATCGCCCATTACAGTTGCAGATGATGATATCCCTCCGCCAACAAGCCGGGGATCGTCATTATTAAGAGTATAATATATTGTTCCTGAAGAGTTTGGATTTTCAACAGTGACATTCATGCTTGAATTTAGTGAATATTGGCTTTCTTCAAGCAGTCCTTCCGAATTTTTAACATCAGGGGGCTCAACTTCAGGGTACAGGTTCTCTGCTTTAAGCTGACCTATAACTATACCGGTTCTTACAGGGAAAAACATGGTCCGCACTGTCTGAATTTCAGGCCACCAGTTATTGTCTTTTGTGTAGGGGCTGCTGGTTTTTGCATCGCCCCAGCGTGCTGATTCAGCGATGATGGCAGTATCAATCTGCCTGACCCTCTTATCAAATCTTTCCAGGCATTTCTGTGGTGTATAAACACCGTTGCCAGTTAGGAGCTTATGTGCCCTGTCTGCAAAGCGCATCCTGTATTCTGCATTCTGTGATAACTTGTAATGCAGCCATTGCGGGTGGAATAAGCTGAAACTACTTACTTGCATCTTGTATTGCCCGCTTATGGAGCCTATATTAGCCCTGTTCTCATCAATTCCTATACCAGGCCATGCACTATAATAAAACAAAGCATGTTCGGCATCGTGATTATAGAAAGTAAATCCTTTTGATTTGTCCTTCCTGTCAAAAATAGCGTAAAAGTTATTCGGTCCATTGTTGCTCATAAATGATGATGTCGGGGCATCAAAATTTCCCGTATAGAATATGCCGATCATGTAATCAATAAGGTTGTCTATATCTACGAGCACTTCTGAACCTTTCACAGGTTTGCCGTATTCGTTTTTGCCCTCAAGGGCAAAATAATCGCTGTTATTCTGAAAACCCGTGCCGCATTTATTCCATAACAGATGCCATGTGTCAAGGTTGCCATCCGATGCCTCAATCTGGTATACATAATTTTCCGTATTGACTTTCACTACATCATAATCTTCCCTGTTATCGCCGAGATAGTCGGCTGCAAAGCGGGCATCCGAGCGTTCCTGTGTCTGAAACAGGCCCCAGTACATTCCGTCAAGGTAAAGATGATAGTAACGGCTTCTTGTATATGGCTGGTCCGTCGCGCCCTGCGAATCGCGTGAAAACACTTCGCGCACCATGGTATTGCGGCTGTCGCCGGTGCTCCATGCATAATTCTGTGAAGTTCTCAAATCAACTTTGTCATATTCCATGGCACCCTCGTCATCGAATAAGGGAAAGCGCAGTTTGGCATCTCCATATTGAGATCTGAAGAACAGCCTGAAAGAATGCTTTGGGAAATCATTATGGCGGCTCCATCCTCCCCTTATCCGTAGTCCGGCATTAACATTGAAACCCGGCGATCCGTCAGGATTAATCAACTCGACCGAACATTCCCTTTCCCACTCTTCGCCGTGGCCCTCAGCATTCACATAAATACCTGTTGCAGGGTCAAAAAGGTTGGCCAGGTCAGTGACCACGGATATGGTTGGAATTTCAAGCAGTGCATCGTCAATAAGGCTCGAATAGCGGCTGTCGTTGACAACGTCAGGATCCATATCGAGATCAATCCACTGTCCGTTTACGTCTCCACTTGGCCAGTCACTTCCGGGATAAGACTGGGTTTTTACTTTGTCGATGAAAATATAAGTTCTTGTTTCAGGTATGGAAGGCAGGTAACCGCCTTTGGTCAGTGAAGCCCTGATAACCACACCCGGTGTTACAGGGCGCCCTACTGTGGAAACCGGATCGATGGTAACCGTCACCTCTGAGCCACCGGTAAACGAATTAGCCGAGCTGCGCGGATCGCTGCCATCCAGCGTATATACAATACCTGCTGCAGGATCCGGCGAATCCATGGTAAGGCTGAATAAAGTATCGTAAAATCCTGCATCATGACTGAATGATATGCCGACGGTATCAATAAGCTCAGGTATGCCGGGCGTTGCATCTATGCTCATATCAAAATGAAAGTCGCTGCTTCCCGAAAGAGTTATATTTAATCCCACTATTGCAAGTGTATTCTGCCCTTCAAACAGCGTTATATCACCGGCATCAACAATAAAAGATACCGGCGTCCCTGATTCATGGAGTCCGGTAGCCGAGTCATTATAAGATACAACCTCCGGGGCAAACTGACTTAATGCTTCCTCTCCGTTTATCCAAATTACGAAACCATCATCGTAATCCACAGACAGGTTCAACTGGTGTATGTTGGCAGCATTGGCAGCATTAAATGTTGTGCGCATATAAACGGTTGTATAGGAACCCTGCATATCATTAAGGAGGGTGCCCCCTGAGCCATCCCCATACCAGAACGGAGCGTAACCCGTTGACCATCCCGCATCATTAAAACCGGGATCCATCCAGTTTGCAGGTAATCCCGAAGCATTAATACCTTTCAGATATTTATACTGGGATTGAAATCCGAAATTGATCTGTGCATTAAGTGTAAAAAATAATGCTCCTGATAAAATAAATATGAAAAATGATTTTAAAATAACTCTTTGTCCCACGATATTTCCCTTGTTTATTAAGTATTTAACATTTGAATTATGTAATAGTTATACGAATTGTGCAGCGAACTGTTACTATATAAGTTTAATATGTTACACTTAAGGAATATTTTAAAAAATGTGAAAATAATTAAAATATTTGAATGTTTTTATATCAGCAACAAATAGCATTTGCTTTATTATAAACACAGAATAAATCAAATTGTACTCATAACAAATATAATAATGCTTGCCTGCCGGTAAAAACCGCATTAAGCTATAAATATTTTAAATAATAGTTGTCAGATTAAAATATTCATTAGAATTGATGATCCTGCATAAATTTACCCTATACCTAATTTTCTTCAACGATGACAAATATATCTTCGTTCTCTTTTTTCATATAGAATTGTTCCCTGGCAAACTTTTCAAGATTTTCTTTATCGGTCCTTAGCTCTTCCAGCCGGTTTTTGTCGTCTTCTATCTTTTTTAAGTAGTATTCTTTCTCCCTGAGCAGTTGTTTATATTCCTTAACGTTCCTGCGTCTTTCGATTAAATTGTTTTGATCAAAGAAAAGCAGCCATATTATAAAAAACAAAGATGTTAATATATATTTGTTTTTGAGAAAAGTGAATTTATTTAAAAATTCAATGATTTTCATTTTATTGATAATATACTGCAAAAATACTCGGTAAGGAGTTAATTTATAAATGATTTTATTAAAATAGTTTAATAGTAGTTATTATTTATCAACAAAATATTCTTTAAAAAAATTAAATAACAACTAACTTAGAATTTAAAACAAACAATTCATTAGTAAAAAGGTTATAATATTACCTGTTTTTTCTAATTAAAAAACTGAAATTAAAATGGCAAAAGGTTTTTATACATTACCTTTTCCTGAAAACGAACCTGTATTTGAGTACAGGCAGGGATCAAGAGAGAGGGCAGAACTTAAGAGAGCAATAGATATTGATTTACAGCATAAGGTCGAGATACCTATGATTATAGGAGGCAAAGAGGTCGATTCAGGTAATTTATTTTCTATAAGAGCTCCTCATGATATAAGTCATGAGCTTGGCAAATATCACCAGGGAGATGAAGCTCATGTTAATATGGCCATAAATGCCGCATTGTCAGCAAGGGAAATGTGGGCTGCGCTGCCATGGGAGGAGCGTGCAGCGATATTCTTAAAGGCCGCGGAATTACTGGCGGGGCCCTACCGGGCAAAGATAAATGCAGCAACAATGCTGGGACAGTCAAAAAATGTGCATCAGGCTGAAATTGACTCTGCCTGCGAATTAATTGACTTTTTGCGGTTTAATGTTAAATATATGACTGATATTTATAGTATGCAGCCTGAGTCCTCACCTGGCTCATGGAACAGGATGGAGTGGAGACCTCTTGAAGGTTTTGTTTTTGCTTTGACACCATTTAATTTTACGTCGATAGCAGGCAACCTGCCCACCTCTCCTGCAATGCTTGGCAACGTTGTTGTCTGGAAACCTTCAAAATTGCAGGTTTATTCAGCCAGCGTTATTATGGAAGTCCTCCTGGAAGCAGGCCTGCCGGAAGGAGTAATAAATATGGTGCTTGTTCCGGGACCGGTTGCCGGGAAAGCTATTTTCGCAAATCCTGATTTTGCAGGTTTTCATTATACAGGATCAACAGAAGTGTTTCAGGGGATATGGAAGATCATTGGACTTACTATTAATAAATATAAAACATACCCGCGGATCGTCGGCGAAACAGGGGGTAAGGATTTTATATTTGTCCATGAATCGGCTGATCCCAGGCAAACGGTGACAGCCCTGTCAAGAGGGGCTTTCGAATACCAGGGACAAAAATGCTCCGCTGCCTCAAGGGCATATATACCCGATAACCTGTGGCCTGAGATAAAACAGCTATTAACTGATGATATATCATCTTTCAAAATGGGAGGGCCCGAAGACTTTACTAACTTTGTTAATGCAGTGATAGATGAACCTTCATTTGTCATCCTTTCAAGGGCAATCGAAAGAATTAAAAAAGACAGGGAAGCAGAGATAATTATCGGCGGTAATTATAACAAATCTAAAGGTTATTTTGTCGAGCCTACAGTTGTTGTAACAAAAGATCCACAATATTTTGCCATGCAGGAAGAGTTTTTTGGCCCCATATTGACTATATATGTTTATTCGTCGAAGAAATTTGAAGAAACGCTCGCATTGTGTGACCGGACTTCCATATACGGATTGACAGGTTCCATTTTTGCAAATGACAGGCTGGCAATAAACCTGGCAACAAACAAACTCAGAAATGCAGCAGGCAACTTCTACATTAATGATAAACCTACAGGTGCTGTTGTATCACAACAGCCTTTCGGGGGTTCAAGAGGTTCGGGGACAAATGACAAGTCAGGGTCGATGTTAAACTTGTTCAGGTGGCTGTCACCCCGCGTCATTAAAGAAAATTTTCTGCCCCCGACAGATTACAGGTATCCGCATATGGAAGAGAACTAGAACTCAACCATTATACCTATTGTCGGCAAAATTGTCCCTGACGAACTGTCAATTCTTTTTAACCGGTACTCTGTGCTATCATTAAGAAGAATATAGTTGCCGGATTCATCTTTTTCCCTTACAATATAGTCAGGTTGATCGGCCTGGTAATTATAGAGGTTCTGGATATCAAGGTACAACATTAAAGACCACTTATTAAAGAAGTATTTTTTGTCCACACGTATATCCATCTGATGAAATGCTTTAAGCCTTGCTGAATTATATTTTGTGTAATCAAGATAAGGACTTCCCCGCGAATCCCAGGCTTCCTTTATTGCGGAAGTTTCGAGATCGTACGGCGTATAAGGCAATCCGCCTGCAAAACGCCACTTCATTCCGAAAGACCAGTTGTTTTTTAGGTAGCGTATCAACGTAAGTGTAAACAAATGTTTGCTATCCCATGCCGAAGGAATATAATCATTGCTGTTATCCTTAAACTCACTCCTTACAAAAGTATAGGCAGCAATAAGGTTCAGCTTTTTATCCAGCCTTGTCCGGTTTAATATTTCAAATCCGTATGCCCGACCGCTGCTTATTGATTTTACTTCTTCATCTCCAACCACCCCATAATCACCTCCTTTATTAGCAAGACTAATGGAATCACGTAGCGAAAAGGGGTAGTTTTTATACTTTTTATGGAATCCCTCAACGGTGAAGATAATTTTGGGCTTCAACCTGTATTCAAAACCAAGGATTAAATGATCGACCGATATATATGTCAGTTTGTTTTCCTTATTTCGCAATACACCATCGTTATCTCTGTATCCCATGGTCGTATATGCCGGCAACTGATAGTATCTTCCCGTATTGAAATTAACATTCAGCTTGTCACTTAGCGAGTAAGAAGCCGAGAGCCTTGGTGACAGCTGATTTATAAGGTTTTGCATACTTGCTGAATAACTGTTGGCATCACTTCTGACACCCAGGGATACGGTAAGTTTATCTTTGTAAAGTTTTTGACTGGCCTGGACAAACAGTCCCCATTTATAAAAATCTATAAATGAGCTGTAATTTATATAACCTAATGAATCGTTGATAAATACCTGCTGATAGGTGTTGTTCTGATATTTGATATATTCTCCGCTTACACCGTAAATGAACCGGAATTTATCTGAGATACTTGTATTCTCAAATCTGAATTTATTTTCAATTTCCTGTGATTCGTAATCCAGTATTTTTGGCCGGGATTCGTCATTTTCAGGATATTTGTAGATAGTATTATTTAACATATTACGACTCAGGACAAGTGTTTTGTAGCTCTTTTCGCCATAATGTTTATAAACTGCACCAATGGCATAGCTCCATTGCTCATTTACAGGTACAAAGCTCAATATATACTGTTGTTCCTCATCAGGATTCTTGATATTAAGGTTTAGTTTAAACTGATCCAGGGCCCCTATGCTGACAATTTTGATTTCGTTTTTATCGTTAATCTTTGTCCGCCATTTAAGCTGGTAGTCATTAAACGTTGGCAGGAATGGGAGTCCTATAGCATCGAACAGCAGCTGCAGATATGATCTGCGGGCTGACAATATATAACTTGAATTATTGCCGACAGGACCGTCAACAGTCAGCGAGACCTCTGATGCCCCCAGTGTGCCTCTCAATTTTGATTTATCCAGATTTCCGTCAACCTGAGTAAATTCAAAAATGCCGCTTAAAGCGTTGCCCCTGTTTGCAGGGAAAGCTCCTGAATAATAGTCTACAGAGCTAATGAAGTCAGCATTAAGTATTCCAACCGGACCACCGGAGGCTCCCTGTGTTGCAAAATGGTTTATATTGGGTATCTCCACATCATCGAGATAAAACTTACTTTCATTCGGACCTCCTCCCCTGATAATAATATCATTCCGGAACGACACGGTAGAGCCAACACCGGGGAAGGACTGTATTACCCTTGAGATATCCCTGTTGCTCCCGGGATTGGTTTCAATTTCAGAAGTGTAAATCTTGTTTAAAGAAACAGGACTCTCTTTTGTTTTTTGAAAGGGCAAAGTTGTGATATATACTTCCTGAAGTTCTGTCTCCGCACTTTCCAGTGCAATATCAATGAATGCAGTATTGGCATTGGTAATTAATATTTCGGGAGACAAAGCCTGTTTATAGCCTACATAGGTCGCCACCAGCTGTACAAATCCGGGGTTCAATCCTGTAAATGAGAAGTTGCCATCCATATCGCTGGTAGTACCTGTATTAGTGCCTGCAATAATAATATTTGCAAAAGGCAAAGGCTCATTGTTCGTTATATCGTAAATACGGCCTTTAATTTTTCCATTCTGGCCATACAAACTGGTGGCAAACAATAAAAAGGCTATTATAAGTGCTTTGATGATGCTCATTCTTGCAGTCAATACTTCAGACATATGATTCAAATTCTTATAATTAAAGCATTCTTACAATTACTTTATTGACTATTCTTTTAGCAGTCGTTATTGTTGACAGATCAGTATACAGCAGTCCGTCTTTTCCTGAATAATGTCCGTGTCCTATCGGATTTAAATAATACTCCTTAACTGTGCTTTCGGGATCGATGGTTACCGAGTAGATGACTGACGGCTGACATGATGACTTATATGCATAATCATCCGGGAATTTATTATTTGTCCAGCAGTCATTCCAGTCCCAGGGCTGGTTAATTTCCATAAGCAGCCTGAATTTGCCAGTGCCGGTTTTGTCTGTTTTTATTCTAAGGCTGAAGCTGCCTTCAGGAGTAGCTCCCGTGTAAGCATCGACAAAAGGATGATCAGGGGTAGGAACAGTAGACTCTATCGATGCCTTATCACATTTATGCCACCAGTAGGGTAGTGCGGCCGGCCGTTTTGCCATTCCTGGTTCTGTCCCCCACAAAGTGTCGCTTACAGGCCCATGTCCGAATATGCCTGTAGCAAAAGATTTTGTGACAAACAGTGTTTGAATGTAATTTTCATTTATATCCTCTATCCAGAAAACAAAGGTCGGGTGATTATGTTCTTCTCCTTTTTCAAAATATATAGTAAACTCCAGTCCCTGTTCCGCCAGATTAATAACCAGGCTGTCCCGCACAGCCACATCTTTCTTAACAGGATTACTTATAATACTGCATGCGCCTGTAAGGAAATGCAAAGCAATTATTGACGCAAATGTTACCGTTATTTTCATGATTAAAATATTTATTCGAAACCGGAATATTTTTGTATACTTCTTTAATATTAATATATGAAAATTTAAATTGTTCTTCTATCTAACATATAGCTTTCAATAATGTTTAACGACGGCTTTTATTGCCGGATTTTATTTCTTGGTGTTGAGGTTTTATCAATAGATCAAGCAAAAAACTAATCATCCCTGAGTGAATTTAAAAACTTAACGCCGATAAGCTTTTCATATTTACTGGTGTTGTCGCTGTGATATACGAAGATTACATAATCATTTTCTGTTTCATAGTGGCTGCCTTCAAAAAAGGAATTATCAGCATATGTATCGTTTTCTTTGACAAATACATATTCATAGTTGTAATATCCTTGTTTTAACAACAGTGTTTTTTCGTATGCACGGCTATCCAGGTTGTATGACATCTCATTTTGTTCTGTTAAATTCCAGTCTGCCAGCGCTCCGTAGATATAAACCTTACCATCAGCCATCGGCACGTCACAGGACAGGCTAAAATTAACATAAACATAATCGGCTTCAATATTTTTATCACGGGCTTCCTGGACATCAACATAATATTTCCCGTTTATTTCAATCGTATAGTAGTAAGGTTTAAAAGTCTTTGGCACATCCTGATAGAGAGTAACATAATAATAGGGGTAGTTAAAATCGATCTGCTTAATATGCTCGGACTGGTATCTCATGCTTTTAATATCAAAATACCTGTATTCACTTCCCCCTAAGAAGACATTCTCATAATTATAACTATATTCAAGTTCATTTTGCTTAACAAACAAAGGCTTTAGAGAAGAGATGCAGTTATCATACCTGTTGTTCTGTAAAATATTTATTTTAATGTCTGAAAAGGGGTCCCTTATGTAATATCCTTTGTGAATAATACTGAAATCTATCTCCTGTCCGGTATCTATGAAATCAGGCGAAGAGGGTCTTTTTATTTGTGCATTTATACCAATTTTTGTATCTACGATATAGAATCTTCTTGTCAGAATAATAGCATCGGGATTATCGAATTCATATACCAGCAATATATAATTTCCGCATAATTTAGGACTTATTTCATCATTAGGGAAAGTTAATTCATAATGAACATAGTCATAAGTAGTATTAAACGAATAAAAATAATTTTTGATCTGATTTTCGTTAAATCCGTCGATATACTCTGAAGGTGAAAGATTTGAGGGGGCCCATTCCGTGTCACAGTGTATAATTGTATAATAATAGTTTTTTGTGTTACTACCCAAATCATCAAACATCAACTGCAATTTCTCGTCACTGTTAAGTTCTATAATTGGTAGTGAAAGCTCCCATCCTTTTTTAAATAAAAGCACGGTTTTAATGTTTTCCGAATATGTATAATCTTTATACCGGGGTGCTCCATCAAACAGGTATGTGTTTTCCGATAAACTATCGGGGCATATAATTGTTGTAAGGGTAACAAGAAATAAGATAATTTTTAAATTTGTCGTGCAATAGTCAAAGAATACATTATGCCTGTGGCTTATACACAAGTTATATTGTTTTAAAAAGTTCATATAATGAGAATTAAATCTTTATTATAAAATATGTGCAAGATTTAAAATTAGTTATTTTTGCCTTTTAAATTTTGAAAAATTAATAATATATAATGTCAAAAGTCATAAAGATTCGAAAAGGATTAGATATTAAAATTAAGGGTAAGGCTGAAAAAATCTTTATGAGAGCAGAACCTTCGGAGCTGTATGCTGTAAAGCCTATAGATTTTCATAATTTAATTCCTAAATTAACGGTTAAAACCGGTGATGAAGTTAAGGCAGGGACGCCTTTGTTCTTTGATAAGAATCGCCCTGAAGTTCTTTTAACTTCCCCTGTAAGTGGAAGTGTTGTTGCGATAAATCGTGGAGAAAGGAGGCAAATTCTTGAGATAGTTATTAAAGCTGATCCCGGGATTAAATACAAGTCATTTGATGCGGGTGACCCTGCTAAGATGAATGATAATGAAATCAGAAAAAATCTTCTTGTAAGCGGCCTATGGCCTTCTATAAGGCAGAGGCCTTATGATATTATTGCCAATCCCGGAGATATGCCAAAAGCGATATTTATATCGGCATTTAGCACTGCACCGCTGGCTCCCGATTATGATTTTGTGGTCAAGGGGGGCGAGGCTGATTTTCAAAGGGGTATAGATGCATTGGCAAAACTTACAGTTGGGAAGGTGCATCTCAATATTAACGACGAGTATCCTGCATCACAGGTATTTACTATGGCCAGGAATGTCGAGATAAACAGGTTCAGGGGCCCCCATCCTGCCGGGAATGTAGGGATTCAGGTACACAATATCGATCCTCTCAATAAGGGGGATATAATCTGGTATGTCGCGCCCCAGGATGTTATCACTATTGGCCGTTTATTTGAAAAAGGCATATATGATGCTTCGAAAGTTGTGGCACTTACAGGTTCGGAAATTATAAGACCACGTTATTACAAAATCATAGGAGGAGCATCAATAAAGAATATGATAGAAAAGAATGTTGCTGAAGGTAATAAGCGATTTATTTCGGGTGATGTATTAACGGGGAAAAAAATTTCTTCTGATGGATATGTCGGGTATTACGACTCCCAGATAACGGTAATACCTGAAGGAGACCATTATGAGTTTTTAGGGTGGGCCATGCCGGGTTTTAAGAAGTACAGTGTTTCCAGGTCTTTCTGGTCATGGCTGCTACCGGACAAAGAATACAGGATAGACACAAATCTTAACGGCGGAGAACGGGCATTTGTGCTAACAGGTGAGTATGAAAAGGTTTTTCCCATGGATATCTATCCCGTACAGCTAATAAAAGCAATAATTGCTAAGGATATAGACCTCATGGAAAAGCTGGGAATATATGAGGTCGCCCCTGAAGATTTTGCATTGTGTGAGTTTGTATGTACTTCAAAGATCAATGTTCAGTCTATTGTAAGGGAGGGACTGGATTATATGATTAAGGAAATGTAGTAACCTTTATGTTTATTTAATATTTCAATAAAGTGTTAAGAAGCTATATTAATAAAATAAAGCGCCATTTTGAAAAGGGGGGTAAACTTGAGAAATTACAGTCCACATTTGAAGCATTTGAAACTTTCCTGTATGTACCCAACAAAGTAACATCAAGAGGGTCCCATATCCGCGACAGTATAGATATGAAAAGGGCCATGGCAATAGTTGTCCTGGCTTTGATGCCAGCTCTGATTTTCGGCATGTGGAATGTGGGATACCAGCATTTTCTGGCAACGGGAGAATATAAAACGATATGGGAAAATTTTACTTACGGATTTATTCAGGTTTTCCCGATTATTGTCGTTGTATATGTAAGCGGACTGGCAACTGAGTTTATATTTGCACAGATAAGGGGACATGAGGTGAATGAAGGATTCCTGGTTACCGGAATGCTTATTCCCCTGATAGTCCCTGTTACAATACCGCTGTGGATGGTTGCCGTGGCAACAGTGTTTTCAGTTATTATAGGCAAGGAAGTTTTTGGGGGGACAGGGATGAATATTCTAAATCCGGCTCTTACAGCGCGGGCATTCCTGTTTTTTGCATATCCCTCTGAAATGTCGGGTGTAAGTGTATTGGTGGCCGGACTAAAGAACGGTAATAACATAATTGACGGTTTTTCAGGAGAGACAATCTTATCTCAGGCAGCTTCAGGAAATATAAATTTTGTCAACGGTCTGGGGGAGCATTACACTACAGGCGACATGTTTTTTGGACTTATTCCCGGTTCTATTGGTGAAACATCAACCCTCGCAATATTAATTGGAGCAGCAATATTGCTTTATACCGGCCTTGGCAGCTGGAGAATTATGGTATCTGTATTTGCAGGCGGATTATTTATGGGATTGATTTTAAATATGTTTGCTGTCAATCCGTTTATGGAAATACCTGCATGGCAACATCTTTTAATCGGAGGATTTGCCTTCGGAGCAATATTTATGGCTACAGATCCTGTTACTGCTGCCCAGACAGAAAAGGGGAAGCTCATCTACGGATTCCTGATAGGATTACTGGCCTTACTGATAAGGGTTCTTAATCCGGCATATCCTGAAGGAGTAATGCTGGCTATATTACTCATGAATGTATTTGCTCCGCTGATAGATCATTACGTAGTTGCAGCAAATATTACAAGGAGATTAAAAAGAGCCGAACTGCGCTCTTAATAGTTATAAAGTATAAGGATGAAACTATTCAGTAATTTGTATATCGTAATATTCTCAACAATAATGGTTGTTGTTGTAGCTACGTTACTCGCATCTGCATATATCCGGTTGAAGCCCAGGCAAATAAAAAATGAAGAGCTGGAGCAGATGAAAAATATCCTTACTTCTGTAAACATTAGCAGTGACACAAAAAATGCCGAACAATTATTCAATAAATATATCATTGAAAGTTATGTGATCAACATAAAAGGGGAGAAGATTAAAGATGTTGATGCCTTTTCTGTTGACATGAAAGAAGAATTGTCGAAAATTCAGAAGATTAATGTCCTTACAGGCAATGCCAGTGTTGAGAAGATGAGTCCTTTCAGAATATTTCTCGGCTCTATCATCAAATTTAAAGAAAAAGACAAGGCCGCTATAGACTCTGAGAGACGGAAGATAGAGGAAACGCGCCAGCTTCCTGTTTTCATTTGTAAAAAAGACAATAATACTTATTATATTTTTAGCATGAGAGGAAAAGGTTTGTGGGGCCCTATATGGGGATATCTCTCGCTGGAAGATGATTTTAATACTGTCTATGGTACTTATTTTGGTCATGAGACTGAAACACCCGGACTGGGAGCTACCATATCCACACCAAAATTCCAGGCCAGGTTTCGCGGGAAAAAGTTATTTGAAGATACACGATTTGTTTCTATAAAGGTTATCAAGGGAGGGGCAGATCACAATGATATACATGGTGTAGATGCGATATCGGGAAGTACCGTAACAAGCAAGGGAGTTGAAAATATGCTGGATGACTGCCTCTCAGGGTACGAAATTTTTATTAATAAACAAAAGAAGTGATTATGAACGACAAGGAACCTTTATTTTCGGGTAAGAACATGAAACTGCTTAAAGGGCCTTTAGGCAAGGATAATCCTATAACAGTCCAGGTACTCGGTATTTGTTCAGCACTGGCAGTTACCGTCAGCCTTAAACCTTCGGTTGTTATGGCCCTGGCAGTGATGGCTGTACTGGCGATTTCAAATGTTGTTATCTCCGCATTAAGGAAGTCCATACCACCGCGGATAAGAATTATTGTACAGCTGACAGTAGTTGCCGCGCTGGTAATTTTGGTAGACCTTATACTGAAGGCATATGCTTATGATGTGAGCCGGCAGCTCTCGGTTTTTGTCGGGTTGATAATTACTAATTGCATAATTATGGGGAGGCTTGAAGCTTTTGCTATGGCCAATAAGCCATGGCAGTCGTTTCTTGATGGAGTTGGCAATGCTGCAGGATATGGGATTATACTTATAGTTGTAGCTTTTTTCAGGGAGTTGCTGGGTTCAGGCACAATCTGGGAATATCCTGTGCTTGAGAAAATGGGTATTTATAATACAGGATACCTGAATAACGGACTGATGATACTGCCCCCTATGGCCCTGATAACAGTTGGAATAATAATATGGGTGCAGAGAAGTAAAAACAGGGATTTAATAGAAACAAATTAACCACCGATTATGGAGAACATCGTAAACATATTTGTAAAGTCTGTCTTTATTGACAATATGATTTTCGCATATTTTCTGGGTATGTGCTCATACCTGGCGGTATCGAAAACAGTCAAAACTTCTGTTGGCCTGGGAGTAGCGGTGATATTTGTTCTTGGCATCACTGTCCCTATAAACTACCTTATAGAGAATTATATACTCAAAGAGGGTGCTTTGGTTTGGATCAGCAAGAGCTTAATTGATGTTGATCTAAGTTTCCTGACATTTATAATGTTTATCGCGGTCATTGCATCGATGGTACAGCTTGTTGAGATGATTATTGAAAAGTTTTCTCCCACTTTGTATAATAACCTTGGTATATTTTTACCTCTTATAGCTGTAAACTGTGCAATTCTTGGGGGTTCCTTGTTTATGCAGCAGCGTGAATATAACTCCATACTCGAGGCCACATCATTCGGATTGGGATCAGGAGTTGGCTGGTTTTTAGCTATTGTCGGAATTGCTGCTATACGTGAGAAGATTAGATACTCAAATGTGCCTGATCCTCTTAAAGGCCTGGGCATCACATTTATTATAACCGGATTGATGGGTATAGCTTTTATGAGCTTTATGGGAATCAAGCTATAATGATTTTTTATAACATATAATATGATATTTCTGATTTCACAGGTCGGCGTTATTCTTATTAGTATAGGTATATTTCAGGTTATTATTTTAGTCCTGATAACAGGACTGCTTTACGCACGCAAAAAATTAACGCCCCAGGGTGAAGTAATTATAACCATAAATGATGAAGATTATAAGGCTCCTCCGGGCTCATCGCTGTTAACCACGTTGTCAAATCAGGGGATATTCCTGCCTTCGGCATGCGGGGGAGGAGGGACCTGCGGAGTATGTAAGTGCCAGGTTTTGGAGGGCGCAGGTTCAATACTGGCTACAGAAACCGGATTTTTTACCCGCAAAGAGCAGAATGATCACTGGAGGTTGAGCTGCCAGGTTAAGGTCAGGCAGAATTTAAAAATTAAGATAGCAGAAGAGATACTGGGCATAAGGAAGTGGGATTGTACGGTGGTCTCAAATAAAAATGTTGCTACATTCATTAAGGAATTAGTATTAAAATTACCTTCAGAAGAAGCTTTAAATTTTAGATCGGGGGCTTATATTCAGATAGATGTACCCCGGTTTAAAATGAATTTCAGGGATATTGATGTTAAGGATGAATTCAGGGATGAGTGGGATTTGTATAACATGTGGAGCCTGAAGGCAGTAAATTCCGAAGAAACTTTCAGGGCTTATTCAATGGCAAATTATCCGGCAGAAGGGAATATTATAAAGCTTAATATCAGGATTGCCACTCCCCCCTGGGATAGCAACAGGAATATATTTAAAAATGTGCCGCCTGGCATCTGTTCTTCTTATTTATTTTCCAGGAGAGCCGGTGACAAGGTGACAGTCTCAGGTCCTTACGGTGATTTCTTTATCAGGGATACAGACCGCGAAATGCTTTATATCGGGGGTGGAGCCGGAATGGCACCCCTGAGGTCGCAACTTATGCACCTTTTCTATACAGAGCAGACAAAAAGGAAAGTAAGTTACTGGTACGGGGCAAGATCGAAACATGAAATTTTTTATGAAAGAGAATTTAAAAAAATGGAAAAGCAGTTTCCTAATTTTAAGTTCCATCTCGCCCTGTCAGAGCCAAAGGAAGAGGATAACTGGAAGGGCCATACCGGGTTTATCCACCAGGTAATACTTGATAAGTACCTTAGTAAACTGGAAGAGCCTGAGGAAATTGAATATTATCTTTGCGGCCCCCCTTTAATGAATGAAGCAGTTCAAAAAATGCTGCGCGACCTTGGTGTTCCCGATAAGATGCTTGCATATGACGACTTTGGAATATAAATCCGCAGGCTTTAAATAACGGGCATAATAAAAATTCAATAATATCAGTTTGTTATGACGCATTCCTGTAATTATATGAAAAAGAATATCAAAAATGTTGCTATTATAATTATAATAAATGCAGTTATATTATTATTAGCGGGCAGCGGATGTTCCAGGGGAGAATACATAAAGCTGGCAGGCTTCACACAGGGAACCTCCTATCATATTACCTATGAAAGCAGAGATAGCAAAAACCTGCAAAACGAAATAGATTCATTATTATCTGATTTTGATAATACATTTTCAACCTATATACCCGGATCAATCATTTCACAAATAAACAGAAACGAAACCGGTGTTAACATTAATGACCATTTTATTAAGGTGTTCAATAAAGCTTATGAGGTATATAAAGCTACAGACGGAGTTTTTGATATTACGGTAGCACCGCTGGTCAACGCATGGGGATTTGGCTTTACTGAAAAAGCTGATGTTGACAGTGCAATGATTGACAGCCTTCTGCAATATATAGGGATGGAAAAGGTGATGATTGAGGACAGGAAAATCATTAAGAAGTACAAAGAAATGATGCTTGACTGTAATGCCATAGCCCAGGGGTATGCCGTTGATGTTGCAGCTGACTTTCTGGATAAAAAGGGAATACGAAACTATCTGGTAGAGATAGGCGGTGAAATAAGGACAAGGGGTGTCAACGCAGAAGGAAATTTATGGCGGATTGGCATTGATAGGCCTTTAGAGAAGAATATAATACCGGGGACCTATTTGCAGGCAATAGTGGAGCTTCGGAACCGTTCGCTTGCAACTTCAGGGAATTACCGTAAGTTTTATGAAGTGAACGGCATAAAGTATGCTCATTCTATTGATCCGAAAACAGGATATCCGGTTTTTAAGAATCTGTTAAGTGTTACGGTCTTAGCAGAAGATTGTATGACAGCCGACGCATATGCTACAGCATTAATGGTAATGGGACTGGATGAGGCGAAGGATTTCCTGCCCAGGCATAAGGAACTGGAAGCTTACCTGGTATTCAGCGATGATAAGGGAAATTACGTGACTTACATTACACCGGGATTGAAGAGTTATTTACATGAAAAATGATATTTGAGCCAGGGTATGTTCCTGTTAGTATTTCTATACTTTTCCGTTATTACAATTTTCAATGCCGCCGCATCCGCATATGTAACCTTCCCCTTTCGTTGCACAATAAGAAGATGTATTTTTATTTTTATTCCTTGTTAACAGGTTATTAAAAACAAGGCTTAGTACTATGAGAGCCAGAAATATTATCGTTATTATAAAAATTACTATAAATTTCATATTATCTATATCTGTTGTATAATAATTAACAATCTGCGCATAAAATAGTTTGCTGCAATGGTTAATTTCCCATAATAACCATCACTTCATTATAATCTTTCATTTTGCTGACAGGGATGATATCAGCCTTAATTTCCTCGCCGTTAAATATTATTTTAGTAACACCTTTTTGTATTTTATTTTCATTGATAACGGTAATATCAAACTTTTTTTTCCTGAATGTTCTTTTAACAGTAAATTTTTTCCAGTCAGAGGGCACACAGGGGTCGATTCTCAGTCCGTCATATTCGGGTCTTATTCCCAGTATATAGTGGGTTATAGCGTGATATGTCCATGTAGCTGAGCCGCTTAACCAAGGTATTCTTGAAGCGCCGTGTTTTGGGCTGTACTTTGCGTGTGCTGACTGGCATACGACATAGGGTTCTATTTCCCGTATTTCAGCCTTTGTATTGAAAGCTGCCGGCAGATATGCTCTCAGGTATTTATATGCCTGGTCGCCATTGCCCAGCATAGCTTCAGCCATCACTGCCCATCCCTGTGTATGGACGAATATGCCCCCATTTTCTTTCAGTCCGGGGTTAAATAACTGGGAGCGTATAATGTTGTAATCGGAATTTGTATAGGGAGGCTCACAAAGTGCCAGTCCGTATTCGGTGAAAAGCTTGTCTTTCACATTTTTCATAATTGTTTGTGCCTGATTTCGTGTTGCAGCGCCGCTAATTACTGCCCATGTCTGGGGATTAAGGAATATCTGCCCTTCAGGCACATCTTTGGATCCGAATTTTAATCCGTCGACCCTGTATCCTCTGATAAACCATCCGCCATCCCATGCATTATCCTGGATGTTTTTATCCAGCTCTTCGAGCAGCGGGCGAGCCCACAACTCCTCCGCATTATTATTTAATATCCGGGCCACTTCAATGTAAACTGTCAGTGCCAGCCGCAACTGCATTGCCAC
This sequence comes from uncultured Bacteroidales bacterium, assembly GCA_964461435.1. Taxonomy (GTDB): domain Bacteria; phylum Bacteroidota; class Bacteroidia; order Bacteroidales; family UBA10428. The sequence goes on along the minus strand of CAYWUI010000003.1, from coordinate 3,093 downwards.
AAAAACAGTCTCCCCGTTATATCCGAACCTGAGGCAATCATTCCAGTCTGCAAATAATCCGAATGGCAGTCCGTGCTTGCCCCTGCGCTGCATGTTAAACACTATTGCCCTTTTCATATGTCCGAAGACTGTATCTTCACCCTTATCGGCATAGGGGAGGACCTTATTGTAAAAATCAATATCACCTGTTTCTTTAACATAGGCAGGTATGGCATTGAAGAGCCACATGCAGTCATCAGATCTGTACAGTTCTTCAGCCGGTGCTTTTTCTTTTCCCGGGCTATGAAAGAATGGCTGGATGACGAGCATGGCCCCCCCTGAAGATACCTGACCGGTAATCATCAGTTCGAGGCGTTCTTTCGCTTCTTCGGGTATTGAATGGAACACGCCCAGCAGATCCTGGACAGTATCGCGATACCCCAGTCCATCCCGGTCTATACCCGTATAAATGAGGCTTGCTGCCCTCGACCAGGCGTAGGTGATGAGGCAGTTATAAATACCCCATGTGTTTATAGTGCTGTTAAGCTCTTCATCAGGCGTTTGTGCACTTATGCCCTGCATAAGATTATGCCAGTGTCTTTTCAACCTTTCAAGCTCCTTACCGGCATTTGAGATATCGTCAAATTCTTTCACTGCTTTTTTCCCTTCATTTTCGGCTTTACCAACGCCCATAATAACAAGAAACTCTTTTGTTTCTCCCGGCGCCAGGGTAATATCGGACTGAAGCACAGCGCACGGGTTATCGCCATATGCCAGTGAATTGTTACATCTTCCTTTTTCGACCACAAGAGGATTTGCATATGTACGGTATGGCCCGAGAAATACTTCCCTGTCGGTATCGTATCCTGCAACCTTTGCTCCGGCTAAAGCCTGGAAGGTATGCCTGCCCTGGTCCTTTTCCATAAAATTGTCAGGCATCGCGGGTATATTAATATTGGTGCCATGATCAATAATATTATCAACTACCTTCATCGTAGTTATGTATTGTACATACTGGATATTTAAAAGGTCATCTATTGCACTCCAGTTGCCCGCCAGCTCTGCATAAGTAAAAACTTTCAGCTGCCTCTTTTTACTGGTGTTATTCGTGAGCCTGACCTTCCATATCTCAAACAGTTTACCCAGGGGAACAAAATATGTTGTTTCACTTATAATACCTGAATATTCAGATTTGATAACAGTATATGCGGTACCATGCCTGCATTCGGACTTGTACTTGTCAAGGGGTCTTCCGACAGGCTGCCATGAGGCGGACCAGAAATCACCGGAGCCGGCATCATGAATGTATATGTAGCGTCCTGGCTGGTCCATGGGAACAGAGTTGAATCTCATCCTCATAAAGCGGCCCATCCCGCCTGACCTGTAAAAGCTGTATCCTCCGGCATTATTGGTAATAATCGCACCATACTCCGTTGATCCCAGGTAATTGCTCCATGATTTAGGCGTATCCGGACTGGTAATTACATATTCTTTGTTTTGGTCATCAAAATAACCGTATTGCATAGTGATAATTATTGTTGAAGTCCAAATATAAATAACTATTGTTAGAATTGAATAAAAACCAGCAAAGAAAAAAGGCCGCCCTTCTGAGACAGCCCTTTTTCGTCGATGTCAATATGCTTATGGTCCGGTTAATTACATAATTATTAACCGGCCTGAATATACCATATTAACTAATGATATCTTTATCGAATAAATACCGGATACGATATCTGAAATATCGAGGATTAACTGTCCGCTTAGTGAAACATCATACATTTTAACCAGGCGTCCGCTTATATCCAGTATGGAAACGGCAGCAGTGCCCTGGCTGTAATCTCCGGGTATATTGATATACATTGTTCCGTTGGCCGGATTGGGATATACAGCCAGTTTATTTACCGTGGTATTTGCAAGTCCGGCAGGCTCGATAACAGGTTCGATATAGATATCATCACCCCCGACTGTAAAAGCATACCATTCTTCTGCTATATCTAAGGTATAAGTGACGCCTTCTGCAAGTTCATCGGTTGTTACGGAGTAAGTCATTCCCCCGTCAAGTGTTGTTGCTGCGGTGACATTTCCGCCGTTGTCGAGCATAAAATTGGAATCATCGAGTCCGTCCACCGGCGGTGATAGTGCCACTGTGAAACCTGAAGGGCTGACATCAGAGACTGTTGCATCAACATTAATAAGCTGCCTTTCAACAGCACCTATATCACAACCCTGGTTGACGGGCCTGCTGTTACCTATCTGGTCACGATTTACCGGTTCACCAAGGACATTTGTCAGGGAGGCCGCATCAAGGAGGAGACTCCCTATCTGGGGCACCCTGTACATATGCCAGTCACCTTCAAGCTCACCCAGCATAGGATCAATAATCTCATTAAGTTTTGTGGCTCCTCCATTGGCGGTAGTCGTTTTGGCAGTATCACCGAAGATATCACCCATAGTGTTATTTCTGAACTCATAGTTCCCCAGGTTATCTATCAGGTTATATCCGCCGGAAAATACCCTGCAGGAATCGTCAAATATATTGGGGTGCGTCATTGTGCCGTCGAAGTTGTCTGCTATGACGGAGTTCTTGATATAGATCCCGTGATCAGGGGTAGTTTCGGGCTGTACATATGCTAATCCCCCGCCTACACCTTCTGATGTGTTATTTGTTAGAGTAACGAAGTCAAGTGCAAGGTTGCCCCTTGTAAGTATACCTCCACCCTCTCCGTCGGTATGATTATCTGAAATAGTAGTGTTGTGTATATAGGTGTGGGAGCGATATGACACCGAGATGCCGCCTCCTTTATTCCCTGCAGTATTGTTGATAACAGTACAATTTGTAATCATGATATCCCCACCGACGATGGATATGCCTGCACCTGCACCTGACACAGAGGTATTACCGCTGATTACCAGGTTATCAAGAAGGGCACTGTCAGCATATACCGTGAGGGCACCACCCACTCCGCTTGTATTACCTGTGAATGTGCAGTTGGCAACATATACAAGATCTTCCGTATTTCCTCCGCCGATAAGCAGTCCCCCTCCCTTGCCGCCATTGGCAACATTATTTGTAAATGTGCTGTTAACGACCATTATGCTATCATCAAAAGGTGA
>CAYWUI010000002.1:67657-139927 GCA_964461435.1 uncultured Bacteroidales bacterium | reverse complement strand
CTGATATTAATAAATTTTGCTGCCTTTATATAGTCCCGCTGATGCTCCTGTCTGACTGTTAACTTTACTTCCCCGGGATAATCATAGGTCTGTTCATAATCATTAATGGCGATAACGAATCTTTCCACAGGATCCCTTTTTACTCCATTATTGTTATCCATAGATTTTAGTAAGTTCCTGGTAAAGGTCCCAATACCACATTCCCTGGGGGGGTATGTTCCAATATACGCAATTTTCATAATTATGGGGATTAAACTCGGGAAAAATGAGAAATGATTGTTGCAGTATAAACTTTTTATAAAGATAGTCCAAATTTTCCATACTAGCTAAAATGCAGCCGAAATTATAGATGCAACTAAAAAAGAGACAGCGACCCAAAAATATGGGCGCTGTCCCCCTTTTTTGTGGACCCTGCTGGGCTCGAACCAGCGACCCCCTGATTATGAGTCAGGTGCTCTGACCAGCTGAGCTAAGGGTCCGGTATCAATCCTGAAAAAGTTTGCAATAATAAATAATTGTAAACAAATATACAATTAATTTGCCGATAAAATTTCAAATGGACTTCACTATTAGAGATATATTAATGCATTGAATATTAGAGTCTTGCGAGTGCTTTCTTAATAAGTTTAACTATCTTTTCCGTGTTATTATTAAGAATTTCAAGAATTTCATCCGGTGTCGGTGGTTTAATATCTGTTCTCCACGAATCATAATCTGTACATAAAGCAAGAGCGGCGTATGGTATACTCATTTCATTAGCCAGTATAGCTTCGGGGGCGGTGCACATATTTATAACATCTGCTCCCCACAGCCTGTACAGATTTGATTCTGCCCTGGTTGAAAACCTGGGGCCTTCAATTGTAATTACAGTTCCCTTGGTGTGTATTGTTATTCCCTGCAGGACGGCCGCTTCAATGAGATGGTCCCTTAATTCACCTGAAAAGGGATTGGCCATGGGTGTATATTTTAATTCTCCGGGCCTATGTTTTTCACTGATAGTTGTTATTATTTGTTTTGTTAGGTCTATGAACTGATCCAGGACAATAAGTTCGCCGGGACATATCTCTTCCTGCAGGCTGCCGCATGCCGAGGTTGAAAAGATATGGGTACACCCCAGCTTTTTCAGAGCATAGAAATTTGCCCGGTAATTTACATGTGTTGATGGTATTGAGTGATCCTTGCCGTGCCGAGATATATGCATAATCTCCAGGTTATTATATTTGCCGGTCAGAATATCCGAGCTGGGATCACCGTAAGGAGTTTTTACCCTGGTTTCTTTTTGGTTTTTTACGAATTTCAGGTCTTCAAGTCCGGTTCCTCCTATTATAGCAACTTTGTTCATATAGCAGGATTTTTAGATTTTTCAGGAAACAAACTCAATATACTGTTTTTGTTCGCTTTACATATACCTCTCTCTGTAATTAAGCCTGTAACAAATTTAGCAGGTGTCACATCGAATCCAAAATTTCTAACAGGAAAGTTTTCACCAGTTATCATAACATTTTCAATATTTCCGTGAATTACTCCCTGAATATACGTTATTTCTTCTGAATTTCTCTGCTCAATAGGAATTTCATTTAATCCATCACTGATATTCCAGTCAATTGAGGTTGAAGGCAGGGCGGCATAGAAGGGAATGTTATTATCTTTTGCAGCAAGGGCTTTCAGGTATGTTCCTGTTTTATTTGCCACATCTCCGTTAACTGTTGTGCGGTCGCTGCCCACGATGACAAGATCTACCATTCCATGCTGCATTACATGTCCGCCGGCATTGTCGGTTATTATTGTGAACGGTACCCCATGCTGCATAAGTTCCCAGGCGGTTAATCTGGCTCCCTGGTTTCTTGGCCTTGTTTCATCGACCCACACGTGTATATTAATGCCTTTATCATGAGCCATATATATGGGTGCCGTGGCAGTTCCATAGTCAATACAGGCCAGCCATCCTGCATTGCAATGAGTGAGTATATTTACCGGCGCTCCATTTTTCCTCCGGCTTATATCTTCTATAAGGGGCAGTCCATGTTCTCCAATTTGCCTGCAATTTTCTTTTTCGGCTTCGACAATTTTAAGTGCATTTTCCAGGGCAGCGGCTTTTTTACCGGCAAGTGATCTATGATTGGTTATTACTTCCAGCTGGCTATTAACTGCATATTCCAGGTTTATTGCAGTAGGCCTTGCAGATTTTATTTTTTCAGCTGCTGAAAGTATATATTCATCAAATGGGATTTTCGCGTCGTATTTCAAAATAGCCAGGTAAACGCCGAATGCTGCCGTAGCGCCTATCAATGGGGCTCCCCTTATATGCATATCTTTTATGGCAGTATAAACATCTTCAGGGGAAAGGAGGCTTTTTACTGCAAATTTAAATGGCAGTAAGCTTTGATCAATGACCTGAACAACAGAATTATCATTCTCTTTTAACCATATTGTCTCATAATGTTTCCCTGCAACTTTCATTTTTAGCTGTCCGGATAAACCAAATTATAACAGAAAATTCTTTCTTTGTAATTTAAAATAAAAATAATGAAATTATCCGATCAAATATTAAATTCAAAAGCACAAATTAAAAATATAATATTTGACTGGGGCGGTGTAATAACGGATCTTAATTTTGATGCAGGCAACAATGCTTTTAAAAAATACGGCCTGGATAATTTTGTTGAGCAATACAATACGAAATTTCAGAAAGATTTTTATATAAAGCTGGAGACAGGTTTGATCTCTGCTGACGAATTCAGATCGGCAATGAGGAAACTGATCCCGGCCCCGATTACTGACAGCGAGCTGGATGATGCATGGGCGGCATTGCTGGGTGAATTGCCAAAAGAGAGATGGGATTTGCTTCATGAAGTAAAAAAATATTTCAGGACTTATCTTTTAAGTAATACTAATATTATTCATGTAGAGCGATATTTTCAAAGATTATATGACAATTACGGCGTTTACGGATACAGCCATTTATTTGAAAAGACTTACTTTTCATTTGAACTGAAGATGCGCAAACCTGACATAAGGATATTTGAGTACGTCCTGAAAGACAGTAGCCTTAAACCTGAAGAAACACTTTTAATTGATGATAATCATGAAAATATTGAATCTGCAGGCAGGCTCGGAATAGTTACATACCATTTGAAAGAACCTGAAACAATATTAGATATTTTTAAAGATGGCTAATTAGCTAATAATTTTTACATTTGTGTTTTACATTAAATAACTATAAAAATCCGGAGAGAATATGAGTATTTATAATGAATTGATAGAGAAAAAAACAAAACTGTCATTAATCGGACTGGGATATGTCGGACTTCCAATTGCTTTGGGCTTTGCAAAAAAGGTTTCTGTCATAGGATTTGACATAAACAGCCCGAGGATTGAATTAATGAAAAAGAAAAAGGATCCCAGCGGAGAATTAGATCCGGAGGCATTTGATAATGTTGATATCAGGTTCACGTCAAATAAGGAAGATTTAAAAGAAGCTTCTTTTCATATAATTGCAGTACCTACTCCCATTGATAAAAATAAGCTGCCTGACCTGTCGCCTCTTTTTGGTGCAACAAGAACTGTAGGTTCGATATTAAAGAAGGGGGATTATGTTATATATGAGTCAACAGTTTATCCGGGAGCTACGGAAGAGGATTGCATACCATTACTTGAGCAACTTTCGGGATTAAAGTATATACGTGATTTTAAGGTAGGTTTTTCCCCGGAAAGAATCAATCCCGGGGACAGGAACCATACATTTTCAACAATCGTCAAGGTCGTTTCGGGATGTGATGAGGAATCGCTGGAGCAAATCGGTAAGGTTTATGAGATTGTTGTTGAAGCCGGGATATTTAGAACTTCATCGATTAAGGTTGCCGAAGCTGCAAAGATTATTGAAAACACACAGCGCGATGTGAATATTGCTCTGATGAATGAACTTTCAATGATCTTTAATAAAATGAAAATAAATACATATGAAGTACTGGAGGCAGCGGGGACAAAATGGAATTTTCTGAAGTTTTACCCGGGTCTTGTTGGCGGCCATTGCATTGGAGTAGACCCTTATTATTTAACATTTAAGGCAAGCGGATTGGGGCATTATGCACAGGTAATAAATTCGGGAAGAGAGGTAAATGACGGCATGGGCAAGTACCTGGCAACGGAACTGGTAAAAAAAATTATCCAGGCTAATAAAAATATTCTAAATTCGAGAGTACTGGTTATGGGAGCTACATTTAAGGAAGATGTCAGTGACATACGTAATTCAAAGGTTGCTGATGTTGTTAATGAGTTGAAATCATATGGTATAAATGTTGAGGTTACCGATCCACTGGCTTCTTCAAAAGAGCTTAAGGATGAATACGGATTTGAATTAATTCCCGGAATCAATTCCGGTTATGATGCAGTTGTTGTTGCCGTTGCCCATAAACAATACTTAAAACTGGATGAAGATTATTTCAAGTCTATTTCCAGTAATAACGGTATTTTAATGGACGTTAAAGGCATATACAGGAATAAAGTAAATAGTTTAACCTATATGAGTTTGTGAAACAAATGGTAGATCATTCAGCAAAAAAGAATTTTGCTCTTATTGGAGTAGGGGGATATATTGCCGTAAGGCATTTAAAAGCAATAAAAGAGACGGGAAACAACATGGTGGCATCTTTGGATCCTTGTGACAGTGTGGGATTGATAGACGGGTATTTTCCTGACAGTGATTTTTTTGTTGAATTTGAAAGGTTCGATCGCCATATTGACAAATTAAGGAGGACAGGTACTAACGTTGACTATGTGAGTATTTGCTCTCCAAACTATTTACATGATTCACATATCAGGTTTGCCCTTCGTTCACAGGCACATGCAATATGTGAGAAGCCCCTGGTACTTAATCCATGGAACGTAGACGCCCTTACGGAAATCGAAAAAGAATCCGGGAAAAACATATATAATATTCTTCAACTAAGGCTTCATCCATCAATAATTGATCTGAAAGAAAAGATTATGAAGACTCCTGCAAATAAAATATATGCCATTGATCTTACATATATAACCGGCAGAGGTAACTGGTATTTTATATCGTGGAAGGGAGATACTCAAAAATCGGGAGGTATTGCAACAAATATAGGAATTCATTTTTTCGATATGTTAATCTGGATTTTTGGAAGTGTCAGGAAAAATATAATACATATGCTTGAGAGAAATAAGGCCTCAGGCTATCTTGAGCTGGAAAGAGCCAGGGTAAGATGGTATTTAAGCCTGGATTTTAATGATATTCCCAGGTCGTCAAAGAGAGAAAATAACCGCACGTACCGTTCAATAACTATTGACAGGGAAGAAATAGAATTCAGTTCCGGATTTGATGATCTTCATACAAGAAGTTATATCAGGATTCTTGAAGGTGAAGGATACGGACTCAGGGAGGCAAAGCCTGCTATTGAGACTGTCTATACTATTCGAAATGCTTCGCCCCTTGGTTTGAAGGGAGATTATCACCCGCTTTGCAAGAAGGCTTATTGAAAAAGTAGTGTAATTATTATTAACAAATACAAATATGAATAATAAGAAAAAGGTTGCACTTATTACCGGCATTACCGGGCAGGATGGAGCTTACCTTGCAGAGTTTCTGTTAAAGAAAGGTTACCTGGTACACGGTATTAAAAGAAGAAGTTCTTTATTCAATACCGACAGGATTGACCACCTTTATCTGGATCCGCATGTTGAAAACAGAAACTTTGTTTTACACTATGGTGACCTGACAGATTCTACTAACCTCATAAGAATAGTGCAGGAAGTAAGACCCGATGAAATTTATAATCTTGCAGCAATGAGCCATGTTAAAGTTAGTTTTGACACTCCCGAGTATACAGCCAATGCAGATGGTGTAGGGACTCTGCGTATACTTGAAGCCATAAGGATACTGGGCCTTATTAACAAGACAAGGTTATACCAGGCCTCGTCAAGTGAATTATACGGACTGGTGCAGGAAGTGCCGCAGACTGAAAAAACCCCGTTCTATCCAAGGAGCCCGTATGCTGTGGCAAAATTATATGGTTACTGGATTGTAGTTAACTACAGGGAGGCATATAACATGTTTGCATGTAATGGCATTTTATTTAACCATGAGTCACCTATCAGGGGAGAAACATTTGTCACAAGAAAAATAACACGGGCTGTTGCAAGAATAGCACTCGGATTGCAGGACAAATTTTACCTGGGCAACTTGTCTGCTAAACGTGACTGGGGGCACGCAAAAGATTATATAAAAGCAATGTACCTGATACTTCAACAGGAGCAACCCGATGACTATGTTATTGCAACAGGTGTCGCCACGGAAATTCGTGAATTTGTAAGATTAGCTTTTATGGAGGTTGGAATGGAAATAGAATTCAGGGGAAAAGGTGTTGATGAAAAGGGATATATAGTTGCATGCAATGATTCAAGATATCAACTGAACAAAGGGAAAGAAATTTTAAGTGTGGATCCCCGGTATTTCAGACCAACAGAAGTGGACCTGCTTGTCGGCGACCCCTCAAAGGCCAAATCGAAGTTAAAATGGGAACCTGAATATGATTTAAAAGCACTTATTAAAGATATGATCAATTCTGATATCAAGCTTATGAAGAAAGAGCAATACTTGCAGCAGGGCGGATATAAGACATTAAACTATTTTGAGTAATGGAGGCACAGGCAATTTTGATAATAGTAAATTTAAATCAAAAATGAATAAGAACAGTAAAATTTATTTAGCTGGTCACACAGGGCTTGTTGGAACAGCATTAAAAAGAAATTTGCTTGCCAAGGGATATACAAATATTATAGGAAAGACAATTGATGAAATGGATTTAACAAAACAACAGGCTGTTACAGACTATTTCAAAAAAGAAAGACCTGAATATGTATTTCTTGCTGCGGCCAAAGTAGGGGGCATTGTAGCTAATAATACCTACAGGGGGCAGTTTATATATGAGAATCTGATGATTCAGAATAACGTTATACATAATAGTTATTTACATGGAGTAAAAAAATTGCTTTTCCTGGGCAGTTCCTGTATTTATCCAAAGCAGGCACAGCAGCCGATGAAGGAGAAATACCTGCTGACTGATGTTCTTGAATATACTAATGAACCTTATGCTATTGCCAAAATTGCCGGAATAAAACTTTGTGAGAGTTACAATATTCAATACGGAACAAATTTTATCTGTGCTATGCCGACAAATCTTTACGGTCCGAATGACAATTATGATCTGGAAAAATCCCATGTTCTGCCTGCCCTTATCAGGAAGATGCATCTGGGGAAATGCCTGATTGAAGATAATTGGACGGCCATAAGGAGTGATTTGAATAAATATCCTATTGAAGGTGTTAATGGAAAATCACCGGAGGTTGAGATAAGCGAAAAGCTTGAAAAATATGGTATTTTCAGGCATAGCTCATCAGATACGCCGGTTACCATAAAGCTATGGGGCACGGGAGCACCAAGAAGGGAATTGATGCACTCCGATGATATGGCTGATGCCTGTGTCTTTCTTATGGAGAAAGTGGATTTTAAAGATCTGGTGAAAATTAAAGAAGATGAGATTACTTCACGTGATGTCAGGTTTGAGATTAGAAACAGGCATATTAATATAGGTACCGGAAAAGACCTTACCATAAAAGAACTGGCCCTTATGGTCAAAGGGATTGTAGGATTTGACGGATTAATAGAATGGGATAATTCAAAACCCGATGGTACTTTCCAGAAGTTGTTAAGTGTTAAGAAAATTAATAAACTGGGATGGACTGCAAAGATTGAACTGGAAGACGGGATAACAAGGATTTATAAAGATTATGCAAGCTAGTTTACCCGCCTGTGCCTCAACCTGCGTCAGCCTTCCGGAGTATTCCATAAGGCGGACAGGCCGAACCTGACTGCCCTGGCTTTTTACAATCCCTCAGCCTTATTGTCGCGGGATGTTAATAAATCATTATTTCAGGAGTTGTTAAATTCAATAATTTAGGGCAAACAAAAGCCAGTTAAAAATGAAGAAATTTTTTAAAGGATTATTTCTGCTGGTATTAATAGCAGGTATTGTTATTACCGGCTACATATTTTTAATTGAACCGTCAACCAGTTACCAGTCAGTTTACCTGGTCCCTGAAAATGCAGCATTTATAATTGAAACAGACCGGCCGTTCAAGGCATGGGAAAATATTGTGCACAGCAAGGCATGGAATAGCCTGCGTACCAATGATTTTTTGGCACAGCTTGATACAAATATAAGAAGCCTCGATTCGTTAATCAGTTCAAAAAGGGTACTTTTCAAATTGTTCGGATCAAGAAAGATACTGATATCGGCACATCCATACCACAATAAGTATGATTTTCTGTATATAGTTGATTTGAAGAAAATTTCAAAGTTCAGAGATGTTAATAAATATATGCAAAAAATTCCGGGTGATGATTTCAAACTAACTCAAACTGAACACAAAGGATTGCAGATTTATGAGCTTTATGATAAAGAATCAGGTGAGACATACTATTTCTCACTTGTTAAGAATCAGCTTATATTTTCAAAGAATCCTCTTCTCCTGGTTTTTTCTATCGACCAGATGGAGGAATTAATTATCGGCCGTGATTTGAACTATATACAGGTCGCAAAAAAGATATCGGGGAAAGGGTTATTCAATATTTATATCAATTACAGGTATTTTGTCAATTATATTGAAAACATGCTGGGTAAAACGAATGAATTTATTTCTTCTTTATCAGGAAGCCTCTATTATTCAGGTATTTCATTCGATATTGATGAGGATGCACTTATAAAACTTTCAGGTTTTACTACTGTCAATGACACCGTTAGCTCATATTTCCTGGCTATTTTAAATTCGGGGAAGGGTTCGAAAAACATACTTAATGTGACGCCCAAGCGCGCTGCTTCGTATATTTGCATCGGTTTTGATGATATGGCAACATTCTATGAAAATCTTGAAAGCTCGTTGGGAGAGGACATTGCCAGGGAATACCAAAGTGCAGTAAAAAAAATTGAGAAACGCCTGAAAATTAATATCAGGGGGAATTTTTTTAACTGGATAGATGATGAAATAGCAATGATTCAAACCCAGCCTTCAAACCTGGGAAAAGAAAATGAATTTGCTGTGGTATTTAAAGCTAAAAGCAGGAATATGGCAGAAAAGAACCTGGATTATATAAATACGCAGATCAGGAAAAATACACCGGTCAAATTTAAGGAAGTGATATATAATGGTTATACCATCAATTATCTTCATATACCCGGATTCTTTAAAATGATATTGGGGAAACTGCTGGAGAGATTAGAAAAGCCATATTATACCATTATTGACAGATACGTCATATTCAGCAATCACCCGCAGACATTAAAGAGCATTATCGATGATTATGAGTCGGGTAATACCCTGGCAAATTCTGTAGAATTTTATAATTTTTCAAAGAATTTTTCAAATAAATCAAGTGTGTTCTTATATATTCAAACTCCCTTGTTTCTTAGTAACCTTAAGGAATTTGTGGGCCCGCAAACATGGCTGAGCCTGCAAAAGAATAAAGAGTATGTTAATGCCTTTCCACAGATTGGATTTCAGGTGAATAATGCAGATAATCTTCTTAAGCTTGAACTTGCTGCTCAATATTATGGAAAGGCAGAGGAATTTAAGCCGGTAAAGTATGATATTGAAACAATGTTGCCGCTGGCGGCTGATACATTAGTATCTGCTCAGAAGGCCGATTCTTCGGAATTAATCATTGAATCAGAGATAGTAATTACCGATTTGGATGCCGGCAGGCATGATGAATATTTTGAAAACGGGCAGTTAAAATTAACAGTAGGGTTGAAAAACGGATTAAAACATGGTAACTTTAAGGAGTATTATGAAAACGGGACATTAAAAATAAGGGGGCGGTACAAAGATAATAACAAGTACAGTAAGTGGAGCTATTTTAATAAGCAGGGTGAGCTGATTGATGAAAAGGAGTTCAAATAATAAAAAATCACATGCAGATTGAGCAACTATCCATAGATTTTTTATCTCAACTGAGGCGCGGGGAAGACTGTAAAGGGGTGATAAAGATTCTGGAACAGATAAATCCGGTGGAATTATTATCGGAATTGTCAAATGATGAAAAAAGAAAAGCATTCTGGATAAATATTTATAATGCTTTCACTATTACTTTCCTGAAATCAAACCCCCGCCTGCTGGACAGTCAGCAACACAGGTATTTATTATTTGGCAAAAAAAGATTTATCGTGGGTGGCCATAAGTTAAACCTTAATGGCGTAATTCACGGATTATTACGACATTCAAAGGTATGGTGGGCAAAGGGCTATTTATCAAAACTATGTACAAGCCAGTTTGAGAAGAAATTCAGGACTCACAATTTTGATGCCCGCGTTCACTTTGCAATAAATTATGGAAGCAAGAGCAGCCCTCCTGTGAGAATTTATAATAGTGTTGAGATAAACCACCTGCTTGAGCTGACAACGAAATTATACATGGACTCGGAGGTAGATTTCTTTGAAGAAGAAAATATAGTGACGGTACCCCAGATATTTAACTGGTATGCAGCAGACTTTGAAGGTAAACAAGGAATCATAAGTTTTTTAAAAAGGTATGATAAAATACCATGGAACAGTACACCGGTCATCATTTATAAGCCCTTTAGCTGGCTACCCGAAATTGGAAATTTTATAAATCCATAATAAATGCTGGAAAAAGTAAAACGCACCGTTGATTTCCTTATAAAGAAAGGATTTTCTTCCCCCTATATTGGCATAATTCTGGGGACAGGACTGGGGAAGATGATTGATGAAATTAAAACAGACAAAATAATAGAGTATGCCGATATTCCGAATTTTCCTGTTGCTACCGTAGAGTGTCATTCCGGCAAACTCATTTACGGCGAACTTAAAGGCAAACCAGTAATAGCTATGCAGGGGAGATTTCATTACTATGAAGGCTATAGCCTGCAGGAAATAACTTTTCCTGTAAAAGTAATGAAATTGCTGGGGATCAAATATTTGCTTCTTTCGAACGCTGCGGGGGCTATGAATTTTAATTTCAGGAAAGGATCACTGATGCTGATTGATGATCATATAAATTTTCTGCCTGGCAATCCCTTAAGGGGAACAAATTATGACGAATGGGGGCCGAGATTTCCTGATATGAGCCAGCCATATTCAAAAATGTTAAATGATAAGCTGGAAGCAATAGCGAGACGTGAAAATATAGAACTGAATAAAGGAGTGTATGTTGCAGTAACAGGACCTAACCTTGAGACACGTGCGGAATACCGTTTTTTCAGTACTATAGCTGATGCTGTCGGAATGTCCACCGTGCCTGAAGTGATAGTTGCCAATCACATGAATCTGCCCTGTGCAGCAATTTCAGTTCTTACGGATGAATGTGATCCCGATAATTTAAAACCTGCTGACATAAAGGATATCATTGAGACTGCGGGCAAAGCGGAGCTAAAGCTTATAAAGCTGTTCACAGCGCTGGTTGAAGAGCTTTAAGAATTACATCAGCATATCCTCCCTCTCTTCAATTGATATATTTAACTGGCTGCTTATTCTTTCAATAGCAGGCCTGTTCATTAAAAAGGCCAGCAATAACAAGGACGCAGGAATTAACAGGTAAGGATCGCCGAAAAAGAAAAAGGTAATTATATTAAAGACGCACAAATATTCAATTAATAATAGTTTAACAAACATCGAGTTCTTGAAATAAGAAAGCTTTTCCGATAATTCGAGGCTTTTATCCAGTTTTTCAATTTTCCTTTTATGTAAAAGATGACTTAAAGGAAACAGTATTATAATGAAAGCTCCTAACAATATGCTGAATATTTTACCTGTTTCCTCCTGGTTACTGATTGCAAGTTTAATATCGCCTGTGATTTTTATAAATACCGATACCCCGAATAATATAATAATTCCCAGGAATAACACTATAAAGAGCAAATTAATTTGTTTATAAAGTTCTTTTGGGGTTGGTAGGTCGGTGAGTTTATTCTTCTTCTTCCGAGACATCGTCGGTAATCTCAAGGTTTTCAAAGTTGTCAAATTCATCCATAGAGGCATTTTCGAAATCTTCCTCTTCTTCTTCCTCTGCCGTATTATTTTTGGGCATTTTTATCAGATAGTAAGTATCATCTGTTTCAAAGGGTAATGCAAGTTCAATTTCTCCTTTTGAGTTTTCAAAAGTAATCAGACTATCTTCAAAACCATCAGGATATTTTTCCTTTACCTGTTCAACAATATCTTCAGGTAGCTGCTCATACTTTTTTATTAATTTTTTCTTCGCCACTGTATTAAAATTAATAAACCAACATACTCGTATATAAATTTACATATTTTATTCTGATAATACGAAGAAAATAATTCCGGGTTAAATGTATGTAAAAAATATTTTCAAAAAACATGATTGAAACATAAATTTTCAATAAAATTTTATTTTTTTTTTAACTTTTTTAATTGTTAATATTTTTTCTGAATCTCTTGCTGCGGTGAAAAATATTCAGTATTTAAATTATGAAATTTAACAATTCACTGCTGATGCAAAGATTTTTTATAAAAATTAAATTTTGTAAGAATATGCATATTATTCGTCTGTTTAAGCAAGTTTTTTTATATTTGCAGGCTTATTAATTATATGTATAAATAATTAGTAATGAAGCAACCTGAAGAATGTGAAAATATTGAAGAAATAAGAGAAGCTATTGATAATATTGATAAAGAAATAATCAGGCTAATCGGAAAGAGGTTTGTCTATGTCAAGGAGATAGTAAAGTTCAAAAATAGGGACATGGATAGTATTGTTGCAAAAGACAGGTATGATGAGGTATTGGAAAACAGAAGAAAACTTGCAGTTGAAAACGGACTAAATCCCGATTTAATAGAGAATATTTATAAGAATCTTATTGATCATTTTATTAATAAAGAAATAGAAATTGCCAAGAGAAATAATAACGGATAAAATTATTAATTGTAAACCATATGTATAGAAAAGAAATAAAGGTATTGGACTGCACTGTCAGAGATGGCGGATTAATGAATAACTGGCATTTCTCTGATAAATTTGTAAAAGATGTATATATAGCATGTGTTGCATCAGGTATTGACTATATGGAGATAGGATATGTAAGTAATGAGAAGGCTTTTTCCCGCAAAGAAGTAGGGCCCTGGAGATTTTGTGATGAAGAGGATATAAGAAAGATAGTCGGCGAAAACAAAACAAGTTTAAAAATCTCGGCAATGGCAGATATCGGAAGGATAGAGCCTGATGATATAAAGCCCAAGAAAGAGAGTGTCCTGGACATGATCAGGGTTGCATGTTATGTCCATCAGATGGATAAAGCTATATTTCTGGCCGAACATTGCTTGGACAAAGGATATGAAGTATCAATAAATCTTATGGCTGTGTCTACCGTGATGGAGAGAGATTTAAACGAAGCCCTTGAGGATGTAGCCAAATCAAAAGTACCGGTGTTTTATCTTGTTGATAGCTTTGGCTCAATGTATTGTGAGCAGATTGAATTACTGGTCAATAAGTATAAAGAGGCATTACCAAAAAAAACCATAGGTATTCATATGCATAATAATATGCAGCTGGCATTCTCCAATACTGTTACCGGGATCATACATGGATGTAATATGCTGGATGCCACTTTATTAGGTATTGGCAGGGGTGCCGGCAACTGTCCGCTTGAAGTGCTCCTTTCTTTTTTAAAAAATCCAAAGTTTAATCTTCGCCCGATTTATGATATAATACAAAATCAATTGATCCCGATGCAGAAAGAAATTCAATGGGGTTATCATATTCCTTATCTTATAACAGGAGCAATGAACCAGCATCCCCGAAGTGCCATGAAATGGATGAATGGAGAAGATAAAGACAACCTTGTCGGGTTTTATAACTATATGATGGATCATAAAGATTTATAATAAAAATCCGGGCCAAGATATGCTCTTAACCCGGACAAACAAGTAAAATACCTGTTGGTTGATAAGTATCTTGATATTAGATGATATTGGATTATAAAAAGTTGCTTTGCTGCGACAAATTTTATTAAGAACCCGGCTCAGCCACATCACCCTTTAGTCCCAGGTGTTCAGCAACCTTTTGCATGCCTTCTATAGTTTCCTGAATAATATATTCAAGGTCTTTATCAAGCATCTGAGCACCTTTTTCAATAACCTCACGGTTGGCTCCTGCCGCAAAATGTTTCACATTCCATTTTTTCTTTACCGATTTGAGCTGTAAATCCAGGATACTTTTCGAGGGCCTGACAAGCACGCATGCTACTATTAGTCCGGTTAGTTCATCTATAGCATATAATACCTTTTCCATGGGATGCACGGGTTTGACATCTGAACAAATTCCCCATGCATGGGACAGCACCGACTTTATATAATCCTCAGGCCAGCCTTCATCCTCGAGGATTTTTTTTGTCATTTTACAGTGCTGGTCAGCATATTTTTCATAATCAAGGTCATGGACGAGACCTATAATTCCCCATTTTTCAGGATCTTCACCGTAAAGTTCAGCAAAATGGCGCATCACCGCTTCTACTGCCAGTGCATGTTTAATCAGGCTTTCGGAATGATTATATTTTTTTAATAATTCAAAAGCCTCCTGGCGCGTAGGTATCATATCTTTAGTATCAATAATATTTATTGCCAGTTCATTACCTGTTTATAAAAAGGCAGCAGCTCTGCTGCCATTTTTTCATCCTTCACCTCTTTCATATATGTTATTACTGCCGACAGGTAGTTACTCATGGTTGCACTCTCCTTTTCGTCTAACATCGGACTTGTAAGGCAACATATTTGCGCATAGGGATATTTATCCCTTATATGCCCTGCAAAGCGGATATATTCATTGACGAACCTGGCAGAATCAAGTGCAGGTCTGTCATATGAACTGTCACCTTTAGAGAAATCATTCTGGCCAAGGCATATAGATGCCAGGTCAGTCGTATAATCCCGTCTATCCCATAAAGCAATGGAATCCGTACCAAGATAAGTATCCTCGTAAACCTGGGGCATTGTCGGTCCGGGCTTGTTCCATGACCTTGTAATACCAATGCCTGATACGGAGCTCAATAGCCAGTCTGCATTCAGCTGGCGTGCAACAAGAGGCCCATAGGCCAGGTATGCATTATGCTGATCAAACCACTCCCCCGAATCGCATGGTATGCCGGAAATATCCAAATCCATACCACAGGTAATAGAATTTCCGATAAACTCAATTTTACGCGTATAGCTTTTTTCACATGGCATAATGTTGTTGCACAGTATACCCAGGAACTCAACATAACCGATTTGTGCCTCAGTGGCTTTGCATATACGAAGATTATGTAAAGTGTCCTTAAGATTTTCTGCTATCTTATATTTTGTATTATTGCTCATTTTAATCCTTCCCTGGTATTTATCATCTATGACAATGGCAAAATAATTAAAGTTGTTATACAGATTCTGGTCTTTCAGAAAAACATAGCAGGCGCTGCCCCTGAATTTCAATTCAAAGTGGGCCCCGGCTCCGCTCAATTTTGGCTTTTGGGGATTTGTAAAGTCAATCCTTCCTGTATACCTGATATTATCATTGTCAGGCATGAACAGAGACAGATGTTTTGACGATGTACGACTGCAATCGGAAATAAAAAAACATGCCAGAAACAGAATAATAATTAACCGAATTTTAATCATGACCGTTTTTATTTAAATTACATTCTGCAAATTAATAAAATAATGAATGACCGGGTTAATAAATAAGCAGGAATTCGCTGAACAGGGTAAAGTTATTTTTTTTATTTAAATTAGGTTATGCAACCTATTTGTAATTTCAATGTCTTTATAGCATAAATAGTAAAAAAAAAGATAATGAAATTCAGATTATTATTTGTCTGTTCCCTTTTACATATATTAATAAACATATATGCTCAGGAAGATGATAAGGATTACAACAACAGGCCTTTTCAGGTTACATTTATAACTCCGCTTGGAACGAACGGAACAGGTTCACCCCGGATAATAAATAAATTATCATTTAACATCCTGGCAGGTTATAATGGAGGAGTGGACGGATTTGAACTTGGTGGATTTTTAAATCTGTCCGATGATTATGTTAAGGGGGTACAGATAGCAGGCTTTGGCAATATTGTAGGGGGTGACATCGAGGCGGCCCAGATAGCAGGATTCATGAATATTGACGGAGGTGAAGTAAACGGGGTGCAGACTTCAGGATTCATGAATATTGTAGGAGGTGAAGTAAGCGGATTGCAGACTTCGGGATTTATAAATATTGCAGGAGGTAATGCCGAGGCTGTTCAAATAGGAGGATTTGCCAATTTATCTGATGCACTTGAAGGTGTGCAGGTGTCCGGATTTGGAAATATTGCCGAAGAAACCAACGGTGTGCAGGTTGCCGGCTTCGGAAATCTTGCCGAAGAGTCGGAAGGGGTTCAGGTAGCAGGCTTTATGAATATAAGTGATGATATAAATGGCGTTCAGGTAGCAGGCTTTTTAAATGCGGCAAGTGACATAGAAGGAATCCAGACAGCAGGATTTCTTAATATTGCCAGGAATGTCAAGGGAGTGCAGATTGCCGGATTTATAAACATTTGTGATACAATTGACGGTATAGCTCTGGCTCCAATTAGTATAGTTAAAAAAGGGGGGTACAGAAGATTTGAATTCTGGGCGGATGAGACATTTTTCCTGAACACCTCATTCAAAATTGGAGTAAAGCACTTCTATACGGTTTATACTCTCGGATTTAAACCTGTCAACGCTGATTTTAATACAGGAATAGGTTTTGGAGTAGGGACAAACATAGCACTGACCTCCGATAATTCCATTGATTTGGAAGCCCATACTTATATTGTCAACAGGTACTTCTGGGAAAAATGGTACTATAATTCTCTGAACCAGTTAAGAGTGAGTTTTAACTATCAGCTATCTGAACATTTCAGCATTTTTGCAGGCCCAACGTTCAATATTCTGGTTGCAGATATAAATACGTATGCTGATGAGATAGCACCGCCGTGGGCATTCAGAATAGCTGACAGGAAAGACAGTATCAGGGGATGGTTCGGATTTAATATAGGTATGAGGTTTTAATGTCAGGTTAAATTAATAGGTTACTGAGGATACTATATGTATGGTATCCTCTTTTTTTATTATAATAATGAAACCAGCTCTTTGAGGTTTTTAATTATGTAATCTGGTTTAATAGTGTGTTCGCAGTGGATATTGTTATTCCTGTTCAGCCAGACGGTTTTAATTCCTGATGCTCCGGCACCTGCAATATCGGTATCTATGCTATTTCCAATCATTATTACACTTTCCTTCCCGGCTCCGAACTTATTCAGGGCAATTTCAAAAATCTGCTTATCGGGCTTTCCGCTTTTTTTCATATGCTCCAGTCAATTATTTCCAATCCGTGACGGCTAAGTATAGAGTTGGCCTTTGAAAAATGTTTACAGCCGAAGAAGCCGTTATCTGCGGAGTAAGGCGAGGGATGTGCTGCTTTAAGAATATAATGTTTGTTCGTATCTATTAAGGTTTCTTTAGCCTGGGCGTATTTACCCCATAGAAGAAAGATTATGCCTGCCCTTTTTTCTGATATTTTAGTTATAACAGAGTCAGTGAATGTTTCCCATCCTTTATTCTGGTGGGAACCAGGCTGGTTGGCCCTTACTGTCAGGGTTGCATTTAACAACAATACACCCTGGGCTGCCCATTTTTCAAGGTTCCCGTGGGGGGGAAGAGGAATATTAAGGTCTGAGTTCAGTTCCTTAAAGATATTAACAAGTGAAGGAGGTTGCTGTACTCCGGCGGGCACGGAAAAGCATAATCCATGGGCCTGTCCTTTTCCGTGATACGGATCCTGTCCGAGCAATACAACTTTTATATTTTCAAAGGTTGTTCTGTTGAAGGCATTAAAAATTAACCTGCCCGGAGGATAAATATTATAATGCTTCTTTTCTTCAATTAAAAATTCCTTCAACCTTATGAAATATTCTGAATTAAATTCGTCATTTAAAACCTTTTTCCAGCTGTCTTCTATCCGTGGATTTATTATTGACATTATTATATTGTTGTACAGGAACTAATTCAATATGTCCAAAAATATATGAATCCCTATACATTAGCAAGAAATATTTTATTGATATACCAACCGGAGTGAAGTGTTAGTAATTAAGGTTTTATCTAACAAATTAATTTTCTAAATTTGAATAAGAGCTGTATATATAAAAAATGCCGTCAAAAAAGACCTTTATATCAGTAATAATAGTATTCATTGCGGTATTATCTTTTCTTGCTTTCATATTCTTCAGGAACAGGCCTGTTAATACAAGTGAACCATTAAAAGCTATACCCCTGGATGCAGCATTTATCATTCGTATAAATGATTTTCGCAGCCTTATGAAAAACATACAAAAAGATAATAAGATATGGGAGGAGCTGCGGAAATTATCAATTTTCAGCAGGATGGATCAGCAGATGGGGTATCTTGAGTTCCTGAATTCTAATTATCCTGTTGCCAGGGGGTTGCTATTAAATGAACCATCATATATTTCCGCTCATTATACAGGAAGAGGAGGGGTCAGCTTTATTTATTTTTATAAATTACCCAAAGGTTTGGGGGAAAGAAAGATTAATGAATTGATATCTAAATTATTAATTAACTCGGGCACCATAACCCAGAGGAAGTACGAGGGAAGGATAATAAGTGACGTTAGATTATTAGATGAAGATGCGGTCAGAAATTTCTCTTATACTGTGACAGACGGGCTATTCATACTGAGTTTTTCATCCATCCTTCTTGAAGATGCCATAAGGCAATTAGACCTGCCTGGTTCTATTGTTCAGCAGGCAGGATTTAAAGAGGTGCTGTCAACAGCAGGGAAAAATGTGGATGCCAACCTGTTTTTAAATTTTAAAAATTTGCCCAAAGCTGTTTCAACATGTATTAATCTAAAATACAAATCAAAGGTAAGATCATACGATTATTTTGCAAGCTGGGCCGAACTTGATATAAACATAAAAGAAAACATGGTTTTACTTAATGGATTTACGCATTTTTCAGATACCGCGAATTATACTGCAAATCTATTTGTTGATCAATATCCTCAGAAATTGTATGCTGACAATATATTGCCGTCTTTTATTTCAAGTTTTCTGGCAATTACTTTATCAGATATAAATACATATTTTAAAGATTATAAAGATTATCTTGACAAGCTGGGCAGTCTGAACAAATATCTCAGGGAAATAAATCTTATTAAAAACAAATATAATATTGATATAATTGATGAATTGGAATCCATCTTTGATAAGGAGATAGTTGTTGCTATGGATAACAGCAGAGTGATGAATGAATTTACTGATACTTATATAATTCTCGGCACAAAGAGTAAAAGTCTGTCCGAAAAGAAGTTGCTGGATATACTTAAAAAAGTAGCCCAAAAAAATTCAGTTAAGGTGGATAATCTGACCTATAGCTGCAAAGTTGACAATGATTTATCTTATCCGGTTTATAATCTGCCCTTAAAGAATCTGACAGGTACAATATTTGGAGAGTTATTCAACATTAACGGTGACACATATTTTACTTTTATTGATAACTATGTGGTATTTGGCAACTCGGTTAAGTCTTTATCTAAATTTATTATTAACAATGTCTTAAAAAAGACAATAGTAACAAATGAAGCATACAGGGAATATAAAAATAATTTATCCCCGCGTTCATCGGTATATTTTTACGCCAATCTGGGGCGTTCTTCTGCAGATTATGCCATGTTTTTAACTGATGAAATATTCAACGGCTGGGAAGAAAATATCCGGTTATTTCAAAAGGTGCAGATTTTTGGCTTCCAGCTTACTCCCAATAATGACCTTATCTACAACAATGTTTTTATAAAGTATATCTCCGGCGATATATATTCTCCGCATACTGTCTGGGAGAGCCGTCTTGATACTATCATTGATTTTAAACCACAATTTGTTAAGAATCATTATAACCAGCAGAGTGAAATATTTGTGCAGGATTTAAAGAATAATATCTATTTAGTAAATAATGCCGGGCGAATATTATGGAAAGTAAATATAAATGAGAGAATAACAAGCAAAATATACCAGGTGGATTATTATAAGAACAGCAAATTGCAAATAATGTTCAGCACAAAAAACTCTATTCATCTCATTGACAGGAATGGGAATTATGTAGAGAGATATCCTGTAAAGCTCAGGTCACCGGCAACAAACGGGATGTCACTTTTTGACTATGACAATAATAAGAATTACAGGATTTTCATTGCCTGTGAAGATAAACATATATATGCATATACTAAAGACGGGACGGTGGTAAGCGGCTGGAATTTTGATAAGACTGAAAGTGAAGTTAATCAGGATGTGAATCATTTCAGAATTGAGAATAAAGACTTTATAGTTTTTGGTGACAGATACAGGACATATATACTTGACCGCAAAGGGAATGTAAGGGTCAACATCCAGGAGATATTTCCCCGGTCATTAAAAAATAATTATATACTTGATGAAAAAGATAATCTTGAGGATTCGCGGATTGTAATAACTGACACCGCCGGTATTGTTTATTTTATTTACTTCAATGGCAAAATTGGAAAATTAAAACTGGGAGAGTTTACCTGCGAACATTTTTTTGATTATAAAGATGTTGATGGTGACGGAAACAGGGATTTTATCTTTCTTGATAAGGAGTACCTTAAGGTATTTAAGCATGATAAAACAAAACTGTTTGACTATAATTTCGGCGAGGAAATAACAGTTGAGCCTGTATATTATTATTTTTCATATTCTGACAGGAAACTGGGAGTAGTATCAAAAAGCAAAAACCTGATTTATTTAATTAATAATGATGGTTCAGTATATAAAGGATTCCCTCTCAGGGGGTGCACTTTGTTCAGCATCGGGTATTTTAGCAGTGCTACATCCCGGTTCAACTTAATAGTAGGGAGTGATGAGAACTTTTTACTAAATTATATCGTACAATGATAATACTAATAATTTGAGATATGAAACCGTTTAAAACCAATTTGAAAAAAACACTGTTATTCCTGTGCAGTACATTTGTAGTCTTTCAATCATGCATGAAAGACAAGCTCGATTTTGAAAATGTGTCCAACCGTATTGAATATAATCCAAAATTTAATGCCCCGCTTATTAAGGGTTCTTTTTCCATTGAGGATATAATTAGTGATGATACTGAAGATTCAGTTATTATTTTTCGTGGTGAAGAGGTTATATTCTTTCTTAGGATGGATTCCATTTATCTTATTAATGTATCGGATATTATAAATATTCCGGAACAAGATTCCATTATTTATACTATACCGGCCGAACCAATTACAACGGATATACCCGCGGAAGGAAAGGATACTATAGAACAGCAAGAGGAATATGAGATAAAACTTGAAAATAATATCCGTATAGACAGTATATTTCTAAGTTCGGCTTTTTTAAATATAAAGGTCACATCTACTTTTAACATTGCAGGAACTCTGAGAATTAATATTCCTTCAATTCATATGAATAATGCGGAATTTAATGAATATGTGCCATTAAGTGCAAGAGTTTCGGGAGAATTTGATACAACTGTTATATGTCCTCTGGAAAATGCTATAGTCATTCCGGAATATTCAATGACAGGCAGGAGTTATCTTAATATTAATTTTACGATTTATCTGGATGCCGAAGCCGGTGATACAATTAGAGCCAATAGCGAAACAGATATTGATTTTTCGCTTGAAGGGCTGGAAGATTTTGAAACATTATTTGGCTATGCAGGAGAAAAGATGTTTGTCAGGGATACTGTATTTGAGATTGACTTAGGTGCACTCGAGGGTATTACCGGGACATTTGCAATAACTAATCCGAAGATAAATATAGACTATGTACATACATTTGGATTACCTATCGGATTTAATATGATCGTTAAAGGTTTTTTCGAGAATGGTGATAGTGTTATTTTAGATCCGGGGATGGATATAATGAATTTTTCATCAGACTATTTATCACCTGAGGCCAGTGGAGTGATGGTTATTGACAGGCAAAATACTTCAAATATTGATGATTTTCTTGTGTTTCCTGCTCCTGATGAAATTGGATATAACCTTACAATTACTGCAAATCCTGCTAAGGATACAACAACAAGTAACTATGTTTTTTATAATAGCGAAGTCGTATATAATATGGAAGTTGAGATTCCACTTGAATTCAGGGCTGATTTGCAGTTCAGGGATACATTAAAATTTAATCCGGGTGCAGATACCACAGAAGAAATAGACTATATTGAATATGCCAGGTTATACTATTCATTCAGAAATGAATTTCCAATTAATCTGGATCCTTTCTTAATCCTCTATGATTCGATAACAGATACAAGAATAGATACAATTAAGCTAAATGAGACCGGTGATAACTATTTCATTAATGCGGCACCGGTAGATTCTGAAGGTGAAACTATCATTGGGGAAGTCAGGGAATTTGAAGGGACGATAAACCTTGATGAAGATAAGATATATAAGTTGCTTAATGAAGCTAACAAGTTAATTATTGTTGGAAAGTTCAGCTCATTTGATCCTGATAATGTCAGTTCTGTAAAAATATTAAAAAGCTATAAACTTGATTTTAAGTTTGGGCTTGATGCCAGTATAAATTATTCAAAAACCCCGGATTAATAAATAATAGTGATTAAAAATAAACTTGAAAGCATGAAAACCCTGAAAAAGAGAATGACATCAAATTATAGAAATAAATTTTTTAAAACAGCCTTAATAAGTTTTATTATTTTGCTTTTCTGCAGAGGATATGTTTTGGGACAGCAGAGTAATATTCTTTATTTTATGAACGGTGTGCCGCAGTCCTACCTCGTAAATCCTGCAACCCAGCCAGGCTGTGATCTTTATATCGGTATCCCTGCAATATCGCCGGTCCAGGTATTTGTCGAAAACAGCAGTTTTAGTGTAAGTGATGTTATGTGGTATGAGGGCGACACTACAAGGCTTTTTTTTAATACAACGGAGTCACAGCGCGATTTTTTACGCAACCTGGGTAACAGCAACTATATATCAACTGAAGTAAGCACAAATATTTTTTCTTTTGGTTTCAGGACAGGGGACATTTACGTTACTTATGATTTAACAGAAAGGTTATCATTCAGGTTTTCCTATCCGGGTGACCTGGCCAGGTTTGCCTTTGAAGGCAATGAGCGTGGAGATGAGTTTAATTTCAGCAGCCTGGGAATTGAGGCGGTTGGTTTCCTGGAATTTGCAGCCGGGGTATCGCATAAAATTAATGACCAGCTTATGCTCGGGTACAGGGCAAAAATTCTGTTCGGGCAGGGAAATATTTCAACAAGGCACATGAATTTAAAGCTGATAACTGACGTGGACTGGACTGTACGTTCCAGTTTTGATCTGAACGCAACTTTACCATTTGTAGATATTCCAACTGATGAAAGCGGGGATTTCAGGTTTAATGATATTGAGACACAGGAGAATTTATCTGCCGTCGACTATGTAAGAATGGTAACAGGGAATAAAGGATTTGCTGTTGATGCAGGGCTTCATTATGTGCCCATGGACAAGCTTACATTATCGGCAAGTCTTCTTGATGTCGGATTTATAAGGTGGAAACATAATACATACAATATCAGTCAGGATGTAGAATATATCTATGACGGAATAGAACTTGATTTTGGAGAAACTGACAGTATTTTCAATAACTTCCTTGATTCTTTGGAAAATACTTTCATATTCAGTAATTCAGAAAAACCATATACTTCATTTCTGGGAGCAAAGTTATATGTGGGAGGCAAGTACCAGGTAATCGATGAAATAAGTGTAGGTCTTTTATCACGCACTGAGATGTTTAAAGGGCGGATAAGGGAACAATTAACTCTCTCGGCCAATTTTTATCCCATAAAACTGGTGTCTGCCTCACTAAGCTACTCAATAATGGATAAAACATTTAATAATTTCGGCTTTGGATTGTCCCTGAAGCCGGGCCCGTTCAATATCTATATTATAACTGACAATATTCCCTATAACTTTGCTGTGGAACAGTCTTCGGGTATACCTATTCCTAATAAAAACAGGAGTCTTAATCTCAGGTTCGGATTCAACTTTGTTTTCGGGTGTGATAAAGAGAAAAGAAAAACGAAAGATCTGCCCTTAATAAGAACCTATCTTTAAATTTGATTGTTTCGAGGATATATCTGGCCACAGGTTTTGTATTTTTAGCGAACTTGCCTGAAGCCTGTTCTAATTATTTAACTTTTTTGTAAGCCTGCTGTTTAAAAGATATTAATTTTACGGGTTATTAATTATTGATTAAGTGCAACTGCTAAGAATTATATTAATACTGGTAGTTATTTATTATGTTGCCAGATTCTTTATCAGGGTTATTTTCCCGTTTTTGTTTCAGAGGTATGTTAACAAAAGAACGGGGAATTTCTCAGGCAAGCAGCATTATTCGAAACCGAAGAACAGAAGAGAAGGAGAGATTACTATAAATTATATAAATAAGAAAGAAAAAAAGTTCAGCAAGGATAAGGGTGAATACATAGATTTTAAGGAGGTTGAATAATTATTATTGTCATGGCAGGTGTTTTACTTTCTTGGCCAGATTTGATGCAAAGACGAAATTATTAAGAATTTTATTTTCTGAATTTAATATCTCATCTTTTGTGCCTTCCCAGCATTTATAGCCTTCATGAATAAAGATGACCTTTTCTCCTATCTCCATTACAGAATTCATGTCATGGGTATTAACAATCGTGGTAATATTCAGCTCATGAGTTATTTTACTTATCAGGCTATCAATTATAAGTGTGGTAATAGGGTCCAGCCCTGAATTTGGCTCATCACAAAAGAGATATTTCGGGAATTGTACTATGGCCCTCGCAATACCTACGCGTTTTTTCATGCCGCCACTTAGTTCAGCAGGGTACAGGTTATTGACATTATCAAGGTCTACCATTTTAAGGCAGGAATTAACACGTTCGACCTTCTCTTCGTATGCCATGTCGGTATACATTTCCAGTGGAAATATGATATTTTCCTGGACTGTCAGTGAATCAAAAAGGGCGCTACCCTGAAAGAGCATTCCCATTTCTTTACGCAAATCCTGTTTCTGGTATTCTGTCATATTTATGAAATCACGGCCGTCAAAAAATATTTCTCCCTGGTCAATATCATGCAGTCCGACTATTGATTTAAGAAGAACAGTTTTTCCTGATCCGCTTCTGCCGATTATTAAATTTGTTTTGCCCTGATCAAATGTAACAGATATATCACTGAGGACAACCTCTTTGCCAAAAGATTTAAATACATTTATTACTTCAATCATTATGCCAGCATTAATTGGGTTAATATAACATCGGACATTAAAATAAGTATACAGCTATATACAACTCCTTTGGTGCTGGAGCGGCCGACTTCCAGTGCCCCGCCCTTTACGTAGTATCCATAAAATGCAGATACGGAAGTAATAATAAAAGCATATACTACCGTTTTTACCAGTGCATAGGTAATATAAAAGGGTTCAAACCAGTATTGGATTCCGTAAATATAATCTGCTGATGAGAGCGCCCCTGTAATTATTGCTGAGAGCCACCCTCCGAATATTCCGACCACCATACTTATTATCGTGAGAAATGGGTTAAATATCATTGCTGCTATTATTTTAGGGAGTATAAGGTAACTGGCAGAATTAACACCCATCATTTCCAGTGCATCTATTTGCTCGGTTATTCTCATATGTCCTATCTCAGAGGCAATATTTGAACCTACTTTACCTGCAAGTATTAAACCTACCATAGTTGATGAGAATTCCAGCAGGATCGTATCCCGGGCAGTAAGTCCAATAAGGTAAAGAGGTATCCATGAACTCTCAAGATTATACCGTGTTTGCAGTGTTATTACTGCTCCTATGAAAATAGAAATTATTATTACAATTCCGATTGAATTAACTCCAAGATTCTCAATTTCTTTTACAGTCTGTCTTAAATAAATTTTTGTTTTCTCAGGTTTTGAGAATATCCTGAAAATTAATATAACATATTTACCAAAGTTTGTTATTATACCCATGTTTAATGTTTTTTATAATTTTATGAAAAATTAGAATCGAATATATTAGAAATTCTGACAAATCTTTAGCAATTACGGGATAAATTTAAGGCTTATTTAAATTATATTATTTATATAACTAATACAAATATATTTTAGTCTTAATACATGGAAATTATTACTTAATTAAATTTATTATATTAGAAGTCTTTAATTTATAAAATATTAATAATATATGAAAGACAACAGATACTGTGTCATTATGGCAGGCGGTATTGGAAGCCGTTTTTGGCCACTGAGCAGAATGAAAAAGCCAAAACAGTTCCTTGATATTCTGGGTACAGGCAAGACTTTGCTCGAACAGACTTTTAACAGGATGAAGAACATCATACCGGCAGAGAATATTTATATTGTAACAAGCTATGATTATGGAAGAATTATCAAGGAACAAATACCCGAAATAAAGGAAAATCAGATTATGCTTGAACCAAGGAGATGTAATACTGCTCCCTGTATTGCTTATACTAACTATAAGATAAAAAAGATATGTCCCGATGCTAATATTGTTGTGGCTCCATCCGACCATATTATTTTAAAGGAAAATGAATTTATTGATATATTGAATAAAGGACTTGAATTTGTCAGTGAGAATGACAGTTTATTAACACTGGGTATTCAGCCGAGCAGACCGGAAACAGGCTATGGGTACATTCAGATTGAAGGTGACAAGAATACAATCGAGTTAAATAAAAGCTTCAGAAAAGTAAAGACTTTTACTGAAAAGCCCGATCTGAAGATGGCTGAGATATTTATGGAAAGTGGCGATTTTTTCTGGAATTCGGGTATTTTTTTCTGGTCATTAAATACCATAATGCATGCATTTGAAAAATATTTACCCGAGATAGACAATTTATTCAATGAGGGATTTGAATATTATTTTACTGAAAAAGAGAATGAATTTATTCAAAAGGCATATCCAAGGTGCAGAGTCATATCAATTGACTACGGGATAATGGAAAAAGCTGATAATGTATATGTTTTATGTTCTGACATAGGCTGGTCGGATCTGGGAACATGGGGATCGTTATATGAAAAGCTTAAGAAAAACAGCGATTTTAATTCGATATCGGGGAAGAATGTGTTCGTTTATGATACCAAGAACTGCCTGATTAATGTGCCAAATGATAAACTGGTAGTAGTACAGGGTCTTAATGATTATATACTGGTGGAATCAGACAATATGATATTGATTTGCAAAAAGAAAGATGAGCAAAAAATAAAAAGGTTTGTGAATGATGTGAGGCTGGAAAAAGGGGAAGACTTTATGTAACAAAAAACCCCGCCGGGGCGGGGCTTTTTTATATAATTTTTCAATACGCTTATGCCTGTATTAATATTCCCACAGATCATGTTCCATTTCAAAAAGCCATTCCTTCTGCTGATCGGCTTCCAGCAATGCGTCCAGTCCCAGGGCATAGGATATTATCCTCCTGTTATTATAAACGTTTGACATTCCTATTATAAAGCTCCCAAATCGCCTTTGCATGAGGAAATCATCAAATGAGATTCTCTGGGCATCATTAAACTGGTTAAATATCTCATGATTTGCCAGTAATGGTCTTACCTCGGGGTAATATACCCAGAAGGTCTGGCTTCTCAGGACCAGGTCGGTAGGTAAGCCCTGATCGTCAAGCTGATTATAGACCCTGATCGGACTAATACCTATAATCCTCACATTCATTACCGAATGGTTTTTGTCAAAGAACCATTTCTCTTTTATCATAATCTGCTTAACTTCTTCTGTCTTTCTTTCCTGGGTAATAACTTTTTGTACTATTTCTCCTGTATTTATGTCCTGTGTGGGGATCGTGTCTATCCCGGCTTCAAATTTCTCATCAATTTGATCCTTGGTCATAGGAATTGTAAATTCATTTAAAGGATCATCTGTTGAGAATGCACGTACACCTTCATAATCTATGCCATGCAACAGCAAATCAACAAGGTTCATCCTGTCGCCTATAGGATGTGTCGGATAATACAGGGCCAGGTTTTGTTTTTGCTTAAGATCAATTATTCTGTATACATCCTTTGCCCACATAACGTCAGCTTCCCTGACGTATGCATAAGGCACGGGTATTTTATTCGGGATATGTTCCCTTACATAAACCTCTGTTTTTGTATCCTGAGCGGGTAATTTTACCAACCAAACTGTTAATAAAGATAATCCGATAAGAAAAGCTACTACTCGTTTCATCATATATAGGTTTTAAAGGTTAGTTTATTTTAAAATTTATTGTTTGTAAATTCCTGACGCCACCATCCGGTCCGACTGCTTTAATGTCCTGAATATATAATGGACTTCCTTTTGACAGTCCCCTAATAATTTCATATTGTCTTGGAGTAAAATTGTTGTTTTCTGATTTAGCTTCCCTGACAAATCCCTGTACAATGGTAAGCACCTTAAATTCTGTAACTGTAAATGTAAGGTCGAATTCAAAGTTCTCCATTACGGCTGCCACCCCAGTCTGTGCGAGCAGCACATTCTTGTTTATTGCTCCTCCTGTCTGATTGTTGACCATGGCCTGTGGTGTAGGTACAGTTTTAACCCTGAACTCTTTCCTGTCCACTTCCCTTTTTGTTCCGTCGATTTCAGCACTTACTATAACAAAACTGTTTCCCGGTCTCCGGGGCCTGACAATCCATGCATCTTTTGATCTTGTTATCGTACCGTTTGTTATGTCGGCAAACACCTTATCGGGGGCTACACCTGCAACGGAGATATCAACCGGATTTTCAACACCGATATAAAAAAGGTTCATTTTAGTAGGAGAAACAACAACGTTGCCTTCAGCAACCTGGTAAGTTTCAGTGAACGGTCTTCTTATAGGATCCCCTCCCGGTCCCTGGATCTCAATTATGCCGCCCCATTTTTTATAGCCCATGGTTGTCCCTTTAACGCGGTAAATACCTTTTCCTTTTCCTTGTTCCACGGGCAGGCTTGTATAATCAACACCGTCTCTCAGCCTGTAGTCTGTTATGTTTCCCCCTTCGTCCCTTATTATGTCATATGGCTGATCTCCGGGGGCGATCCAAACCTTGGGAGGCTGTGTCGTATCTCTTGCAGCAAGGAATATTTGGGCCACATAATCATTACCTTTAATAATATAATTTGAATTATGTATAACCACTGCTTCAATTTCGTTAAATTTAACATCCCCTGCTTCTATTTGTGAAAATAAATATTTTATTACCTCGGATTCCGCATTTCTCACGTCTATCTGGAGGCTTGACATTATTGCCAGAAATCCAACCAGAGGAGAGTGTCCGAATTTATGTTCTTCCCATCTTAAATTATCCCCTGATCTGCCTTTCGATTTTTCCTTGCTCTGATCGGCAGTTACAAGTCCGTTTTCAATCGATTCCCTTAACTTTACATTATCTTCTTTAACCATGTCCAGCAGAAAATTTCTGTAGTCTTCAATCATCTTTTTAAGCATTGCTGCTTTGCAGTCAGATCTATATTCACTGCCAATCATAATTCTTTTAGGTGTGTCGTAATCGGTGGTTGCCTTAATTTTTTCCCTGTGTATTACGTCACCCTCAATTGCTTCTTCATCTTTGGCTTCAATTACGACTTCAATTTTTAAATCCTGGATATGTTTATATAATTTATCGGCTTCTTCTTTTACTTTAAGTGCCATATTTCTCCAGCTGCTGACCTTAGCTTCATTTATTGTAAACTGTTTATCAAATTCCCTGTATACATCTTCATTTTTATCCTGGATTGTCTGTGCCGTTTTACTCAGTCCCTCATCAATTATTGCAAAGGCATCCAGGACACTTGTTGCCACATTAAGTGCCAGCAAGGCAGTCAGCACAAGATACATCATGCCAATCATTTTCTGTCTTGGGGTTTCCTTACCGTGGGCCATATTCTATATAAATGAGAGTTAAACGGTTATTTTTTAATCATTATATTCATTGCTGAGAGCATGTTGCCGTATATGGCGTTCAATGAAGAAATACTCTCTTTTAATTTGGATATTTCTTCCTTGTACTTATTAGTTTCGTCAACCGATTCTTTAAGTTTCTTGATCATATTTCCCAGTCCGGTATATACATCGTGTGATCCCTTCATCTGCTCATGGCTCTCTTTAATTTGAAGTTCATATACTGCGTTAAGTGCAGATAAGTTCTTGTTCAGCGATTCAAGATGTTTTTCATGCGTTTTGCCACTTTCAGAAATTGATTGTTGTTCACCCATCAGGGCATCGGCAATTTTCTGATACGAGTCGGCAACATTGGAACCTGATTTAGTTATCAAATCCGCAGAATTAAAGTATGCGCTGGCAAGATTACCTGCTGATTCCTTAATTGTTTCCGTGGAGCTGGTATAAGTATCATTCAGTGAATTAACAGAGTTTGCGACGCTCTGCAGGTTGTCCAGGAAGCTTTTGGTTGCAACAGTTGCATTTGATATGTCAGCGATATTCATTACGGCCTGGTTTAGCTTGCTCAGTCCTTCTCCCAGCTTTTTAAGCACGGTTTCATCAACACCTGAAGTGGTTAACAGGCTTTCTATTCTTTCTATTGGCCTTTCCCCATCAGTTATTGCACCTTCCTTAAAATGTTCAATTTCATCTTCATCTCCCATACCAGCAAGCTCAGGATATACGAGGGTCCAGTCAAGTTCTTCATGTAATGGTTCAAATGCTGAGAAAAAGAATATTGTAGCTTCCGTACATAATCCAAGAGTAAGGAATATACCTGAACCCTTCCAGTGCATAATTTTGAATAATGCTCCTATTATTACCACTGACGCACCAATACCATAAAGTTTGGCCATAAAATTTTTCCAGCCCGAACTTTCGACAATATCAGTAATACTTGCCATAGATTCTTAGAGTTTAGTTAGATTAAATAAATTTTTAATTAGTTCCCATGTATGATCTTACACATCTGAACCCGATATATGACTTGGCTGTGTCCTGGTACTCATAGCTTCTGGTTCCGCACTGTAAATAGTAGCCGATATCTTTCCATGAGCCTCCTCTAATAACTTTTCTTTTTAGTACCGGGGGATCATCGGGTTTTACATTGTAACGGTAATCAGGATTCAAATCATGAGAAAACATATAGGCAGATTCATCATAAGCACTTGAAGTCCATTCTGCGGCATTTCCGGCCATAT
The DNA here is from genome assembly GCA_964461435.1 of uncultured Bacteroidales bacterium. Taxonomy (GTDB): domain Bacteria; phylum Bacteroidota; class Bacteroidia; order Bacteroidales; family UBA10428. The sequence continues at coordinate 108,629 of CAYWUI010000002.1, read as the reverse complement.
CATAAAGTCCGTATTCATTAGGCTGGTAAGTCCCGACTGATACTGTAATTACACCTCCGTCATCGGCATAATTACCTCTTAATGGTTTAAAGTTAGCCAGGAAGCAACCTTCTTTATTACGCGTATAGTAACCGCCCCAAGGGTACATGGAATGATCCAGTCCGCCCCTGCTGGCATATTCCCATTCCGATTCTATAGGAAGGCGGTAGTTATGAACGCCTGCCTGCCTTGCACTGCGTAAAGCAGAATTAAGAAGCTGGGTTCTCCAGATACAAAATGCTGTAGCCTGTTCCCATGTTATCCCTACAATGGGGTAGTTGTCGTATGAAGGATGCCAGAAGTACATAGTCGTATAAGGTTCATTATAAGAGTAAGTGAAGTCTGCTATCCAGCACAATGTATCAGGATACACATTAATAACATCTCTTATAACGAATGATGAACGGTCTCTTATATCAATTCTTTCGCCATCGTTATTTAATATGAATCCTTCGTACTGTTTTGTTTCAAAATTATACCTGTTTGATTTTTTTGCTGCCTGCTTCAAATCAATCCAGTAGTATTCATACATCAATTTTCTTGTATCAATCTCTTTTTTGTTGAAAAACCTTTCATTATCAGGAAGATATAATTCATTAAGGATCTCATTTGTTTCTTCATCGGTGAAGACTATTTTTACTTCCCAGTTTATTGCAGGAGGTTCAATCGGATTTCCGAATGCATCATCTGTAATAACGTAATCGTCCAACTGTTCACCCAGCATTCTTCTCATAATTGAATCACGAACCCAGTAAATAAACTGCCTGTATTCATTATTCGTTATTTCAGTTTCATCCATCCAGAACGGATCAACAGTTACAGTTTTGGAAAATACGGTTTGGGCCCAGGATACATCCTGGTCATTCGGTCCCATAGTAAAGCTGCCTTGTGGTACAAAAACCATCCCGAACGGATCAGGTTCAAAATATTTTGATCTCCCAGGTACCCCGGTCAAATCCCCGCTTTTGAAGTTCGTGCAATTACTAACAAATAGTAATAATACAACTAAGCCTAAAGTAATTAACTTTTTCATAATCGAAGGTATTTATCTGAAATAACAATTATATTTAACTTCTAATTTTCTTTAAATTTAATTATTTTTTTATAAAAATCTAATACTCTTGTATTTTTGTGGTGTTTTTTCAATGCCAATTTTAAAACAATAACTCACTGCTATCTCATAGGGTAAACTCACATGTTTCATTATGGCTGACGTATTAAAATCATAGGCGTAAGCAATTTTTAGTCCGTTAATAACTTCCAGTCCCAGCATCCCTACAACTGCACTGCCTGGCCTATAAGTAACGCCACCCCAAAACTTTTTATTGTATAAAAGTATGACATTTAAATCAATTTTGTGAATAGAACCATCAGATTGTATTAATAGGGATGGCATCAATTCAAAAGAAGGATTGGGCATCTGTATATTATATCCGGAGGTGATATAATAATGACGTTTAAGCTTTTCACTGACTTCTTTGGTAGCTTCTTTATATTTGAAAGTTCCTTCATTTAGATGGGTGGAGGAAAATCCGACATACAATTCTTCTGATTTATAAAAAAGGCCAAATCCGACGTCAATTGCAAAAATAGGTTCTTCACTTTCAGGTATTAAAGGATCATCAGTATACCTGGTATGGTAGCTCGTGTTATCCGGTATTTGCCAGTTGGGCTTTAGAGTCCTGTTCTGAATATTCAGGCTGATTCCTATACCCAGTTTGCCATTACCTGCATTTGCCCTGAAAGCATAGGCGGGTTTAAGACTGATATCATTATAAAATCCTATTTTATCGCGTGTAATAGAAAGGCCGAAGCCATGATTTTGATTGAAGAGTTTAAAGGGAAAATCAGCATTAAGAATAAGATCTTCAGGGCCATTTTCAATACCTGGCCATTGCTGGCGCAAGATACCATTAACGCATACAACATCTTTATTGCCTGCCGAGCCCGGATTTATGGATATTTGGTCAAACATAAAATGGCTTACCTGATAATCTTGTTGAGCTTCTAAGAATATAGAAATAATTAAACCTAATGATATTAAAGTGAATTTATACATAATTTTTTACTTTCCTACTTTTCAATTTATCAGTATATTCCTCTAATCACCTTATATAAAAAGTAAAATAAGTAAAAATATTGTATTCAAGCAAATTAAAATTAACAGTTATGTGTTAATAAAAATACAAAATAAAATTATCTTTTTATACTTTATTCATTCAATAAAGTTACTTTTTATAGGGTTTTTATTAAATATATGAAGCAAGGATATATGAATCAATTGATTTATTGTGATGCAAAACAGGCAGGGTTAATTTATTCTCTGGTAAGTTTTCCACCATAAATCAGGGATCTCATGGTTACATGCTTGTTGATAGTCTTCATGAGAACATGCTATTATTAAGGGATTTGATGAGTTGGTTTTTGGAATTTCCATCCACCAGCGATTTGTAATCAGACTTTTATAAAAAGTTATTTCATATTCCATGTCTTTGTGGCTTACTATGAAGACCTTAAAGTTCTGATTTTCAGAGAGGGGGTTTTCAATTTTTCTTACATTATATCCGTCAATGAAGTACCAGATAATCTGTGCGGCAAGATTGGCAGTCTGCTTATTATTTTCATAGACGGGATTAAGGTCGTATATACCAAATGAAGCCACTGAGTCACTCAGGCCTGCATATCTTGCAATCTGGCATGCTTCATCTGCATGTAATCCGTTTGGCGAAGGATAACGGTTTGCAGGGGCATCAGAATGCTTTATAGCACATATGTCAAGACTTAAAATATCTGCATCCCTTAATACCGGTTCAACAACCGAAATATCTGACCGGATAAGTCCGAGTCTTACAGAATCAAAAAAAAGACTATCCAGCTGCTTTAATAATTTCTGATCATTTAAGTATTGCTGATGTGCAAGGTTCACATACTTGAATATTTTGTCATTATTCAGTATAACCTTTGAAAGAAACGATTTTGCATCAAATTTTTTCTCATCAAGATCGATAACAGAGTCAACGGTAATGAGCTTAACATTGTGTTTATATTGTTCAAATGCCAGATAAACTGCATAAGTCAGATCCTGTGTGCCTCCCAGTATAATTGATGCTACCTGATTATTCAGGAGTTCAATTATTACCTCACGCAACCCGTAGTAAGTATCAGTGTATGTATTACCTTCTTTAAGATTGCCAAGATCAATGATCTTCAGCTTGTCATCAATTTTATATAGCTTGTAAAGACTTGACCTTATATGATCCGGGGCAAGCGAAACCCCTTTGTTATAAGAGTTCCTGTCTTCGGGTACGCCAAGGACAGCTATATTATAATTGCTGATTTCGTCAATAGGCACGCTCGGGGTATTTATTTTAATATTTCTGCCGAGAATTGAATCACTCAGTATTTCAGTATCATCGGGCTTATCAAGCTCAACCGGATTGAAGTAATCATTAAGATTCATAAATATTTAAGACTATTTTTTTTTATGACTTTTTTTTGTTTTGGCAGTTTCTTTAATAACTCTTATGCAGTCTTCATAAGACATGGATTTTGGGTCAACTTTCCCCGGCACCTTAAAGTTTTCTTTTTTATAGGATATATACGGTCCCCACCTGCCGTTGAGGATCATAAGATCCTTATCTTCCTGAAAGGATTTTATTATTCTGTTTCTGTCTTTCTCAAGTTTTTCCTTAATTATTTCGATAGCTCTTTCCATGTTTATTGAGTATGGGTCATCAACACCCTTTATAAGAGAGTAAAATTTTGAATCATGTTTCACATAAGGGCCAAACTTGCCAATGCTTACTATAAGGTCTATTCCTTCCAGCTGTCCTATTACCCTGGGAAGCCTGAAAAGCTGAAGGGCTTCTTCAAGGGTTATTGATTCGAGGTTCTGACCTTTTCTGAGGCTGGCAAAGCGGGGTTTTTCTTCATTTTCTTTGCTTGTATTTTCACCAATCTGCACTATTGCTCCATATCTGCCCATCTTCACTATCACTCGCTTGCCTGTTTCAGGATCATCGCCCAGATAGCGATCTCCCCTGTTTAATTCTGATTTTGCAAGGGTTGTTTCCACTTTCGGATGGAAATGTTTATAGAATGTGTCTATCATATCGGTCCAGTTTTTCTTCCCTGAAGCTATATCATCAAATTCTTCCTCAATTGTTGCTGTAAAGTTATAATCCAGTATTTCCCCGAAATTCTGGACCAGAAAGTCATTTACTATCATCCCTATATTATCGGGGAATAGTTTTGCTTTTGCTGCTCCAACAAGTTCAGTTTTAATCTCCTTGCCTATGCTGTTATCTTTTAATGTCAATGATATGTATTTTCTTTCATCACCCTGTTTATCCTGTTTGATAACATATCCTCTTTGCTGAATTGTAGATATTGTCGGTGCATATGTTGAGGGTCTTCCTATTCCCAGCTCCTCAAGTCTTTTAACCAGGCTGGCTTCGGTATAACGTGGAGGGGGATAGGTGAATTTTTCAGTAGCACTTATTGCAGCAGGTATTAAAGGGTCATTAATTTTTAAAGGAGGTAAAAGTCCTTTTGAACTTTCCTCAGATTCTTCGTCAGGTGACTCGTTGTATACTTTTAGAAACCCATCAAAAGTAAGTATTTCACCTGTTGCCACGAATTTTTCATCTGCGTTGGAAATATTTATTATTACGGTAGTTTTTTCAATTAAGGCATCGCTCATCTGGGATGCTACAGTTCTTTTCCATATAAGGTCATATAATTTTTTTTCGGAATTATTGCCTGTAATAGCCTGTTTTGCGAGATATGTCGGACGAATAGCCTCGTGGGCTTCCTGTGCGCTCTTCGACCTGGTTTTATAATTTCTGATATTTATATATTTATCCCCGTATTCCCTGGAAATAATTTCTTTTGCCGCATACAGGGCAGTATTAGATAAATTTACCGAATCAGTACGCATATACGTTATTTTCCCGGCTTCGTAAAGATGCTGGGCGATTATCATGGTTTGTGCTACTGAAAATCCGAGTTTTCTGCTTGCTTCCTGCTGCAGGGTCGATGTAGTAAAAGGAGGCGATGGAGTTTTCCTGGAAGGTTTCTTTGTTATATCTGCAATAGAAAATGTTGCAACTTTAAATTTTTCGAGAAGTTCAATGGCTTTTTTTTCTGATTCTATTTTATTCTGTATCTCTGCCTTCAGTTCATATATCCTGTTATCCTTATCCTTTACCTTGAATATTCCTGATATTTTGTAATAAGGTGAATATTTGAAATTTATTATTTCCCTTTCTCTTTCGACAATAAGGCGCACGGCAACAGACTGGACCCTTCCTGCAGACAGGGCAGGTTTTACTTTTTTCCATAATAAGGGAGAAAGCTCGAAACCTACCAGCCGGTCAAGAATTCTTCTTGCCTGCTGGGCATCAACAAGGTCATAGTCTATTCCTCTGTGATTCTTAATAGCATTAAGTATGGCATTTTTTGTTATTTCATGAAAGACTATACGTTTAGTATGGTCTTTATTAAGCTCAAGAGCTTCGCACAGATGCCAGGCAATTGCTTCACCTTCCCTGTCTTCATCTGAAGCCAACCATACTGTTCTGGATTCTTTAACCAGTTTTCTCAATTCAGCGACTATTTTCTTTTTATCTTCAGGGACAATATATTTAGGCTTATATTCATTTTTAATATCAATACCGAGATCTTTTTTTGACAGATCCCTGATATGACCCATACTTGATTTTACCTGGAACTCTTTGCCAAGGAATTTTTCAATAGTTCTTGCTTTGGCCGGTGATTCAACTATTACTAAATTTTCAATCATTAAGTAAAATTATTAAAAACTTCACAAAGTAAAATAATTACAACTCGAACTTCAAAAATTTAAATCAAATAATTATTACTTTTACGTCAAACATGCAATTTTATTATGAATAAAGCAAAGATATCGCGAAAAAGGTTAAATATAATTTTCTGGGCAGTATTTGTATCACCGTTTATTTTTCTTCTGATTATTTTTATTCTGATATCAAAGGGCAAACTTGGATACATGCCTGATTTTGAAGAGCTTGAAAATCCAAGCATTAACCTGGCCACACAGGTTATCAGTGAAGATGGGGTTGTCCTGGGGTCATTTTACTATAAGAATCAGAACCGCACATTTGTAGACTATAAGGATCTGCCGCAGCATTTAATTGATGCTTTAATAGCCACCGAGGATATAAGGTTTTATAAACACTCTGGAATTGATGCGCGGGGCTTGGCCAGGGTATTATTCAGGACGATCCTGGGCGGCCAAAGGGGGAGCGGTGGGGGAAGCACAATTTCGCAGCAACTGGCAAAGAATTTATTTCCCCGTGATACAACCAGTTATGATTCCAGGTATACAAGAGCGGCAAAATTAATAATTACGAAACTCAGGGAGTGGGTGACGGCCGTTAAGCTTGAAAGATCTTACACAAAGCAGGAAATTATTACAATGTATTTCAACCAGGTTGATTTTTTATACAAGGCTGTCGGCATAAAATCTGCTGCACAGGTATATTTTAATACGAGTCCGGACTCCCTGAAAATTGAAGAAGCAGCAATGCTGATAGGGATGGCAAAAAATCCGGTATTATATAATCCACTGAGGGAGAATTATGCGGAGCTTGCCCTGAAAAGGCGTAATATTGTTCTTTCACAGATGAAGAAGTACGGATTTCTTAAAGAAGCCGAATACGATTCAATAAAAAAACTGGCTATTGTAACAAATTACCAGAAGATTTCACATAATCTGGGATTGGCAACATATTACAGGGAGTTCATCAGAAGGACACTTACTGCTGAAAAACCGGTAAGGAGAAATTATTTTCAATACAGCAGGTTCAGGGAGGATTCCATTAAATGGGAAAGTGATCCCTTATATGGCTGGTGCAATAAAAATAAAAAACCTGATGGCTCCTCCTACGATCTTTATACGGACGGACTAAGAATCTATACTACTATTAACTCAAAATTGCAGCAATACGCTGAGGCAGCCGTCAGGGAGTATCTGGGGGAATATTTGCAGGATGTTTTTTTAAGTGAGAAAAAGGGAAGGAAGGATGCTCCTTTCTCTGATGATCTCGATCAAAATCAGATTAATAGTATTCTCTGGACGGCGATGGCAAATTCCGACAGGGGCAGGAAGCTCAGGAGGCAGGGTATGTCAAGGGAATCAATTTATAAAGTATTCAATACTCCTGTAGAAATGACAGTATTTAGCTGGAAGGGCGATATTGATACAGTCATGACGCCCCTGGATTCAATTATTTACTATAAGCATTTTCTTCAGTCCGGATTATTATCAATGGATCCTGTGACTGGCGAAGTTAAAGCTTATGTGGGGGGACTTGATTTCAGGTATTTTAAATATGATCATGTAACCCAGGGTAAGAGGCAGGCCGGATCGACATTTAAGCCTTTTCTTTATATTCTGGCGATGCAGGAAGGATTCTCTCCCTGCCAGCAAGTGCTGAATACTACCCAGGTTTTCTACGATAAGGACACTGTATGGATACCCAAAAGTAATAGCAGGCCCAAGGATATGAATCAGATGAGGACTTTAAAGTGGGGACTGGCGCTTTCAGAGAATAATATATCTGCATGGCTGGTCAAAAGATTTAAGCCCCGGCCTATTGCAGATATTGCGTATAAGATGGGGATAAAAAGCTATATTGATCCTGTGCCTCCCATGATTTATGGAACTTCGGATATGTCTGTCGAGGAAATGGTTGGGGCATACGCAACTTTTGCCAATAAAGGAATTCACACTGATCCTTTATACGTGACAAGGATTGAGGATAAGAACGGGAACCTGCTGGCAACTTTTCAGCCTGAGAGGGTGGAATCAATTAGTGAGCAGACAGCATTTTTGATGCTTAACCTTATGGAGGGGGTAATAAATTTTGGAACGGCCGTAAGATTAAGATACAGGTATAATTTCACGGCACAGATTGCAGGCAAAACGGGAACAACACAGAATCATTCAGACGGATGGTTTATAGGAATTACGCCGAAGCTTATTTCAGGAATCTGGGTGGGGGCAGAGGACAGGGCAGTACATTTTGATGAATTGGCTATGGGCTCCGGTACAAATATGGCTTTGCCAATATGGGCACATTATATGGAGAAAGTTTATGCCGATTCATCACTTGGAATTACACAGGAAGATGTTTTTGAAGAACCTCCCGATTTTAATATTGTTATTGATTGTGACAAATATGAGACTGACGATATTGGGGCTCTTGAGATTGATGATATGGATTTGGACTGAGGCAGTTATTTGAACAGGTATTTTATTGCGCCTTCAACTTTTTTTACTCTTGTTATTCCTATTTTAGTTTTAGCAACCGGACTTACATTAATATTTGAAATAAAAATTTCCTGAAATCCTTGTCTTTCCGCTTCCTTTATTCTCTGATCAATATGATTTACAGGTCTTATTTCACCTGATAAGCCAACCTCTCCGGCAAAGCATATTTTTTTATTTATTGGCTTATCAAAGCTTGAAGAAAGTATAGCGCATATTACTGCAAGGTCTATAGCAGGATCACTGACCTTTATTCCTCCGGCAATATTTAAAAATACATCTTTTGTTGCCAGTCTGAATCCCGCTTTTTTCTCAAGTACGGCAAGTAACATGTTTAATCTTCTGATATCAAATCCCGTTGTGCTTCGCTGGGGCATACCGTAAACAGCCGAGCTTACCAGGGCCTGGACTTCTATTAAAAATGGGCGTATCCCATCTATTGTAGATGCTATTGCCACGCCACTCATATTTTCAGTACCCGGGGAAATCAGTATCTGCGAGGGATTATTAATTTCCCTTAACCCGCTATTTTGCATCTCGAAAATACCCAGCTCGGAGGTTGGCCCGAATCTGTTCTTTAATACTCTAAGTATCCTGTATACATAGTTACTGTCTCCTTCGAATAACAAAACAGTATCAACAATATGCTCCAGGATTTTTGGTCCGGCCAGACTACCGTCTTTGGTTATGTGTCCGATTAATATTACAGGGATAGAAGTTTTTTTTGCGAATTTTAATAGTCTTGAGGCACATTCCCTCACCTGGGAAACACTTCCCTGTGAAGATTCTATATCTTCAGTTTGCAATGTTTGTACCGAGTCAATAATAACAATGTCGGGTTTAATATTCTGAATTTGCGCAAATATATTCTCTATTAATATTTCACTAAGTATAAAGCAGTTGTCACTTTTCAGTTTTAACCTGTCGGCACGGAGTTTTATCTGCTGATAGCTTTCTTCGCCTGATATATAAAGAATTTTCAATTCATTAATAGTCAGGGCAAGCTGCAATGCGATAGTTGATTTGCCAATTCCCGGCTCGCCCCCCAGCAAAACGAGGGACCCCGGCACTAATCCTCCACCCAGTATCCTGTTTATTTCAGTATTTTTAGTGTCTATTCTCTTTTCACTTGTTGATACTATTTCTGAAATTGATACAGGATCAAAGCCGGGCCCGGAAAATTTCAATTCATGTGTTTTGATGTTTCTTTGTACTATTTCTTCAACGTAGGTATTCCACTGCCCGCACGACTGGCATCTTCCCATCCATTTTGAAGCTTCAGCCCCGCAATTCTGGCATATATATACAGTTCTGGATTTCGGCATCAGTATTAATTTTAAATATTTGTACGGAGGCAGTTCTTATTTTAACTGTTTTCTGAAGTTATCTTACTTATTATGTCACTTGAAGAACATCCACTGATATAATCAATAGTAATGACCTTTCCTCCTTTAGCTTCAACAATATCCCTGCCTACTATTTCTTCATGTTTATAATCACCGCCTTTAACAAGTACATCGGGCTGAATGATCTTCAGCAGCTCATAAGGTGTTTCTTCATCAAAAAGGATCACTGCCGTAACAAAAAATAGTGATGCAAGGATCAGGGCACGGGAATATTCATCCTGGTATGGCCTCCCTGCTCTTTTTATTTTCTTTACCGATTTATCGGTATTCAATCCGATTACCAGGATATCACCATAACCGGCGGCTTTGGACAAATATTCAATATGCCCCCTGTGTACAATATCAAAACATCCGTTTGTAAATACTATTGTTTTTCCATTAAATCTCCACTGTGCCAGACGGTAGTGAAGAGAATCTGCTCCGATTATTTTTGATTTTATTATCTCCAGTTTGTCCATTAATGATAGTGTTTAACAGATACAGAAATATATTAAATAGAAATTAGCATAACACAAATGAGGATGCTACTTTAAGAGTTTGTTGGTTTTAGTATCCGGGAAGACCAGTGCAGGACTATACTTTTTTGCTTCTTCAAAATCCATTGCAGCGTAGGAAACAATAATTATTATATCTCCAATATTTACTTTCCTTGCGGCCGGACCGTTAATACATATTTCTCCGGTACCTCTTTTCCCCTTCATTACATAAGTATCAAGCCGTTCGCCGTTGTTGATATCAAGTACCTGGACTTTTTCAAATTCGATAAGGTTTGCAGCATCCATTAAATCTTCATCAATGCCAATACTGCCTATATAGTTAAGGTTTGCATCCGTAACGGTTACCCTGTGTATTTTTGATTTTACTATTTCTATCTGCATAATATGCAAAGTTACAAATTAAAAACTATATTATCTATAAGTCTTACATCTCCTGCTTTTACTGCAATACAGCCGACTTTTACAGATGGTTCTTCCCAGCTTTTGGCCGGATTAAGATTAATATTGTCAACTATTTCAAAATACTCGACGCTAAGATATGGGTCTTTATTCAATGTGTTTACTACAGTTTTTTTTACATAGCCGACAGTATATTTTTTACTGTTTTTTTCAGCCTGGCATAAAGTATGATAAATGAGGGGGGCATGCTTACGTTGTTCGGCAGTTAAAAGGCTGTTCCTGGAGCTCATTGCCAGTCCGTCCTTCTCACGCACAGTAGGACAGGAGATAATACTGACAGGCAACTTTAAATCTTCGGTAAGTTTTTTAATAATTATAAACTGCTGGAAGTCTTTAAGTCCGAAATAAGCTTTATGAGGAGTAACTACTTCAAACAGTCTTGTTACTATTCTGGCAACCCCTGTAAAATGTCCGGGTCTGTATTTACCTTCCAGTACTTTATCCAGATGTCCGAAGTCATATTCAAAGTTGTCAGGTTTATCATACATCTCGCTTTCTTCCGGTGTAAAAACGATATTACAATTTATTGTTCTCAGGATTTTCAGATCAGCGTCAAGAGTCCTGGGGTAATTTTTAAAATCACTTTCATCATTAAACTGTGTCGGATTTACAAAAATGCTTACTACAGTAATATCATTTTGTTTTAATGAACAATCAATAAGTGACAGGTGTCCTTTATGCAATGCTCCCATTGTGGGGACAAAACCAATTGTCGACCCTGGCCCGAGGGATTCAATTTTTCTGCGGATGCCTGATTTATGTTTGAATATATCCATGTGCGGATAAATGTTCTTGTTTATTTTAAATCAAACATACAATTTTTTAAATCGAAATTTAAAAATTTTATGATTTATCGGTGGCTGGGCAAAGAGTAATTTCCTGCACCCTTAATTATGTGCTGACAGAGAAGTCATAAAATACTGTTGCAGTCATTGAATTATATAATCTTAATTATTTTTAGTAATTTTGCATATTAATCGAAAATATTATCCATTAGCTGTATGGAAGGTACGAAAATTTTGTATATCTCACAGGAAATAACCCCATATTTACCGGAAACAGAGATGTCTATTATTGCCCGCAATCTTCCGCAAGGTATTCAGGAGAGAGGAAGAGAAATTCGCACATTTATGCCAAAGTACGGATGTATAAATGAGCGAAGAAATCAGTTACATGAGGTTATAAGGCTGTCGGGAATGAATATTATTATTAATGATACAGACCATCCCCTGATCATAAAGGTTGCTTCGATACAGACTGCCAGAATGCAGGTTTATTTTATCGATAATGATGATTACTTTCAAAGAAAGCATATATTACATGATGAGAATGGAGAGTACTTTGATGATAATGATGAAAGAGCGATCTTCTTTGCAAGAGGGGTAATTGAGACGGTCAAGAAGCTGCAATGGGCTCCTGATATTGTCCATTGTCACGGCTGGTTTACAAGTTTAATACCCTTATATCTTAAAAAGGTATTTTACGATAACCCTCTTTTTCTGGACTCAAAGATTATCCTGTCGATATATAATAATGATTTTAACAAACCGTTAAATAAATCGTTAAAGAGCAAATTAATATCAGAAGGAATTACCGGTGAGGAATTAAATATTATTGAGGACCCGAATTATATTAACCTCAACAAACTGGCTATAAGTATGACGGATGCTGTAATTCTGGGAAGCGATAATATTGATCCTGACATTAAAAAGTTTATTGAAATTAAAGATAAACCTATACTTAATTATTATAATGGTGATAATTACATTGATATATATTCCGAGTTTTATAATAAAATTTTAACTGAAACTGTTAATGCTTAGATTTTCTCTCTCCACCTCCAAAGACAGAGTATCCCTAATCTCCATCAAACAATATATCATTTATTGTACTTTGCTGATTTCAGTTTATGCATGCCAGGAAGATCCCGGCAAACTGGGACTGGATTTTTTAAAGGACTCCGATTTGGTGGAAGTCGGATCAATTGATACGATTACAGTAGAAGCCTATACTATCGAGCCGGAGCCCCTTGTTACTGTTGGTAAATACCAGATGCCTATAGGCAGCTATGTTGATCCTGTATTCGGAGCTGTCAAAGCAGAATTACTGGCACAATTTGCCTATAGTTATTATATTGACTTTGGTGACAATCCTATATGTGATTCATTAATTATTGAATTATTTTGTTCAGGAGGTTATGGCAAAGATGAGTTTACATCAAAAATAAGTGTCTACGAGCTTACATCAGATTTGGCGGATTCTATAGACTATAATTCTGACTTTGATGTCACAGGATATTATAATATAAATAAAATTAATACTTCAGATCCTGTTGTAAGTGATATGAATGTTGATAATGATAATACAGACTCTACATTAATGAAGATATATCTAAATAAATTTTTTGCAAATAAACTTCTTAATCCCCCGGTTGAAGATGACAGTCTTTTTTATTCAAATGATTCGGTTTTCAAAGCGAACATGAAAGGGTTGTATTTTGCAGTTGAGCAGGTTAGTGAAGATGGGCGGATCTTATATGCCTTACCCTCAAATTATTCTTCACGGATTATTTTATATTACCATAACGATAAAGACACATCAGAGTATTCATATTATTTTTATGGCTCCTATGTCAGGATAGGCGTTTTTAATTTCAATAATCATAACGAAGCGGGCATTCCTTACATTAATGATGAATCTGTCCAAGATACAGCCATATATCTTCAGTCCCTGGGAGGTACTGCTGCAAATATCAGATTACCTTATATTAATAACCTTATCAGTGAATTGGGTAATGTATCAATAAGCAAGGCTGAGCTTATTGTACCTGTCCTTACAGATAGCAGTGAACAGACTGAATATGAGATTCCCTCACAACTGGGCTTAAGGACTGTCAATAATGAGGGCGAGCAAAGTGCTTTACCTGATGATCCTTCAGTGCTCGGACTTCTCGGGTACTTTGGAGGGAAATATGACGATGGGATCGAAGCATACAGGTTTAATATAGGCAATTATATCCAGGACCTGGTTGAAGGGAAGGAATACAATTATCTGCGTTTATTTGTTGGCAGTTATAATGAGAGTACCATGAAAATATCATATAATATTGAACAAGCCAACAGGGTTGTGCTGTCAAGTGGCAATAATGCCAATAAAAAGATTAAGTTAAATATATATTATACTAAAATACGTTAAAATTTTAAAAAATGTGTGGAATCATAGGTTATATCGGGGACAGGGAAGCATACCCTGTATTAATTAACGGACTTAAACGTCTGGAATATCGCGGTTATGATTCGGCAGGTGTGTCAATTATGAACAAAGGTTCGCTGATTTATAAATGTAAGGGGAAGGTTAGCGATCTTGAAAACTATATAAATAATAAGGATGTATCGGGGCATTTGGGAATAGGGCATACAAGATGGGCGACCCATGGTGAGCCGAATGATATAAATGCTCACCCCCATGCTTCAGAGAAAGGCAAGTTTATAATTATACACAACGGGATAATTGAAAATTATGCTAAGTTGAAGGAGAAGCTGATGACCAGGGGCGTGAAGTTTAAAAGTGAAACAGACACGGAAGTGCTGGCTAACCTCATAGAATACATATATTTAAAGGGAGGGGTGAAGGCTGAAATAGCAGTAAGGTTAGCACTAACGAGGGTCGTTGGAGCATACGGACTGGTGATAATGTGTACTGATGAGCCCGATAAACTTATTGCTGCCAGAAAGGGCAGCCCCCTTGTTATAGGTGTCGGACATGAAGAATATTTCCTTGCCTCGGATGCGACGCCTATTGTAGAATATACAAAGAGTGTCGTTTATTTGAATGACGGGGATATAGCAATTATTACAAAAAATGAGCTGATACTTAAAACTGTAAGAAATGATCCTCAAACGCCCAAGATACAGCAGCTTGACCTGGATATAGGAGAGATAGACAAAGGCGGTTTCCCGCATTATATGCTTAAGGAAATTTTTGAGCAGCCCCGGTCCATCCTTGATACTTTCAGGGGGAGGGTAGCATCAGATTATTCAGGGATACGCCTGGGGGGACTTTACAATATACTGCCAAAATTTATGGAAGCCAAGAGAATAATTATAATAGGTTGCGGTACTTCATGGCATGCCGGACTCCTGGGAGAATATTTGTTTGAGGATTTGGCAAGGATCCCGGTGGAAGTGGAGTACGCCTCTGAATTCAGATACAGGAATCCGGTCATTACCAAAGATGATGTAATAATTGCCATAAGCCAGAGCGGGGAAACAGCAGACACCCTGGCAGCTATTAATCTGGCAAAGGAAGCCGGTGCACTGGTGCTTGGGATCTGCAATGTTGTAGGATCAAGCATACCGCGTGAGACTGACGGCGGAGTATATACTCATGCCGGGCCCGAGATAGGAGTGGCCTCGACAAAAGCATTTACAGCCCAGGTTACCGTGCTCGCAATGATGGCAATGCTAATCGGGCATAATAAAAAAATACTGTCTGAACAGTTATATAAGAGTTATATCAGGGATCTGACACAGGTGCCCCAGAACATTGAAAAGATCCTTAAAATGAATGAGTCTTTTAAGAAGATAGCCTGGTTATATAGGGAGGCAAATAATTTTCTATACCTTGGCAGGGGATATTTCTTCCCTGTTGCACTGGAGGGGGCTCTTAAACTAAAGGAAATATCTTACATCCATGCTGAAGGTTATCCGGCGGCTGAGATGAAACATGGCCCTATAGCATTGATAGACCATAATATGCCAGTTGTTGTTATTGCTACCAAAGATTCATCATACGATAAAATAGTAAGTAATATTCAGGAGGTAAAAGCAAGAGACGGAATTGTAATTGCAATAGTTACGGAAGGGGATAAGGTGATTAAAGATCTGGCAGACCATGTTCTTGAAATACCCGACACCAATCCGGTTTTCTCGCCTTTACTGGCTGTAGTGCCTCTGCAGCTGCTTTCATATCATATCGCCGTGATGAGGGGATGTAATGTTGATCAGCCAAGGAACCTTGCAAAGTCGGTAACTGTTGAATGATTATCGTTTAACATATTGATTGTCATAATATTTTTCATAATCTCCTGACAGAACATTATTTAACCACTTTTCATTATTAAGGTACCAGTCTACCGTTTTAATAAGTCCTTCTTCAAAGCTTAATGACTGTTTCCAGTTCAGTTCATTTTTCAGTTTTGTACAGTCAATAGCATATCTGAGATCATGGCCTGCACGGTCCTTGATGAAGGTTATTAACCTGGCCGAGGAGCCATCCTTTCTTCCCAGCTTCCTGTCCATTATTGCACAAAGTTTATTGATTAAATCAATGTTCCTCCATTCATTATCGCCTCCTATATTATAGGTTTCTCCAGATGTGCCCCTATGAAATATCAGATCTATAGCTTTTGCATGATCTTCAACATAGAGCCAGTCTCTTATATTTTCGCCTTTACCGTAAACAGGTATTGGTTTGTTATTTTTAATATTGTTTATTGTCAGAGGAATAAGTTTTTCGGGAAACTGATTAGGCCCGTAGTTATTGCTGCAGTTAGAAATTATCACCGGCAATTTATAGGTGTTAAAGTATGCCCTGACAAAATGATCTGAACCTGCTTTTGAAGCGGAATAGGGACTTCGTGGTTCATAGGGAGTATCTTCAGTAAAATATCCACCCTGCTCAATAGAGCCATACACCTCATCCGTTGAAATATGATAAAATAATTTACCTGTACAATTATCTGCCCATACTTTTCTTGCTGCATTGAGCAAATTTACGGTACCCACGACATTTGTATAAATAAATTCCATTGGATCCAAAATTGAGCGATCAACATGAGATTCTGCTGCCAGATGAATTATTCCATCGAAAGGGGATTCCGCAAATATTTCATTTATTGCAACCGGATTGTTGATATCGGCTTTCAGGAACTTATAATTCCTTTTTGACTCAACATCACTAAGGTTTTCGAGATTACCTGCATAGGTAAGCTTATCCAGATTTACTATTTTATAATCAGGGTATTTATTAACAAAATGTCTTACTACATGTGAGCCAATAAATCCGGCACCCCCGGTAATAAGGATAGTCTTATTCATATTTTTTACTTTATTTTCTTTCTGCCATTTTTTTTCTTATATACTTTTCCCAGTTCCAGGCTGATAATAAAGTCTCTTCGAGTGATACTTCTGCTTTCCACCCCAGTTCACTGTTAGTATAGGATGTGTCGGTGTAGACCATATCTATATCACCGGCACGTCTCGGGTATATCCTGTACTTTATCTTTTGGCCTGTAACTTTCTCAAAAGTATTAATTATTTCCAGAACTGATAAACCCTTACCTGTGCCAAGGTTGAAGACTTCATAATTGCTGCCCGATTTATTTTCAATAAGTCTTTTTATTGCTGTAACGTGGGCTCTTGACAGATCGACAACATTAATATAATCCCTTACACCTGTTCCATCAGGGGTATTATAATCGTTTCCAAAAACCCTCAAATGATCCCTGATCCCAATTGCAGTCTGCGTAACATAAGGTACAAGATTTAGGGGTACATCCAGGGGCAGCTCTCCGATTAAAACGGATTTGTGTGCTCCTATAGGATTGAAGTAGCGCAGTGAGATGGCTTTTAACTTGCTATTTGCGTGAATAGTGTCAGAAATTATTTCTTCGGAGATTTGTTTGGTATTGCCGTAGGGAGAACTGGCCTTTTTAACAGGAGAATTTTCTGTTACCGGCAATTTATCAGGCAAGCCGTATACAGTAGACGATGAAGAAAATACCATATACGGAATATTATATTTGCCCATTGCCTTTAACAGATTAATTAATGATACAAGGTTGTTGTAATAGTAATCAAGGGGTAATTCAACCGACTCACCAACAGCTTTCAGGGCCGCAAAGTGCACTATAGCAACCAGGTCAGGATATTTTTCACATAACTCTTCAACTTTATCGTTGTCACATAAGTCAAATTTTTCAAAACGCGGCCTTATACCGGTAATTTGCTCAATCCCGTCAAGTGTTTCTATTCGTGAGTTAGAGAGGTTATCAACAATAACTACTTCATAACCGTTTTCAATAAGTTCAACGGCAGTATGGGAACCAATATAACCTGTACCTCCGGTGACTAATATTAATTTTTTCATCATAGTTGTTGTAACCAGTACAAAGATAGTTACGTAACAATAATAAATAAATATTTAATTCGGACAATATAATAATCAACCAGTCTTTGAGACAGCACCCTTTTTTAACTGGTATTTTTCATTACTTTCAGGGCATATAGCAATGTTTTTATCATCAAACTGCAGCCTGTGCCCGTATTCACTCATCCATCCCGTTTGTCTTGCAGGATTTCCGACAACCAGGGCATAGGGACTGACATCTTTTGTCACTACTGCTCCAGCTCCTATAAATGAGTGCCTGCCGATGTTTATCCCGCATAATACAGTTGCGTTGGCACCAATGGTAGCGCCTTTTTCAACAACCGTTTTCTCATATTTATCTTTTCTAACAACGGCGCTTCTCGGATTGGTAATATTGGTAAATACCATTGAGGGACCTAAAAACACATCATCTTCACAAACGACTCCTGTATAAACCGAAACGTTGTTCTGTACTTTTACATTTCTGCCAAGTATTACTCCGGCTGAGATTACAACGTTTTGTCCTATATTGCAATTTTCCCCGATTATGCAACCGGACATAATATGTGAAAAATGCCATATTTTTGTGCCCTTGCCAATTTGACATCCTTCATCAATTACTGCTGTTTCATGTGCAAAATATTCTCTGGCCATATCGGTTATTTTTTGAAAAAATCAATTACTGACCTGGAAATGTACCCTTGCTGTTCTTCATCAAGTTCCGTATGCATGGGTAATGAGATTACTGTCTCACATATCTCCTCACTAACCGGGAAATCCCCCCTTTCATATCCCAGGAACGCAAATGCTTTTTGCAAGTGCAGTGGTACGGGATAATAAATCATAGACGGAATGCCTTTTGAATGCAGGTGGGTTTTAAGATCATTCCTTTTATTGTTTTTTATCCTCAGAGTGTATTGATGAAATATGTGGTTAGAGTAAACGGACTGGAAGGGCACTGTTATATCGGGGATATTCATAAATGCATTGTCATAAAATTCCGCTGCTTTCCGGCGTGCCAGGTTATAGTTATCCAGGTATTTTAATTTAACACTGAGTATGGCTGCCTGAATTGCATCCAGCCGTGAATTAACACCGATATAATCATAATAATATTTGACCTGCATTCCATGGTTGGCGATAGTTCTAATCTTTTTTGCCAGTTCATCATTTTTTGAAATTACTGCTCCCCCATCACCAAAACATGCAAGGTTCTTGGAGGGGAAGAAAGAAGTGCATCCAATATGCCCTATAGTTCCTGCTTTTAAAGTCTCATTGCTCTTTGTATAAAATTCACATCCCATAGCCTGGGCGGCATCTTCAATAATCCGGATATTGCCGGCGGAAGCAATTTTTGTGATTTTATGCATATCTGCACATTGTCCGAACAGATGTACAGGGATAATAGCTTTTGTTTTGTCAGTAATAACTGATTGCAGGGCATCAGCATCAATATTAAAAGTGAGGGGGTCCACATCTGTCAGAACAGGCTTCAAACCAAGAAGACAAATCACTTCAACAGTTGAAATAAATGTGAAGACGGGTGTGATTATCTCATCACCGGGATTAAGGTCCAGTGCCATCAGGCTAATCTGTAATGCATCGGTGCCGTTACCGCAGGAAATGACATGAGGCGCTCCAAGATATGCAGACAGGTCGCTTTCAAACTTATTAACAACCGGACTTTTAACGAAAGCTGCGGAATCAATAACATTCTGTATGGCGCTGTCAATCTCATCTTTTATTTTAAGATACTGGTTGTTAAGATCAACCATCCTGATTTCTCTCATACCGTATAATTATTAAAATTATATACTAATATAATATTTTGGTAACGAATAATAATTATCTAATAGTATTAATTTAAGTCATAACTTTTTACGGTTAATAAATCGCCAAGTAGTGTTTATAAGTATTTAATGATTATTATTTTATTAATTTTGGACAAAATTATATTTATTGTAGTTGTCCGGAAGTCTTATAGGAATTGGATATCGCTGCTCATATAAAGGAATTGATATTAACGAATGAGTGTGTTATACTGCCTCAGTTCGGAGGATTTATCACAAAATACCGTCCTGCAAAAATTGATCCCGGGAAAAAGATACTGGCTCCTCCTTCAAAAGAGATAGAGTTTCACAGGGAACTTAAAAGAGATAACGGGCTTCTGGTGAACTATATTGCCCGGAAAAACAAGACATTTAATACAAGAGCACGAAGACTGGTTGAAGACTTTGTCAACGAAATAAATGGCAGGCTTGACAGTGGAGAGAAAGTTGTTTTTGAAGGTTTGGGAACATTTGTTAAAGATATAAATAGCGGCGAAGTATTGTTTTATTCTTTCAGTGATGAGAACTATCTTATAGATTCTTACGGATTAATGAATCTCGAATTAGATGAACTTGAAAAAACCGGCACTATTGACGATTCGGGAATAAGAACCCCGCCTGTTAAAATTATTAACCGTAAGCAAACAGGTTTCTGGATTGCTGCCAGTGTTATAATTATAATTCTACTGTTGATATTGATGGTTCCTTTAACGGATTCGAATTATTTATACAACCTGAATTTCGGCTTTTTGGTTGCCGGCAAATCAGATAGCCTTCGGAATAAGGAGAATGAAAAGATTGTCTTCGGCAAACGCAAAATAGTAAAGCAGGATTCTGTAAAAAATTTAGAGCAGATAATTGACAATGCCACAAAAAAGGAGGTTGCTCTTTTTTACAGTGAACCTGAAAAGAAGTATGATGAAGATATAATAAGCCAGACAAACAAGTATTACCTTGTAGCAGGAAGCTTTAAGAGGCTTGATAATGCCCGGAAGTTAAAAACAGACCTGTTGAATCACGGATATAATCCTCAGATTCTTCAGACCAAAAACGGATATTACAGGGTTACACTTTCTTCTTTTGACAACCGGAATATAGCTATACGTGAACTGGAAAGGATTCGTAAAGATCTGAACCGTACGGTCTGGATTTTGAGCATATAATGATAAATCCCGCATCAGGTGGCCTGTATTATCCATATGTCCTGCTGAGGTTTTCCTTTTGATTTGCCGCCTTCAATAAACTCAAGTATTTTATTTGGATATATTAATTTTTTTATGTAGGCTTGTGAATGAAAGGCCGAGTAAGTCCTGTGGCCTTCCCTTGTTTTTCCCCTGGCAACCAGTTTGCCGTCATTGAATTTTTTTATCTCGTCTTTCGATAGTATTCCCAGGAATGCTTTTCCCTGCGTTGATAATAAGATAATGCCGTTACGACGGGCAATTCTTAATAATTCATTAAACCAGGCATCGTGCATTTTTTCAGAAAGGTGGGTAAGAACAGATATTCCAAGGATTATATCAAAAGAGCTGTCATCGAACATCACAGGCGGAGACATACTGTTCCTTGAAAAATTAACTCCTTTAATATGTTCACGGCACCATTTTATTGATTCCGCGTTATTATCGGCACCATGTATTCTGCATGATTTATCGAGCAGGGCGGGAAGGTGCCTTGCTATTCTACCGGGTCCGCAACCCCAGTCAAGGATAGCAATATTTTTCAAAACAATATGTTTTTCCAGCATTGATATCAGCCACTTGCCGGTTTCCAGTCCCCCGTAATAATATTTATTGTAATCTATCCTAAAGGATTCATAAATAAGATAGTCCGGAGGCATCTGTATACCAGGATTGGACTGCCTGAATTTTTTATTGGCCCCGAAGTTTTTAAGGTAATGCAAAATGTATCTGATCTTATCTCCAAAATAGATTAACCCCAGGTTTCTTAATATCAATGAAAAAAATGCTCTGCTCATCACTATTTTATGTCGGCTCCTTCTTCAGTCGGTTCTTCGGGAGAAACAAATGTTAATTTGCCTCTTGAATCCTCAGCCATTAGGATCATGCCCTGTGATCTGATGCCTTTAATCTCTCTGGGCTCAAGGTTCACAAGTATGCTTACCTGCTTCCCGATTATTTTCCCGGGGTCGAAATCTTCAGCGATTCCCGCAACGACTGTACGTTTGTCCATTCCCGTATCTATTTTCAGTTCCAGCAGTTTCTTTGTTTTGGGTACTTTTACAGCTTCCAGAATACGGCCCACTCTGATATCGAGCTTTGTAAAATCATCAAAATTTATATTCTCTTTTTGTGGCTTAATCATGGTTTTAGTGTTTTTATTTTTAGTTTTAACTGCCTCTAATTTTTTAAGTTGAATTTCAATTTCAGGATCTTCAATTTTTTCAAACAGTAAACCTGGTTTATTTATCCGGTGCCCGGAGGGTATTATATCTATATTACCTGCCGCATCCCATGATAGTTTCTTGATATTAAGGTATCCTGCCAGTTTACCTGAGGTAAACGGAAGGAAAGGATCAGTGATTGCCGATATATTTGCTGTTATCTGCAATGATATGTACAGAATAGTACTGACCCTGTCTTCGCTGGTTTTTATTATATTCCAGGGTTCGGTGTCAGCAAGGTATTTATTTCCCAGCCTGGCATAATCCATAGCATATTTTAATCCTTCCCTGAAGCGGAAATTTTCGATACTATTTTCAACAGATAGTTTAATTTTTGCTATTTCATTGATTGTTTTTCTGTCATAATCTGTAATATCTTTAATTTCAGGCACTTTGCCTCCAAAGTATTTATGTGTCAGCACCAGTGTTCTGTTAACGAAGTTACCAAGAATAGCAACAAGTTCATTATTGTTTCTGTTCTGAAAATCTTTCCATGTAAAGTCATTATCCTTGGTTTCCGGGGCATTGGCACACAAAACATAACGAAGGACGTCCTGTTTGCCCTCAAATTCCTCCAGGTATTCGTGCAGCCATACGGCCCAGTTGCGGGAAGTTGATATTTTATCACCTTCAAGATTAAGGAATTCGTTGGCAGGCACATTGTCAGGAAGTATATAACTCCCTTCGGCTTTGAGCATTATAGGGAATATAATGCAATGAAATACAATATTATCTTTTCCGATAAAATGAACAAGTTTCGTCTCCTTATCTTTCCAGTATTTTTCCCACTCAGCTGTCAGATCTTTTGTTGCTGATATATAGCCTATTGGGGCGTCAAACCAGACATACAGCACTTTTCCTTCGGCTCCTTTTAAAGGGACAGGGATACCCCAGTCGAGGTCACGGCTTACAGCACGTGGCTGAAGTCCCTGGTCAAGCCATGATTTGCACTGGCCATATACATTGGCTTTCCAGTTTTTATGTTCGTCAAGAATCCATTTCTTTAGAAATCCTTCATGTTTATCCAGTGGCAAAAACCAGTGTTTGGTCTTTCTCAGGACAGGTTCTGACCCGCTGATGGTTGATTTTGGGTTAATCAGATCAGTGGGACTAAGTGATGTGCCGCAGTTTTCACATTGATCACCATAGGCAGAGTCGTTCCCGCAATGAGGACATATGCCTGTAATATATCTGTCGGCAAGATACTGGCCGGCCTCTTCGTCGTAATACTGTTTAGTTGTTTTTTCTATGAATTCACCATTTTTATAGAGCCTGGTAAAGAACTCAGATGCCAAATGATAGTGTGTTTCTGATGTTGTTCTTGAGTATATGTCAAAAGAAATTCCGAAATCTGCAAATGCCTTCCTGTTCATATTATGATACCTGTCGACAATATCCCGGGGTGTAACTCCTTCCTGCCTGGCTTTGATGGTTATAGGCACTCCGTGTTCATCCGAGCCACAAATAAAAACTACATCTTCATTCTTAAGTCTCAGGTATCTTACATAGATATCAGCAGGAATATAAGCTCCGGCCAGATGCCCTATATGTATTGGTCCGTTTGCATAGGGAAGTGCTGCCGTTACCAGATGGCGCTTATAATTATTCATTTCAGGCCAAAAATTTTAAGTGGCAATTAATTTTCTGTAAAGTATATAAAGATTTATTAAATTGCCAAAGATATTTAAACCTGATGATTTAAGAAAATAGATTGGGTTATGATTACGCCTCCTTTTTTACAGAAAAATGACAAAATCGGCATCGTTGCTCCGGCCGGGATGATATCCCAGAAGAAGGTAGCACATGCTATAAAAGTTTTTAATGGCTGGGGGCTGGATGTTGTGACAGGCAGGAATATTTTTAAAAGGAAAAATACTTTTGCCGGCAGTGACAAGCAGCGTAAAGATGATTTTCAGGATATTATTGACAGGCAGGATATCAGGGCTGTAATTTGTGCAAGAGGCGGATATGGTACAATAAGAATCATTAATAAAATAGATTTCAGGAAATTCATACAAAACCCAAAATGGATTGTGGGATTTAGTGATATCACTGTTTTTCATACATGTTTACAGAAGAATATTAAATGTGAAAGCATACATGCTTTAATGCCCGGGAGCTTTTCTGAGAGCGAGATTGAGAGTAAATCCCTTAATTCATTAAAGAATGTTTTGTTCGGGGAGAATATAAATTACGAAATACCTTCTCATTCTCTAAACAGCTATGGGGAAGCAGAGGGCACCCTGGTTGGCGGCAATTTATCAGTTTTATACAGCTTGCAGGGAACAAATCTTGAAATTGAGACGGATGATAAAATTCTTTTTATTGAAGATGTTAATGAATACCTTTATCATGTTGACAGGATGATTTCAAATTTAAAGCTTAGCGGAAAGCTCGATAATTTGAGGGGACTGGTGGTAGGACACATGAGCAGGATGAAGGATTCGCCCGTTGCCTTCGGAGAGAATGCTTGCGAAATAATACATAGGGAAGTTAAGGATTACAGGTACCCGGTTATTTTTAATTTTCCCACAGGGCACGTTAAGCCAAACATGGCATTAATATTAGGCAGAAGAATAAAAATGACCGTGGATCCCCAGGCAAGTAAATTAATTTTTGAATAATCTTTAGTAATTGATGTCAGAACGTATTGAACTTGGAAAGAGAGGGGAATCGCTGGCAATAGAATATTTAAAGCTTAACGGGTACAGGATACTGGAGAAAAACTGGAGGACCAGTCACAGGGAAGTTGATATTATTGCACAGGATAATAATGAAATAGTTTTTATAGAGGTTAAGACCCGTACCGGTATTTATTCCGGTAATCCTGTTGAAGCAGTAAATGTTCAAAAGCAGAGATTATTAATTGACGCAGCTGAAGAATATATTATTTCCAATAACATTGATCTGGAAGCAAGGTTTGATATTATCTCGGTTATTATTAATGGTCATAAGCAGAATATTAATCATATAAAAGAGGCTTTTTATTCAGGTATTAATTAAAACAAAAATGAATATTGAAGATATCCATGAATATTGTCTCCAAAAACTCCACCTTTATGAAAAACAAAATCCTGACAACAACCAAATTTCTGCAAAGTACTGTTTTAGTTCTAATCCTTTCTCTGTTCCTTGTTTCATACAAAAATGAGCCGAAACCACCAACTGTTGATGAGGCAAAAGCTGCCATCATGTAAAAGATAAAGTTCGCAAATGAGAAGTGGGCTTCGGGCGATCCAATGGGCTTCATGGAATGTGCAGCACAGGATGTCATCTGGATCGATGACCTTGGTGCACAGAATTCTGTAAGTGGATATGACACCCTTGCGAAATACCTGGAAACCTTTAAAGGCCAGATTCCTCCGCATGTGATCCCGAACTGGCTATTGAATTACGTGAACAACATCCTGAAGTTACTCCGGCATATCACTTCAACAAAGTCATTATCCATTTTTAATATACTGTGAAAAGGTTATCTATGGGAAATTTAGATCACGAGAATAATTGGTTGAAATTATTCGGGTTAATCAACTTAAAGGAATGTTCCGGGTATGAATAGGCAAACTCTTTTGGAATTGACACTTTTTTGTCTGTTGCATATTTAAATTCATAGGCATGCAACATTCCGCTATGTTCTTCAATATAGTCGATTTCCTTTTGGCTGTATGTACGCCAAAAATATTTATTTACAAATTTCCTGTTGTTCTCAAGATATTTCATCCTTTCAACTATGCAAAAATTCTCCCAAATTCCGCCAATATCATTTCGCAGTAACAATGGGTTAAAATTTTGTATTAAACTATTCCTGATTCCCAAATCATAAAAATATATTTTTTGGTTTTTGCTTATTTCGTTTCTTAAATTGCGCGAAAATGCGTGTAACCTGAAAATTACAAAACTTTTTTCCAGTAATTCAATGTATCTCAGGACAGTATGCGAATTCTGTTTTAATAGTCTTGCCAGTTCATGGAGCGAGACCTCTGAACCAAGCTGCAAAGCCAAAGCACGTAATAAATCAATTATGAGGTTGGGCTTTTTGATATTTTGATATTGTAATACATCTTTGTACAAATAACTGCTGGATATATCATTCAGCTCTTCTATGGAATCTTCTTCATTTTTATCATACACATCAGGATATAAACCAAAACGTAAAATGTTATCAATTCGTGCATTTATATCTATTTGTGAGTAAACCTGGGAAATTTCGTTTAACGAAAAAGGATATAGTGCAAATTTACGGGTTCTTCCTGTAAGTGGTTCACTTATTTCATTGGCCAGGTCGAAGCTGGAAGAACCAGTTGCAATCACCTGGATTTCCGGAAAAGTATCGACAATAATTTTTAAAACAAGGCCAATATTCTGAATTGACTGAGCTTCATCCAAAATAACAAGCTTATGGTTACTGATTAAATCTTTTAGTTTTTCGCTGTTGGTGGTTTCAAGTACTGTTTTATTTTGCAGGAGTTCACAGTTGATGTATTTACTTTGTGGATATTCTTTTAATAATTGCTTTGATAATGTCGTTTTCCCAACCCTTCTCGCACCGTAAATAACAATGACCTTACCTTTGAAAAGGTTTTTTTGAATCTGATGGCGTATGTCACGTAATAAATGCAAAAAATATTATATTAATATACAAATATACAAAATTTTGAAGTTTACTTCAAAATTTATAATAAAATATTGAAGTTAATTTCAATTATTCCCGATTTGAGATATTCAAACATTGCAACACTACAGCTTAAGTAAAAGGATATGACTTTACGTTTATGGTATAGTAATATATACATGCTCAAGAAAAATTAGGAATCTTTTATATTTGCATTATACAAAAAACGTCAGATGAACTTTGAAGAAATCCGAACCTATTGTCTGTCTAAGCCCGGTGTTACTGAAAGCCTGCCTTTTAATGATACAGCTTTAGTTTTTAAAGTCATGGATAAAATGTTTGCCTTGCTTGACTTATCAGAGGATAGCAGGGGATTAACCCTGAAGTGTGATCCGGAACTGGCACTGGAGCTACGCGAACAACATCCTGAAGTTACTCCTGCCTATCACTTCAACAAGGAGCACTGGAATACGGTTGTAATCGACGGGACAATAAGGGATAAACTTATTTTTAGCTGGATTGATAAATCATATAATATGGTCGTTCAAAAACTACCTAAAATAAAATTAGAAGAACTGAAATCATTATAGAATATTATTTGTTAAGTATCAAAGACAATAATTTCACAGGTAATTATTTAACTAAAATACAAATATATGAAAAAGTTAGTCAGATATTTTTTCCAGGGGTTGCTGTATTTGGCACCTACTGCTGTGACAATGTATATTGTCTACCTGGTTTTCACATTTATTGACAAGCCGATAAGGCATTATATTGTTAAAATTTTTGACATTGACATCCCGGGTGCAGGATTACTAATAATAGTTACGGGCATAACATTGCTGGGATTTGTCGGGCAGACTATCCTTTTCAGGCCGATACGGCTTTTAGTTGACAGAATAATGAAGAGTGCGCCCTTAATAAAGGTAATTTATTCATCAATAAAGGACTTATTATCGGCATTTGTCGGGAAGGAGAAGAAGTTCAAACAGCCGGTGATGGTTAAGGTCAACCTGGTTTCTAATCTTGAAAAGATGGGATTTATAACCCAGGAGGATCTTTCAGACATAGGTATCAGGGATAAGGTATCGGTATATTTTCCGCACTCATATAATTTTTCAGGGGAAATGTTTATAGTCCCCAGGGAACACATCACTTTGCTTGATATTCCTGCAGCCGATGCGATGAAGTTCATTGTTTCCGGCGGTGTAGCGAAAGTCTGAATTTGAGGTATTATTTTAATTATACCGGACTGCGGAACAATCCTTCTACTGAAAGGTATCTTTCACCGGTATCGTAATTAAATGCCAGGATTACTGATTTTTCAGGTATCTCAGGAAGTTTTTTGGCCACTGCCGCTAAAGTCGCACCCGATGATATTCCGCCGAATATTCCTTCTTCCCTGGCAGCTTTTTTAGCGTATTCAAACGCTTCATCTTTTGATATCAGGATAACACCATCAAGAAGTTTTTTGTCGAGGTTTTCGGGAATAAATCCTGCTCCTATTCCCTGAATGGGGTGGGGGCCGGGCTGCCCGCCGCTAATAACAGGTGACAATTCGGGCTCAACTGCAAAAACTTTCAGCTTCGGGAACGACTTCTTTAGTGTTTTTGCTACTCCTGTTATATGACCACCTGTCCCTACACCGGTAATAAGAAAATCTATTCCCCCGGGAAAATCATTTAATATTTCGTTCGCAGTAACTGTCCTGTGAATTTCAATGTTAGCTTTATTATCAAACTGTGAGGGTATCCACACTTTTGGATTTTCTGATGCAATCTGTTGCGCTTTTTCAATAGCGCCCTTCATACCTTTATCTCTGGGAGTGAGTTCAAATTCAGCTCCATAGGCAGCCATTATATTTCTTCTCTCGACTGACATTGATTCGGGCATAACCAGGATCAATTTATATTTTTTCACCGCTGCCACCATTGCCAGTCCGATTCCCGTATTTCCCGAAGTAGGTTCAACAATAACGGACTCTCTGGTAAGTATTCCTTTCTTTTCAGCATCTTCAACCATAGCCAGGGCTATGCGGTCTTTGATACTTCCACCGGGATTTGCACGTTCAAGTTTTAACCAGACCTCATAATTACCTTTATAAAGGTTATTTATTTTTACATGGGGAGTATTGCCTATTGTCTCAAGGATATTATTGGCTTTCATAGTGAACAGGGTTTAGGTATTATAATATAACAAAATATCAGCATGATTGTTTTTCCGGGCACATAATAATAATTCATCCGCTTTATCAGATGACAAAATCGTTAGTATCCGGACGTTTCTTATTATCCCTGACAATAGTCTTGCTTTCATGATAGACAACTGACCAGGAAGGAACACTTTTTGTCAGCCACACATTACCGCCGATTATCGTATCATGGCCTACGACTGTTTCACCTCCCAGTATTGTGCTGCCTGAATATATAATAACATTGTCTTCTATTGTAGGATGTCGTTTTATCCCTTTCATGCTTTTTTTAACATACATTGCTCCCAGGGTTACACCCTGGTAAATTTTAACATTATTGCCAATAGTGGCGGTTTCGCCTATAACCACACCCGTACCATGGTCAATAAAAAAATTCTCTCCTATCTGTGCCCCGGGATGTATGTCGATACCCGTTTTACTATGTGCGTGTTCGGATATTATTCTGGGAATGAAGGGAATCTTAAGATTATAAAGCGCATGTGAAAGCCGGTAAATGGAGATACTGTAAAATCCCGGATAATATAATATAACACTTTCAACAGACCGGGCAGCGGGGTCTGAATTCAGAAAGGTCCGGGCATCCTTAATAAGGCTTTCATATATGGAAGGCAGTCCTTTAAAAAATTTCTCAGTAATGGTGCTTACAGTCCCTTCAAGTATTTTTTCCATGGGAGTCAGGATATCTCTTAAATCCAGTTGCAGTTGAGACATATTCAGGTTTATTTGGGGAAGGGTGCATTTCCTTTCCCTTTTGACAGGGAAGAGGAAACTTATCATATTATCGGCAAATGCATGGGCTTTGGCCATTGAAGGCACTTCTTTGCTGAAGTTATTATACTGGTCAAAAAGATAGTCCGGAAATTTATTAAGAGAGACCATGTTAATTTGTATTATTAATATTTAAAGATATTATATTTTTAAGCAAACCTGTGAGTTAATGAGCAGGCAGTCATCAGTTATTGTTTGTCTGAAGTTTTTCCAGTTTGTTATAGGATGTTATCAGTCCTTTAATTAAAGCAGAGCTGAATCCCTGGTGTTCCATTTCATTTAGTCCCGATATTGTAATTCCCTGGGGGGTTGTTACTTTATCAATTTCCTTCTCGGGGTGGTTGCCGCTTTCAAGTATAAGTTTGGCAGCTCCTTTCAGGGTCTGTGCAGTAATAAGCTGTGATACTTCAGCACTGAATCCGATTTCAATACCACCCTGGCTTGCGGCGCGCATATATCTTAAGGCATAGGCTATACCGCATGCACCGAGGACAGTGGCTGCCGCCATCAGTTCTTCGCTTATGACAATAGTCTTTCCGAGACTTTCAAAAAGAGATATAATTGACTTTGCAGCTTTTTTATCTGCATTTTTATATGATATGCAGGTCATTGATTCTCTGATCTCGATAGCAGTATTGGGCATTAACCGGAATACAGGCAGGGATCCCAGTCTTTTTTCGACCTCGCTGATGGGCAATCCGGAGACAGTATAGGCCAGTATATGTTTATCCTTATTAACTGTGCCAGCTATTTCATCAAGGAGCACATTTACCTGTTGCGGCTTTACGGCAATGATTATAAGTTCCGATTCAATTACTGCCAGCTTATTATTACTTGTAACCTGGAAACCGGATTCACTCAGATAATCTCTCCTCCTCTCCCTGATTTCTGAGACGATAATATTTTCTTTTTTGTAGTCACCGGTTTCCAGCAAACCTTTGGTTATTGAAAAGCCAAGGTTCCCCCCTCCGACAATTGCAATTTTTTTGAATTTCATGACAAAGTATTTATATATTCAGAATAAATCATTCTCTTATAGCTTTAATTCCCGGCAGTTCTTTACCTTCCATATATTCAAGCATCGCCCCTCCGCCGGTGGATACATAGCTTACCTTATCGCCTAGTTTATTCTTATTTATGGCAGCAACGGAGTCACCTCCGCCAATAAGGCTGTAAGCCCCTTTAGAGGTAGCGTCTGCAATTGCTTTTGCTATTGCTGAAGTGCCCCTGGCAAATTTATCAATCTCAAAAACTCCCATTGGCCCGTTCCATAAGATTGTCCTGGAGCTACTTATAAGTCCGGTGTACTTCTTGATTGTCTCCTCTCCAATATCGAGGCCCATCAAGCCTTCAGGAGTCTCATCTGTTTTTGAATACGATGTTTTCGCATCTGCATCGATTTTATCAGCATTAACAGCATCAACAGGCAGGTAAACGCTGACATTATGTGACTTTGCTTTTTCAAGCACGCTTAACGCCAGGTCGAGCTTATCTTCTTCGCAAAGGGAATTCCCGATTTTACCTCCCTGTGCTTTTATAAATGTATATGTCATTCCCCCTCCTATGAGCAGGTTATCAATCCTGGGCAACAGGTTTTCTATAACCAGGATTTTGTCCGATACCTTGGCCCCTCCCATTATTGCTGTAAACGGTTTCTCAGCTTCATTTATGACCTTATCCATACTTTTAAGTTCACTATTTATAAGATAGCCGAACATTTTATGCTCTCCAGTGAAACAGTTGGCAATAATTGTTGTTGAGGCATGGGCACGGTGTGCAGTACCAAAGGCATCGTTTACATATACATCCATCCCTTTGGCAAGTTGTTCTGTAAAGCTCTTATCTCCTTTTGTCTCGCCGGCATGGAAGCGCAGATTTTCGAGCAGGAGGACCTCACCCGGTTTCAGGTCTTTTTTTAACTGAAGTGTTTTATCACCTATACAGTCGTCTGCAAATTTGATCCTGGTACCTGGCAAATGCTCCTGTAGCTTGGAGATTACATGTTTGAGAGAAAATTTATCATCAGGACCTTCTTTTGGCCTTCCAAGATGTGACATTAGAACAGCCGAACCCCCGTCATTTAGGATTTTTCTTATCGTTGGCAGTGCTCCCCTTATTCTTGTATCGTCTGTTACTTTCAAAGTTGTCTTATCAAGGGGGACATTAAAATCGACCCTTACTATTGCTTTTTTACCTGCAAAGTTATAATTATCAATTGTCTGCATGTTGATTTAGTTTGTAGATTAATAATTCGACAAATTTAAAAAACTATAATGAACTCAGAAAAGATTGTGTCAAATAATTGTGTTTGGCAGGTCATTCATTATGTCATTTTGACATGCGGGAAATAAAAATCAGATTTGGTAAGAAATTTGTTTATATGAAATGACTAATTTAACAGTACAATAATAAAATAAAAAGAAATGTTTGGTTATGCTTATATGATAAATCCCGGTTATTTAATGATCTTTATAGTATTTCTGATAATAAGTTCACTTATAGGCAGTCAGTTAAAGTCAAGATTCAGAAGATACTCAAAGCTTCCTATTAATTATGGAATGACTGGCAGAGAGGTTGCTGAGAAGATGCTTCATGAAAGCGGTATACATGACGTAAGTGTGACTTCTGTCCAGGGACAGCTGACAGATCATTATAATCCGGCAACAAAGACAGTTAATCTAAGTGCGGATGTTTATCATGGCAGCAGCGTTGCTTCGGCTGCAATAGCGGCCCATGAATGCGGACATGCGGTGCAGCATGCAAGATCCTATGCATTTTTGCAGTTCCGGACAGCTTTGGTGCCCCTGCAAAACATCAGTGCAAAGATTATGAACATCATTTTTGCAGTGATGTTTATTGGATTCTTATTCCTGCCGGGAGTAATATCTTTCGAATCGGCACTCTATATTATTATTGCCTGCTATGCTATATTTTCATTATTTGCGCTGGTTACTTTACCGGTAGAGATTGATGCAAGCAAGAGGGCCCTGGCCTGGCTCAACCGCAGTGGAATAACAAATTATGAAACACATGATAAGGCAAAGGACGCTTTAAAATGGGCCAGCTATACTTACCTGGTTGCTGCAATATCCTCACTTGCAATGCTGTTTTATTTTATTATGCTGCTGGGTGGAAGGAGAAACTGATTATCAATAAATATCATTAAAGATTCGTGATCAAACAGGTATTGTGAAATAAAAAGTGCTGCCTTTGCCGGCTTCACTTTCAACAAATATTTCCCCTTTATTAATTTCTATTAATTCCTTGCACAGGATAAGTCCTAGTCCGGAACCTTTTGTTTCACTGTCTTTTGTTGTGATAATAGTATCAATTTTAAAAAGCTTTGGCATATCTTCCTGCTTAATCCCGATGCCTGTATCTTTTATGCCCACTTTTATGAATTCATTTTCCTCATCAATGTTAATAATTATCATTCCCTTTGAAGGAGTGAATTTTATAGCGTTTGTAATAAGGTTGCGAATAATGGTTTTTATCATATTTTTATCGGCATACACCTCACGATCTGTTTTTTCATCTATTAATATTTTGATATTTTTTTTGTTAGCCATTTCATTTAATAATGAGGCATTATCTTTAATAATGTCCAGGATAAGGAATTTTTCGGGATTTGCTTCAAGCTTGCCGGTCTGAATTTTGGCCCATTCCAGTAGATTTTCAAGCAGCTCAAAGGTTTTTATTGATGATTGCCGTATATAATCAACATATTCAGCAATATTTTCATAATCTTTATTTTGCATTTCCGATAATATCAACTCTGATAGCCCCTGAATATTATGAAAAGGATTTCGCAGATCATGAGCAATAAGGGAAAAAAATTTGTCTTTGGTTGCATTTAGCTGGGATAATGCCAATGCCTGCTTACTGACTTCAATTTCAGCTTTTTCTCTTTTTTTTATGTGTATTATAAGACTGCAAAGAGTAATAAAAAGTAATACTATTGCAACAGAGTAACCGGCAACCAGTGCAACAACAATTTCTTTTGCTCTTTTTTCAGTTTTTTTCCTGAATGTTTCCAGTTTCTCTTCAAGCCTGGTCTCCATACCTGAGGCAACATCCCTGATTTTAAAGTATGTTAGCGCAGCCCGTGTGTACAATTTCTTTTTTTTCGGAAGGGATTTATTCTCTGCTGAAGTGGCCATTGTCGTATCAAGGATACTTATATCCTGTCTTACCAGTAAATTGAGTGAATCAATATTATTTTTTAAAATATAGTTTTCATATTTTAACTTATATATAGCATCAAGGTTTTTAAAGAGTGATTTTTTATAATCATTATAAAGATTATAGTGGAAGCTGTCCCTGGTCTGGATAAAGTCGCGCTGTGCAATGTTTGCAGATCTCAGCTTTAATCTTATTTCTTCCACTGTCTCATAAAGCCTGGTAACTTCAGATATCTCTATATTGTCTTTAATTAAGTTTGAAGTGACCTTAATTACGAAAATTGCAGTTAAGATAAAAATGATTATGGCTATCATAAAATATATAAGGGCTCTTCCTTTCATAGGCATTTCCAGGTAACCTTATCAATCCGCGTATAACTTATTATTATGCTGTTGCTATTCAGACTCATTTTATAAAAAAAGTAACCGGTGAGTTCATTATTCTGAATATGTAATTATATTTTATTAGTTATGCTAAGTTACGATTAATAATTAGCAGGATATTAAAATGAAATTAAAAAAGTATTAAAATTAACTGAATATCATAACTTAAGCAACTAACAGTCAGAATTTATGCAGCGTTCCTGAAATATTCATGAAATTCAGAAAAAGTGAAATTCCTGAATTTATACGTACCGTTGAATATCCTGTATACTGCAGGATATTTAAAAGATGTAGGGATAGTTATATATTCATATAACTCATTTATTTTAAAATTAACCTGGCCATCATTATAGTTTTTGATACATATGCATTTCATGAACTAATCTGTATTTTTAAATTCGTAATTTATTTTAAGCCCCGGGACTTATGCAATTAAGTCTTCAGGTAGTATAATTATGCCGGTAAATGTTGTTTAACCGGTGGATCTTTCTGACTGGCGGAATCAGGTATATCCTTTGCAAAAAGTGTGCCGGTGAGGGTTATATATAAAACAATATTTGGGGTGTTTTGTTAGAATTGATTCTTCTTTATGAACAGCCTTATCAGCCGGAAAATCCTTTCTGCTGTATTTTGAATTAATATATCCGCTTTTTTAAGCGCATATTCAATATCTGCAGGATTGTCAGTAATGGGAAAAATACTGTCGAATCCCATTTCATACAGTTCATCTGCTTTTTCGCCCAGAGATCCGGTTATTGCTATTACTGGTTTATTATACTTCGCGGCAATCCGGGCAACACCGGATGGTGTTTTGCCGAATTGTGTCTGGTAGTCGATTCTTCCTTCACCCGTTATAACGATATCGGCTTTACTGACTTCTTTTTCAAGGTTAACTATATTTTTAATTATGTCGAATCCCGGTTTTAATTCGGCTTTAAGGAAAACCATCAGTCCGGCTGCCAGTCCGCCTGCTGCACCGGCACCCTTTATATTTTGAATATCAATATTTAAAATCCCGCTTATCTTATCTGCAAAATGCCGCATATTATCATCGAGTTTTTTTACCATGGCAGTGTCAGCTCCTTTCTGGGGGCTGTATATAGCTGCCGCACCCCTGGGGCCGCAGAAGGGATTATCGACATCGCAGGCAACCAGTATTTCACATTTGTTTATTCGTTTATCCAGTTCTCTAACGTCGATTTCAGATATTTTATTAAGGGCGCCGCCGCCATGCCCTGTTTCTTTACCCTGTACATCAAGGAACCTGACGCCCAGGGCTTGGGCCATCCCAGTGCCAGCGTCATTGGTGGCACTTCCGCCGACGCCAATCACCAGTCTTTCACATCCCATATCCAAAGCATGGCTTATAAGTTCTCCTGTGCCGTATGTTGATGTTATCCAAGGATTACGTTCGTTTTCTTTCAGCAGCTCTATTCCCGATGCTGCGGCCATCTCGATTACTGCTGTTTTTTTGTCTCCAAGTATCCCGAAAAAGGATTTTATCCTGCGCATAAGGGGATCATGTACTTCGACTGTGATAATTTCCCCGCCCGTGGCTCCGACAAGGGCTTCAACGGTGCCCTCTCCGCCATCTGCCATAGGCAATATCGTGATACAGGCTTCCGGCATTATCCTTCGTATGCCTGTTTCAATGTTTTGAGCCACCTCCGGGGCGCTTAGACAATCTTTAAAAGAATCGGGGGCTATTAATATGTTCATTAGGCCAAATAATTTTCCGGCAATAGTGATAAATGAATTAGCCAATTTATCTATATTTAGCCAAATTATAAAAAAATGGCTGATCAAAGATTTAAATGGGATGCAAAGCTGTACCAGGAAAATTCTGCTTTTCAGTATGAACTTGCCTTAATGGCCATAAAGAGGCTGAAGCCGCGGAAAAGAGAGAGGATACTTGATATTGGCTGTGGCAATGCTGTAGTTACCATGGAGCTGGCAAAGCATGTGAGAGAAGGTGAAATTGTTGCTATTGAAATATCAGATGATATGTATAAACAGGCTATAGAAAATATAAAAGGAAGAAATATCAGCAATATCAGTGTTGTTAATAAAAATGCATTTGACATTGACTATCGGGGTGAATACGATGCCGTTTTTTCCAACTCGGCAATACACTGGATTTATAACCTTGAAAAAATGTATGGCAAAATTTATGAAGCATTGAAAAACAAAGGCAGGATAATGGTACAGACAGCTTCAAACGAAAGGAATGCGTTGGTTGATGCCCTGGACAGGTTAATATTGCTGCCGGAATTTAAGAAATATTTGAAGGACTTTATATATCCATGGAGGTTTCTCTCAAGAACTGAAACAATAAAGATACTCAGGGATAATAATTTTAAGAGCATCAATGTTGAGCCATATACTTTTAAAGTGGAATTCAGCAATCTTAAAAAATTAACCGGTTTCTTCAAGTCGGCAGCTCTTATACCGCTTTTATCGGTAATCCCGGAAGAGTGGCACGGACTGCTGATCAGTAAGTTTCTGAACCTGTATTTCGATATTAATAAATCGCAGCAGCTGACAGTTGAGATGCACAGGCTGTTTATAGGGGCGGAAAAATAAAACATCTGCCTGTGATAAAGTTTCAGCGAATAAATCAGGCAATCAGGGAAACAAGTATTATGAAATATTTGCAAAACTTTATACTTTTGCATCACATTTTGCCCCGTGGTGTAATTGGCAACACGTCTGACTCTGGATCAGAAAAGTCTAGGTTCGAGTCCTAGCGGGGCAGCTTTTTATTAAGATACAATAATCAATGATATTCGTTACCGGTGGCACAGGATTAATAGGCTCCCACCTACTTTATCAGCTGGCAAGTAAAGGAAGCCAGGTAAGGGCACTGAGAAGAAAAACAAGCAACGTAAATATATTGAATAAAATTTTCGGGTATTATTCAGATGATCCCGGCAAGCTCCTCAGCCAAATAAGCTGGTATGAATCAGATATCCTGGATAAAGAATCACTGATAAAAGCATTTGACGGAATAGAACAGGTTTACCACTGCGCGGCGCTCGTGTCATTCGATCCTGCTGATGACCGGTATATCGTCGAATCAAATGTGCGGTGTACAAGAAATATTGTTGAGCTATGCATGGAAAAAGGGATAAGCAAGCTTTGTCATCTCAGCTCTGTTGCCGCTTTGGGACGTAATCCGGATGCCCGTGAGGTACATATTGATGAAGAAACACCATGGGAGGATTCGGGAGATTTGTCTGCCTATGCCAGGAGCAAGTATCTTTCAGAGCAGGAGGTATGGAAGGGTATTGAGCAGGGACTGAACGCTGTGATAGTAAATCCTTCAATAGTATTCGGACCGGGAGACTGGAGCAGAAGTAGTCCGAAGATGTTTTATACAATATGGAAAGGACTGAGATTTTACACTGCAGGTTCCAATTCGTTTGTTGATGTCAGGGATGTATGCAGGGCCATGATTGGTCTTATGGAAAGCAATATTTCCGGGGAGCGCTTTATACTGACTTCTGAGAACCTGCCATTCCGTAATGTTTTTAACCTTATTGCAGACAATCTGAATAAAAAAAGGCCTTCGCTAAGAGTCACCAGACTTATGGGAGAGATAGCATGGCTAGTAAATATACTTTTCAGTATTATTACGGGGAAGCCTCCTTTAATAACCAAAGAAACTGTGAGAACGGGACAAAAAAGAATATTCTTTTCCAGTGAAAAAATCAGGAAACAGCTGGATTTCGAATTTATCCCCGTGGAACAATCTGTTAAAGATACATGCAGGTTATTAATGAAAGAATACAGCTGAAATTGAGCAATTTACTCAGGAATACGGTTATCTAATTGCTCCTGTCATAATTGGCATGATTCTTCTCCTGTATCTTGCGTGTCAAACTGGTCACAGCGTTCCTTGGCAGAAAACGTATAAGGTTGGCGGTAAGATAATTTATAAAACGGTGTATAGCCACAACCTTCCCTCTGTTCATAGCCCTGTATCCATACTCAGCAACGGCCGCAGGGGTGGTATAAACCCAGCTTTTGTCGGCATAATCGGGCATACCTGCATTTATTGTCTCCTGGAATCCGGTTTTTGTAGCACCCGGACATAATACTGTTACGGTTATTCCTGAGTCCTTTACCTCATTGGCAATGGCTTCTGAAAAGTGGAGTATATAAGCCTTTGAAGCAAAGTATACCGACATAAGCGGACTGGGCTGGAAAGCCGCCATAGAGGCCACATTCATAATTTTCCCTTTTTTCCTTTCAAGCATCTCCTTTAAAAAAAGTTTTGTCATGTGGGTAAGTGTTATTATGTGCAACTTCAGCATCTTCAGTTCAGTATCCCAGTCAGTCTCATTAAACTCACCGTAATGTCCGAATCCTGCATTGTTTACCAGAACATCAATGTCTATTTTCTCATTTTGCAATTCTTCAAAAATATCCTTTGCAGCATCCGGTAAGGTTAAATCTTTAATAATGGTTTTAATATTTATATCGGGATTAATATTAAGCAGATCCTTTGTTACTTCAGGTAAATCACTTTTCTGATCTATCAGTACAAGATCATAGGAGTCCCTGGCCATAAGCTTTGCCAGCTCAAGTCCTATTCCCCCGGCAGCACCTGTAATTAAAGCAGTATCTCTCATAAAACTCTGTTTTATTATTGCTAAAATAATACTTACCGGCTAAAGATAAAGCTTTTGACTACTTATTATTTAAAACTGAAAAAATACTTTCGGCAAGAATTTCATTATTTAATATATTTGAGTTGCAATGATAGAAAAATCTGAAATAAAAGCCAAACCGTTCCTAAAATGGGTTGGGGGCAAAGGACAGCTTGTGGGCAGGTTTGCTGATATCTATCCTGTTGAACTTATCAGTGGACGGATTAAATGCTATTACGAACCATTTCTGGGAGGAGGAGCAGTTTTTTTTGATATCACATCAAATTATAAAATAAAATCAGCCAGGCTTTATGATATAAATGATGAACTTATACTAACATATAAGGTTGTTCAAAGAGATACTGATAAATTACTGGAATTTTTGTGCAGGTACAGGAAATCTTATCTGGATTTGCCATTTGACAGGCGGAAGGAATATTTTTATGAAATACGCACAAATTATAATATGCAGAGATTTAATATTGATTATAAAAAATATTCTGAAAACTGGATAATACGTGCTGCTCAAGTGATTTTTCTGAATAAGACCTGTTACAACGGGCTCTTTCGTGTTAATTCAAAGGGGGCATTTAATTCTCCTGCCGGTGATTATAAAAATCCTCGGATATTCAGTAAGGAAAACCTTTTAAATGCTTCAAAACTTCTTTCCTCTGCAGAAATAATAAAAGCTGATTTTAAAGATTTCAAACCTCCGAATGTTGAAGGATCTTTTATATATTTAGATCCGCCCTATCGTCCCATAAGCCATACAGCATATTTTACATCCTATGCAAAAAATGAATTTACTGATATGGATCAGTATGTGCTGGCTGATCTTTACAAAGAGCTGGATAAAAAAGGGGCAAAGCTGATGCTAAGTAATTCCGATCCCAAGAATATTGACCCTGATGATAATTTTTTTGATAAACTTTATAAAGACTATTATGTTCAGCGTATACAGGCAAAACGCATGATAAATTCAGTCGTTGCGGGACGTGGTGAAATTAACGAGCTTATTGTAACAAATTATTAGATTGCAGATGAAGAAATTTACAAACAGGGAGATTGCAGACTATTATGATCAGACCGTTACGCATTACCGTACATTCTGGGCACTGGATCAAAGTCTTGCCATTCATTACGGTATATGGCAGCCGGGGATAGGGAATTTCAGGCAATCGCTGGAGAATACAAACAGGATTCTTGCTGAAACGGCAGGGATTAAGCAATCTGATTACATACTGGATGCCGGATGCGGTGTGGGAGGCTCTGCTATTTACCTTGCAAAGCAGTACGGGTGTCACGTTAAGGGAATAACATTAAGTGAAAAACAGGTCAGACTTGCGCGGGAAAATGCAGAAAAGAATAATTTAAGCGCGCTTGTATCATTCGAAAATAAAGATTACTGTGCTACGGGTTACAGTGAAGGCAGTTTCGATTTATTATGGGCGCTTGAAAGTGTGGGCACGGCCGTTAAAAAAGGAGCTTTTATTAAAGAATCTTATCGCATACTTAAACCGGGAGGGCGGATAATTCTTGCTGATTATTTTAAAACCGGCGACCTTAATACCGATAATAGCAGGATCATTAAAAACTGGCTTAATAACTGGGCTATTACTGATCTGGATAGTCTGGAAGATTTTAAGTACAGAATGGTTAAAACGGGATTTGATAAAATTACCGCTGAGGATTATACTGCAAACATTGTACCCTCGGCCAGACGTTTGTTCATTGTTTCATTCCCGGGGTACATTGCAACAAAGCTGTATAACCTGTTTTATAATGCAACGCCTTTTTCTCAAACCCACTACAAAGCATCACTGAACCAGTACAGGGCACTGAAAAGAGGATACTGGGAATATAAGGTTGTCATGGCACAAAAGCCTGGTACGGTTTAGTATATAGTATTATGAAACACGGTCAGGTTACCCCTGGGATTAGCTCTTAACCGGTTTCCGGACTTTGCATTATTGTTTTGATACCGTTATTGATTCTTACCAGGACTTCATTTTTACCCAGCAGTTCCATAATATCGAACAGGTGGGGACCGGAGTTTGATCCTACAATGA
>CAYWUI010000002.1:0-67557 GCA_964461435.1 uncultured Bacteroidales bacterium | reverse complement strand
CCCAGCAGTTCCATAATATCGAACAGGTGGGGACCGGAGTTTGATCCTACAATGAGTATGCGCAGCGGGTTCATTACTTTTCCGAATCCTGTGCCTGTATCTTCGGTGAATTTCTTTACTGCATTTTCAATTGCAGGTGAATTAAAGGGACTTATCTTTTCAAGGAGGGAGGTTATACTTAATATTATCGCTTGAGAATCATCTTTCCAGAATTTTTGAATTTCTTTTGGATTATAACAGGCAGGGGCTTTAAAAAAATAATATGATTGTTCCCACAGCTCATTGACAAAGCTGGCCCTATCCTTAACAAGACCAATAACTTTAATTATGTAATTTCTATCAGCTTTAATATTTTCCTGTTTTAATATCTCCGCAAATGAATCTGCCAGTTCATTATCAGGTTTCTTTTTCAGGTACTGCTGGTTGTACCATCTTGCTTTTTCAGGATCGAACCGTGCTCCTGCCTTGCCAATGTTTTCAAGAGAGAAGTTATCAATCAGTTCTTGCTTTGAAAATAATTCTTTTTCTGTGCCCGGATTCCAGCCTAAAAATGCCAGGATATTTAGAAAGGCCTCCGGAAAATAGCCCCATTCCCTGAATCCTTTTGAAATTTCACCTTCAGGAGATTTCCACTGAATGGGGAATACCGGGAATCCTTCCCTTTCCCCGTCTCTTTTACTTAGTTTACCTTTCCCCCCCGGTTTCAGAATAAGGGGAAGATGGGCAAATTCAGGCATCGCCTGTTCCCAGCCCAGGGCTTTGTATAGCATAATATGCAAGGGTAATGAGGGTAACCACTCTTCGCCCCTTATAACATGGGTTATTTCCATCAAATAGTCGTCGACCACATTTGCCAGGTGATATGTTGGCAACCCGTCAGATTTAAAGATAACTTTATCATCAAGAGATGATGTATTGAATACAACCTCTCCCCTTATCAGGTCGTTAATCTTTATTTCCATGTTTTCAGGCATCTTAAACCGCAGTGCATAAGGGGTGTCATTTTTTAACAGCTTTTCAGTCTCGGCCTCCGATAAATTAAGAGAATTATTCAGATTAGTCCTTGTGGAGGCATCATATGAAAATGACATCTTTTTTTCTTCGTATTCTTTTCTTATTTTTTCCAGTTCCCCGGTTGTGTCAAAAGCATAATAGGCATACCCGCCATTTACCATTGCAGTCGCATATTTCCCATATACTCCTTTTCTTTCCGACTGCCGGTAGGGACCGTAATTTCCACCGGCTCCGGGTCCCTCATCAAAGTCAATACCGCACCACTGCAATGAATTAATAATATACTCCTCTGCACCGGGTACATATCTTGACTGGTCAGTATCCTCGATCCTCAGAATAAATATGCCCTTGTGTTTTCTTGCAAATAAATAATTAAACAAGGCTGTTCTTATACCTCCAATGTGTATCGGTCCGGTCGGACTCGGAGCAAAACGGACCCTAACTTTTGTCATAATTATTCTGTTTTCAGGATTTTGGCAAATATAAATCTAAAATCTTAATAACCTTGGGCTAAAATAAATTTTACAAAGCTAACTACCACATTATAGTTTGTTTTTAAAGAAGTTATATATACGATTTACAAATAACTCAATTCCAAGGAAACGGAAAGTTCTTTTAAACCAATAACTTGGCGTGGTGTAAACAGCGAAAGGAATTTTTAATAGTTCCTTCCATAGTATCCTTATAATCATCAGATGGCCCCTGGGATGATCCTTATATCTGTATTTATTCTTTAAAGAAATATAGGTTGTTATAAGTTTTCGGCAATTAAACGGACGAATTTCTTCCCGGACAATATCTTGTCCGCTGGCAGACACATTTTGAAAATTTCCCGTAAATTGTTCCCAATAAAACATATTGGCCAGATCATAACCATACTTATTATAAACTTCCCTGGCTTCTTTAAGCCATTCTTCAATTGAATCAATTGCATAGTTATAATTATTATATTTAAAGTGTTTGGCAATATCAAAACCAGATAGTCTCTTTTTCCTGAGAGTAAATGAAGTTCTTAGAATTTGATTTCCAAATGTACCCGTGACCCAGTAGGTATCATCAAGTTTTTTCATATAAACATCGTAGAAAATTTTTATATGTGTTTCTGTTGTAAAGATATTGTTTTTATAAAGGATGCTTCTGAAATTATCATCCACATCAATTTTATCAACATCAACTACTTCCAAATTAATATTGTGCCTTTTTGCTATTCTCTTGGATATTTTAATATCCGCATTTAGAGAAAATCTGGTTACTTTATTTACGAAGAACTTTATCTGATCTTTGACATCCTTGCTCGCTGCCAATATCACACGTGAGTCATAACCAGCAGTTAAAGACTGATGTAATTTATATCTTTTTGCTGCACCTAAAATTGTCCCTTTCAGAATCTTTGCCATTAAATTAGCCCCTTCTTTTAAACTTATTTCTTTTCTTATTTTATCAGGCCAATAGCGATAGAACATTTTT
Source organism: uncultured Bacteroidales bacterium (assembly GCA_964461435.1). GTDB lineage: Bacteria > Bacteroidota > Bacteroidia > Bacteroidales > UBA10428. The sequence continues at coordinate 65,076 of CAYWUI010000002.1, read as the reverse complement.
TTATCAAGATCCAAATAAAAGCTCGGTTGTAAATGAAATATATTTTGAAATGGAGTCCTTCTTCCGACCCAAAAGCCAGAAGCTTTATATTCGCTGGAACCAATAAACCCGGTTATTGATTTATCCCTGTCCAGTTCCAGGTTAGTATATTTATTTATAATGTTCGGGGTAGAACCACAGTATATTTCATCCTTCAGAAAGCAATAATAAATTTCTCTAAATCCTGTGGCATCATGGAATATGCAAGTATTTTTGCCATTGGAATAGATGATTGCATAACGGCCATTAAAATTATCCGTTTCTTTTAAAATATCCTGTAAACTACTCAAATTTAATATTTTACGTAAAATTTCAGTATTTGACAAATCCGGATTAAAAGGATCTATAATATATCCTATTAATACAAGACCCCTGTCCTGAAGTTGAAGATGTGTTATTTCTAAGTCCGGGTGATAATATAATTTAAGATTTTGCTTTGTACTGGGAATATTTAAATGTTTCCAATTGTCAATTTTTTTAATATTTACATTACTTAATAAGTATTGTCTTCTGAATACCAAATTTTTCATTTTTAGTAAGTTTTGATTTGCTGAATTTTTAATGTGTTAATGTATTTTTGCCTTGCTGCCAATAAGCATATAAGCCAAATAAAAGTAAGTTTATTCGATCATATATGCAAACAGGGCGCAGGTTTATTGGTTCTATTTTTGTTTATTCTTTAATTTTATCCAGAATTTTGATGGTCGCGCCCTGATTACTCAATACGTAGTCTTTTGATATTTTACCGGCTTCCTTATAGCGTAAGTTTTCAAGTAATTTATCAAATTGATTTTTCAGGTCGCCGAAGTTATTCACCGGGAATGCCGCTCCTGCTCTGACCAGATCGACGGCTTCCTGAAATTTACTGAATTTAGGTCCGAATACTACAGGCAGGCCAAATGTTGCAGCTTCAAGTATATTGTGTATTCCGACACCGAAACCACCGCCAATATAAGCAATATCAGCATATCTGTACAGTGAGGAAAGCATACCTACATTATCGATTATTAAAACCCGGTAATCATTTATATTATTAATGTCAGCTGACGAGTAACGGATAGCAGGTTTGTCCAGACTTTTAATGATCCGCTCTATTTTTGATTCGCGAATTTCGTGGGGAGCTATTATATATTTTATTTTTGCGGATGATGTATTGATGTATTCCGCCAGGATTTCCTCATCTTTCTCCCATGTGCTGCCGCCAATGATTACCGTACTGCCTTCCCTGAATTTTTCAGCCAGTTCAATACTTTTAGACTGCCTTGCTATTTCTGCAACCCTGTCAAACCTGGTATCACCCGATACGGTTACGTTATCCAGTCCTATATTCTTTAAGAGCTGTTCTGATCTTGTATTCTGGACAAATATATGGGTGAATATGTGCAGGATTTTCCTGAACCAGCGGCCGTACCATTTGAAAAAAACCTGGTCAGGCCTGAAGTTGGCAGATACCAGGTAAACGGGGATGTTACGCCTTTTAAGGCAGTTAAGGTAATGATACCAGAATTCATACTTAATGAAAAAGGTTTTGGAGGGATTTATCAACTTAATAAACCTGGATGAATTTCTTTTTGAATCCATTGGCATGTAAAATATATAATCGGCAGCTTTATAGTTTTTCCGGTTTTCATAACCTGACGGGGAAAAGAAAGTCAACAGGATTTTAATTGACGGGTTTTGATCTTTTACCGCTTCAATCAGGGGACGCCCCTGCTCAAATTCGCCAAGGGACGAAGCATGAAACCAGTACAAATTATCTTCAGGACTGACCTGTTTTTCAATTTCCTTAAATAATCCGCTCCTTCCTTTAATCCACAACCGGGCCTTATTATTGAATAACGATGCCAGGAAAATTGTCAGATGATAGATATTCAGACCAAGCGAATATAAGAAACTCATATTCTCAGTGTTTAATACAAAAGTAATTTTTTGGGTCAGATTTTGTTTAAAAATAATTGAACAATTATTAAATAGATATGTTTTTATTTAAAATCAATCTTAATAACGTTAAGTATAAACAATTAAAACAATAAATCATGGCTTTTGAATTACCAAAATTAGATTATGGCTATAGCGCGCTGGAACCCAATATTGATGCCGCCACTATGGAAATTCACCATACAAAGCATCACGGGGGCTACACAACGAAGTTAAACGATGCTCTTAAGGAAAGCGGATTAGAAGGTAAATCCATTGAGGATATACTCAAAAATATATCCGGGCATCCTGTATCCATAAGAAATAACGGAGGCGGGTATTATAATCACAGTTTGTTCTGGAAGATAATGTCCCCGCAAGGAGGAGGTCAGCCACATGGTGACCTTTTAGCGGCAATAGACAGATCATTTGGCTCATTTGATAATTTTAAGAGTGAATTTTCGATTGCAGCAGCCGCTGTTTTTGGTTCGGGCTGGGCGTGGCTTATAAATAAGAATGGTGAACTGAAGGTCACTACGACGCCAAACCAGGATAATCCGTTAATGGATATCGCGGCTGTAAAGGGTACACCTATACTGGGACTGGATGTTTGGGAGCATGCCTATTATTTAAAATACCAGAACAGAAGGCCTGATTATATATCGGCATTCTGGAATATTGTGTCATGGGAAGAAGTGTCTAAAAGATTTTCAATGTGAGATTTGATTATCGATTTTGTTTAATTGGATTGAAATATTTTGTAATTTTGGATAACAGTATTTTCCAATGTTAAACAAATCATAATCCTGTCAATCATGGACTTTAAATTACCGGAATTACCATATGAATTAAGTGCATTATCTCCTTATATCGGGGAGAAGACCTTAGAATTCCATTATGGGAAACATCATAAAGCTTATGTAGATAACCTGAATAATCTGGTTAAGGGCACCAAGTTTGAGAATGCAAACCTTGAGCAAATAGTCAGGGAGGCCGAAGGAGGAATTTATAATAACGGGGCACAGGTGTGGAATCATACATTTTATTTTTTTGGATTTAGCAGGGAAGGAAGGAAAGAGCCTTCAGGCGCAATGGCAGATGCAATAAACAAATCCTTCGGATCTTTTGATCAGTTTAAGGAAAAGTTTTCTAATGCCGCTGCAACTTTGTTTGGTTCCGGATGGGCATGGTTAGTTAAAAATAATGATGGCTCCCTTGGGATACTTCAGGAAAGTAATGCAGGCAACCCTTTGAGGGCCGGATTGACACCTGTTTTGACCTGCGATGTGTGGGAACATGCTTATTATCTTGATTATCAAAACAGAAGAGTCGACTATATTAAGTCATTCTGGAATATTCTTAACTGGGATATAATTTCAAAACGTTACTAGGGTCCTGCTCAGGTATTTGCATCTTTCTTATATCAATCCCATTTTTCTTATTTTATCAAGGTCCTCAGGAATATCTATTCCGAGCGAATTATATTCTGTTATTTCAACTTTTATCCTGTAGCCATTTTCAATCCATCGCAGTTGCTCCAGCGATTCTGCTGTTTCAAGCGGGGTTGGCTCTAATTTTGCTATAGATAATAATGTGTCCCTTTTATAAGCATACAGTCCGATATGCAGGTAGAAGCGGTGTACAGTGCCCCATTCATTGCGTGGACGTCCTTTTATAAAAGGAACAGGTGAACGGCTGAAATATATTGCTTCTTTGCTATTGTTAATAATTACTTTTGTTTTATTCTCGTCAAAAATGGTTTCGGGGTCACTTACGGGCTTCACCAGGGTTGCAATCTGTGTGTCAGGTGTATTAAAACATAACCTCAGCGTATCAAGTTGCTCAGGATGCAAAAAGGGTTCGTCACCCTGAACATTTATAATTATTTTAAAGTTTCTTCCTGTTTCCTCTTCAATCAATGTTAAAGCTTCAGCGCAGCGCTCGGTTCCGCTTTTATGTCCGGGAGATGTCATTACTGCTTTGCCTTTAAATTTATTTACTGTGCTCAATATTCTTTTATCATCAGTGGCGACATATACATGTTCAATTTTTCCGGATACCTGTTCATAAACTCTCCTGATCATAGGTTTGCCCCCGACATCAACCAGCGGTTTTCCGGGAAACCTCGTAGAGGCATATCGTGCAGGGATAATGACCAGATAATCAGTTTGCATAAAAATTTAATTTTATTAACAGTGCAAATTAGCAAATAACTTTTAAAATTGTAATTTTGTCATATATTTTTAATAACGGGGATATTACTAAATTATTTGATATTTAACTATTTGACAAGGGATTACAGGGATTAACATTTTTTTTTGTTATAATTGATCCGTCAATTTTACAGATTATGGAGATTCAAAAAATTAAACAGCGATATGATATAATAGGAAATTCCGGTAGCTTAAACAGGGCTATTGACATTGCCGTACAGGTTGCCCCGACAGATTTATCTGTATTAATAAGCGGCGAAAGCGGGGTAGGCAAGGAAGTATTTCCGCAAATAATTCATCAATATAGCTCGCGGAAACATGGAGCATATATAGCTGTAAATTGCGGGGCAATTCCTGAAGGAACTATAGACTCTGAATTATTTGGACACGAAAAAGGTTCTTTTACCGGGGCAATAGACAGCAGAAAGGGATATTTTGAGGTCGCCAATGGAGGGACAATTTTTCTTGATGAGGTTGCGGAGCTTCCTCTTTCCACGCAGGTCAGACTTTTAAGGGTTCTTGAAACAGGTGAATTTTTAAAGGTTGGGTCATCAAAAGTTATTAAGACAAATGTAAGAGTTATTGCCGCTACAAATATAGATATACACAAAGCCATTCATCAGGGTAAGTTCAGGGAGGATTTATATTACAGGTTAGATACGGTACCTATAGAAATACCGCCTTTGCGAAACCGAAAAGAAGATATTCTCTTATTATTCAGAAAATTTGCATCGGATTTTGCAGAAAGAAACCGTATGCCTGCTATAAGTCTGAATGAGGAAGCCCAGCATATTTTGCAGAATTACAGATGGCCCGGGAATATCAGGCAGTTGAAGAATATCGCCGAACAAATTTCTGTGATTGAGCAGAATCGTGATATCAATGAACAAATACTGCGCAAATACCTGCCTGATTATTATGAATCAAAACTGCCGGTTGTTTATGACGCGGTTGATCAAAAAACTTTTGCTTCTGAACGTGAGATACTTTACAGCATACTTTTTGACATGAAAAATGATGTTCACGATTTGAAGAAGCTTGTTCTTGAAATAATGCAGAAAGGGTCGTCAAGTTCCGAGATACAGGAGAATAATGCTAAAATTATACAGAAGCTTTACCAGAGTGTTGAAACGGGGGTTCATGAAGATAAATCGAATAAGAAATTCGAAACAAGCAGGCTCCAGGATGATATCATACAGGATACGGAAGAGATTATAGAAGAATCATTATCGCTGGAAGAGAAGGAGAAAGAGTTAATTAAAAAGGCATTAACCAGGCATAATGGCAAAAGAAAATACGCAGCTGACGATCTCGGTATTTCTGAACGTACCCTCTATAGAAAAATTAAGGAGTATGACATTACATGAAATTCTTTATTACTTTATAATATCGCGGAATGTACAGAATTATTAAGATATTGCCTTTTATAATAGGGGGCTTGATTTCATTGAACACCTGCACCATTAATCTGGGTTCACTGTCATTAGGTTATTCTACGAAAGGAGCAACAACAACCGGATTAAAAACCGTGTCGGTTCAGTATATTGAGAACAGGGTGATTGAGAATAACGGGGGTATAGTTCAGCCTTCATTCAGCCAGGAATTTACAGATGCTTTAAAAGATTATATTCAGTCAAATACAAGCCTGGTATTAATAAATGGTGTCGGGGACGCCGATTTTGAAGGAGAGGTTATAACATTTGACCAGGCGCCTGTATCTATAACTGCCAATGATATAGCAGCACAAAACAGGTTTACAATTGCTGTAAAAATAAGATTCACCAACTCGGTGAATTCAGATATGAGCTTTGAATCGAGCTTTTCCAGATACGAAGACTATTTAAGCAGCATGACATTTGATGATGCCCAGTCTGAATATACGGAAGATATAGTAAAGTTACTGATAGATGATATATTTAACAGGGCTTTTGTTAACTGGTAATACAGGTTCTGTATTATAATTTGATGTATTTATGGAAAAAGAAAATTTAATCAGATACATAAAGAATCCTGAAAATCTTGATAATGAAAGCATTAACTTTATTTCTAAGCTCACCAGTCAATATCCTTATTTTCAAACAGCCCATTTGCTGACAGTAAAAAACCTGTACCTTATAAACAGCGAAAATTTTATACCGAAACTTAATCATACTGCTGCATATATTACGGACAGGAAGGTTCTTTATGAACTTATTCATCCTTTTGATTTAAGGGAAGACAGATTCTCTGACGGGTTATCCGGAGAAACAGGAAAAACTGATAAGAAATATAAAGATACATTAAAAGAGAACATTAATTATACGATATCCTCGCAACTTATTGATATAAAGAAGCATAAACACAGTGATGCGGAACTAATCCCTGAGATATCCATTGATGTCAGGAAAGAATATGGTGAAGGAATTGAACTGGATGATATAATCTTTAGTTTAAACAACTCTGAGATGCTGGAAATTGAGTCCAAAGTTGCTAAGAGTGAGGACCTGGATATAGAAATTGCTGAAGATACAAGTGAATTTAAAGATGCGAAAGATGAAAGCGGGCTATTGGAAATGGATAATAATATTGAAGATATAGATGATAAGGATGGGGATTCGGATTTTTTAAATTATTCAGGTGAAGGTCAGTTTGAAGACCCCATATTAATTGATTACGGGGAACAGGATTCTAAAATTGCAGGCCAGGAAAAACAAGCAGGCAGGGAGCTTCTGTCAATAGACCTGTCCGGTGCAGCTGATACGTGGGAAGAAAAAAAACCTACAAATGCCGAATTAATTGACAACTTTATTAAAGGTGAACCAAAAATAATACCTGATAACGTGAAAGTAAGTAATGATGATATATCTGCAGACAGTATCAAAGAGGATGAAGGATTTATAACGGATACCCTGGCAAAGATATACGTAAAACAAGGTTATTATTCCAAGGCTATTTTCGCATATGAGAAATTAATTTTGAAATATCCGGAAAAAAGTAGTTATTTTGCGGGTCAAATAAATGAAATAAGGAAGATTATTAACAATTTATAAATCTTGGGGATATGTATCATTTAGTAGCTGTATTAATTGTTATTGCGTGTATTTTATTAATTCTGGTGGTTCTTGTCCAAAGCTCAAAGGGCGGTGGATTGGCAGCGGGTTTCTCAGGACCAAGCCAGATAATGGGAGTAAGAAAAACTGCTGACTTTCTTGAAAAGGCTACCTGGACATTGGCCAGTTCCATACTTGTATTAAGTCTTGTGGCAAGTATGACAGTGCCTAGACAAAGAGATGAAGTATCAAAATCCAAAATAGAGGATCAGGTGGAAAATGCTATTGATCCTGACAGGCTTTCCGGTTTTCCCACATCTGCTCCTGAGCAACAGGGATCAGAGGAAGAAGATTTCGGCGGACAACAGTGATGACATATAGGGATCATATAAATTTTACCTGAATTAAAGCGTCAATATGTCATATTTGCTGACACTTGTTTTATTATAAGGATATTTGCTGAAAAGTCAGATTATTGGCAATTTCGGGAGAGATACTTTCATAAAACATCAGGGGATTAAGAACCAGATACTGAAAATTTGTCAATTAAGATTTAATAATTTGATATTATTTTATTTGGCATAAAATATGTTGAGAAAAATTCGAAATTTTGAAAAATCATAATGTTTAACTAAAAACTAATAGTAATATGTCTGAAGTAAAAATTAAACCTTTAGAAGACAGGGTACTTATTAAACCAATGGAAGCAGAAGACAAAACTGCCAGTGGCATAATTATTCCTGATTCTGCAAAGGAGAAGCCGCAACGGGGAACTGTAGTAGCTGTAGGACCCGGCACAAAAGATGTAAAAATGGAAGTAAAAATAGGAGATTCTGTTTTATACGGTAAATATTCCGGAACAGAGCTTAGTTATGATGGCAAGGATTATCTGATGATGAAACAATCTGATATTTTTGCTATAATTTAATGATATCCAATTAAATCTGACTTAAATTAGTTATTAATCCAAAGCAAATAATAAGAAAAAAAATTTATAAAAATGGCAAAAGAATTAAAATTTAATATTGAAGCTCGTGATCTGCTTAAAAAAGGAGTTGATGAGCTTACCAACGCAGTGAAAATTACCCTGGGACCCAAGGGCCGTAACGTTATATTGGACAAAAAGTTCGGCGCTCCCACGGTAACAAAGGATGGTGTTACTGTAGCAAAGGAGATTGAGCTTGAAGGACATTTTGAAAATATAGGGGCGCAACTTCTTAAAGAAGTAGCATCAAAAACCAATGAAGATGCGGGTGATGGTACAACGACTGCTACTGTTCTCGCACAATCCATAGTAACGGTAGGATTAAAGAATGTCGCTGCCGGCGCAAACCCGATGGATTTAAAAAGAGGTATTGACAAGGCAGTAAAAGTTGTTGTTGATGAATTAAAAAGTCAGTCACAGTCGATAGGTGAGGATAGCGAAAAAATCCAGCAGGTAGCCGCAGTTTCCTCTAATAATGATATGGAAATTGGTAAATTGATTGCCAATGCTATGGGAAAAGTTAAGAAAGAAGGTGTAATAACTGTTGAAGAAGCCAAAACCGCTGAAACTAGTGTTGAAGTAGTTGAGGGTATGCAGTTCGACAGGGGTTTTATATCGCCTTACTTCATAACTGATACCGATAAAATGGAAGCAGTACTGGAGAACCCGTATGTGCTTCTTTCGGATAAGAAAATATCAACCATGAAAGATCTTCTACCCATACTGGAGCCTGTTGCCCAATCAGGACGGCCAATGCTAATTATTGCCGAAGATATTGACGGAGAAGCCCTGGCAACATTAATTGTAAACAAATTAAGGGGTTCATTAAAAGTTGCTTCAGTAAAGGCTCCCGGATTTGGTGACAGAAGGAAGGAAATGCTCGAAGATATTGCAGTACTAACCGGAGGAGTAGTTATTTCTGAAGAAAAGGGATTAACTCTTGAAAGTGCAAAAATTGATATGCTGGGGTCAGCGGAAAAAATAGTAATAGACAAGGAGAATACTACTATAGTCAATGGCGCAGGTGATAAAGCCAATATTAGTGGCCGCGTAAAACAGATTAAGGTTCAGATAGAAAATACAACTTCCGATTATGATAAAGAAAAGCTCCAGGAAAGACTGGCAAAGCTGGCAGGTGGTGTGGCTGTGCTTTATGTAGGTGCCGCATCGGAAATTGAAATGAAGGAAAAAAAAGCACGTGTTGAAGATGCATTAAGTGCTACGCGAGCTGCAGTTGAAGAAGGTATTATTCCGGGAGGAGGTGTAGGTTATATACGTGCTATTACAAAACTTAATTCACTGAAAGGGGAAAATGATGACCAGAACACGGGTATTGCTATTGTAAGAAGGGCACTTGAAGAACCTCTGCGCCAGATAGTTGAAAATGCCGGTTTTGAAGGATCAGTAGTTGTTCAGAAAATTAAGGAGGGCAAGGACGATTTTGGATTTAATGCACAGACAAACAAGTATGAAAACCTGTTAAAAGCTGGAGTTATCGATCCGACGAAAGTATCAAGAATAGCCCTGGAAAATGCTGCATCAATTGCAGGTATATTTCTAACTACCGAGTGTGTGGTTGCTGAAAAACCTGAAGAAGAAAGGCAATCCCCAATGCCTGGTGGAGGACCGGGAATGGGTGGTATGATGTAAAAAAATTACTGGTAATATATAGAGGATCCCTTTTCAACAATAATGAAAAGGGATTTTTTTTTGTGAAGATTAGTAAATTTTATCTTTCTCGTCAACCATGGGAACAAACCTCACAGGTAATACTGATGACTGCCTTAACGTATCATTTTTCTTTGTTAACAGTACCAGTTCCTGTACATAGTTTTCGCCGACAGGGATAATCATCCGTCCACCTTCTTTTAGTTGATCCTTAAGGGGACTGGGGACATGAGTCGGAGCACATGTCACAATTATTGCATCAAAAGGGCTGTATTCATACCATCCTTCATAACCGTCACCTATCTTTACTTTTATATTCGTATATCCTAATTTTTCAAATATCTGCTTTGCCCTGTTACCAAGTTCTTCAACTATTTCAATAGTATACACCGAGTCGCAAATTTCAGCAAGTATGGCAGCCTGGTATCCCGAACCGGTGCCCACTTCCAATACTTTTGAACTTTTATCAAGCTTTAATATCTCAGTCATGAATGCCACAATGTAAGGCTGTGATATGGTTTGCCCGTAACCAATTGGCAAGGGATGATCTCCATAGGCCTGCTGAATATGAGCCTCGGGAACAAACAAATGACGCTCCACTTTTCTCATCGCATTAATCACTGCTTTATCGGTAATTCCCCTGTATTCAATCTGCATTTTTACCATATTTTCCCTCATTTCTTTGAACCTGTCGACCTGGGGCTGGGAATGAACACAACTTATTATCAGTATTCCAAGATCAAAGATTACATACCTGGCAGGGAACGAAGGAGTAAAGCATTTTTTTAAAGCTTTCATTTAGTTAAGAATTAAATTATAATTAATGATAAATACACATAGTGTATTATCAATTATATGCAAAATTATTCAATTTTCAGGAATATCAGTCACCTATGACAAAATCTATCTTATCTGATGTTTCATTACCTAACTTGTCCTCTGCCCTTATTTTAACAGTATAATTGCCACTGGAGGAGAAAGATCTGATTAAACCGGCGTACTTATTTTCCGGGATATTATTAATGGAATAGTACATCTCGTTAAAACCAACGACATTGTCAGTTGAGGAAAGAAACAGGACAAGGTGATTCGGATAAACATTAAGGATTTTTCCGTTAACATTTTTTTTGCCTGCTGGTAATATACTAAAGCGTGTATATATTTCAGGTCCTGTTTTATCAAGGATAACAGTCAAATACAGTATATTGGTGTTTTCAACATTATCATATCCTGTAATTTTAATTTTGTGAGGTCCTTCTTTTTCAAGGGAGAAGGGCTCCTCAAAGACTTTTATTTCACCATCGTCAATAGTATATTCTATCTTACTTATCCCGGACTCGGTATCGGTAGCTTTAAGATATATCTTTGTTAAATTATTTATATAAACAGTATCTCTTTGTATGAATTTCGGACCAGAAAATCCATATGAGATCGAAGGTCCCGATAAATCAACGTAAGGAATACTTGTTTTATCACCTTTTTCAAGAGATTCGGTTTTATTATTAACATTGTCCAGTGCATATGCCTTGACGATCAGGTTTCCCGTAACATTTGACAGATAGATGGGCTTTTCATACTTTACATACTCACTGTTATTAATTGAATAAAACACTTCTTTAACGCCGGCCTTATTATCAAAAGTTGTCAGCTTGAGCTGGCTTCTTCCCGAAGAATACTCCCTGCCTCCGGCAAAAAAGCTTTTCCCTATAATTTCCTGGACTATAGTCGGCGGGGTTTTGTCCACATAAAAGTCGAAAATATTTTCAGCTTCGGTATTATTTACACAGTCGGAAGAAGAATAAGCTAATTTGTGTTCACCCTGGGTTAAGAAAGCAGCCCTGACCGGACTAACGTATTTTTTAACCGGACCGTCATCAAGCCTGTAATTAATTTCCTTAATGCCGGCACCTTTATCTTCAGATGTTAATATGATCTGTGAACTGCCTGAAATAGTGTTTTCATATTTATCCTTTGAAATTTGCAGTAAGGTCTTCGGATGAGTTTTGTCCAGTATAATAATTAATGAATGTAATACTTCAGCATTACCAACGTTATCTGCGGAATAGTATTTTAAATGGTATTCTTTTTCCTGGTTAATAATAACCGGGGATTTATATACCTGAAAGGCGGCACCATCCATCGAATAATATATATTCTCAACTCCTGAAAGCTGATCAGACGACTTCAGTGTAATTTCCTCCCGGGCACTTACATATATTTTTCCCCCGGCATTGTAAGTTGATGCTTTACCATAATCGATCGAAGTAGCAGGGGGTTTACTGTCAGCATATATTTCAAATATTATATCCTCTCTTGGGTATACGGGCTTTTTTGTTATAGTATCAACTATCCACGGGGATCGAATAGTATTGTATCCTTCTGTATCAAGATACATGGGATTGGAATACTTATCTGTCACTTCACTATGCAGCACGTAATTTACTGCATTCTCATCCGGCGATGTTGCCATTCTAATATAAATCGGCAAAGATTTTTGTATAAACATTCTGCCTTCGGGGGCCACATAAATTCTTTTTTCATGTTTTAAAGGTTCCTGGCACAACAGGGATATTTGACCCAATGTTATAACAAGCACAAATAGAGATGACTTTTTCATTCCCAATTTTATTTTTATTTAGATTTTAAGATACGAAAAAAAAATATTATAAAAAAACAAGTTATGTCCCGATAAACTCAATATTCCTTTTTAGTCCTGAAAATCCGGTTCTTTCCATAACGGAGTTTCCAAATATTTTTTTGTAATGTTCTTTACTCAGATTATACCAGTCGTTTTTTTTCATTTCCAATAATTCCGGTAGTGGTTCCAGTTCACTTGTTTTATGATTTCCTGTATTAGCGTTCCATGGGCAGACCATCTGACAGATATCGCATCCAAATACCTGGTTATTAAATTTACCCTTGAAATTTCCTGGCATGGGACCTTTATATTCAACGGTCAGGTAAGAAATGCAGTTTCGGGCATCAATAACTTTCGACTTTATGATCGCTCCGGTGGGACAAGCAGAAATGCACCTGTCACAATCTCCGCACATTTCATTTATCTTCTTATCATAGTGAAGCTCAAGGTCAGTAATAAGGACACCTATAAAAACAAATGACCCATGCTCAGGTGAGATGAGGTTTGTATTTTTTCCTATCCATCCCAGTCCTGCTTTAGCAGCCCATATACGTTCAAGGACAGGTGCAGAATCGACAAAAATCCTGCCGGTAACGTTTTTTGTTTTGCTTTTAATAAAATCAAATAATTGATATAACTTTTTTTTCATAATGGAGTGATAGTCTTTTCCATAGGCATATTTTGAAATGACAGGCGCATTTCTGTCTTTCTGAACCTTGTTTGTATAATAATTCAACAGAACGGTAACAACAGATGTTGCACCTTTTACAAGCTTTGCCGGATCAACTCTTTTGTCATAGTAGTCCTCCATATATTTCATGTTACCATGCATCTTGTTGTTCAGCCAGCTTTTAAGATGCTTTGCCTCTTCTTGCAGGTATTCTGCTCTTGCAATACCACAGGCATCAAAGCCAAGCCTTGTCGCTTCAGACTTGATCATTTCTGAAAGTTCCTGCTTAGATTCCATCTTAATAGTTTTTAAAGGAATATCAGGGGAAACCCGGTGTTGTAAACACAGTGAAGAGAATGGATTTATATTTAAATGAGGGTGTTATAATTTTTTCTTTATTTCAGTTATATCATAACCTTCAATTATATCACCAACTTTAATATCATTGTAATTTTTAATATTAAGGCCACATTCGAGTCCGCCTGCTACTTCTTTAACATCTTCCTTAAACCGGCGTAATGAGCCTAGTTCGCCAGTGTAAACTACAATGCCCTCCCTTATGACCCGCACCCTGGTCTCTCTTTTTATTTTCCCTTCCTTAACAATACAACCTGCTATTGTGCCGAGCTTTGAAATCTTAAAAATTTCTTTTATTTCAAGTGTAGCAACAATTTCTTCTTTTATTTCGGGAGACAACATACCTTCCATAGCGGCTTTAATTTCATTTATGGCATCGTAGATAATTGAATATAAGCGTACATCAATTTCTTCTTTTTCAGCCAGTTTACGGGCCTGCATTGAAGGGCGAACCTGGAATCCTACAATTATTGCATTTGAGGCCGCAGCCAGAAGAATATCTCCTTCTGAAATCTGTCCTACAGCCTTATGAATGATATTAACCTGTATTTCTTCAGTTGACAGCTTTATTAATGAATCAGAAAGTGCTTCAACTGAACCGTCCACATCTCCCTTAACAATTATATTAAGTTCCTGAAAGTTGCCTATAGCTATTCTTCTGCCAATTTCATCAAGAGTAATATGTTTTTGTGTTCTCAGTTCCTGTTCTCTCATTAACTGTTCCCTCTTACTGGCAATTTCTTTTACTTCTCTTTCACTTTTCATAACATTAAATTTGTCTCCTGCCTGGGGCGCCCCGTTGAGACCGAGAATCAGGGTCGGCATTGATGGTCCGGCTTCACGTATTTGTTTACCCCGTTCGTTGTACATTGATTTAACTTTTCCGGAATGGATGCCGGCAAGCACTATATCACCAACTCTCAATGTTCCTCCCTGCACAAGGACGGTGGCAATGTAGCCCCTGCCTTTGTCAAGGGATGATTCGATAACTGTACCGGCAGCTCTTTTATCGGGATTTGCGACCAGTTCAAGCATTTCTGCCTCGAGTAGGACTTTATCAAGTAATTCGTCGATGTTAATACCGCTTTTTGCTGATATCTCCTGTGACTGGTATTTTCCTCCCCATTCTTCGACCAGAATTTTCATATTGGCCAGCTCTTCCTTAATTTTTTCAGCATTGGCTGTAGGTTTATCTATCTTGTTTATTGCAAATATCATTGGTACGCCTGCAGCCTGGGCATGATTTATAGCCTCTACTGTTTGTGGCATAACGCCATCATCTGCTGCTATAACAATAATAGCAACGTCGGTTATTTGTGCACCTCGTGCACGCATAGCCGTGAATGCCTCATGTCCCGGTGTGTCAAGGAAGGTTATTTGCCTGCTGTCGTTGAGTACTACACTATACGCTCCAATATGTTGTGTAATACCTCCTGCTTCACCACCTATAACATTTGTTTTTCTTATGTAATCAAGGAGCTTGGTTTTTCCGTGGTCGACGTGTCCCATTACAGTTACGATAGGCGGTCGTGGCAACAGATCTTCTTTTTTGTCCTCCTCTTCAACATTTATTGTTTCCTGTATGTCGATAGTAGTAAATTCGAATTTATAATTAAACTCATCAGCAACCAGAGCCATTGTTTCAGCGTCAAGTCTCTGATTTATTGAAACAAACAGACCAAGGCTCATACATGAAGAAATAACATTGTTTACAGGAACATTCATCATTTTTGCCAGTTCATTTACAGTGACAAATTCCGTTACTTTAAGCACATTTTTTTGCTGCTCCTGCATTTCTATTTTCTCCTGTATCTTTTGGCTAATGGCTTCCCTTTTTTCGCGACGGTATTTTGAACCCTTTGATTTTCCTTTGGTTGTGAGCCGTGCAAGAGTATCCTTTATCTGTCTTTGAATATCTTCTTCACTAATTTCATGTTTAAATGTAATCTTCTTTTTCTTTTTCTTTTGTTTACCTTTCTGCAATTCCTCAATCTGCCTGCCTTCTTTATCTTTTTCAAATATGATGGGCTCTTTTTCCTTCTTTATCCTCTTTCTTTTCTTCCTTCTCTCCAATATCATGGACTCGTTACCATGAAAAGAACCGTTTTCTTTAAAAGTGAGATCTACTTCATAAGATGAAGTGTCTTCAGGTTCTTTCTCTTTCCATGATACTTCTTTCTTATTCTTATATCCTCCTTCAGGTTCCGTGACTTTTTCCCCTGTTTCTTCTCTGGCCCTGGATTTCATGGCCGCAGATTGTTTTTCTGCAAGCCTCGCTTTACGTTCTTCCTCTTTTTGTTCTTTTGTCTTCTTGGGGGGTCTTGTTCTCTGATTCATGGATTCGAGATCAATTTTCCCCAGGACTTTGAATTCGACCTCTCTTTTCTCCGGTCTGACCAATATTTCCTCAATAGTTTTATCGGGTTTTGGTATGCGGCCTTTGCTTTCTTTATCAGTGTCGGCTGCGGCAGGTTGGGTTGTTTTAATCTTTTCAGAAGGTTTTGGCGTTTTTTTCTCTTCATATTTAGACAGGTCTTCTTCCTTTTCTTTATCCGTGGCCGGTATCTTTTGCCTGGCCTGTTTATCAACATCAATTTTCCCAACTATATTAATATTTATATTCTGCCCTTTTTCTATTAATTTTTCAGTTTCCGTTTCAAATGCTGTTGGTGAAGAGCTTGTATCCTTAACAAAAAGTTCGTCCATTTCTTCCTGTGTTTCTTTGTCCATTTCCTCACGTATGTCATTAATTGATATTGACTCCTGCTTTTCTCTAAGATGTTTGAGGGTAACTCTTTCAGATTCTTTTTTTACATCCAGATCAGAACTGTATTCCTTTAATAACATTTCATACTGCTCGGGCGTAACTTTAGTGTTAGGGTCAGATTGAATTTTAACCCCTTTATTATGCAGAAATTCAACTATTGTTGCAATTCCCACATTAAATTCTCTGGCTATTTTACTAAGTCTTGTTGTTTTGATCTCAGTCATACTTAGTTAAAATAAGTACATATTTGAAGCTGCAAGTTAAGAAATTCGCAGAAAATATAGCTATTATAGCAATTTATTCGAATTCAGCCTTTAAAATGTTAATGACTTCTTTAATTGTCTCTTCTTCAAGATCTGTCCTTTTCACCAGATCCTCGATACTTAAATCAAGCACGCTTTTAGCCGTATCACAGCCTATTGCTTTTAATTCATCAATAATCCAATCCTCAATCTCATCTGCAAATTCTTCTATATTGACATCTTCTTCATCTTCTATTTCAGTTTCCCTGTAAACATCAATTTCAAAGCCTGTAAGCTGACTGGCAAGTTTAATGTTCAGGCCTCCTTTCCCTATTGCAAGAGATACTTCATTAGGTTTCAGGTACACTTCGGCACGCTTTTTCTCATTATCAATTTTTATTGAGGATATTTTGGCAGGACTCAGAGCCCTGGTTATATATAACTGAATGTTTGTAGTAAAGTTTATTACATCAATGTTTTCATTCTTCAATTCTCTCACAATACCATGTATTCTGGAACCTTTCATTCCGACACAAGCGCCTACAGGATCAATTCTTTCATCGTATGATTCGACAGCAACTTTTGCCCTTTCGCCCGGTATACGCACAATCTTTTTTATGGTGATAAGTCCGTCAAATATTTCAGGAACTTCGAGTTCAAAAAGCCTTTCGAGAAAGACAGGTGAGGTTCTTGAAAGGATAATCAGAGGACTGTTATTCATTTCAACCTTTATAACAACTGCCCTGATTGTATCACCTTTTCTGAAGTAATCAGAAGGTATCTGTTCAGTTTTCGGAATTATAAGTTCATTTCCTTCTTCATCAAGGACCAGGATTTCCTTTTTCCAGACCTGGTAAACTTCACCGGTAACAATATCTCCTATTTTATTCCTGTATTTTTCATAAACATTATTCTTTTCAAGGTCCAGGATGCGGGATGTAAGATTCTGTCTGAGTGCTAATATTGCTCTTCTGCCGAAACTGGCCAACTTTACTTCATCTGTAACGTCTTCGCCAATCTCGTAATCACTGTCAATTTTCTTTGCCTGCGATAATGGAATCTGCAGGTTGGGATCTTCAACTTTATCATTATCGACAACTTCCCTGTTCCTCCATATCTCAAAATCTCCCTTGTCAATATTGATAATGATATCAAAATTGTCCGCTGTTCCATACATTTTCATAAGCATACTTCTGAAAACATCTTCAAGCACACTCATCATGGTAGCCCTGTCAATACTCTTAAGCTCCTTGAATTCCGAAAAGGTGTCGATAAGATCAATATTTTCCATTTTTTTAACAATTTAATTAAATGATACTACAACTTTAGCTGATTTTATTTCAGCAAAATCAACAGCAAATTTTTTTATTACGTGCTTTTTCCCCTTGCCGGACTTATTTTTTTCCAGTACTTCCGATTCAATTTCAATACCTTTTTTAAGCACATTTATAAGTCTGCCTGTTTTTTTCCGGCCGTCTTTTGTAACTATGTCCAGTCTTCTTCCCAGGTTTTTTTCATACTGTTCAGTTAATAGCAAAGGTCTGTCCAGTCCGGGTGAAGAAACTTCCAAAGCATAATTACCAATATACTTTTTTAATTTTTCTTTAATCACGGCGCTTAATAATGCACACTCCTTAATGGTTACTCCCCTTATACTGTCAACGAACACATTTATCACAGCTGAGGAACTTATTTTCATATCAACAAGAAATAAATTCATTTTCCGTGTTTCCCGATCAATTATGCTTTTAATATGTTCTTCAGCTATCATCTGAATAAACTTTAATAAAATAGGGGACTTGTGTCCCCTATTCATCAAATCATCAAAAAATCCTATGCAAAGCTAACAATAATAGTTTAATTGACAAAATAACTTGTTCATAATTTAATGTTTGAAATTAATTTGTAATTTTTACAATAATTTTTATTTTGAACTATTATTATAAATAAATTGTGAATTCTTCAGCCACCGATAAAAGAAAAATAATTAACGATCCGGTACACGGATTTATCAAGATACCTTCGGCTTTTATTTATGAGATCATTGAACATCCGTTTTTTCAGCGGTTAAGAAGAATCAGGCAATTGGGATTAACGAGCTATGTTTATCCGGGAGCTATGCATACGCGTTTTCAACACGCTCTGGGGGCAGCTCACCTGATGGGCATGGCAATTCAAAACATTCGCCTTAAAGGATTGGAAATAACTGACGATGAAGCTGAAGCAGCAACAATTGCTATTCTTTTGCATGACATAGGCCATGGCCCGTTTTCACATGCTCTGGAGCAAAGTATTATTGAAAATTTTAATCATGAAGATATATCCACGATATTAATGGATAAATTAAACCGGGAATTTAATGGAAAACTCGATTTGGCACTGAGAATATTCAATAATAATTATCATAAAAAATTTCTGCACCAGCTGGTGTCGAGCCAGCTGGATATGGACAGGCTGGACTATCTTAAGAGAGACAGTTTTTATACGGGTGTTTCCGAAGGAATTATAGGTTCTGACAGGATTATAAAGATGCTGAACGTTGTTGATGATAACCTTGTTGTAGAGGCAAAAGGAATATATTCAATAGAAAATTTCCTTATAGCAAGAAGGCTTATGTTCTGGCAGGTATATTTACACAAGACGGTGCTGGCTGCCGAAAATCTTGTGGCAAAAGTGCTGCACAGGGCAAAATATATAGCCTGCAATGATAAAAAACTATTTGCCGCAAATGGACTCAGGTATTTTTTCAGAAATAACATTACCAAAAAAAACCTCTACCTGAAAAGAGATGATATAATCGCCAATTTTGTGAATTTAGATGATAATGATATTATTGTATCGATAAAGGTATGGATTAATCACACAGACAAAGTACTCTCAACTCTTTCCAGGAATGTTATTAACAGGAAGCTTCCGAAAGTTATTATCCAGGAACAACCTTTTAAAAAGAGTTATCTTGATGATATAATCAGGCAAGCTGCAAATATTACCGGGTGGGATATTGAAGATGTTAATTATATTGTTTTCACAGGTAGCATATCTAATAAAGCATATAGTGAGCTGGATGATAAAATTAAAATATTGTACAAATCGGGAGAAACCAAAGATATAGTCGATGCCTCGGATATTTTTAATGTCTCGGTTTTATCGAAAATAGTGAAGAAATATTTTTTATGCTATCCTGATTTTATTTCAGAAAATATAAAAATGGGAGACTAATTTGAAATAGCATTTCACGTATAAAATATAAGCTAACAAGTTAATTAACATAAATAAAGTTCTATATTTATGATTAAGTTAACTTTATATTGATTAGTTTTGCGCAAACTTTTTTTATGGAATTTACAGCAAAAGCAATAGCAGAAATTTTAAAAGGTGAAATACTTGGAGATCCGGATGTAAAAGTGTCTGATATATCAAGGATTGAAGAGGGGAAAACAGGAACTTTGGCATTCCTTGCAAATCCGAAATATGAAAAATATCTTTTTACAACAAATGCATCTATAGTACTGGTAAATAAAAACTTAAAGATTGATAAGGATGTAAAAAGCACTTTAATCAGAGTTGATGATGCTTACAAGGCATTTGCCTCCCTTCTGGATATGTATGTCCAATCATTGCCACAGAAAAAGGGAATTCACGATATGGCTGTAATAAGTGAAACTTCCAAAATAGGCAAAGACGTATATATCGGGGCTTTTGTATATGTTGGCGATAACGTTATCCTGGGTGATAATGTCAAGATTTATCCGCACGCTTATATTGGTGATAATGTGACAATAAATAATAATACGGTCATTAATCCGGGAGTTAACATATATCATGATTGTGTTATAGGTGCTGACTGTGTGATACATTCCGGCGTTATCATTGGCAGTGATGGCTTTGGTTTTGTCCCGCAAAAAGACAGTAATTATAAAAAGATTCAACAGATAGGTAATGTTATTATAGAGGATAATGTTGAGATAGGAGCAAATTCATGCATCGACAGGGCAACCATAGGCTCTACTATTCTCAGGCAAGGAGTTAAACTGGATAATCTGATACAGGTGGCACATAATGTTGAAATTGGAGAGAACACTGTCATTGCAGCACAGTCCGGTATTGCAGGCTCAACTAAAATTGGGAATGATGTTATGATAGCTGCACAGGCGGGCATTGTCGGACATTTAAAGATTGCTGATGATGTAAAAATAGGAGCCCAGTCAGGTGTTACAAATAATATCAGTAAAGAGGGGGAAATTGTTTTGGGCTCTCCTGCACTCAATATACATACGAAAAGAAGAGTGGTGGCTATTTACAGAAATCTGCCCGAACTTCTCAAAAGGATAAATAACCTGGAAGACGAGGTTAAAAAACTGCGTGAAAAAGAAAAATAAAAATTTCTTTTTATCCTGATTTCATATTTTTTTATATATTTCGCATTTAATTTTTGCGAATTTATATATTATAATATTTTTCTGTTTTAGATGTCTGAGAATCAAAGAACGATTTCAAAGCCGGTCAGTATCAGGGGAAGTGGTCTTCATACGGGATTAAATGTTGAAGTGACAATTAAGCCGGCCCCGGCAAATCATGGTTATATATTTAAACGTATAGACCTGAAAGATAAACCATTGGTCAGGGCTCTGGCTGAAAATGTTGATACTACTGAAAGAGGGACATCACTGAAAGAAAATAATGTTCAGATAGTAACCATTGAACATATCCTGGCATCACTATACGGACTTGGTATAGATAATGCCCTTATTGAATTAAACGGGCCCGAGGTGCCTATTATGGACGGGAGCTCAAAATACTTCGTCCAGGCTATCCTTAATGCCGGCATTAAAGAACAGGATTCAGAACGCAAATATTATGTGTTAAAGGAAAAGGTCACTTTTAAAGACAAAAAAAACGGACTTCAAATTGTCGGATATCCTGACGAGGATTTTAGTCTGGATGTACATATTGATTATAATTCAAAAGTGCTGGGGAATCAATACGCCACATTAAGAGACTTCTCTAATTTTAGTGAAGAAATTGCACGGTGCAGAACATTTGTTTTCTTACACGAACTTGAATATCTGCAGAAAAATAACTTGATTAAGGGGGGTGATTTAGATAATGCAATTGTTATTATAGATCGTAAGGTATCACAGGAAGAGCTTGACAGGCTGGCGGTGTTATTTAATAAGCCTAAAATTAAAGTAAGGTCTGAGGGGATACTAAATAATCTTGAACTTTATTACCCCAACGAACCGGCCAGGCATAAGTTGCTTGATTTATTGGGTGATCTGGCCCTGCTTGGCGTTCAGATCAAAGGGAAAATAATCGCCACCAAGCCCGGACATTATGTAAATACGGAGTTTACAAAAATACTCAGAAAGAAAATTAAAATTGCATTTTCAAAACCTGCTCCTCCCGAATATGATCCTAATAAGGCTCCATTATTTGATGTAAACAAAATAATGACGATGTTGCCTCATCGGCCGCCATTCCTGCTTGTAGATAAAATCACATTTATGGATAAATGGACCATATGCGGTGTGAAGAACCTGACTATGAATGAGCCTTTCTTTGCAGGGCACTTTCCCGATGAACCGATTATGCCGGGTGTTTTGCAGCTCGAATCAATGGCCCAGGTGGGGGGTATTCTATTAATGAGTTTTGTTCCTGATCCTGAAAACTATTCATTATACTTTTTAAAAGTCGAGAATGTTAAGTTTAAACAAAAAGTCGAACCCGGTGACACCCTTCTTATAAAAATGGTCTTAAAGGAACCTCTAAGAAGAGGTATTGCATTAACATACGGACAGGGATTTGTCGGGGATAAATTAGTCATTGAAGCTGATTTTATGGCCCAGATGGTTAGAAAGCATGAAAAATAATTAACTTTATGGCTTTAATTAAATAAATCAGCGATCTAAAATTTAAAAATGCCGGCTTGCTGCATTCTGAATTAACTTAAGCATTATGAATAAATCATTTTCAAATATACATCCCAAAGCAAAAATTGCGAAAAATGTAGTGATAGAATCATTTGTTACCATTGCCGAAGATGTAGAAATTGATGAGGGGACATGGATTGGCCCAAATGTTACAATTATGGACGGGGCTAAAATAGGGAAGGGCTGCAAAATTTTCCCCGGGGCGGTAATTTCAGCCATACCCCAGGACTTAAAGTTTAAAGGTGAAAAAACGGCTGCCAGAATTGGAGATAATACAACAATCAGGGAATGTGTTACAATTAATCGCGGAACTGCTGCAAAGGGAGAAACCATCATCGGCAGTAACTGCCTGCTTATGGCCTATGTTCATATCGCTCATGATTGTATTATTCACGATAATGTTATTCTTTCCAATTGTGTTCAAATTGCAGGAGAGGTTGAAATAGGTGACTGGGCCTATATTGGGGGCATGTCAGTAGCCCACCAGTTTTCAAGGATCGGGAAACATGTGTTTATTAGTGGCAAAAGCGGGATCCTTATAGATGTACCTCCCTATATTAAAGCAGCAGGAATACCGGTGGCTTACATAGGTATCAATGCAGTCGGACTGCGTAGAAGGGATTTTTCGAATGACAGAATTAACGAGATACAGGAAATATACAGGGTTATTTACAATAAAGGCATGAACAATTCACAGGCAATGGAATTTCTGCAGGATAATTTTAAGATATCTGAAGATCGGGATGAAATAATTCAATTCTATGAATCCTCAAAGAGAGGCATAATAAAAGGAAAGCAGGGAGAGAATCTCTTCGGCTAATATCCTGCATATAGTTATTTCAGTGAATCCCAGCCCAGTGATTTAAGTTCTGTTGATCTTCCATCATCGCTAATCATGGTTTTGCCTTCACTTATATCGGTAATATGGCCAATAACCGATATTTGGGGATTCCTGGCAGCCTCATCGAACCTATTTAAAGGAATAGTAAATAATAACTCATAATCTTCACCACCATTAAGAGCAGCGACAAGCGGTTCGATATTAAATTCTTCAGCCATTTTTACTGTTTCGGGATTAACAGGAATTTTGCCGGCAAATATTTTGCAGCCAGCCTTTGATTCATTACAGATATGGAATAACTCGGATGAAAGTCCGTCTGAAATATCAATCATTGATGTAGGTTTTATTTTAAGCTTTTTCAGGAGATGAATTATATCTTTCCTTGCCTCGGGCTTGAGTTGTCTTTCCAGAATATATTTATAACCTTCAAGGTCGGGCTGAATACTTGTATCTTTTTCAAATATTGCCTTTTCTCTCTCCAGCAACTGTAATCCCATATATGCACCTCCCAAATCACCCGACACACATATGAGATCATTGACTTTTGCCCCGTGCCTGTACGTTATATCTTTCTTATTAGCCTCGCCCACAGCCGTTATTGTAATTGTCATTCCTGTTAAAGATGATGAAGTATCACCGCCAACAACATCCACTCCGTAATTTTCACAGGCAAGATAAATGCCGGAATATATTTCGTCCATCATGGTTGTGGTAAACTTACGTGATACGGCTATTGCAATAACTATCTGTCTGGGATGAGCATTCATTGCATATACGTCAGAAAAATTAACTACTGCTGCCTTATATCCCAAATGCTTCAAAGGCGTGTAAATCAGATTAAAATGAATTCCTTCTGTCAGCAGATCAGTAGTAATGATTACCTGCTTTTGCCCATAATCAAGAACTGCCGCATCATCGCCAACGCCAAACAGTGAACTCCTGTTCTTTAAGGATATATTCCTCGTCAGGTATTTGATAAGCGGAAATTCTCCTAACCTTGAAATATCTTCATTATGTTCAGGGCTGACGGACATTCGTTAACCTTTATTTGTGCTTTATTCATCAACAAATATCTGTATTAATTAAAATAGTTTTTGTATATTTGTATTATTTAGAATAAATCTAAATAAAAACAAATAGAATTCGTTAACCTTTGATATTTGTTATTTTTGCAGGATTATGGAAAACGGGCAGGATAAAATATTATCGGAAGTAACAAACAGCGATTACAAGTATGGGTTTGTTACTGATATTGAAACGGATACTTTTCCAAAAGGATTGAATGAGGATATTGTAAGGAAGATATCTGCAAAGAAAAACGAACCCGAATTTTTACTGGAATTTCGTTTAAAAGCATACCGGCACTGGCTAAAAATGAAAATGCCCCGGTGGGCAAATATTAAATTACCTGAAATAGATTACCAGGACATTATTTATTATGCTGCTCCAAGGTATAAGGCAGGACCCGGGAGTCCGGATAAGGTAGATCCCGAGCTGCTGAGGACATTTGACAGGCTTGGAATACCTTTGGATGAACAGAAAAGGATCACGGGTGTAGCAGTTGATGCGGTAATGGATAGTGTTTCAGTAAAGACCACGTTCCGTGAAACACTTGCTGAACTAGGAATAATTTTCTGTTCTTTTGGTGAAGCAGTAAATGAGCATCCTGACCTGATAAAAAAATACATGGGTACGGTCGTTCCTTACTCAGATAATTTCTTTGCCGCCTTAAATTCCGCTGTATTTAGTGACGGTTCATTTTGTTTTATCCCCAGGGGAGTAAGGTGCCCGATGGAGCTTTCAACTTATTTCAGAATAAATGCCGCCAATACCGGCCAGTTTGAACGGACATTAATAATTGCGGAAGAAGACAGTTATGTTAGTTATCTTGAAGGGTGTACTGCCCCGATGAGGGATAAAAACCAGTTGCATGCCGCTATTGTTGAAATAATAGCGATGGAGAATGCCGAAGTAAAGTATTCAACTGTGCAGAACTGGTACCCTGGGGACAAGCAGGGCAAGGGGGGTGTTTATAATTTTGTAACCAAGCGTGGTATTTGCAAGGGTGATAATTCCAAAATATCGTGGACCCAGGTTGAAACAGGATCGGCCATAACATGGAAATACCCAAGTTGCATTCTTAAGGGCAGGAATACGGTAGGTGAGTTTTATTCAGTAGCTGTCACAAATAACTATCAGCAGGCCGATACAGGCACAAAGATGATCCATATGGGAGATAATTCAAGCAGTACGATAGTGTCAAAGGGTATCTCTGCAGGCCATAGCCAGAATAGCTACAGGGGACTGGTAAAGGTGACAAGAAATGCCAGGAATGTCAGAAATTATTCTCAGTGCGATTCCTTATTATTAAGCGACAAATGCGGGGCACATACTTTCCCCTACATGGAAGTGGATAATGATACCGCCATAATTGAACATGAGGCAACAACATCAAAGATCAGTGAGGATCAGATCTTTTACTGTAAACAGAGAGGGATAGATACTGAGAAGGCAATCGGATTAATTGTTAATGGCTATGCCAGGGAGGTATTGAATAAGCTGCCTATGGAGTTTGCTGTCGAAGCACGGAAATTATTAGAGATTAGTCTTGAAGGCAGTGTGGGTTGATAATAATTAGTTATAGTATATCAATTTAATATTACATTAAAATATGCTGGAGATCATAGATTTAAAGGTTTCAATAGACGGGAAAGAAATATTAAAAGGTATTAATCTGAAGGTTAATAAGGGTGAAGTACATGCTATCATGGGACCGAACGGCTCCGGCAAAAGTACTCTCGCATCTGCAATAGTCGGGAGGAACACCCTGAAAATTACCAGGGGTACAATTACTTATCTTGGTGATAACCTGCTTGACTTGCCACCTGAAGACAGGGCGATGAAGGGTATATTCCTCGGATTTCAATATCCTGTTGAGATCCCGGGTGTTACAATGGTGAACTTCTTAAAGACGGCAATAAATGAACAAAGAAGGTACAGGAACCTTAAGCCGCTGTCTGCAGCTGACTTCCTAAAGCTTATGAGGGAAAAGCAGGAAATGGTGGGACTTCATTCAAAGCTTACTGACAGATCGGTAAATGAAGGATTCTCAGGAGGGGAGAAGAAGAAAAACGAAATATTCCAGATGGCACTGCTGGAACCTAAGCTTGCTATTCTTGATGAGACTGATTCGGGACTCGATATTGATGCTTTAAAAATCGTCGCTAACGGGGTAAACAAACTTAAAAGCAAGGATAATGCCACGATAGTGATAACCCATTATCAAAGGCTCCTGGATTATATTATTCCGGATTTTGTTCATATCCTGTATAAAGGAAGGATCGTGAAATCCGGTGGAAAAGAGCTGGCAGGGGAGCTGGAAGAGAGGGGTTACGACTGGCTTAATGAAGAATAAAGTATGTTTTTAAATTAAAGATTGTTATTTGTTGGCATATGAGCAATTCAGATATATTGACCGCTATTAAAAAAGAACTGATAGAGCTATATAATCAAAACGCGGCAAGCATCAACAGCAATACGGGCGCCCGGGTTAATAGTTTCAGGGGAAAGGCATTATCGGATTTTGATATGTTTGGTATTCCTGACAAAAAGAATGAAGCATACAGATATACCAACATTGAGCCTTTTTTTAAAGGTGACTATGTATCTGAATTCGCAAATGATTCTTTCTTCAAAGTTAATTTAAGGGATATTTTCCGTTGTGATGTTCCTGAGCTGGATACTTATGTAATACTCCTTTTAAACGGGTTTTATTACAATGAAAACGGCTCGCAAATGCTGCCTGAAGATATTTCGGTATGCGGTTTCGCAGAAGCGTCAATAAAATACCCGGAAATTTTCAGCAAATATTACTCTGCAAGTGCCGGTTCTTCGGAGGACGGACTGGTAGCCTTAAATACCTTATTCGCCCAGGATGGTGTATTTATTCATATTCCAAAGAATACAGTACTGGGGAAGCCCCTTCAGATTATCAATATCAGTTATTCTTTTAAAAATTTGAGAATATTCCGCCGTAATCTTATTGTAGCTGATGAAAACTCTCAGGCACGTATTATTATATGTGACCACACCCTTTGTAAAAGGAGTTATTTGACAAATTCTCTGACAGAGTTATATGTTAATGAGAATTCATTCATTGATTACTCAAAAATTCAAAACGAAAACAACCTGTCAACACAAATATCCAACACATTTATTAACCAGAAGCAAAATAGTAATGTTACAACAAATACGATATCGCTTCATGGAGGATTAATAAGGAATAATGTCTTTGTCAGTATGAACGGGGAAGGATCGGAAAATAACCTGTACGGACTTTACTTATGTGATCAGCAGCAACATGTGGCAAACTTCACCAATGTCAGGCATGAAAAGCCATACTGTAAAAGTAACCAGCTGTTTAAAGGGATTCTCGATGATAAGGCCACAGCATCATTTAACGGCAAAATATATGTTAGTCCGGATGCCCAGAAGACAGAAGCTTTTCAGAGAAACAACAATATTTTATTGTCTGATGACGCTAAAATATACACAAAGCCCCATCTGGAGATTTATGCTGACGATGTAAAATGCTCCCACGGTGCCACAGTGGGACAGCTTGATAATGAAGCATTATTCTATATTAAGACAAGAGGCATAAGTGAGAAAGAAGCAAAGTATTTATTAATGTATGCGTTTGCAAATGAGATAATTAGTAAAATAAGTGTTCCTTATCTCAAGGAACGTATAATTGACCTGGTGGATAAAAGACTCCGGGGTGAGCTAAGCAGGTGTAATGATTGTAACATTAGTTGCGGATAGCGTGAAATTTAAAATTTGTGATTGTGAATTTTGATGTTTATAAAATCAGGAAAGATTTCCCGATTCTTACCCGGAAAATATATAATAAACCTCTTGTTTATTTTGATAACGGAGCTACAACTCAAAAACCGGCATGTGTTATTGACTGTATTAATAATTTTCATATTAGCAGGAACAGTAGTATACACAGGGGTCTTCATTACCTGAGTGAACAGGCTACAGAATCTTATGAGATTGCTAGAAATACGGTGCAGGAATTTATAAATGCCAAATCATCACGGGAAATTATTTTTACAAGCGGAACAACAGGATCGATTAACGGGCTGGCATTTTCTTTTGGTGAGAAATATATTAATGAGGGTGATGAAATTGTAATCACGGCCATGGAGCATCATTCCAACATTGTCCCGTGGCAAATGCTTTGTGAACGCAAAAAGGCAATCCTCAGGGTAGTACCATTTACTGATGAAGGTGAGCTTTTAATGGAGGAGTATGAAAAATTATTAAATGAAAGGACTAAAATAGTTGCAGTAATTCACGTTTCAAATTCCCTTGGAACAGTTAATCCGGTTGAAGATATTATCGGCAAAGCCCATATGAGGAATATACCTGTCCTTGTTGACGGAGCCCAGTCAGTTCAGCATCTTGAGGTTGACGTTCAAAAGATGGATTGTGATTTTTTTGTTTTTTCAGGACATAAGATATACGGACCTACAGGTATAGGAGTGTTATATGGGAAGGAACGGTGGCTTGAAGAGATGCTCCCTTTCCAGGGGGGCGGGGAAATGGTTGAAAATGTAACATTTGAGAAGACAACATATAATGAGCTTCCTTTCAAATTTGAGGCGGGAACGACAAATTATATCGGAGCCATAGCTCTTGGAGAAGCCCTCAGGTATGTTAATGACATTGGCAGGCAAAATATTGCGGTTTATGAATCAGAACTTCTGAAATACGCAACAGGGAGAATTAAGGAATCAGGTAATATTAAAATATACGGAACGGCAAAAAACAAGATCTCAATATTGTCGTTCCTTATTGATAATGTTCACCCTTATGATGCCGGAATGATCTTTGACAAGATGGGGGTGGCGGTAAGAACGGGGACTCATTGTGCGCAGCCGGTGATGCAGAGATATAATATTGATGGTACCATAAGGGCATCATTTGCTATGTATAACACCAGGGAGGAGGTGGATATTCTGTGTAAAGCAATTGAAAAAGTCCGGACAATGTTTTCATAAGAATAACCCGGCATCGATTTGCAGGTTAAATATTCCTGATAAAATTCTCATTGTTAATATTAATAAAACCAATAAGTTGAAAGACATAAATGAAATACAGGAAGAAATTATACAGGAGTTCGAAATATTTGATGGCTGGATGGACAAATATGACTACTTAATTGAATTAAGCAGGGATCTGCCCCTTATCGATCCGAGATATAAAAATAACGATTATCTTATAAGTGGCTGCCAGTCAAAAGTATGGCTAAATGCTGAATATAATGACGGGGTAATAAATTTTAGTGCCGACAGCAATGCAATTATCACAAAAGGTATAATAGCTTTGCTGATACGTGTTCTTTCAGGGAGAACACCCGATGAAATAATTAATGCGGACCTTTATTTTATTGACAGGATAGGATTAAGACAAAACCTTTCACCCACACGTTCCAACGGACTATTGGCTTTTATTAAACAAATGAGGAATTATGCTGTTGCATATAATATAAAGTATAAAAATGAATAGGCAGGAAATAAACTCTTTATTTTTACGTTTATTATAATCATGAATAAAGATAATGCTTTGTTGCAGCTTAAAAACAAGATAATACAGGAACTTAAAAATATTTATGATCCTGAGATCCCGGTTAATATTTATGATCTCGGATTAATATATGATATAGATATAGACAAGCATAATAATGTAAGGATCACGATGACGCTAACATCTCCTAACTGTCCTATAGCGGATCAGTTGCTCACGGATGTTAAGCAACATATTACTTATATAAAAGGGATCAACGATTTGAATATTAATCTTGTATTTGAGCCGCCGTGGGACAGGGCTATGATGTCTGACGAGGCATTACTGGAATTGGGGATGTTATAACTTAAAAATATATCCGAAATGAAAAGACTTTTACTAATGCTAGGTATAGCTATCGTACTAAGTACGGTCCTGGTAAATTCAAGAGCTTCTCTTTCAGCGGAAATTATATACGATGACAACTATTTGTACGGGACATTCGATGATAATCCCGGTGAAATTCAAATATTTCCTAATCCTGTTATTAACAATATACTTAATATTTCTGCAGAGAATTCAATTGTAAAGATTGAGATACTTGATATTACCGGCAGTACTGTTTTTATGCAAAAATATGAGAAAGAGACTAAAAAGGTTGTTTTAAGTCTCGTTAATCTTAACAGGGGATTATATATCATCCAGGTGATGCTGGATAATAATTCTTCACGCACTGAAAAGATAATAATTGAATAGGGTAAAAATTACTATTGCCTTATAACTTACCTGTAATTCTTTCCTTGCAATATATTGGTAAAAATGTTGTAACGTTTTTACTTATATAACGTATAAATAACCGTCAACCAGTGTTTAATATAACATAATAAGCTGATTTTAAATCAATTATTTTCACTTTAACTCAAGAGACCCCCCCTAAAACAGAACAATTATTAAGTAGTTTTAAGTTAAAAAAAGTTCTATGCAAGTCTGTTCGTCAACAATTTTTGGGCTTTTATGGAATTTTAAATTTTTTCTCATGTGTCACAAACGAACAAAACTACTAACTGTATTAATCATATTAATGCTATTGTTAACTGAAAGAAGTTACAGTCAATGCGCATTAATAACAGATAATTACAGCGGCCAGATTCCCAGTAGTGTATGTGCTCCTGTGAATATGACCATGGATGTTCGTTACAAGTTCCTTCTTCCTGTTAACCCCTCCAGGGTAGAAATTCTTTATGTCTGGAATGACGGAACGGGTGCAACAACATTAGTCCCTGCCATTTCTCAGGGTGATACGATCTTCACTGCCACTGCCACCCATAATTACCTTCCTTCGGATGAATGTTCCTATACTGCCGAGGCATATGTAATATATGACGGTGAGAAGTGTACCAGCAGCAGCCGCCAGGAGCAGACCTTCAGTGCCTGGGCAAGGGACAATGAAAATGGGGGTGTAATCATAACGGACCCTGTCGTAGCACAATTCTGTGAAGGAGAGGATATTGCTGATGTTATATTTAGCGATAATTCCACCTTTAACTGTAATGTCAGTGTCGAACCTGACAAGCCTAACCGCATTATAAGATGGGTACAGTTTATATATGGTACTTCAACCATTGCAGGTAACAGAATTCCAAATGTGACTGTTGAGGACGGACTTGGAAATACTTATCAACTGACAGATGCAGATGGCAACCCGCTGGGAACGGTATCCGGACCGATAGTTGAGGTCCCGATTCCTGCAGATGGGCCCAACCAGTCTTCATGGGCCATCAGTGCCCCTCCGGGTGGTGAGGCAGGAGATATATTTGAAATAACAATGCGTAACTGGAACATATGTAATGCTTATGACAATAATCCTTTTGACAGTAATCCGCCGGCTGATATTATTGATGGTGATAACCCCCCGATTACTACCACAGCATTAATTGAGATCATTACAACCCCTCCTGAAATAGCTAACCCTTTCCTGGAGTTCTGCGCCGGCAGTCCGGTTAACCTTTCACTCTCAACCTCAGGAGGAGAGGTTCGCTGGTTTGCGGATTCCCTGTTAATGACCCTCATACATACAGGAAGCTCCTTTGATCCTACGGGCCCTCCGACTTACATTGACAATTCTGTCAGCGGACGATATTCTTACTGGGTTACCGAACGATTAGGAATTTGTGAAAGTGCGCCGAGTAAAATTACATTCGAGATATTTGATACTCCTGTTCCTCCGGCCGATGCAGGTAATGATACAATAATATGTGGCAGCACATTTCAACTAAATGCTGCTAATCCGGTTATCGGCAGCGGCTCATGGACCACGAGCGGAGGAGCGATTATCGATGATCCGGCAGATCCTGCAACTGCGGTCAGCAATCTGGATTATGGTACTAACCTGTTTATATGGACTGTTGAAAATGGGCCCTGTGTATCTGTTGATGACGTTACGGTCACCAGGGATATGCAGCCTGACGCTGCAGATGCAGGCAGTGACCAGTCGTTTTGCGATGATTTATCTTCTGTTTTAAATGCTTCTGCTCCCACAAATAATGGAACAGGAGAATGGGATATAATCGGGGGTAGCCTCTTATTCACAGATAATGATGATCCCCACTCCGGTATAACAAATATCGGGGCAGGGGAGAATATTGTTGTATGGACTGTCAGAAGCCAGTTTGGAGCATGTTTAACCACTTCTGACACTGCTGTGATTTTAAGGGATGTTACCCCCAATATGGCTGATGCCGGTGCGGACCGGGGAGTATGTGACTCGGCTGCTGTATTTCTGGATGGGAATCCGGTATCGGGAGGAGGTACAGGATTATGGTCCGTACTTTCGGGGGGAGCAGCAATTACAAATCCCGGCATAGCTGGCAGTGAGGTTACCGGATTGAGTTATGGTATTAACCAGTTCCTATGGGAGATAACGAGCCGGTTTGGAATTTGCAGCGGGTCATCGGATGCAGTGAATATTACCAGGGATGAAGCTCCCGATCCTGCATATGCAGGGGCGGACCAGGATCTGTGCAGCACTTTGTCCATGCCGCTTGGGGCTAGCGCCGCCACTGTGGGTGCAGGGGTATGGTCTGTTGTAACAAATCCTTCGGGCATATCCCCTGCCTTTAATCCGTCTGTAGATGATGAAAATGCCACAGTGCAAATATTACCGGGCAATGAGGGTATTTACGGGTTTAGCTGGACCATAACCAATGAGAGCTGTGTTACTTCCGATACCGTAATAATAGATTTCGGGGTGCCGGCACCTCCTGCTGACGCCGGGACAAACGATTCAGTATGTGGTATCACGGCAGGACTGAATGGCAATACCCCTGCCATTGGAACAGGGACATGGAGCAGGATTAGTGGTCCGGGCGATGTCACTTTCCTTCCCAGCTCACATTCTCCAACAGCACTTGCAAGGATTACTACAGGTAATGAGGGGCTTTACGAATTTGAATGGAGAATAATCAGCGGATCATGCCCCTCAACAGCAGATACTGTTTCCGTATTATATAAACCATTACCCGGCATGCCTTCGGCCAACGGAACCGAGAGGTGCGGGGCTGCATCAGTTACACTTATATCAACAATCGGACTTAATGGTAACAGTAACAGGTGGTATGAAACAGGATTCGGAGGAGCCATAATCTCTACGTCTGAAAATTTTACTACACCGGTATTGAACTCCGCCACATCTTACTGGGTTGCAACATATAATGACACTACATATTGCGAAAGTTACAGAAGAAGAGTTGATGTTATTATTAATCCGGTTCCTGAAGTTCCTGCCGTCAGTGATATAGAGCACTGCGGTGAAGGTCCCCTGCTAATAACTGCAGCCATTGGTAATAACGGTACTACCAACCGCTGGTATGATGCTGCAACAGGGGGTAATATGCTGTCTGTTTCCAGGGATTTTACTACTCCCTACCTTACCGGATCAACATCGTACTGGGTTAGTAGTTATAATGAACTGACAACATGTGAGAGTGAAAGGATAAGGGTTGATATTACTATTTATCCGGTTCCCGGGTTACCTGTGGTTAATGACGAAAGCATCTGCGGACAGGGTACGTTAACACTAACTTCTTACGTTGGATTGGACGGGACAACAAATAACTGGTATGATTCACAGGTAAATGGTAATCTTCTTGATACAGGTACTATATTCACTACGCCTTATTTGGCAAATACAGTTTCATACTGGGTATCAACTTATAATAGTATTACGGGCTGTGAAAGCGGAAGGATTGAAGTGCGTGCGGTCATTAATCCGGTTCCCTCTTTCCCGACAGCAGATGATGTGTATCACTGCGGTCCTGATTCCCTGGTATTAACCTCATCAGCAGGAGTAAACGGTACCGTTAACAGGTGGTACGACAGCATTACCGGCGGCAGTATGCTGGAAGAAACAAATGTATTTACGACGCCCTGGCTAACAGATACAAGGAGCTATTATGTATCCAGTTATAATGATATTACAGGTTGTACAAGCAGCAGGATACAGGTGCAGGCTGTAATACTACCCACCCCCGGGATTAACCTTTTACAGGGGGCAGGTGAAGTGGGCCAGGGACAGTCTAATGTAATCTATTCCGTAAATTACCACGCGGGTTCAACATACGACTGGGTCATACCGCCCGGAATAACGTTATTGCTGGAGAACCAGAATTTTGTTATTCTTCAGTTCCCTAACCTGGGGCTTTATAATATTTCTGTAACCGAGACCAACAGCATAGGATGTCCCGGTCCCGAATCGACAAAACAGGTAAATGTAAGGGAAGACCTGCTATATGTTAACCTTAATGTTATAAACGGGCAAATATGTGCAGGTGAGCATTTTCAAATAACTGCCACGCCTTCAGGGGGAACGCCGTCCTATGCATTCCAGTGGTCCGGTGATACTGAATACCTGTCGGCAACAAATATATCGAATCCTGTTTTTGTGAGCAGCAGTGCGGGCATTTACAGGTTACGTGTAAATGTTACCGATATCAACTTTAATTCTGCCTCCGACAGCCTGACACTGACTGTTAATCCGAATCCGCAAACTATCATAAATAATAATGATACAATAGTATGTGCAGGTGAAAATATGCAACTGAACACTGCTGTCAGCGGGGGTTCGGGTAATTATGACACATTCGAATGGTCGGGCCAGACAATTCCCTTGTCTGGCACTGATATCAGAAATCCTGTTTTCAATACAATAGTCAGGGGCAGTTATTTTTTAAGATTTACGGTAGTTGATAATAAAGGATGCAGGGCCTCTGATTCGATAAATATTATCAGTGATGTTCCTGCAGCTGCTTTTATATCCGATGCTGCCCCCGCCTGCAGTCCGGTTACAATCAACTTCCATAACCAGTCTGACGATGCTGTTTCCTGTACGTGGGATTTTGGAGATGGAGCAACCAGCAATATTGATAATCCGTCACATGAATTCCGTAATGTGTCGACCTCGGTTAACTATTTTAATGTCAGGCTTACGGCATATAGTCAGTACGGCTGCAGTCATACAGCAAATGAGTACGTCACGGTATATCCTAATCCAGAGACTTCTATCGATGCAATTCCGGTAAAAGCGTGTCATCCGGCTGACATACTTTTAATAGCCACTCCGGGCGGATTTACATATAACTGGAATTATGGTGATGAGGGACAGGAGGAAGCAGGATACAATACCATGCGCACTTATTATAATAATTCGGTAACGGATACGGTGTATCATGTACAACTTATAACAACTTCATTTTTCAATTGTCTTGACACATCCTTCGTTGATATTACCGTTTATCCTTCACCGGCAGCTTCATTTGCAGCGTCGCCACAGCAGCAGATGTACCCCGACAAGACGGTAAGCTTCGTTAATACAACAGAGGACAGGAACTGGGATTATAAATGGTACTTCGGCGACGGAACGACAACATATGACAGGCAGCCCGGTTCACATGATTACCCGGGAGTTGACAATTATACCATATCCCTGGTAGTCTCGGGAGAGCACTGTTCCGATAGTGTGTCAGCAGATATTGAAATTATACCTCATCCCCCCGTGGCAAAATTTAAACCTGTGGAGCCGGGATGTATGCCCCTGACCATTCATTTTGAAAATACTTCATCATTCTCCAGTTCGTTCCTCTGGGAATTTGGTGACGGCGCTGTATCAAATAAACCTAATCCGGTTTATATATATTATGAGCCGGGCCAGTATAAGATAAAACTAACTGCCAAGGGCGACGGAGGGGAAGACACATATCAGGCAATAAATGATGTGTATATTCTTCCCAACTCTTATTTTAATCTTGCTCCAAGGTATGTATATGTGAACGATGAGGCTGTTCACTATTTCAACCTGTCTGACAACGGTGATGTGTTTGAGTGGGATTTCGGTGACGGTACTACTTCAACAGAATTAAGTCCCAAGCATGTCTATACCGAGGAGGGAGTTTATGATGTCACTTTATGTGTGTGGACAGATAATGATTGTTTTGACCTTTATGTCATGGAGAATGCTGTCTATGTCGAACCTAGCGGCAAGCTTGTTTATCCCAATGCTTTCAGGCCTGAATCGATGCTCGAAGAAAACAGGGTGTTTAAACCTGCGATAATTGACCAGGTAGATACGTACCATCTTATGATTTTTAACAGGTGGGGGGCGTTAATATTTGAGAGCTACAATAAAGATATGGGCTGGGATGGCCGCATTGGGGGTAAACTGGCAAAGCAGGATGTCTACATATGGAAAGTCGAAGGCAAGTATACCAATGGCGAAAACTTTGTTGACAGCGGGGATGTGACCTTGCTTCGATAAGTTGCTACAAACAGATATTGAATTATTGATAACAAAATAAATAAATTACAAACCCGGCATGTTGTGAAAAAGCTGATTTCTATATTATTCCTGGCATTGCTGTTAAGGCCGTTCTTTGGTCAGGATCCTCAGTTCTCCCAGTTTTATTCAAATTATTTATACCTGGCGCCTTCCTTTTCCGGACTGGTTGAGAATAACCGTATTGCCATAAATTATCGCAAGCAATGGCCTGAGATAGCACACGGATATAATACATATTCAGCATCATTTGACAAATACTTTGAAAAGTTCAGAAGCGGACTGGGAATTCTATTTCTGTGTGACGAGGCAGGAAGCGGGAGGTTGCGCTCAACCAATGTGGGACTGCAGTATTCTTTTGATATTAAGATCAATAATCTCTGGCATATAAGGCCGGGCATGCACTTTTTGTATACTGAGAGGGCTATAGATTTTGAGGATCTGCTTTGGGCAGACCAGATATCGGTAAATGAGAATGCCCCTGCAACAGCAGAAGTATTTCCCGTGAACCATGTTGGTGATCTTGATTTTTCAGCTTCGGCATTAACATATTCTGACAGATTCTGGCTGGGTTTCTGCGTCGATCACCTGCTCAAGCCCAATCATTCATTTTACTTTTATGAAGATGAAGATGGTAATCCGGCACATGTGCCGATAAAGTACTCTGCTTTCGGGGGCACAAAGTTTATTAAACATGAGAATTTGCTAAGACCCTTACCTACCACTTTGCAGCTGGCATTTTTATTCAAGTCCCAGGGTCAGTATAACCAGCTTGACCTGGGTATTTACTTTTACAGGAGTCCGCTTGTCCTCGGATTCTGGTACAGGGGCATTCCATTCTACAACTCTGACTCTAACAGGGATGCGTTCACGATATTGACCGGTTATAAGATCAAGGATATAAATATAGGCTACAGCTATGACTTTACAATATCCAGGCTGATATCAAGGACGGGAGGCTCACATGAGATATCACTGTCATATAATTTCAAAACAAAGGCAAGAAGGAGAAAGCCCCGTATGCTTCCCTGCCCCGAGTTTTAAAACAGGGACAGCGCCCATAAAATAGGGACAGCGCCCATTTAATTCCAGCATAATAAATATTAATTCCAATGTAATAATATTAGGCGTCGTCCCTCTATAATGAAAAATGGGCGCTGTCCCTCTATAATGAAAAATGGGCGCTGTCCCTGTTTTATCTTTCCAGCGTGACGCTTACGCAGTCAGCCTTTCCTCCGATAGGGGGATTGATCTTTGATATTTTAACTGCAGCATAAGTAATAGCGGGAAAATTCTCATATAAAGCATCGAGTATCCGGGAAGCCGTATTTTCGATAAGATTTGATCTCCTGTTCATTTCTTCTTGTACAACGAGATATGCCTTGTGATAGTTAACAGTATCTTTAAGATTATCTGATTTAGCTGCCTTGCTCAGATCGGTTTTTATCGAGAGGGATACCAGGAATTTGCTCCCTACTATTTGTTCTTCCCTGAAATGCCCGTGATAGGCATAGAACTCCATATTTTCAAGCTGTATCAATCCCATGCTGCAATATATTTGTTAAACCGGCAACTAATATATTCAATAAATTCATAATTGAACACATCTAACTTAAAAATAGTTACTTTTGCATTTTAAAATATTAACGCCAATTAAAGCATATTAATCATGTTATAATGGGGAAGGAAGATAACAGCAAGTCATTAAATTTCATTGAAGAGATTATCGAGGAAGACTTAAAGAAGGGGAAACATAATGGTAAGGTACATACAAGGTTTCCGCCTGAACCTAACGGGTATTTACATATAGGGCATGCAAAGGCTATATGTTTGAATTTCGGAATCGCAGAACAATATAATGGCAAGTGTAATCTTCGTTTTGATGATACCAATCCGGTTACCGAGGAGGCTGAATATGTCGAATCTATTAAGGAAGATATAAGGTGGTTAGGTTTTGACTGGGAGGACAGGGAGTATTATGCTTCTGATTATTTTGGGCAGCTTTACGAGTGGGCTGTTAAGCTGATAAGAAAGGGGCTTGCTTATATAGATGAGAGCAGTGCTGAAAGAGTGGCAGCCACCAGGGGCACTCCCACACGGCCGGGTGAGGAAAGTCATTACAGGAACCGTTCTGTTGAGGAGAACCTCGATTTATTTGAAAGGATGAAGAAAGGTGAGTTTCCTGACGGATCAAAGGTTCTCAGGGCAAAAATAGATATGGCATCACCCAATATGCATATGAGGGATCCTGTGATTTACAGGATAAAGCATGCCTCCCACCACCGCACGGGTGACAGGTGGTGCATATATCCGATGTACGACTGGGCACATGGCCAGTCCGATTACATTGAAGGAATAACTTATTCATTATGCACTCTCGAGTTCGAGGTGCACAGACCTTTATATGACTGGTGTCTTGACAATATACTGGATGACCCGTCAGGGTACAGGCCCCGGCAATATGAATTTGCCAGGCTTAATCTGAACTACACGGTTATGAGCAAGAGGATGCTTCTGACCCTTGTCAGGGAAGGGCATGTCAAAGGATGGGATGACCCCAGGATGCCAACCATATCAGGTCTGAGAAGGAGGGGGTATACGCCTGAATCGATAAGAAATTTTGCTGAGCGTGTTGGTGTTGCTAAACGTGAGAACATAATTGACATAGGACTTCTCGAGTATTGCCTGAGGGAGGATCTGAATAAAAGAGCCCGGAGGGTCATGGGCATTATAAATCCTTTAAAGGTTGTTATTGAGAATTATCCTGAAGGTGAGACTGAGGAGTTAAATGCTGTCAATAATCCCGAAGATGAAAGCATGGGTGAGAGAAAAATCCCTTTTTCACGGGTTATTTATATTGAAAAGGATGATTTTATGGTGGATCCGCCAAAAAAATTCTTCCGCTTATCACCGGGTGGGGAGGTAAGGTTAAGGTATGCTTATTTTATCATATGTAAAGAATTTATTAAAAATGATAAGGGAGAAATAATCGAATTAATATGTACCTATGATCCTGCCTCGAGAGGGGGACAGTCTCCTGACGGCAGAAAAGTCAGAGGGACTATACACTGGGTATCTGCTGAACATGCTGTCAAAGCTGAAATGAGATTATATGACCGGTTGTTTGACCTTGAAGATCCTTATGAATCAGGGGAGGGCAGGGATTTTACATCAAACCTGAATCCGGATTCTTTAAAAACTATCCCGGGCTACGTTGAGCCATCGATAAGGAAAGCAAAGCAGGGAGATAAATTTCAGTTTGAGAGGCTTGGCTATTTTTGTGTAGATCCTGATTCCGATGAAGAAAGACTTGTTGTCAACAGGACAGTCACATTGAAGGATACATGGGCAAAGCTTTCCGGGAAGGTAAATACGAATGGTTAAATTAATACGGATATGAAGAAATGAAAGCCAGGATAACCAGGCTTATAATAGTCAGGCATGGTGAAACCGAATGGAATTTACAAAACAGGTTTCAGGGACACCTTAACAGCGGGCTTTCACAGTTGGGAATCAGGCAGGCCAGGGCAATAGCAGGGGCATTATCAGGAGGTACGTTTGATGTCATCTACAGCAGTGATCTTGAGAGGGCCAGGCATACGGCCGATATAATTGCCGGGAAATTAAATATGGAAGTCAGGACTGACGCAGGCCTTCGGGAGATAAACATGGGACTGATGCAGGGCCTAAAGAGGGATGAATTTATATTGAAATATCCTGAAGTCATTAAAAAATTTCATTCCGATCCTGAATACATAATACCGGGCGGAGAAAGCAAACAGCAATTTTATGACAGGATTATACTGACACTGAAAAGGATTGTCCGGATGCACGAATACCGGAATATACTGCTTGTCGCACACGGGGGAGTTCTGGACATTGCAATAAGGTATACTTTAGATATACCTGTTCATAATAAAAGAAATTTCTCAATATATAATGCCGGAATAAACAGGTTTATTATTGATAACGGGGAATGGAAACTTGAAACATGGGGTGATATTTGTCATCTGACAGGTATGCCGGTGATAGATGATTATTAGCTGTTTTTAAATATTTTGTCAATAATCTTCTGTTTCAATTCCTCTGTAAGCTCGGGA
The DNA here is from genome assembly GCA_964461435.1 of uncultured Bacteroidales bacterium. Lineage (GTDB taxonomy): Bacteria > Bacteroidota > Bacteroidia > Bacteroidales > UBA10428. The sequence goes on along the minus strand of CAYWUI010000002.1, from coordinate 24,284 downwards.
TTATCGGCAAGAAGCGCTTTTACTGCATCACGCCCCTGTCCCAGCTTGGTATCTCCATAGCTGAACCATGAACCGCTTTTTGATATGATTTCCGTATCTACTCCCAGATCGATTATTTCACCCAGCCTTGATATACCTTCACCGTATAAAATATCAAATTCGGCTTTACGGAAGGGAGGTGCCAGTTTATTCTTTACAATTTTTACTCTTGCGCGGTTGCCTAACACTTCTTCGCCCTCTTTAATCTGTGTAACTCTTCTAATATCCACTCTTACCGAGGCATAAAATTTTAATGCATTTCCGCCTGTTGTGGTTTCGGGATTGCCGAACAGAACTCCTATTTTTTCTCTCAGCTGGTTTATAAAGATGCAGCACGTATTTGTCTTGTTAATATTCGCGGTAAGTTTTCTTAAGGCCTGAGACATTAATCTTGCCTGGAGGCCCATTTTGGAGTCACCCATTTCCCCTTCTATCTCTGCGCGTGGCGTTAGTGCTGCCACTGAGTCGATAACAATAATATCTATGGCTCCTGAGCGGATGAGATGATCGGTGATTTCCAGCGCTTGTTCACCGTCATCAGGTTGTGATATAAGCAGATTCTCAACATCAACACCCAGTTTTTGGGCATACAGGCGGTCGAAAGCATGTTCAGCGTCAATAAAAGCCGCAATACCTCCTGCTTTTTGAGCTTCGGCAATAGCATGTATCGCCAGTGTTGTTTTCCCTGACGCCTCGGGTCCGTATATTTCGATAACCCTTCCCCTGGGATAACCTCCTATTCCCAGTGCCAGGTCCATGGCAATGGATCCTGACGATATTGAAGCTACATTTTCAACAACACGGTCTCCCAATTTCATTATAGCTCCTTTGCCAAAGTCTTTTTCAATTTTCCCTAGGGTAAGTTCCAGTGCTTTTAGCTTTTGCTGTTTAACTTCGTTAGCGGTTTGTTCTTTTGCCATTATTAAAGCTTTTTAATTATTGATTAAAAGTAAACTTTGTGATTATACTGTTCACTCCCTGAAATTGACCGGGCCTTAATAATGTCAGTTATAAGGGAATGAATTGTTAATTAATTGCCAGTCCCTCTAAAATTTGTCTGGCATGGTCTTTAGTGTTAACTTTTGTAAAGACCTTCTCGATCACTCCTTCTTCATTTATAATAAATGTTGTCCGCAATACCCCTTTAAAAAATTTTCCATACATGCTTTTTTCACCCCATGCCCCATAGTCTTTAAGTATTTTCTTTTCACTGTCTGAAATCAGGTTGTATGGAAGCTTGTGCTTACCCCTGAACTTTATGTGTGATTTCTCACTATCGGGACTGATGCCTATAACCTCGAATCCCTTTTCGGATAGTTCAGCATAATTATCCCTCAAGTTGCATGCTTCTTCAGTACATCCCGGGGTATTATCCTTGGGGTAAAAGTATAAAACCACTTTCTTACCCTTAAAATCGTTTAACCTGATGGTTTTGCCATCCTGGTTTTTACCTTCGAATGCAGGAGCTTTATCTCCTTCTTTTAATTGTGTCATAGCTATCTTGGTTTAGTAAAAATACGAATTAAGATTATAATAGAAATAAAATGACTCAAATTCTTTTATGAATGATTATTAACATTTCCTGTTAATTCATATTAAATAAAAACACGCAGGTTTGCAGAAAGTTCAAAAAGGTTATTTATGTTTTCCGGGCTCTTATCATTTCTCTTTTTCCCTGGGGGCCCTGAACACTTTCAACACTGAATCCGGCCGATTTAAGTCTTCTTTTTACTTCACCTTTGGCACAATAAGTTGTAAGTATCCCGCCGGCGGCCATATTATCATATATCTTCTGAAACACTGAGATGTCCCACATTTCAGGCTGTTTAGAAGGAGCAAAAGCATCAAAGAATACTACATCATATGTAAAGGGTATACTAAACTCTGTAATATCGTTTTTTATTTTGGTGATCCTGAAATTCATGTGCAGTTCCAGCTCTTTGTCCCATTCGGCATTATGCATGTCATAAAAGAGCTTCCTCGTGTTATCTTTTAATTTCATGATATCGGGATAATTAAGCTGGCATATGGTATTAATACCCAGGGGGTTATTTTCAATTGTATAGTAAGTTATCTTTATATTTTGGCTGACGGATTCTATAGCTGCGAGCAATGCATTTAAGCCGGTTCCGAATCCGATTTCAAATACAGTGATATTTTTTTTCGGGCAGCATTTTAATCCTTCGTTGATAAATACATGTTCCGACTCCTGTAAGGCACCGTATGTTGAATGATAATGTTCATTCAACGCCGGCACAAACAGGGTATGTGAGCCGTCTTTTGTTATGACCAGTGTCAGTTTCATAGTCTAAAAGTATAAAAAACCGGATTGAGATGTTGTATCCCGCTTCAATTCAGCACCTTTTTTCGACAGTTCAGCAACTTAATTTTTTCAGGGCGCTCTTATTAATTGATATTTGTCACGGATATCAACAAATATACCATGAAAATTTTTCTGATAAATATTATACTTTTTTTATTTGTTACCGGAATAGAAGCCCAGTCTTATATTTCAGGAAGGGTAACAAACCGTAAAGGTGAATCCCTTACCGGTGCAAATATTTATATAAAAAATACCTATGAAGGCTGCACTGCCGGTGGCGAGGGACAGTTCATGCTCGAAACACGGCTCACGGGGAGCCAAATCCTTGTGGTGAGCTTCATTGGATATATAAATTTTGAAGAAGAAATTGCACTGGATAATTCCAATTTAAGGTTTGATATAGTATTAAAGGAAAGCAGCAATTCCATAGATGCTGCTGTAATAAATGCGGGGTTCTTTGAAGCCAGCGACAGGAAGAAGTCAGTTTTGCTTAAACCTCTTGATATCGTAACCACTGCAAGTTCCGAAGGTGATATTTACGGGGCTGTCAACACTTTGCCGGGAACACAGACGGTTGGAGAGACGGGACGGCTGTTTGTCAGGGGGGGCGACAGCTATGAAACAAAAACTTTTATGGATGGTATGCTGGTCCGGTCACCCTATACATCCGGATTACCTGATATTCCCGTGAGAGGACGCTTTTCCCCTTTCCTGTTTAACGGAATGTTATTCAGCACAGGCGGGTATTCCGCTGAATACGGGCAGGCATTATCGTCTGCACTTATACTGAATACAAACGCCCTGCCTGAAGAAGATGTTACAAGCATATCGCTGTTATCAGTGGGGTGCGGTGCTTCACATACAAGGAGATGGGATAATACTTCGCTTACCATTTCATCAGATTATGTAAACCTTACTCCCTATTTCAGGATTATCAACCATAACCTCGACTGGGTAAAGGAACCTGAGAGTATCGGAGGGACTGCAGTGTTCAGGAAAAAGGTAAGGAAAGAAGGGCTGATAAAAACCTTCAGCTCTTTGAGCCATTCTTCAAGCAGCCTGTATTACCCTGATTATGATACTAATTCTGATGACCTTATAAAATTGACGGATAATAACTTCTATTTCAATACTACCTATAGCGATATGCTTAATGACAGATGGATGATTAAGGGGGGTGTTGCCTGCAATTACGACAGCGAAAATATTAATGTCAACAATGACAGGATCAATGATATTGCCAGGGTTATTCAAAGCCGTATATCATTAATAGATAATATGAGCGATTATTTTTCAGTAAAATTCGGGGGTGAAATATTGAGTATAAAATACAACCAGCTAATAAGTGAATACCGGAATAATTATGATATCGGATATTTAAATAATATATCGTCAGTATTTATTGAAGCTGAAATTAAGGCAGGCAACAGGGCAGCCGGACGTATAGGGACCAGGGCGGAACATTCGTCCCTGTTAAAGGAAGCAAACCTGGCACCCAGACTTTCACTGGCTTATAAGATAAGCAAAAGGGGACAGCTATCATTTGCATGGGGTACATTTTACCAGTCACCGCGGGATGAATACCTTAAATTTGATGATCAGCTCAGTTCAGAGAAAGCAGTCCATTATATTTTAAATTACCAGTACCAGTTTGAAAATAGAACCCTGAGAGTTGAGGCCTATTATAAAAGCTATAATAAACTGGTTAAATATGAGGATACGGATACACCTTACACATATGGTTATAACAGCATTAATAATCTGGGTTATGGCTATGCAAGAGGAATTGATATATTCTGGAGGGATAAAAAGACGCTGAAGAATGCAGATTACTGGATATCTTACTCATACATAGATACTAAAAGGGATCATGAAGATTTCCCGGAGCCGGCAACCCCGACATTTGTTTCCGACCATAATTTGTCTGTTGTCTTTAAATACTGGATATCAAAACTTAATAACCAGCTCAGCATCACTTATAAGCTGGCCAGTGGCAGGCCTTATTATAATCCCAATAACGCTGAATTCCTGCGTGACAGGACAAAAGCATACCAGAATCTGAGCATAAACAGCAGCTATCTGACACAACTGTTTGGAAAATTTACAATAATCCATTTTTCAGTAAATAACCTGCTGGGATTTGATAACATCTTCAGTTATAAATATAGCAGTGAGCCCGGTGCAAATGATATTTTTGAGGCACATCCCGTTAAACCCTATGCAAAAAGGACATTTATATTAGCGATATTTATTTCAATAAAATAGATTATTAACTTTCAAAACTTATGAACCATGAAAAAAATAATACTTAACACGTTAATTTTTTTAACTTTAGGTGCTTACGCACAAGACAGCCTTTATTTCAGCAGTATGAAAAATGCCCTGGATTCAATGGAAAATGTAAAGTCACTGGAGGATTTCAGTAATATTACCAACATATTTCAACGTATCGGGGCAGCCGAAAAAGATAAGTGGCTCCCGTATTATTATACAGGATATATATATGTTATTCTGGGAATAAAGCAACAGGGGGCTGATAACTGTGACCGGTATCTTGATATTGCCGAGGCGAATATCGACAAGGCCATGGAGCTGGCACCTGACGAATCTGAATTGTATGCGTTACTCGGATTCCTGTACCAGGGAAGAATAATGGCTGATCCCCGGGCAAGGGGAGAGGTATATTCATCCAAAGCTGCACAGTCTCTCAATAAAGCAATAGAGCTTAACGAAAACAATCCCAGGCCCTACTATTTGCTGGGGACAAACCTGTTTTATACACCCGAAGCTTTCGGGGGCGGACTGGCAGCAGCGTGCCCTTTGCTTAGTGTTGCAAAGGAGAAATATAAAAACTTTATTCCTGCTGATTCCATTTCACCGGACTGGGGAGAGGAATATAACAATCAATTACTGGAGAAATGCATGAATAAGGATTAAGACTGCAGTTGAACAATAAATTCATCGAATCATGAAAATAACAGGCAAAAGAGTTTTAAATCATATGTTGGCTTTGACACTCGTATTCCTGATATCATTTCTAATATCATACGGATTTGTAGGCCCGCGATTATTAAAATCCGCATATGTGTTTTTTGTAAATATAACCTTCGGCCTTGTTATTGGCATCTCATTATGGAAAGGGAATGAATACATCGGCAAATATACAGGACGAAAATTTAAATGGTCTGAAAATAACAAAAAGGCATTTATAAAGTCAATGATATTCTTATTAGGATACGGGTTGCTTGTGTGTACTCTATATCCTTTAATATACAATAGATTTATTCTCAGAATACCAATTGCCAATTGTATTAATACCTGGATTTATACGGCTTTATTCTGTATCATAGTGGATTATATAATTATTTCGCTTTTTTATATCAATATAATTCTTAAATATTGGAAGAAATCCATAGAAAATGAGGAAAGGCTGAAGCGCGAAAGTATTACGGCACAATATGAAACATTAAAAAGCCAGGTAAATCCTCATTTTTTGTTTAACAGTCTGAATACATTATCTACGTTGATAACACAAAACCTGGAAGTGGCCGGTCATTTTATTAAGAAGCTTTCGGAGGTATACAGGTATGTGCTCGAGTTCAAAGATAAGGAAGTTGTTGATATTGCAACAGAACTTAAGTTTATAGATTCCTATCTCTATCTGCAGAAAATAAGGTTTGGTGAAAATCTTATTATTAAGAACAAAATAAAAGGCGGCAACTTTTATATTGCCCCCCTGACGATCCAGATATTGATTGAGAATGTAATAAAGCATAATGTTATCTCGGATGATAGGCCCCTGACTATAGAGCTGCGCAATGAGGAATCCTATATTGTAGTCAGGAATAATCTGCAAAGGAAGAAAGTCATAGAAAGCAGGGAGAAGATAGGATTGAATAATATTAAGTCGCGGTACGAAGTTTTAAGTGATAAACCTGTAATCATAGAAGAATCAGGCAAAAGCTTTACTGTAAAAATACCCATATTATATTCATCAGAATATGAACACAATAGTAATTGAGGATGAGAAGCTGGCTGCTCAAAAGCTGATTGAACTCATACATAAATATGATGTTAACATTAAGGTAATTGAAATTCTTGATTCTGTTGAGAAAAGCGTTGAATGGTTCAGGAACAGTGATCATCCGGACCTTGTTTTTATGGATATTCAGCTGGCAGACGGACTGAGTTTTGAGATTTTTGAGCAGACAGAAGTCCGTTCTCCGGTGATCTTTACCACTGCTTTTGATGAATATACCATAAAAGCATTTAAAGTAAACAGTGTTGACTATTTATTGAAACCTATAGATTACGAAGAGCTCTCTGCGGCCATTGATAAATACAAATCGAATTTCGGGCCCAGGGTTATTAATGAATATAAGCCTGATATTGAACTGTATGATAAGTTAATAACCCAGTTTGTCCATCCTTATAAGAACAGGTTTGTGGTTAAAGTGGGATTACATATCAGGTCAATACCTGTGGATAACATCGATTATTTTTTTATATGTGAAAAGAGCACGTTTATATGTACAAAGGAAGGAAAGAGCTACGCCATTGATTACTATCTTGACCGTGTTGAGCAGCTTGTAGATCCCCGCTTGTTTTTCCGCATAAGCAGGAAGTACATAATTTGTATAGATGCAGTTAAGGATATTATAGCCTATTCGAACAGCCGGCTGAGAATTGTGCTTAATAATCCCCCTGAGGAGGAAGCAATAGTTAGCAGGGAGAAGGTCAGGGATTTTAAAATATGGCTTGACAGGTGATGTTAAAATAGACCTGGGGCCGAGACCAGGTAAAACTAAAATGAGCTCAGACGTTTTTCCACATCCTTCATTAACCACATAGGTGTTGATGTTGCGCCGCATATGCCGACACTTTCATTTTTGCGGAACCATGTTTTTTTTATTTCCTTAACGGAACTTATGAAATAGCTGTCCGCGTTATATTTTTTGCATTCATTATACAATACTTTCCCGTTTGATGAATTCTTCCCTGCAATAAGAATTATTTTATCGTGACTCCCGGCAAAAGCTTTTATTTCTTTTTGCCTGTTATAAACCTTTCTGCATATAGTATTCTGCACTTTTACCTTTACTCCTTTGCTTTTCAGCAATTCAACAATTTCATAAAAACAATTCATATCCTTTGTAGTCTGGCTGAAGAGAGTTAAATGCTGTGGTAATTTATCCATTCTATTAAGTTCGTCAATATCTTCGAAAACTGTTGCCTTATTATCAATCTGCCCGTTTAGTCCTATAATTTCAGGATGGTTATGTTTCCCGTAAATGTATATGTTCTCATTATTTTTACAGGCTTCCTTTATGAGCCTTTGTATTTTGATGATAGTCGGACATGTAGCATCAATGATTTTATTATTGTTCCGGCGGGCGAGGTCATAGCTTTGCGGCGGCTCGCCATGAGCCCTGAATAAGATCCGGGTATTCCTGATATTCTTCAGCTGATTATACTGTATAATTTTCAACCCGCCTTTTTCAAGTCTGGCTAATTCTTCCTCATTATGCACAAGCTCACCCAGGCAAAACAATTCATGTCTCTCCTTAAGGGTATCTTCGGCTTTAGTTATCGCTCCTGTCACTCCGAAACAATAACCTGAATTTTTATCTATAGAAATTTTAAGATTCAGCTTATTCATAAAATGATCTTCAGATAAGGTCTAATTTATTCATAGAATGGTCTTCAGATAAGATTTAATTTATGTTTAATATAACATATGATCAGTAATATTGTTTTTTTTAAGTTGGTTATCCTTACACGTTTTTCAATGAGGCTTTCGGCTTTTGTTTTTTTGATTTTTCTGAAAAGGGCAATGTAATAGCAATATATCAGGTAAATTCCCAGCCTCACTTCCTTTTTAATATTCTTAATCCCTGGTTTTGACTTTATAAGGTCATCGCGTATTTCATTCTCAATACTTAGTTTATCCTGTGAAGAGAAATTTTCAAAGTCTGCACCAGGGAAATATACCCTGCCTCTATCTTTGAAATCAGCTTTAATATCGCGCAAAAAATTTACTTTCTGAAAAGCTTCTCCAAGTTTTTGGGCGTAGTATTTCAGTTTTTCATATTCATCCTTATCGTTCCTGTAAAATATCTTAAGGCACATTAATCCGACCACCTCCGCTGAGCCGTTGACATATTTTTTAAACTGTGATTTATTATAATTATGTTTATGCAGGTCCATCTCCATGCTATTGAGAAAAGCATCGACAAGTTCTTTTTCTATACCATATTCGTTAACTACATATTGAAAACTATGCAATATAGGATTGCTGCTTATTTTTTTATTCAAAGCCTCATATGCATCCTTCCTGAATTTTTCAAATAGTTCATGCCTGTTAAAATCATAGAAGCTGTCAACGATCTCATCGGCAAACCTTACAAATCCGTATATTGCATATATTTGATCCCTGTATTTTTTATTCAGCACTCTTATACCTGAAGAAAACGAAGTGCTGTAACTGATAGCAGTAATTTTACTGCATTTAAGTGCATTTTTAAGATAAATGTCCATATTTATTAATTATGCGTTCCAAAACCAGTTTTGAACTGATTATTGCCATGGGCAGGCCGGTACCCGGTAAAGTTGATGAGCCGACATAAAAGGTATTATCGTATACCTCGTCATAATTCTTTGGCCGGAATCCTCCTATTTGCCTGAAATTATGTGCCAGTCCGAGTCCGCAGCCTTTATACAGGTTGAACATATGCTGCCAGTTGAGTGGTGTCAGTATTGCCCTGGCAATGGTTTTTGACTTAATATCAAAATTTATGCGCCCGGAGAGATCGGAGATAATGTTGTCTGCAATCTCTTCCTTGTCATCCCAGTGCTGCCTGAACCTGAGATCGGGAACGGGGCACAGTATAAACAGGCTTTCACAGCCTTCAGGAGCTGATCCCTTATTCATATGTGATGCAAGGTTAACATAATAATAAGGTCTGTCAAGGCTTGCAGCATTTTTAAAAATCCTGCCTGAATAATCTTTAAAGTTAGTCCCTAAGAAGTAGTTATGGTAATATAGATTAGGGATCTTAGCTTTCAGTCCCAGGTATATGGTAAATGGAGCCATAGACCACTTCATCTTTGCTATTCGTTTATCAATGTATTTTTTTCTTTTAAATATCTTGTTTCTGAATAGGGCTGCATCGGCATTAATAACATAAATATCGGCTTCCCATACATTTCCATCGAGGTCAACGAATCCTGTTAATTTACTTTTATTTGTTTTATAATCAACAATCTCAGTATTACAGTATATTTTAACTCCTTCCTTTTCCAGTATTTTTACCAGACTCTCGACTATCTTGTACATTCCTCCTTCGACACTGTAATAACCGTCATGTACCAGCTCAGTATAGTTCAAAACATTGTAAACAGCCATGGTATCAAATGGTGTGCTGCCAAGAAAGAAAGCAACAAGCGACATTATTGTCCTCACTTCGTAAGATGAGAAGTATTTACATACCTCCTGCCACATATTGTAATAAATCCTGGGAATATATTTAACCGGCACTTTGGTTAATGTAATCAGGAATTCCGCTACCGAATTGAAATTTGATTTTATGATAAGCGGATTGGTAATACTATAAAATTTTCCGGCAGAAGTAAGGAATTTATCCAGGCTTTTTCTGAATCCCGGTTCAATTTCACTGAACTGCCCTGTTAATTTGTCCGGATCTTTATATATGTGATATGTTCTTTCGCTGCCGCCAAAATTAACAGCATAAAGAGGTTCCAGTTCTTTAAGGGTAAATGGAAGTTTTATGTTACAGTCATCCATTAGTTCATCAAATTCATAGCTCATGCTGAAAAAAGTGGGTCCCAGGTCAAACCTGAAGCCATCGACTTTAAGCTCATTCAGGCGGCCTCCCGCCTGCTTATGCTTTTCAACCATCTGCACTTTATACCCTCTTTTCACTAATCTCAGTGCAGTTGCCAGTCCTCCCAGTCCGGTCCCTACTATTAAAACATTTTTACTCATTTTTTATTCAGACATTTTAACAGGACATAAATTTACATTATAAAATTTTTAAAATAAATTTAAACCTTGTTTATTAAATAGAGCAAATCCAAAAATTTGATGTATTTTCAGTTAATTTAGAATTTAGGTTTATTATGTTATGGACAGGGATGTTATAATAATTGGCTCGGGACTGTCGGGAATAGCGTGTGCCCTGAGCCTTGCTGCATCGGGTTATAATGTGACCGTATTTGACGGGAATGATGGTCCGGGAGGAAAGATATCCGAAAAGTATATGAAGGGGTACAGGTTTGATACGGGCGCTTCACTGCTGACTATGCCTGAATTAATAGATGATTTGTTGGGAACAGCCACGGCAGGTCGAAGGCTGATGGTCAAGCAGCTTGACATTATCTGTAAATATTTTTTCAGTGACGGGTCGGTGATAAATGCGTATAAAAATGCTGATGATTTTGCTGCGGAAATTGAAAAGAAGACGGGTGAAAAGAAAGAAAATGTTTTAAACTTTCTGAAAAAAAGCAAGTATTTATATGATTTAACAAAGGAGACTTTCATTTTCAGTCCTTTTAAAACATTTAAAAATGCCTTCTCATGGTCTGCTATGAAGGTGGCTCTGCACTTTCGTGCCCTGGATACATTCAGAAGCATGCACGAAAAAAACAGGCAGTGGTTTTCAGATTTAAGAGTAGAACAATTGTTTAACCGTTATGCAACATACAGCGGTTCGAATCCTTACAAAGCCCCGGCCACATTGAATATCATAGCTCACCTGGAACATACTGGCGGTGCTTATATACCTGAAAAGGGCATGTTCAGCCTTGTAGATATCTTGTATAAATCGGCCCTGAATAAAGGGGTGGAATTTATATTTAAAAAGAAGGTAGATAGAATAATTGCAGACAAAAACATCATTAAGGGTGTAAAGGTAAATGGGGAAATCTTCAGGAGCAGTATTGTGATAAGTGATGCGGATATTTTTTCAGTTTATAACAGGTTATTAAGAGAAAAAAGGGTGCCCAGATACCTTTTGGGGCAGGAATTATCGTCATCGGCAATTATTTTTTTCTGGGGCATTAAAAATCGATACCCGGAACTTGAAATGCATAATATCCTATTCTCCCGGGATTATAAAGCTGAATTTGATTATATTTCTGAAAGGAAACTGATATATGATGATCCTACGGTATATATCTATATAAGTTCCAGGTATGTTCCTGCTGATGCTCCCGGGGGATGCGAAAACTGGTTTGTAATGATCAACAGTCCCTTTAATGAAGGACAGGACTGGGATAAATTTGTAAGGGAAGCACGCAGAAACATAATATTAAAAATAAACAGAACACTGAATACGGATATCGAGTCATATATAGAATGCGAAGATTATGCCGATCCACGGATTATTGAGATAACCAGCGGCTCATATAAAGGAGCATTATACGGGACCAGCTCAAATAATAAACTGGCTGCATTTTTTCGTCATCCGAATTTTATAGGTAGATTTAAAGGATTATTTTTTACAGGGGGAAGTGTTCATCCAGGGGGAGGTATACCGCTTTGCCTTGCCTCAGCGAAGATAGTAACCGATAGAATAATTAAATCTCATAAGCGTAATTCATGAATGATTTTTTAAAGCTGCCTGTATACCAGGCAAAGAAATTTATTATTATCTATTATGCCGTTGGCTTAACCGGATTGAGCATAAATCTGACTGCCAGGTATTTTATATACATTATCCCCTTTTCCATACTTCTTAATTTGTTTTTTGTTTTATATTTTAGCAACAGCAGGGGAGCCGGATTTATAATATGCAGCTTAATAATATTTTTGCTGGGCACAATAGCAGAGATGATTGGAGTAAAAACAGGTGTGATCTTTGGCAGTTATAAATATGATAATAGTGTGCTGGGGCCCATGTTGTTCGGCACTCCTTTGATTATTGGAGTTAACTGGTTTATACTGATATATTGTACTTTTATATTAATTAATAAATTCAAATTCCCTGTGATAATAAGGATATTAATGGGAGGTGTAATAATGGTGGTTTTTGATGTTTTACTTGAGCCTGTGGCCGGAAGGTTATATATGTGGACCTGGCTGAACGGTGAAGTGCCGCTACGGAATTATGCAGCCTGGTTTATTCTGGCATGTGCGTTTTTAAGTGTCATGTATCTGTGGAAGATGGATAGAAAAAATTTGATTTCAGTACATCTGCTCCTGGTACAGTTTGTATTTTTTGCAGGACTAAACCTGTTTTTATAATTTGGGATATAAAATAAAGAATGATAAAGTCAAGGCATATACCATTTTATGTATGGTTATTCAACACTTACACAAGGATAATGCTTAAAAGGCATTTTCATAATATTAATATTATATCGGACCTCAGCCCCAGGAATGTTCCTGCAGTAATCATTGCAAATCATTTCAGCTGGTGGGACGGTTTTTTTGTTGTATATATTAATTACAGGATTTTTCATAAAAAACTGCATGTGATGATGCTTGAGGAGCAGCTGAAAAAGCACAGGATCCTGAGTAAGGCAGGGGCTTTTTCGGTTACAAAGAAGAAAAAATCAGTACTGGAATCGATTGATTACTGCATCTCCCTGCTTAATGACAATGGTAATCTCCTGTTATTTTACCCGCAGGGAGAAATTCAGTCCTCATACCATTACCCTGTAAAATTTGAAAAAGGGCTGTTGAATATCCTTGAGGGAGCAAAGAAGGAATTTCAGCTTATTTTTCTTGCTGCGCTGACCGATTATTTTTCAAATAAGCGTCCTGTTCTTAACCTTAATATGATTGAATACTCAGGGGATTTCAGTCATAGTGAGATAGAGAAAGCATATAATAAATTTCTGACGGATTGTATTCAAAGCCAGAAAGAATAAAGAATGATTGTCATTTCATATATAATCTTCGGCTTTTTGATCCTGAGACTATTAATTGCCTTTACTAATCTTATAACAGGACGGTGGTTATCATTCAGGGAGAGTTCAGGTGAACAGTTTATTTCAATATTAATTCCGGCAAGAAATGAAGAAGAAAATATAGGGGAGCTGCTTGACAATATTCTTAATCAGGATTATCAGAACTATGAAGTTATAATATATGACGATATGTCGGAGGATAGCACTCTTGAAATTGTGAGGCGCTATGCATCGAAAAATGAGAAGATCAGGTATATACATGGAAAGGAGCTTCCTGAAGGGTGGCTGGGGAAAAATTATGCATGCCACCGGCTGTCCCTGGAAGCTGAAGGTTCATATTTTTTATTTCTGGATGCAGATGTGACCATTGAAAACAGATTAATAGGGAGCTGCTTAGGGTATTTTAAAAATGAGAGGATCGCCCTGCTTTCAATATTTCCCCGGCAGGTTATGGTCACTATTGGAGAGAAGCTGACTGTCCCCCTGATGAACTGGATCCTGGTTTCCATGTTACCCCTGATACTGGTAGAATACTCATGCCGTACCTCGCTGTCGGCAGCAAACGGACAATTCATGCTGTTTAATGCTGATATTTACAGGAGTAATATGTGGCATGAGAAAGTCAGATCCCGCAAGGTTGAGGATATTGAAATTGTAAAATTAATTAAAAGAGCGGGCTACAGGGCCAAAACACTTCTGGGCGATGGCAGGATAAAATGCCGTATGTATAAAAATTTTGCCGGGGGTATTGAAGGATTTTCAAAGAATGTTACTGCATTTTTTGGTAACAGCAGCCTTTTGACAATACTGTTTGCCTTGATAACTTCATTCGGCATATTTGTCATTTTCTTTACACTGGATTATTTTTCTGCCCTAGCTTTTATTATCCTCTCTGTCATACTGAGGATTATCGTTTCAATACTGAGCAGGCAGGATATATTATCCAGCATATTGTTAATTATTCCTCAACAAATTGCTTTTGTTGTTGTTGTTGTTAAAGCCCTTTATAATAAATCCGTAAAATATGGAAACTGGAAAGGCAGGTCAATCAGATTTTAGTAATTATTCAATCAGCGCATTTTTATTGATTTTTTTGCTGCTGATAATGACTTTATTGCATGTAAACGGACAAACATCTTATAATCAACACATATATAATGCATTTATAAGCGGAAAAATGGATTTATGGGAATATAATATGAATAAGATGGAAGAAGATTATTTAAGGAACAGGAATATTCAAAGCCTTTATGATTTAACTTATACATTTTACGGATATATAGCCTATTGCGTGGTTACAGGTGATGAACCCGGGGCGAGGTATTATATTGGCAAGGCCAGGCAGAATATCGATATATTGCTAAATTACGATTCATTGTGGGCTGAAGTATATTCACTGAAAGGTGCGATATACGGTTTTGAGATCGGATTAAATCCTTTGAGGGCACTGGAGTATGGTGTAAAAAGCATTAAAAGTATTAAAAGGGCAGCGGAGCTTGATAAGGAAAATGCCAGAGTATTAATGGAGATAGGTAATATGAAATATTACACCCCTAAAATTCTGGGGGGAGGATTAAAGAAAGCTATAAACTATCACGAGAGGGCTGTTAGCATGTTTGAATCAAACAAAAATGAACTTAAAAGCAACTGGATATATCTTCTTGTTCTGACAAACCTGGCACGGTGGTATAGTGAGGATAACAAGGTAAATGAAGCAAGGATTATATATAAAAAAATCCTGGACATTGAGCCCGATTATTTGTGGGTAAAAGACTATTTATATCCTGAACTTATGAATAAAAGATAAATGAGGGTTATGTCCGGAAATTATTTTTAAGTATTATTACTATAATTGAATTAAATATTTCTTATTTTAACAGAGCGTTAAGAGATAAGTTAAAATATTAGAACCATGAAAATATTTAAATATTTATTTCTCCCGGCATTAATAGTTTATTGTTCCTGCGGTGGTGATGAAAACGAAGATAATGTTGATTACAAGCAGGAGATGAGGATTTTTGTAGAAGGTATTAGTGCCTATGCGAAAGGAATCAACGCGGATTTTATCGTCATACCCCAGAACGGGCAGGAGCTGGTAACAGATAATGGTGATACTGACGGGGCACCGGATACTGAATACCTGAACTCTATTGACGGGGTCGGCCGTGAAGACCTGTTCTTTGGTTATGATGAAGATGACCAGGAAACGCCAAAAGCAGACAGGGACTATATGATGGTATTTCTTGATGTATGTGAGGACGCTGATGTGGAGGTTCTCGTAACGGACTACTGCTTTTCACACCCTGAAATGGATGAATCCTATGCCAAAAATGCAGCAAAGGGATATATCTCATTTGCGGCCCCTGACAGAGAGTTGAGTGTTATTCCCGGTTATCCCGGGGAGCCCAACAACGTCAACGCAAATGATATTAACTCACTTGCCGGTGCGAAAAACTTCCTTTATTTGCTCAACCCTGAGAACTTTACCTCAAAGCAGGAATTTATTACCGCTTTATCGGAAACAAATTACGACCTTCTAATAATTGACTATTTTTTTGATGAAGAAGAATATTCGGTCTCCGAGATAAACACGCTGAAATCGAAAAATAACGGTGGTATGAGGTTAGTCGTTTCATATATGAGCATTGGTGAAGCAGAAGATTATCGTTACTACTGGCACAGTGACTGGAAGAACCATCCCCCGGCATGGCTTGCCGGTGAGAACCTCGAATGGGAAGGTAACTATAAAGTCAGGTACTGGAAGGAGGAATGGAAGAACATTATTTATGGAAGTGAGAGTTCATACCTCGGCAAGATTATAAGCAAGGGTTTTGACGGGGTTTATCTGGATATTATTGATGCTTTTGAATATTTTGAAGAAGATTAATACTGCCTGAGAGCGGAGTATCAGTCTTGTACTTTTTTTAAAATCTTATCTTGCGGGGATTCATTTATTTTTTTCCTGAGCCAGTCAAGGGCATCGATCTCCCTTTCAAAAACTTTGGTAGGGATACTGGGCATGGTGACAGTTATGTATAAATTCGATAGCACACTGTGAAATGCTGAGTTCATTAAAATTGCCACAGCTATAACAATAGATTTATCTTGTTTTCCAAAGTAGGCCCTTGCCTCCCTTGACATAAAAACCATATCCCTGATATCGACAAGGTTTGCATGTATGTAAGATCCCGCTATTTCACCGGCATTTTTTACAATGGCTTTGGCTGTGTCCGCTTCTATGCTGGCATTGGGTAGAATTTTTATCTTTATGATACCTTCCTCCTCAATATTTACAGTAGCCATACCGCGAATATTTACGGGAAGTTTCATTTTTTATATGTATATAATTGTATTAAAATTAATAAAATCTTATGTATTTTAAAAATCATTATATACGTCTGTTAACGCACTATGATCATTCTTCTTGCATCAACAAAATTATCCCTGACATACAATTTGTAAATATAGATTCCCCCTGGCAGTCCGTTTGCTTTAAAATTTACCTTATGGTTTCCGGCTTGCTGTGCAGCATTTACTAAGGAATGTACCTCTTGCCCCCACATATCAGATATTTTTATTGATACAAAGGCAGGTTCATACAATGAATATGATATTGCAGTAGACTCATTAAAGGGATTTGGAGTGTTTTGTCCGTTAAAGGATCCGGATTTTATGTCGGTGCCATAGCCTTCACTGATGGAAGTGTATACTCCTTCTGTTATTGACGCTGAGAACGAATGTGTTGTAAGACCCTGGCCATCCCTCCATATTTCAAAACCTGCTTCCATATTATGCATATACCAGTCCTCTTCAAGGTATCCGCGATTTACCGCGTCATGTATAAAATCCCGGACGTCGATGCTAACACTGTCAGTAACATTTTTTATCCTGTAGGCAATATAGTTAACCCACCATTCTGCAAAATATACATCCCAGTCATGACCTCCCGCGCTAAGAGTCCCAACCTTTGACCCCCCCGGTGATGCGCCCCCGTTATAACCGATCCAGATCATCATTTCACCGTTGTAATCGGATCCGGAGCCTGTGGAATCAAACCAGGATTCATATGCAGCATTCCACGTTCCCGAAGCACCATCTGTGCTGATAACCCATGTAATGGGGGCACTTGCTATTTCACTTATCTTTTTGGGCAAGGGATTATCTTTGGAGGTGCACCATCCCCAGTGACATCCTTTGAAAATGAAAGGATATGCGCAAACTTGCGGATCATCATGAGTGGACAGTGATACTTCAAAGAATGATGTATCAGGATTTACATTGAGGCACTGGTCTCCCACTCCATCTCCGTCACCCCAGACATTGTTCGATACATGGTATTCCCCATCCATTACGGGTGTTGATTCAGGGGCACACAACTCCTGTACCTGTCCGTTTAACTTAATCGTGATAACAAGTGCTATTAAAAAAGCTGCATATATATTTTTCATTTAAATAATTTTTATAAGTAAAGTAATTGCTTTTATATAAAAAACAGGTTAAAGTAAACCTTTACGTTGGAAATACAAAATTGTTTGTTTTTTATTTACTGTTTTAGCCAGTCAACAGCATCGTTATGGCGGGTAAAAATTCGCGTGTTAAAGCCCTGGTTGCGTGTAACGGTCTCTATGAAATCATGGGTTTTATTCATGGATGCTACGAGCAGTGCTACCCTATCATGGCGTTTGCGGTCAAATTTTTCAAGTTCCTTGGCAAAGGTATATTTTTCGAGGGTCCCCCATGTATTATCAATGGTACGTATATCAAAAAGGAAACTGTTAATGCCAAATTTTTTGGCAAGCCTGACAGATTCCTTTGTGAAGATCAACACATAAGTTGAAGGCACTGTTTTTTTCAGATTAACGATCACAAAAGACTTGTCATCGGATATTCCAATAAGATAATCCATTTTATGTGCTTATATCCCCGGTTTATTGCCAGGATTATAAATTTGTTACTTCTTTTAATTTTGATTACTGCTTAAACTAAATTAATAAATTTTACGGTTATTAAAAAATATTTTGGCAGTAAAGTGAGGTATAACAAAAATATAAATTATTTGGTATAAATTAGGATTATAGATCCGATTCCGATATCTTTAGCGATAGAAGTTTTTGTTGAATCTTATTTGGCTAACTATTTAATAATCATGGAATAGCGAATGAGCCAAATAATTAGAAACTGTAAATTATGAAATTCGGTTATTTTGATGATGAAGACAGGGAATACATTATTACTAATCCAAAGACTCCATGGCCCTGGATAAATTACCTGGGTAATGAAGATTTTTTTTCTTTGATTTCCAATACTGCGGGAGGATACAGTTTCTATAAAGATGCGCGGTTAAGGAGGATTACCCGTTACAGGTACAATAACATACCAATGGATGCCGGCGGTAAATATTTTTATATTAATGCAAAGGGTGATGTGTGGTCTCCCGGATGGAAGCCCGTAAAGGCTGAACTGGACAGCTACGAGTGCCGGCACGGACTGGGATACACAATAATCAAGGGAGAAAGGAATGGAATAGAAGCTGAGGTATTATATATGGTTCCTTTAAAATACCTGGGAGAAGTGCAGAAGCTTAAACTAACCAATAAATCAAATACTGTCAAAAAATTCAGGCTGTTCTCATTCGTTGAATGGTGCCTGTGGGATGCGCATGAGGATACAACAAATTTTCAGCGTAACTTTTCAACAGGACAGGTGGAAATAGAAGGTTCAACGATATATCACAAGACAGAATACAGGGAGAGAAGAGATCATTATGCCTTTTATACTGTAAATACAAAGATTTCAGGATTTGATACTGACAGGGAATCATTTATCGGACTTTACAACGGCTTTGACAGTCCGGATGCCGTTATTGAAGGCAAGCCCCGAAATTCGGTAGCCCACGGCTGGTCTCCTGTCGCCTCACACTGTATTGATATAGAACTTAAAGCAGGAGAAAATACGGGGTTAATATTTATCCTGGGCTATGTTGAAAATCCGGTAAAAGAGAAGTTTTCAGCAAAGCAGGTTATAAATAAGAAACCTGCCAGGGAGATGATAGCAAAGTTTCAAACTCCCGGCGATGTAGACCTCGCTTTTAGAGAGTTAAAGAAATTCTGGGATGATTTATTATCTGTTTATAACCTTGAGCATCCTGATGAAAGGTTAAACAGGATGGTGAATATATGGAACCAGTACCAGTGCATGGTTACTTTCAATTTCAGCCGCAGTGCCTCGTATTTTGAGTCAGGCATTGGCCGGGGTATGGGATTTCGTGATTCGAACCAGGATCTTATTGGGTTTGTGCATCAGATACCCGAAAGGGCGAGGGAAAGGATAATAGATATCGCTTCAACACAGTTTGATGATGGGGGTGCCTATCACCAGTACCAGCCCCTGACAAAGCGCGGCAACAATGAGATAGGAAGCAATTTCAATGATGATCCCTTATGGCTTATTCTCTCTACTGTCGAATATATAAAGGAAACAGGTGACTGGAGTATTCTTGATGAATCAGTGCCTTTTGATAATGATGAGTCCAATAAAGCCAGTTTGTTTGAGCACCTGAAACGTTCATTTTATCATGTCGTTAATAACCTGGGACAGCATAATCTGCCATTAATTGGAAGGGCTGACTGGAACGATTGCCTGAACCTGAACTGTTTTTCAGAAACACCGGGAGAATCATTTCAGACAACGGAAAATAAAGAGGGAGGTATTGCGGAATCGGTATTTATAGCAGGTATGTTTGTTTTGTTTGGCAGGGACTTCATTGAAATATGCAAAAGACTTAACAGGGAGGATGAAGCGGGTAAGGCGGCTATACATGTGGAGAATATGAAAAAAGCTATAGATGAGCATGGGTGGGATGGTGAGTGGTTCATCAGGGCTTATGATCATTTCGGGGAAAAGGTGGGGAGCAGGGAACAAAAAGAAGGAAAAATATTCATCGAATCACAGGGCATATGTATCATGGCCGGTATAGGATTAGAAAATGGCCGTGCCCGTAAGGCACTGGAGTCAGTGAAGAAATATCTCGATTGTAAGTATGGCATAGTATTGAATAATCCGGCATTCACGGAATACATAGTAAAGTACGGAGAGATATCATCGTATCCTGAAGGATACAAGGAAAATGCAGGGGTGTTCTGCCACAATAATCCATGGATCATGATCGGCGAAACACTGGCCGGCAATGGCGATAGGGCATGGGAGTACTATAAAAAGATATGCCCCTCCTACCTTGAAGATATTCATGTTCTGCATAAAACCGAACCTTATGTTTATTCACAAATGATTGCCGGCAAAGATGCCCGTAAGCCCGGCGAGGCAAAGAATTCATGGCTTACCGGTACCGCTGCATGGAACTATTATGCTATTACGCAATATATATTGGGTATACAGCCTGATTATGAAGGAATAAAAGTTGATCCGTGCATTCCCGGGAAGTGGGACGGGTATGTTGTTAACCGAATATTCAGGGGCGCAAAATACAGGATAGAAATAAGAAATCCTGACCATGTATCAAAGGGTATAAAACTTTTAACCGTCGATGGCAGGGAAACTGAGGGTAATGTAATCCCGGTATTTGATACGGGAACAGAGCATAAAGTAGAGGTAATAATGGGATAATACTGAAATTTACAGGGATACATTAATCCTTGCACGTTAAACTTAACATAAAGTATATCAAAGAGTTATACAGGGGCCGTTATTGTATGCTTATCCGAATGTTCAATTAATCAATGATTTCTCCCGTTTAATCAAAATAAGAGGAATATACAAATCATTTTGCATATGAAAAGCGTATGAAATAAGTGAAGGAAACCTAAATTATTTATTTTAACTATGAGTACTGCAAAATTGACAGATGAGAAAAATAACGTTATCGAAGCACTCGTTATTGAACCGACATCGGAATCTTTAATGGTCAGTTTAAAGAGCGGATTATTGGAATTTTCGGGCAGGTCTATTCCTGAAAATCCTTTGAAGCTTTTTGGCCCTATAATTGAATGGGTTAAAAAATACATAGAGAATCCGGCTCCCAGTACTACAATAAACCTCAAATTCGAGTACATAAACACAAGCTCCTCGAAATTCATACTTACAATTCTTGAGATCCTTGACAAGGCATACGATGAAAATGAGAAAAATATGAGTATCAGCTGGTCTTATGAAATAGGAGATGATGATATGTATGAGCTGGGAAAATTTATTGAATCAATGATAAATATTCCCATGAGTTATGTTGAGGTTGAGGAGACTGTCGAGTATTAAAGTATTCTGTCCTGCTTCGCATAATTAAATTATGATTTACCGGTAAAGTATCTTGTTCTTCCGTCTTTTACTTTGCTTTTAGCATATTCTTTTTCTTTACGCTGCGGCATAATAACTTCAATGATTATGCCTTTAGATCCCTTTTTTCTTTAACATAATGTCATATATTCTTTATCATAACAGTAAGTTCCGTTAGGCAAAAAGATCATATATTTCACGGATCCTGAAATAACATTGCTACGCGATATTTTACCTAAAACCTATATTTATGAAAAAAAGATTAAAACTCAAATTGCATTACCGGTTGTTAATGCAATTTTTTCTGGCTTTATTATTTTTTATAATAAGCAGCCAGGTATTAATAGCCCAGGTAATTTCGGTTTCCGGGGTTGTTACTGATCAAAGCAGCGGCATTCCTGTAATTATTTTATTCAGGATGCCGTGGTGAAGTGATTTTTTCACTATAAATATGGGTACCAGATACTTGCCTAAAGAGAGTCTGGCTTAAAAGGGCAGCCTTTTACTAAGTATGCTCAATGATGTAAACAGTCCTTATTGAGCAATCATAAAATATTTTTAATAATTTTGTTATAAGGCCATTCAGGACAAATAAATATTTATTAATCGATAACTTAAAAATATAAATCTTAAGATAATGATTTCTGCTAATTCCAAACTTGCTGAAGATATTAAAAATATTTCCAGTGAAGGTATTGAAACCCGCAAAGACAGGATTAGAGCAGGCTCATCTAAATTCTGGTCAGGTCTCATCAGTACAGGGACCGAGCTGTGGCTTGATACCGGTGATATTGAAAGTGCTTCAGAAATATGGACCTCCGAGATGACAGGACTTACAACAAATAATACCCTTCTTAACCAGGAGATACAAAAGGGTATATATGATACATTTATTGCCAGAACAGATAGTCTTTTAAAAAACCTGGATATTCAAAGCCGTATCATTGAAATAGCGTTTATTTTAAATGCAAGGCACGGACTAAGACTTGTTAGTATATTCGGAGGCAAAGTGAGCGTTGAGCTGCATACAGATTTGGCCCACGATATAGATGGTATGGTTGAATATGGTTTAAGATTTCACGATATCCATCCGGACAATTTCCTGGTAAAGGTGCCATATACTGCAGCCGGCTTAATTGGGGCAAAGAAGCTGGGTGAGCTGGGAGTTCCTGTTAATTTAACCCTCGGATTCAGTGCCAGGCAAAATGCCCTGGTAGCAGTCATTTCCCGGCCGGCTTACCAGAATGTGTTTTTAGGCAGGCTGGGGTCTTATTTTAAAAGTAATGAACTGGGGGACGGACGATATGTTGGTGAAAAAGCTACTATTGGATCACAGAGGATCATTAATGAGCTGACAGGCTTATATTCTTCCAAAACAAAGCTTATAGCAGCTAGTCTGAGAAGCACAGAGCAACTGCCGTTGCTGGCCGGAGTAAATGTATTTACTATGCCCGTGAAAGTGGCAAAATCAGCACCGACAGATTTGAATGGTATTTTTTATAACAGGACGAATGAGGATTACATTATTAATATGTACGATAATACTAATCCTGATGAGTTATTTATTAATAAGCTCTGGGATGTAAGTGAAAAAGAAATGGAGCTGGTAAAAGAGCTTGGAAGAAGTACGCCTGCTTCGGCCAGGGAACTGATAAAGCTGGCAAGGGATGCAGGGTGTGCCGATCTTTTTCCTGAAATGTCAGATGGTGACTTGAATATCATTGCAGAAGACGGGAAAATTCCTGTACATAAAAAATGGGCTGTCCGTATTGCAAGTGGTGAGCTGGCAATTGATACCCTGCTAAATCTTGCCGGACTGGCATCATTTGCACACGACCAGGCACAGCTTGACAAGCGTATAAAATCTATCATCGGTTAAGAAACAGCGCCCGTATTTTTACAATAGAACCATTTTCTATTTAATATGGGGGCTGTCCTATTGGTAACGCAACTCATACAGCATTGTCATTTGATCTTCTTGGTGAAGATGTCCTGATAACGGGAGCAGGTCCCATAGGTATTATAGCAGCCGCAATTACAAGGCATGCGGGAGCAAGATATGTTGTAATAACAGACGTCAATCCTTATAGATTAGAGCTGGCAAAAAAAATGGGCGCTACACGGGTAGTTGATGTGAGGAAAGAAAATTTAAAAGATATTCAGAAAGAATTGGGAATGACCGAAGGATTTGATGTCGGACTGGAAATGTCAGGTAACGGACAGGCATTTGAAGATATGCTGGAGAATATGGTACATGGGGGTAATATTGCTCTCCCGGGTATTCTGCAGCCGGAAACTAAAATTAACCGGGACCTGATCGTTTTCAACGGATTAACTATAAAAGGGATATTTGGTCGTAAAATGTTTGAGACATGGTATAAAATGACAGTTATGGTACAGGGCGGCCTGGATTTAATGCCGGTGATCACCCATCGTTTCCATTATACTCAATTTGAGGAGGGTTTCGAACTAATGAGTTCCTGCTTATCCGGGAAAATTATCCTGAATTGGATGTAACCTTAAAAACATATCAGTTAAATAAAGAAAGGGAATATTATGTTCAGTAAAATGAAATCGTATCTGCAGCAAGAAATAAATAGTATAAAAGAAAATGGTTTATTTAAAGATGAAAGAATAATCGTTAGTCCACAGGATGCAAATATCGAAGTTCTTGGCGGCAAAAAAGTATTAAATCTTTGTGCAA
>CAYWUI010000001.1:25945-144912 GCA_964461435.1 uncultured Bacteroidales bacterium | reverse complement strand
TTTATCCGGCCTATGATGATAAATACCCGACAACATTGTCAGAAAAAATACTGACAGGACTTCTCAGAAATGAATTGGGATTTGATGGTGTTATTGTTTCTGATGCTATTGGTATGGCTGCAATTCTTAAAAAGTGGCCTCTCCCTCAAGCTTGCGCAATGGCTATAAAAGCAGGCTGCGATACAATACTCTTAAAAGCTGATGATGAATCCAGGTCACAGTGTTTCTTTGGAATTAAACAGGCGGTTGAGAAAGGGGAATTATCTGAAAAAAGAGTTGACGAATCTGTAAGGCGTCTTTTGATAATGAAATACGACCAGGGATTGTTTGAAACAGCCGGCAAAAAAGACCCAAAGGAAACATTAAAAATTACCACCAGTAAAGAAATCATAGATTTCTCCTGGGATGTTGCCAAGAAAGCCCTGCTAATAATGAGGGATGAAAAAAAATTGCTTCCGCTGAATCCGGAGAAAAGAATACTTGTCATTGAACAGCGTATCCCTTATGAATTTATTGGTAAAGACCCATATTTCCATACTCACATGTTTTGCGAGGCAATGGTAAATCATTCAACAAATCTGATCCTGGCAGACACGGCATTCTCTGCATTTGAAGAAGAAATTGAAGAATGTCTTCAGCTTGCCAAACAGGTTGACCTCGTTGTGATGACCAATTATTATGCAAGGATAGTAAAATCAGGTAATAACCAACTACTTGTAAAGAAGTTGAAAAATGCAGGACATCAGATTGTTGTGGTAACCAACAATCCCTATATAGAAGGCACTACAAAGGAAGCTGATGCCGTAATCTGTAATTTCAGCGGCACACCTGATTCAATAAGAGTTTCAACTGATCTGCTTTTTGGAAAGATAAAACCGTCTCCAACAACCAGATTGCCCATCACTATTGGCATTCAGGAGGCAGCTTCTGATAAAAAGCTAAAACCGCCAAAGAAACATCCTTTGGATTTGTCTTATTGTTAGTATTACGGAGGAAATATCATATGCAGAAACTTCATAGTATAGAAATAAAGGACGTTTTTACTATTTCCGGAGCTCAAATAAATAAGATTTATAAAGAAAATAAAATGACAGTTCACTTCCAGGGAATGTCAAAAACACTTCAGTTCCCTCATACCATTGCCCTTCAGGGTGCTCCAACCTGTTCGGCAGCTATTTCTCCCGAAGGTTTGTACAACAGGCTTAATGATGCGGGCAGATTGATCCTGTTGAATCAAAATGCCATTCAATTTGCTTCAGCACCATTTATACGCATCTCAGCGGATCCTGATGTGGAAGATTCGAGAGATGAGCATATTATGCTCACCACAAGGAACCCCAGGCTGGTAGAAGGTCCGGATGATGTACCTGCCCTGAAGAACTATTATCACCCTGTTATATCTGAAAACCAATTCTCTGTCTCATTGGCCACACCTCTGGCAGAATTGGTCTATACATTGGAAAAAGTCAGGGTTACCAGGAGAATAATTTCTCCTTTTCTCTCAGGAAATGATCAGATGTTAATGCCTGTGTGCGTTGAGGAATTCGAGGTAAAAAATACTTCCGGTAAAACTCAAAAAATTACTCTGGTCTTACCCAGGCCATCACTGGTAAATCTCCAGGAAAAAGAATTAAAACCGACAGACCAGGATACTATTTATTTATGCGCAACTCCTGTGAAAGGGCATGTTCATGAAGCTTTCAAATCAGCGGGTATGACAGGGATTATCATGGCAAGCAGGGAATGTCAGGATAAAATGGTCATTGGTGTGCCGGAAATGAACAATGTGAACATAGATACACAGCCATATTTTTGCCTGAACAGACTTAAACAGGATTTATTATTGAATGATGACGGAAGTTTTTACGAAAAGAGAGCCCCTATTATTAAACAAGATTATGGATCGGCCATTAGTCTTTGTTTTACACTTGAACCCGATGCATCAGTTATAATACCTCTTGTCATAGCTTTAGACTTCCCGCAACAGCATTATATTGACGGTAAAATGTTTGATCGCTCGTATCTCAGAACTTTTAAAAACAAAGAAACCAGAGCTTTGGATATGACTAAAATTGCACTGGAAAACTATCCTGATTGGCTTGAACGTACATTGACTATCCAAAGCAGAATATTTGATCAAATATGTCACAGTCCTTCCTATAAAGACGATAAGGACGGTGCATTGAGACTGTCACGATTAATTTTTAACGAATTCAGTTTTCCATTATCAAATGCTGCCATCTGGACTGAAGACAAAGATGGCAATGATGTAGCCAGGTTCCTGGAATGTTTTGACTATGCTTATATCAATCCTTCTGATGTTGACTGGTACTCCATGGTGTTGCTGGTTCTCTTTCCGCATATTGAACAGGAACTTTGCCAGCGGTTTATTGACTCAATTCTGGCTGAAGATCCTGCACCCCGTTTTTATCATTACCACTCTTCATTCGTAGAAGCCAGAAAACATTATTATGACTATACGGAGGAATACGAAGGTGAGTCGATGACCCAGATACGTGATGCTTTTAAGATTAAGGGCAGTGTAGCCCATGATGTAGGCGCAATGCCGAAAGGTCATCCCTTACGAAACGTCAGTGATTATGCATGGTACAACAATAATTACTGGGTGGATCTTTTCCCGAAACTGGCATTGAGGGTTTTACGCAATGTCAAATTCCTGGATAATACTGAATTCTTAAGGAAAAACTGGAAGACACTTAAATTTGGCCTGGAATTTTTAATGACTCTCGATATTGATAAAGACGGTGTTCCTGAAGGTAATCCGAATGAGGTTAAAAACACTTTTGATAATTTAACCTTATTTGGTGTGGATGCTTATGATGTCACTACTTTCCTGGCTGGTGTGCAGGCAATGATTAAAATGGCAGACATGATGAAAGATGAACCTGCTAAAAAGCAATACCGGCAAATGTTTGAAAAAGCTTCGGAAAGTTTTGAAAAACTATGGAGAGAGAAGAAAAACAAAAAGGGTCGCACATTGCAGTATTATATCACCTGTTACGATCCGGAAACAGGGAAAACAAATACAGATACATGGACCAACCAGCTGGATGCTTTATGGTATTTGATCGCTATTGGCGAAGAACCTTTTATCTCTGAAGACAAGGCAAAAAAAATCCTTAAGACCATCTATGACAATAACCGCACAACAATGGGCTGGGCAATGTGCCGCACAGAGGACGGGGAAGAAGTGGAATCGGAGCAGGGACAGGATGTCTACACAACATCAAATTATGTTTTTGCGCAGCTGCTTGATTATTATGGTATGGTCAAAGAGAGCAAAGAGGTATACAAGGCAATGGATAAGGTAGTATTCCGGCATGGTAATTCATTAATAACCCCGGATAACCTCAGGGCTGAATTGGAAAAAGAAGAAGGTGAAACAACCAAGGGCCCCCACTATATAGTAGCCGCTTATCCGCGGCCAGGAGCAGTACTGACTCATATAGTGATGCAACATATCAAAGAGCTTCAGAATCAAACAAAAGCTACAATAATAGATTCCAAGGAATTGAAGTCTTATATAAATACTTTAATGAAGTAAGGAGGATTAATATGTCTTATAAAAGTTTTTACAGCTCAGTTTTTATTCTGTATTTTATATCATTTGTGTATGCTTACGGTGATTCAAATATTCTGGATAATCCGGGTTTCGAAAAAGGAAGAGAGGGATGGTTTAGTCGAACCTGTGCAATCAAGGCTGTTTCATCACCTGTTCACAGCGGTAATGGAAGCCTGAAAGTTGATAGAAGAACGCAGACATGGCAGGGGGCCAAACAATCTGTACTTGGTAGAATTGTGGAAGGGAAACCTTATAAAGTATCAGCCTGGGTAAAGCTTGATAATGCCAGCGACGATTTAGTTGCCATATCTTTTGAAAAGCAAGACGATAGTGGCATTAGTTACATAAATGTGGCAAGTGCAACCGCAACAGACACCGGGTGGGTTCAGCTTTCAGGAGAATTTACACTGAATGTAAATGGCGTATTGACAGTGCTGGATATATACTTTGAAGGCCCAAAACCAGGGGTAAATTTTTATATTGATGATGTGCAGGTATATGGCCCCGAGGCCGAAACTCCAAAAAGTATTCCTGCCAAACCAAAAGCAGCAGGACAGATCGATGTTAATACACGTCATCAAGAAATAGAAGGTTTTGGTGCTTCCACTGCCTTTTATACTCCGGACCTGGTCAACCACCAGAAAAAGAATGAACTATATAATCTCCTCTTTAAAGATCTTAGCCTTGACATATTACGAATCAATAACTATTACGACATTGAACCTCAAAACTTCACTGAAACAGTGGAAATAATTAAAAGCGGTCAGGCAGCTCTCGGTCGGGATATGAAGATTATGATTTCATCGTGGTCTCCACCAGTTTATTTAAAAAGCAATGCAAATATAATCGGAGGAACACTTAAAAAAAATAATGGAAGATTTGTATATGATGAGTTTGCCCAGTGGTGGTATAAAAGCCTGGTTGCTCTTAAAAAAGAAGGAATCAATGTGGAATATTTGAACATACAAAATGAACCTGATTATCCAGCTCCGTATAATTCATGCGTATTCGCCGCTACAGAGGCTTCAGATGCAACCCAGGCTGGCTATGATAAAGCTTTCGAAACTGTCTGGCAAAAGTTAAATACCGAAATGGGGCCGGATATGCCAAAGATGCTTGCTCCGGAATCATCAAGTTTAGGCCATTCCGAAAGATATATAGAAAATCTGGACAGTCTGTCCCACGTTTATGGCTATGCTCACCATCTGTACAATTGCAGTTTCTGTGGCGCATTTCCTGACAGGTTCATTCCTACTATGAACCGTTTTAATGAACTTGTTTTACGATATGGCAACAAACCTAAGTTTCAGACAGAATTCGAAGTAGAACCTATCAAGTGGGCCGGCGCAATCAGTACGGCACTTTTAATACATAATGCTATGACTATCGAGCAGGTAGCTTCCTATTTGTACTGGGATTTGTACTGGAATCCGGATTCCGGTTTGGTCAGTCTTAACGATCCGGTTTCATACACAATAAATCCCGCTTATTATACTTTCAAACAGTATTCTGCTTTCATAGATTCAGACTGGCAGCGTGTTGATGCTTCGACTGACAATACCTGCCTAAGGATTTCAGCTTATATCAGTCCGGATAATAGAAAATTAACCGCAGTCATAATCAATACCAGTGCTGATGTTGATATATCTCTTAATCTTTCCATTAAGGGTATCTCTATATCCAAAGGAGAAATATACAGGTCGAGTCAAAAAGAAAACTGTATTTTAGCTGGTAACTACAATAGAAAGGGATTGCTAAAAATACCTAAAAGTTCTGTTTCTACGCTATTGCTTTTTGCCAAAGGAGACTAATGTGCCCAATACACAATGCTTATCTGGTCGTGTAGGTGGCAGAAGTATTAGTTGTAGAAATTAATTAGGGATTTGTAACATTTTTAAAAGTTGATCACAATACATGTCGAAAATTTATACTCACATTGTCCAAATGAATTAAACATTTGTATGAAATGGATGAAATCTGTTGTATTTGCAAAGACAAAGAATGTTTCACAAGGAATCTTGAGTTTATCTTTTATTGAAGTATCATCATATCCACTTTAGAAGGAGATACCGAACATCATTTGCGTATTTTATATAACTGATATAATAAATATGGCTGATATTGAAAATTAATTATGCTCTTTTTCTATCTTGTAATAACTTTCAGGCGGACCCAGATAAGAAGGTGCCGCACCTGAGGTCTCGACAACGATCTTTTGCAGTACAATACCGGGATCAACCATCCAGAATTTCAGGACATGCTGCCCCGGCTCAGCAATAGTATGCACGGAGACTCCTACAGTGATATTATTTCTAACGGATTCCTCCCAGTCCTGAAAAGTCCTGTCCTTATGAATATTTATTATCTGAGGCTGCCCATCGTCAAAGGATACTGCATAGCGCAATCCCTGGTTATTATGAAAATTAAGAGTAGGCGACATATATGCATTGACTTTCACTTCACCGTCACTAAAAAGGTTCATGCGGTATTCGAGATGGGGGCTTTTACCTCCCGGGGACTGGCTCTCAGCTGTTACAGGTACAGGTGTCATACCTGAAAGTGTCCGCCCCAACCCAGGTATGCATAGCCAGCTGACCGGACCTGCATCCGTGGCCCCCGTATAATGCTCTGCTTCCATGGAAACATAACCGTTACTTTCAATAAAACCTCTAAAATCCTCCTTTTTTAAAGCTTCAGGATTGTTTATTACTGCCTGCACAATTACATTAGTAGCATCCTGACCGCCTATAGTAATTGGTACATTATTCGTTCCTGCCGGTGCCGACTCCCAGTCAACACTTACCCACAGGCGCTGTTCCTTTTCAACCTTTCCGTTGCCGGGGGTTATTAGTAACCATGGTGCTTCAGTACTGACAGTGTAATCAAAAGGGACCAGTCCGCGGTTAAATACATCTATATAATATTCCTGTTTATTAAAAGGATCAAATTCGGGCAGCACAGCCATGCCCCGGTCCATGGGCCACCAGCTGGCAGACCCTTCAATAGCCACACCCATTTCCGCAGTTTCCGGCAAATCTAACTCAATAACCTCAGGCATATTATTCTGTTCCGGCTGTTGCCAGTATGTATAGCCTATATGTGTTTGCGACATCATGTGATTCCACTTACCTCCTGCCACCTTTGTATGATAATAGCCGGTAAGCTCAGCATCCCTGGCAAAAAGCTCCCTGACTTTTTGTGCCATGTCGTTTGTTGCTGCACGCTTTTGTTCCGCATATAAGTGGTTCTTCCCTGCCGCAACGTATAGTCCGTTGAGGTTGGCACATGCCTTTACAGGAAAAAGCACTAGCTGGTAATAGGCATCTTTATATTTGCCAGGCAAAGAATCGTAAATTTGTTCCGCTTCACCTGCAGTTCTGTTGTAATCAGCCACAACAGTCTCCGCTTCTTTATAGTTAATGAGGCTGTATGTGTCGGGTGCGAGCAGTTCGGGCTTCCTGCGTCCATTGTATTTTGTGTATTTTGTTATTATGTCTGCAATAGCTGCCGCATACTTCTCGCCAAACTGCTGTTCTGCCCATAGCTTCGTGTATCCGGACAGGCTCTGTGCAGGCATACTTTCAGGATTCCATGCATAATCAAGGAAAAACTGTATAGGAAACTCCATGGGCTTAATATCTCCGACGTTTACTATCCATATTTGCCTTGCATTGTAACCGTAAGCCAGGTGCATCTGTTCCCACACCCTTGCTATCGGATTTGTATTAAGCCATTTATAGTTCCTTGGTCCCCCTACGTAATCATAATGATAGTATATACCATAACCACCCTGGCGGGGTGCATCTTCAAGCTTCGGCAGCTTCCTTATGTTTCCCCAGTTATCGTCGCACAGCAATAATGTTATGTCATCAGGCACCCTCATTCCTTTATCATAATAGTCCTGAACTTCCTTATATAAGGCCCACTTCTGGGGAGTGGCCGATGCCGGCTTCCCTGTTACCTCTTCAATGATATCTCTCTGGTCTTTAACAATTCTTTCCAGCAGTGCAATTGCAGTTCCTTCTGTCATGGGCTCATCACCGTCGCCCCTCATGCCGACAGTTACAATACTTTCATATGAGTCCATCCTTCGCATACCCTCCCTCCAGAACTCCTTCAGATTATCCTCATTTAGCTCATAATTCCAACGTCCCGAACCAAAACGTCTCCATTCGTCATGAGCCCTCATAAGAGGTTCATGATGCGAGGTTCCTATGACAATTCCATATTCGTCAGCTATTTTCGGATTCAGGGTATCATCGACATAAAATGCCCTGCCCCACATCGCAGGCCATAGATAGTTGCCCTTCAACCGCAATATCAGTTCAAACACATTCTCATAAAACTGGTGGTTAAACCCCCCGAACTTCTCATACGCCCAGCCGGAAAGCGCCGGGGCTTCGTCATTTATAAAAATGCCCCTGTATTTTACTGCAGGCTCTCCCTGTGTGTATCTGCCGGGCAAAATAAAAAGGTCAGGCCTTTGGTCTGCAGGCACATCAGCCCACCAGTACCAGGGAGAAACCCCTATTTTTGAAGATAAGTCATAAATACCATATATAGTCCCCCTTTTATCACTGCCTGCTATAACAAGGGCCTGTTTAACACCCTGCATTGGCTTTTTCACGAGCTGCAACACGAAAGTTTCCCACCTGCCCTCAATATCTCCGACATCAAGTTTCCTGTCAGCCACGAGCTTATCAATCAGGGAGCTTTTACCAATGGTTCCTGCCAGCACAATCTTATCCGATGAGGGCAGATCACCTGAATAAAGTTCTGGATCAGTACCGGTTACGCGCCCTATATCGGACTGCAGGTCCTTTAGTGCCCGTATTACTCCGGGATAATCATCACTGCTTACAATTAAGGGTACGGGCTTACCTGACAGGGAAAGGGCAAAACTGCCTTTGGCCATTTCCGTTGAGATATATGATCTGTCCCCTTTAACCGGAGCGGTTTGCGAGCTGGCCGCAACAAAAAAAGCACAAAACACCAGGGAGCATATTATATTCAGCTTCAAGCCGGAATATACGGATTTTGATACTTTTATTTGTTTGATGTTTTCAAAATCGTATCCGGTAGAATAAGTTTTTTTTCTCATTTAATATTTATTTATTATTACTTCCCGTAATTTTATAACAGATCATTTATTTTGCCGGTTATATCAGATTCCATTGTCAGGTTCAGGTATTTTTTTGCTTCTTCAAACCTGCCAAGGGTTTCATAAATTTCATATAGCTGGTAATATTCCGAAGGCAGACATATATTTCCCTGAGCCAGGTATTTATCTACCAGTTCATTGGCTTTTTTAAAATCCCCTGCCTTAATTGCCCTTTGAATATGGCTTATATTAATTATGATCATATATCATATTGAAAGTATAAAGGATAAAAAGTTAGTAGTATCAAAAACTACTGTGTCGTCTATCTCTTCAATAAAATATCCTCCTTTATCCTTAGTATGGAGTGACACTTCCCATGCGCCGGCATTTTTATCCGCATCTCTCCATCTGATGGCGGGCGCCGGGAATTCGGGCGGGAACAACGCATTGTCAAAGGGATACAGGATATAGAATTCTTCATTCCTGAACTGATTACTGCCCTTTTTTATTACCAAAAAAGCAATACAGGTAATTAACAGGACTGAAATAACAGATATCGTTATTATTACCCTTTTTTTCATACATACCGCCCTTTCCTATTTAATTACCATAGCCTAAAATTAGTCAAAACTTTATAATAAATCAGTCTGATTGACTATTTCTGTTCATATTTTCTGCAGCAATTTATATGTCGCACCGCTATTTTCTGACATACCTGTTCATGATTTTCATTTCCCTTTTTTTACAATTATATCCAAATTCATACAAATCAACATATCGGCTGATAAATATCCTCCATTCATCATTATTTGTCTTTTTTGTGCTTATTAATAATCCTGCAATTGTATTCCTGGCTCTTTTTCAAAACTGTCAATGTCATTGTTTTTGGGCTGTCCGTATATAATACAATTAATTATTACAGCCGGCATACAAAAAACCACAGATTTTAATTTCATATTAGAAATTTTAATAAAGTAATAAAATTGCAGTACACTTTAATATCATTTTATTGTATCTGTTTTTTTACTAAAGGCATTCTGCAAAGTATCTCTCCAATTCATTTGTCAGTTCCTTCTTCTTATCATCTCCGCTCCACGCAGAATTTATCGAGTTCACCATTAATTTCTTAATATCGCTTAATTCAAATCCGCATTTTTCAGTCAAGGAAAGATATTCATCTTCCATACTATTATTGAACATCCTGGGATCATCCGTATTGACAAACACATTTAATCCCCTATTAAAATAATCCTTAATAGGGTGGTCATCAATATTATTTACCACTCCTGTTTTTACGTTTGATATTGGGCACATTTCAAGGGGTATCTGATTTTCCTTAAGATATTCAATAAGTTTTTCATCTTCATAAGCCCTTGTCCCGTGACCTATTCTGTCTACCTTAAGTTCGTTAATTGCTCCCCATATACTTTCTGCTCCCGACGCTTCACCTGCATGGGCAGTTGTCCTGAAGCCATATGACCGGGCCTTTTCGTAAACAACCCTGTAAGGTCCGGGCGGGTATTTATGTTCCGAGCCTCCAATTCCTATACCAATGACATTTGAGCCTTTCAATTCACCAAGTCCGTCAACAACAGACATCCCTGAAACAGGACCTGTATCCCTGCACAGGTCAGCAATTAACAAAATATCTATTTCGTCCGCATAGTAATTAATTCCCTTCTTTATTGCTTCTGTTAATTTCTGCAGTTCAATATTCTTATGGAAGTGATCTGAAGGTGTATAAAACATCTCAACATACCTGATATTCTGTTCGCTCAAGTCTTTTGCCACCTCTTTGGCTATAAACGTAAAATCCTCGTATTCCCTTAAAAACTGGTTTTCCCACCTCCATGTATCGATAAAATGCGAAAAATCTTTATACCTGAATTTATCACGCAACTGTCCTGGCTCCTTAATACTCTTATTTCCACCGTATTTAACCACCAATTCCCATAACGAATTCACAGGTATTGCACCCTCAAGATGGATATGCAGTTCAACTTTAGGCATATGCCTGATAAACTTGACTGTGTCAGTCTTTACAATAGCATCACTACCTGATTTCATTTATGCTGACTTACGATTATTATTCAAGGTTAGAATAATATTTCATGTATTGTGTCCTGCTGAAAAGCTTTTGCTCTTCCTTGCTTTTTGAGGTCAAAAGCCCTCTTATTTCATTTATACTGCTATAGCTGTGACTTTTCATCCAGCTTTTGAGGTCTTCGAGAAATGTTTTAAGGTAATCAATACCATTTTTATATAAAGTTGAACATACCTGTACAGTTGCAGCTCCTGCCATAAACAATTTTACAGCGTCCCTTGCAGTATGTATGCCTGTTGTTGCAGAAATATCACATGAAACATTATCAGCCAGAATACCAATCCAGCGCAGAGGAATATTTACTTCGCCAGGTGAGCTAAAGTAGGAACCGGAGGTTACTTCCTGTTTATCAATATCAATATCCGGACTATAATACCTGTTAAACAGCACTATTCCATGTACACCTGAAAAAGCAAGTTTCAATAACATCTGAGGCAGATTTGTGAAAAAATAGCTAACCTTTATTGCAATGGGGAGTTTAGTATTCCTCTTTACACCTTCGATAATCTTAAAATACAATTCTTCAATTTGTGTGCTGTTTAATTTGTCATAATCAGTTATAAAAATATTTAATTCCAGTGCATCGGCTCCGGCATTCTCAAGTTCCCCCGCAAATTCAGTCCATTTATTGTTGCTTATACAATTTATGCTTGCTATTACCGGAACAGATATGGATTTTTTGGCGTCATTTATAAGGTTAAGGTACTTATCAATACTTTGCTCCCTGGTAACGTATTTAATAAAATCCATAGCTTCGGGATGCTGTGATGCATCATAGCTTTCGAGACTATTATGGGTTTCATACATTATCTGTTCTTCAAATAACGACTTCATAACAACTGCCCCCGCTCCCAAATTTTCAAATTTCTTAATGTTATTGAGTGAAAGGGTCAGGCCTGAGCTGCCAACTATAACCGGTGATCTTAACTCCAGCCCCAAGTAATTAGTTTTTAGATCCATTATAATTTATTTTCTTTATATGTTACCTGTTATCAATTTAAAACTAAAAATAATATTTAAAAATTACCTAATCAACAAAGTGTAATTTAAAAAATGATGACTCACAGCCCCTGAGAATACAGTTGATATTCCTCCATACGCATAGAATGGATCATATCCCGAAATTTTATTTCATCAATGTCAGTTTGCATAATAAGTATTTCCAGATGTTAAAAAAAGATCAGTAAGCCCATAACACAATATAATTATCTAAATTTACTAACAATTTTAAACTGTCTACAGGATTTCACAATTAATTAAACATCTCATATTTAAATTAACATCCTGCATATTATGAAAGATTTTAACGTAAACTTAAAAATTTCCTGCAAAAGGTTTTATACATATTATTCATAATCAGCTTATTAATTATTGATACTTCAGCCCGGGTTGGGCATGACCTGGTAAAAGGCAACCTTATTCAATTCAACGATAACGGGGCCTGGTGCTGGTACCAGGATGAACGCGCAGTAACAGATGTGGAACGAGGCAAGCTTATTGTCGGATCCGATGTAAATGGCATCGGCGTCGGGGATTCGCCCCGCAGTGGTGATACCCTTAAAAAAAATGCTCATGTAATACTAAAAGTATATAATATCCTTGGTAAAGAAGTTGCAACAATTATTAATGAGAGAAACCCTGCCGGCACTTACAAAGAAAACCGGGATCCTCAAAAACTGCCTTCAGGCATTTATATCTGCAGGCTTATTATAGGAAATTATTCACGAACAAATAGAATGATGTTTATAAAGTAAGGATAGAGCTAACTCACAGAAAATAAAAGAAGAAATTTAACAACAATAATGAAAAAAAATGTACCTTTGTGTCTGATTTAGAAATTGGAGTTTTAATTTGACTTGTTCCTTTTACCAGTTAGTTCAATTACTACCCCCCTTTTAAATCTATTAGTAATAACTTAAAAAATCAATCTGTAGTAAAAACAAGGTAAAAATTCTCACCTCTTTTATAATCAAAAATTATAGAAGGTTCTGACAATTTGCTGACTTAATATCTTATAAAGTCTGTAATTGAGTAAGGTACAATCACCTGATATTAAATTTTAATTATAAACAAATAAATCAAGAAAAATGAACATTTATGTAGGCAATTTAAGTTATAAAGTGGATGAAAATGACTTAAAGAACATTTTTGAAGAATACGGAGCAGTTTCTTCTGTTAAAATTATTAAAGATAAGCATAGCGGCAAAAGCAAAGGTTTTGCTTTTGTTGAAATGGCCGACAATAGTGAAGCCAAAACAGCTATAAAGGAACTAAATGGTGGCGAACTGGACAACAGGAAAATCATTATTAATGAAGCGAGACCGAAACGTCCGGATAATAACCGTTATTAATAAGAAAAGGAAAGGAAGTATTATGGCAACAGGAAAAGTAAAATGGTATAATGATGCCAAAGGATATGGATTTATTGAAACAAAGGAAGGTCAGGATGTTTTTGTTCATCGTTCGGGTTTATCAGTTTCATATTTAGGACTTGAACCCGGCCAGAAAGTTGAATTTCAAACTAAAAGCGGAGAAAAGGGACTGGTAGCTTTTGATGTCAAGTTAATAAATTAGAATATTATCTCAGAAGCAGAAATATCATGAAACCTCGGTAATAGCTGACAAAAAATTATTAAATGAGGCAACTTAAAATAACAAAGCAGATCACCGACAGACAAACTGACTCTATCAATAAGTATTTTCAGGACATAGGTAAATATAAATTAATTACTGCTGATGAAGAGGTTGAATTAACCAGAAGAATCAGGGAAGGAGATATTGCTGCATTAGAAAAACTTACCACAGCAAACCTGAGGTTTGTTGTTTCAGTTGCAAAACAGTACCAAAATCAGGGATTATCACTGGCTGATTTAATAAATGAAGGTAATCATGGTCTTGTTAAAGCAGCCTATAAATTTGATGAAACCCGGGGATTCAAATACATCTCATATGCCGTGTGGTGGATCAGGCAAGCTATAATACAGGCAATTGCTGAACAATCAAGAGTTGTCAGATTACCACTGAACAAAGTTGCTTCAATTAATAAAGTGGCTAAAGCAGCTTCAAAATTAGAACAGAAATACCGGAGAGAACCCACGGATGAGGAAATCGCCAATCATGCCGAGATATCCAAAGAAGAGGTATATATCTCCAACCGGATTAAAAATCACCATATTTCATTTGATGCTCCATTGAAAGCCGATGATAACAATGATAAAAACCTGTATGATATTGTTATTACGAAGAATCTGCCTCCTCCTGATGCTAATTTAATATTTGATTCTTTGAAGAAAGAAATTAATATCGCATTGAAAGGTATTTCAAAAATTGAAGCGGAGATAATAAGAATGTTTTACGGGTTGAATGGTCTGGCCCCTTTGTCACTGGGAGAAATAGGCCTTAATTACGGACTGTCGAGAGAACGTGTCCGTCAAATTAAAGAAAAAGGATTAATGAAACTTCGAAAAAATCCATATAATAAAACCCTAAAAAGTTTTTTAAATATCGAAACCTGAAAAAATAATTAAACTTATATACAAATTTAATTATGACACCGGTTCATAAATACAAATAATCATGAAAATTTTATTAATTTCTCCGGCAAGAGATAAACATGCTTATACTAATAAAGGTATAATGATTCCCCAGCTTGCTTTATTTATTCTGGAAGGCCTCACTCCAAAAAAACACCAGGTCAGGATTGTTGAAGAGGAGTACATGCCTGTTGATTTTGAAGAAGAGTGCGATGTTGTTGGCATTAGTTTTATGACTTCAAATGCCTATAGAGCTTATAATATTTCAAAAGAATTTAAAAAAAGGGGTAAAACCGTCATTATGGGAGGCATACATCCCACTATCCTGCCCGATGAAGCAATTCAATATGCTGATGCTGTGGTTATAGGCGAGGCAGAAGGCGTATGGGAACAGGTATTAGAAGATATTGAGAATAATTGTCTAAAGAAAAAATACCACGTAAAGGATCCTGATCTAACCCGATATGTCCCAAAGAATTTTTCAGCCCTTAAATCCAAAAAGCTGTTTAATTTAGTCCCCATTCTGACAACCAGGGGATGCCCCTATAATTGCAGCTTTTGCTGTGTTTCAAAAATATTTGGGAAAAAGATAAAACATATGCCTGTTGAGAATGTTGTCAGAGATATAGTTGAATCAAAGGCAAAAAGATTTATCTTTTTGGATGATAACATCATAGGTAATCCGAATTATGCCAAAAAGCTCTTTGCAGCAATAAAACCTCTTAAAATTGGCTGGCTTGGACAAGCTTCCATATCTTTTGCCAAAGACACTGAATTAATGCAACTTGCAAAAGACAGCGGCTGTAAAGGACTATTTATCGGATTGGAAACTGTTGATGAAATCCAGTTGAAAAATATAAAGAAATTAGATGGTACAATTGAAAATATGGAAGAGGCGCTAAGAAAAATAAGAAAAATGGGCATCGTTATTCAGGCTTCGGTTATATTTGGCTTCGATAATGATACCCACCATGTTTTCAGGAATACTCTTAAATTTCTTATAAAAAATCATATATGTTCAGCATCGTTCAACATTTTAACACCTTATCCGGGAACAAGTATATATGATGAGTTTAAGAAAAACGGCCGTATAATAAATGACAGATGGGAATATTATGACCACCATACTGTTGTATTCAGGCCTGCAAATATGACACCTCTTGAACTGCAATTAGGAAAAATTAATGCCAAGGAAAAATTTTACAGCATTCATTCAATAATTAAAAGATTCCGGGGAAATTTGTCTAACCCGTTCATTTACCTTATGGCCAATCTTGGTTATATGAAACTTGCCAAAGCCGAAAAGAAAAGAATAGCATATATTGAATCAACTCTGGAAGGGAAAGAAATTAGTGATTCCGCTTTTCTTGAATCAATGAAAAAGGAAATAGAGGTGG
The DNA here is from genome assembly GCA_964461435.1 of uncultured Bacteroidales bacterium. Lineage (GTDB taxonomy): Bacteria > Bacteroidota > Bacteroidia > Bacteroidales > UBA10428. Next base: position 129,194 of record CAYWUI010000001.1, on the reverse strand, counting down.
AGAGCCTGATTTAACGATAATCCAAAAAAGGTATAAATATTATCTGGCAGAAAATAATTCATGATATTTTATTATTTTTCGTAATGTTTAAACAAATAAACACTGAATCATGAATAATTTTCTTTCCATACATGACATGGCACAACGGGTCTTTGCCGGCATGAATACCAGAGATTTTACAGAGCTTGAAGATATCATGGATGAAGAGGTTGTTTTTGATTTTCCGGGAGTTGATCGTATTGAGGGCCCCAGGAAAGTACTTATATTTCTTAAAATCCTGTTGAGAAAATACCCTAAACTTAAATTTACAATATCAGAAATAATCAAGGATAAAAAAAGGGCATGCGCCGTATGGTCAAATGAAGGAGAGCACATAGATGGCAGTCCCTATAAAAACAGGGGTATAACACTCTTGCATTTCTCAGGCGGTAAAATAAAACTTATCAGTGATTACTTTAAAGACACCTCATTTGTGAAATGATCATTAACTGCTATACAGTTTTTGGCATATGAAGAAGATACTGGCATTAAACGGAAGTATGCGTAAAAATGGCAACACCACCATCCTGCTGCAGCATTTTCTGAAAGGTGCAAAAAAAAATACCGCCGATGTCGAAGAAATAATAGCAAAAGATATCAACCTGGAATATTGCAGGGGTTGTCTGAGATGTAACCTCACCGGCAGGTGTTCCATAAATGATGATGACTGGCAGGAGATAAGCGGTAAAATCCTTGGTGCCGATATTATTGTATTTGCATCGCCGGTTTACTTCCACCATGTCACAGCTGCTCTAAAAAAACTTATTGACCGCTTCCGCTCTTTTGTCCATGTACAAATTACCGAAACCGGACTTATTCATACACCATGGGAAAAGTGGAACAAAGACTTTGTATTGATTATGTGCATGGGTTCTTCAGATGATGGGGATGCCCGTCCTGCCATAGAGCTCTTTAGATTCATTACGTCTCTTCTTGGTCCTGGCAACAAACTGCACATTATAACAGCAACCAGGCTTGCCGTTATAAACCAGGTTTTAAAAACAGGGGAAGAACTTGCGACCCTTTATCCAAAAATAAATCTTCCTGTACACCTGGCACAGGAAGATTTCAGGAAAAATCAAAATATTTTAAAGCAATGTTTCGGGCTGGGAAAATCCCTTGCTCATTGATATTGATCTTCTATTAAGTCCTGTTTATTTACTGAACGGTTTCCGGCAAAAAGAAGTTAAAGTAAAACCAGCCCACCCTGACATGCCATCCATCAAATATTATAAAACATAAATTTAAGCTTCTTTCACGGTATGAAATAATCATTAAAATCCTCCACTGGCAAGTATCCCAATGATTACTATAATGTAAATAACCCAAATAACAATACCAATTATCGTCAATACAAATTGAATAAAAAAGAACCGTCTTTGCCTTTCTATAGCATTGGAAAGATCATTAAAATCTCCCGAAGCAGCATACTTTTCAAAATTAACCGCTGCTTCACGCATGCGAACTCCCATAAATATTACAGGTATACCTATAATTGCAGTGATAATACCTAAACAGGATATTGCTCCTCCAATAATTGTTATAATTCCGACAAAACGCATATATGATACCAATTGTGTAACATTATGCTTGAAAAATTGATCATTCTGGGCCCCTGTGGCAACATTTTTTGTTTCTCCATTAGTCATAATTTGGTCCTCCAATATTAGATTAATTTTTAGGATTTTAATAAATGAGAAATAAGATAATCCAATAAAAATAAAAAATAAGCGCTAAAAAACAAACAGTAACCAAAACATATTAATTTTCTTTATAAATATTTTTTATTTGAAAATATATACTTAATTTTAAAAGTAAATTTTACTTTTAAAAGCATCTTGAAAAATCTTATTATTAACACTTATCTTAACAACCATTTAATTTCGTTATGAAAGAAATAATATTCAGCGAAGTATGGTTTGTTACGGGAAGCCAGCATCTGTACGGAGAAGAAACCCTGAAAAAAGTTGAGGCAAATTCAAAAGAAATTGTTTCAGGCCTGTCAGATTCTATTAAATCGCCTGTAAGGATCATATTTAAGTCTGTTCTGACAACCCCTGAATCTATTCGCAAGATATGCCTGGAAGCCAGCAGCTCTGAAAATTGTATAGGGCTTATAACATGGATGCATACCTTTTCCCCTGCAAAAATGTGGATCACAGGCTTAAAAAATCTTACAAAGCCTTTTCTGCATCTGCACACGCAGTTTAACAGGGACATACCATGGAAAGATATTGACATGGATTTCATGAACCTTAATCAGTCGGCTCATGGCGGAAGGGAATTCGGATTTATAAATGCCGCGATGGGTATTGACCGGAAAGTTGTTGTAGGCCACTGGAAAGATGCAGAAGTGATAAATGAGCTTGAAATATGGTGCCGGGCAGCAATAGGCAGGCACGAATTGTCGGTCCTTAAGGTTGCTCGTTTTGGTGATAACATGCGAAATGTAGCAGTAACCGAAGGCAATAAGGTTTCCGCCGAAATCCGGTTTGGTTTATCAGTCAATGGATTTGGAGTAGGTGATCTGGCCGAATCAGTAAATGCCGTACCTGAAAGCACTGTTGAATCTTTGCTGGATGAATATAAGGAGCAATATATCATTGCACCGTCAATACTTAAGGACCCCGGGTATATCAATTCAATAAAGGAGGCTGCCAGGATAGAATCAGGTCTTGGATCATTTCTGGAAGAGGGCGGCTATAATGCATTTACTACAACATTTGAAGATCTGCACGGACTCAGGCAACTGCCCGGACTGGCGGTTCAGAGGCTTATGCAGCAGGGATACGGATTTGGAGCAGAAGGTGACTGGAAAACTGCCGCTCTTGTGAGGGCAATGAAGGTAATGGCAACCGGACTGGAAGGTGGGACTTCGTTCATGGAAGATTATACCTATCATCTCGACCCAAAAGAAATGCAGGTGCTGGGTGCACATATGCTTGAAGTATGTCCTTCCGTTGCGACCGGAAAACCTTCGCTGGAGGTACACCCGCTGTCTATCGGCGGCAAAGCTGACCCGGCACGCCTTGTATTTAAAGCGGCAACCGGCCATGCCCTGAATGTAGCACTCATGGATATGGGGAACCGTTACAGGCTGCTGGTTAATAAGTTAAATGTGGTTACCACTCCCGACTTGCCTAATCTTCCTGTAGCCAGGATACTGTGGGTACCCGAACCTCATTTGAAAGTCGCTGCCGCTGCGTGGATATTGGCAGGCGGAGCACATCACACAGCATTTACCCAGTCTCTATCTATTGATCATATTGTCGACCTTGCAGAAATGACAGGTATTGAATGCCTGGTTATCGACGAAAATACAAACCTCAGAGATTTTAAAAAGGAAATAAAGTTAAATGAGGTTTATTATTATATTTCAAAAGGTATACGATAAAAAAATATTTACAATCGTGCTTAAGGAATTAAAAAATAAAGTATTACAGGCGAATCTGAGCCTGGTAAAATACGGGCTGGTTTCTTTCACATGGGGAAATGTCAGCGGTATTGACCGTGGAAAGGGACTTATAGTTATTAAACCCAGTGGTGTCTCATACGATGATATGAGAACAGATGATATGGTAGTTGTTAACCTTGAAGGAGAAATTGTCGAGGGCGGGTTAAAACCTTCATCAGATACACCTACACACCTTGTTTTATACAAAAGTTTTGATAAAACAGGCGCGGTTGTCCATACTCATAGCCAGTGGGCAACAAGCTGGGCACAGGCAGGAAGACCCATCCCCGCATACGGAACCACACATGCCGATTATTTCTATGGAGAAATTCCATGCACACGCAAACTAACAAGAAAAGAAATAGAAACAGATTATGAAAAAAATACAGCCAGGGTAATTGCCGAAAGATTTAAAGAACTGGATTATATTGCCATGCCCGGAGTTCTGGTAAACGGCCATGGCCCTTTCGCATGGGGCCCCAATCCTGATGACGCCGTCCATAATGCCATAATTCTGGAAGATATAGCAAAAATGGCATTCAATACTGAAGTGCTTGGAAACATCAAACCCGTTGATAAATATCTTCTTAATAAGCATTATTTGCGTAAACACGGGAAAAATGCCTATTACGGGCAGAATTAAAAATTTAAATAAAATATACAGCCATGAAACTTTATAAGAAATTATTCTTAGTTCTGTTCCTGGTCAGTATGGCCTTATCGGCCTGTACACAGGAAAACAGTATAGTTATTAACTCCGGAGAAGGAAAAGACACGATAAGCAGGTATATATACGGGCATTTTGCTGAACACCTGGGCAGATGTATTTACGACGGATTATGGGTAGGTGAAAACTCACCGATTCCCAATACCCGTGGTATAAGAAATGATGTTGTCGAGGCTCTGAAAGAGATTGAAATACCTGTTCTGAGATGGCCCGGCGGTTGCTTTGCAGACACGTATCACTGGAAAGATGGTATAGGCCCAAAAGAAAAGAGGCCTCCTATGATTAATATTTTTTGGGGCAATGTTACGGAGGACAATAGCTTTGGCACACATGAATTTCTTGATTTATGTGAGATGCTTGGTGCAGAGCCCTATATCGCCATAAATGTGGGGAGCGGAACGGTCCGGGAAGCTACCCAGTGGGTGGAATATGTAACATCTGGCAATGACAGTCCCATGACAAGGTTAAGAAAACAAAATGGCAGGGAAGAGCCCTGGCAGGTAAAATTCTGGGGTATTGGCAATGAAAACTGGGGGTGCGGTGGAAATATGGATGCCTCTTATTATACATCCCTGTTTAAAAGATACTCCACTTATTGCCAGGTTAATTGCAAAATAGCCAGCGGAGGGACAAATGACGATTTGGAATGGACTGAAACAGTCATAAAGAATACCAGGTATCAGCAACACCTTATCCATGGATATTCATACCACCATTATACCGTCTGCCATAACTGGGACGTAAAAGGATCTGCCACCGACTTTAACAGGGACGAATGGTTCCTTACCGTGAAAAAAAATATAATGATGGAGGACAACTTAAAAGAACATATAGCTATCATGGATAAGTACGATCCTCAAAGAAAAATAGGATTAATGGCCGATGAGTGGGGAAACTGGCATGATCCCGAACCGGGAACAAACCCTGCATTTCTTAACCAGCAAAATACCCTGCGCGATGCAATATCAGCATCACTGTACCTTAATATCTTTAACAATAACTGCAGCAGGGTGAAAATGGCAAATATAGCACAGACGGTCAATGTCCTGCAGGCTATGGTCCTTACCAGTAAAGACAAGCTTGTAAAAACCCCTTCATTTTATGTTTTTAAAATGTACAAGGTACATAAGGATGCTTTGTTGCTGCCTCTCAACATAAAATGCGAAAAATATAAAAACAACAATGATAGCATTCCTGCACTTTCTGCCTCAGCATCTGAAAATAAAAACGGGGAGATTAATATTACAATCACAAATGTGAATCCTGATAAAAATATTAAGATGATCCTTGGCTTAAAAAATGGCAGTAAAATTAGTGTTATCTCTGCAAGAGTTGTTACTGCTGAAGAAATGAATGCATATAATGACTTTGATAAAGAGGAGACTGTCAATATACAGGAATTTTCAGGCTTTAAACAGGCGGGAAATAATATTGAGATAGATTTGCCCTCAAAGTCCGTTGTACTGCTTACCCTTAAACCCATATAGATATTGATATAGCTAATTATGAGTTCAGCAAAATATACAATTGGAGTGGATTACGGAACCGACTCAATAAGGTCGATCCTTGTAGATGCTGCCAATGGCAAAGAAATCGCCAATTCGGTTTTTTACTATCCGCGCTGGGGAAAAAGCAAATACTGTGTCCCTGCAGCTAACCAGTTCAGGCAGCACCCGCTTGACTATATTGAAGGCCTGGAATATACCATAAGGCAGCTGACTGAAAAGTGTGGTCTGTCTATAGCAAAGAAAATAGCAGCTATATCTGTAGACACTACAGGCTCAACGCCGGTGGCAGTTGATGAAAGAGGCGTGCCCTTATCGTTGACTGCGGGATTTGAAGATAATCCGAATGCTATGTTCGTGCTGTGGAAAGACCATACTGCAGTAAAGGAGGCAGAAGAAATTAACATCAAAGCAAAGAACTGGGGCGGCACTGATTACACTATGTATGAAGGCGGCGTATACTCCTCAGAGTGGTTCTGGGCAAAGATACTAAATGTGCTGCGTGAAGATAAAGAAGTGCGTAAAGACGCATATTCGTGGGTCGAGCATTGTGACTGGATACCTGCATTGTTAACAGGTGTTGGTTCGGTCAACGAAATAAAAAGAAGCAGATGCGCAGCAGGGCACAAAGCTATGTGGCACGAAAAATGGGGCGGACTGCCGTCCGTGGATTTTCTTATAGCTGTTGACCCTCTTTTATCAGGACTAAGGGAAAGGTTATATAAGGATACCTATACTATAGACAGGCAGGCAGGAAAAATTACCGCAGAATGGGCAGAAAAACTTGGGCTTCCTGAAGATGTGACAGTCGGCATTGGCGCTTTTGATGCCCACCTGGGGGCAGTGGGCGCTGAAATAAAACCCTACTATCTTTGTAAAATAGTAGGTACCTCAACCTGCGACATCTTAACTGCGCCCAGGGAAGAGGTTGGTGACAGCCTTATCCGTGGTATATGCGGACAGGTAGACGGTTCCGTTCTGCCCGGTTTTGTTGGTCTCGAGGCGGGGCAATCGGCTTTCGGTGACGTGTACGCCTGGTTCAGGGAACTGTTATTATGGCCTGTAGAAAACATTTTACAAAGAAACACTAAACTTGACGATAATCTTAAGAACGAACTTATTAAGGACATTACAGATAAGCTTATACCTGAATTGTCGGAAAAAGCTGAAAAAATACCTGTTGACGAATCTGGCGTGCTCGCACTTGACTGGTTGAACGGACGCAGAACCCCGGATGCAAATCAGGCTCTCAAAGGAGCTATTTCCGGCTTATCCTTAGGTTCGGATGCCCCCCGGGTATTCAGGGCGCTTGTTGAAGCTACCGCCTATGGGTCCAAAGCTATTGTTGAAAGGTTCATCGAACAGGGAGTAAGAATAGATGGCATTATAGCACTTGGAGGTGTCGCAAAAAAGTCAGGTTTTGTAATGCAGGTACTGGCTGATGTTTTAAATAAGCCAATACTGATTGCTGCTTCGGAGCAGGCCTGTGCCCTTGGTTCAGCTATGGCAGCCGCTGTTGCCGGAGGTATTTACAGTACATTCGATAAGGCAAAAGAAAAAATGGGAAGCGGTTTTGAAAAAGAGTATCGCCCTGATCCCGCAAACGCCCAAAAATATCAGATGATTTATGCCAAATATAAAAAGCTTGGTAAATTTGTTGAATCCGCGCTTTGAGAACGAGCGCAGCGAGTGGCTGAAGACGTTCTCAAATTTTTAAATAAAATATTCTTAATTAGTTAAAAATCTTAAACGAATGAAAAAATTAATTTTATTCTTAAGCGTTGTTGCTCTGGTAGCATGCAAAACCAAAGTAAGTAATAAAAATTCCATCGATAACGATTTAATTAAAAAGAAAGCTTTTGAAAAAGAAGTGGATGGTAAGAAAGTCAGCTTGTTCCTGCTGGAAAATGATAATGGGATAAAAGTATATATAACAAATTACGGAGCACGTATAGTAGCCTTGTACACACCTGACAGGAACGGGCAATTTGCCGATATAGTCCTCGGCTTCAATAATATTGACGATTACATCAATGACAAAATGTACCTGGGATGTATTGTAGGGCGTTATGCTAACAGGATAAATAAAGGCAAATTCAGTCTCGAAGGTAAAGAATACAACCTGTATTTAAACGATGGCAATAATACTCTCCATGGAGGAAATAAGGGATTCGACAAAAAGGTCTGGGATGCACATCAGAAAGGCAACTCCCTTATCCTGACATATCTTTCTCCTGACGGCGAAGAAGGATATCCCGGCAATCTATCAGTTAAACTGACATATACTCTAACAGATAATAATGAGCTTAGGATGGAATATGAAGCAGAGACTGATAAGACGACAATAATAAATTTATCACATCACAGCTATTTTAATTTAAAAGGTGAAGGTGACACTACTATCCTTGATCACCAGCTCTTGGCCTTTGCTGACTATTTTACACCCGTAAACAGTGAGCTTATACCCACAGGTGAAATAACCCCGGTCCCGGGTACTCCCTTTGATTTTAACCCGGGCAAGCAAATCGGACAGGATATAGGCATAGCTGATGAACAGCTGACTTTTGGCGGCGGCTATGACCACAACTGGATAATTAATAAAAAAACTCCCGATACTCTTGTGTTGGCGGTTATACTACGGGAAGAAACCTCGGGCAGAGTTATGGAAATTCTCACAACAGAACCGGGTTTCCAGTTTTATAGCGGAAATTTTATGGATGGTTCGGTCAAAGGAAAGTCAGGGAAACCATATTATAAAAGATCTGCTCTGGCAATTGAGCCCCAGCATTTCCCGGATTCGCCCAATCACCCGGAATTTCCCTCAACAGTGCTAAAACCTGGAGAGAAATACAGGCAGCTGTCAGTTCTGAAATTTTATAGCGACTAATTAAAATTTAGGAGATTGTCCGGTTTACTGTGATAAAAATTGTGAGATTCAAATCTCGTTTGACCTGAATTTTCCAAATCATAAATATAATTTGCCTGATGCCGGCATCAATATATAAGCATCCTGAACACCATGTGGCTGTCGACTGCATAATTTTCGGATATGAAGATGACGAACTTAAGCTATTGCTTTCACACAGAAAGTTTAAGCCTGCACAGGGTGAATGGTCCCTTATGGGAGGGTGGGTGCAGGAAGATGAGACAGCCGAGAAAGCAGCTGAGCGTGTACTGCTTCAAATCACAGGCCTTAAGGATATCTATCTTGAACAGGTACATGTTTTTTCCGACCCTGAGAGGGACCCCGGAGGAAGAGTCATAAGTGTTGCTTTTTATGCAATGATTCGTATTGACAAACATGATAAGGACTTCATTAAAGAGCACGGGGCAGTATGGTGGACATTTTCAAAAAAACCCGGCTTAATTTTCGACCATGGTATGATGGTTGAACATGCCCATGAAAAACTTAAGCTAAAAGCAAGCTATACGCTTATAGGTGAAAATTTATTGCCTGAGAGATTCACAATATTGCAGCTTCGCACCCTGTACGAAGCGATTTTTCAGCGTAAGTTCGACCCCGGAAACTTCAGAAAAAAAATACTTTCATTAAAGGTGCTTGAAAAACTGGAGGATAAAAATACTGCAGACTCAAAAAAAGGTGCTTTCTATTACCGTTTTAAAATGCATTCACAGGAATTTATCCGCGAGAGAATAGTAAAACAATAGTTAAATGAAAAATAATTTTCTTATTCGACAACAAGCTTTTCAGTGAATACACTACCACTGACATCCATTACCACGATGTAAAAGCCGCCAGGTAATGATGAAATATTTATTTTATTACTGCTCTCCATCTTTGCTTTGACGGGCTTCCCAAATATATCATGAAGCCTGAAACTGATGTTTTGCCCATTTAAATCCTCTGTACTATGACTTGTTACTGTCCCTGTCACTGTAAGACAGACAACAGTGCCGTTTCCTTTTAGCATAACCGGACTTAATCCTTCCCTAAGGTTCAGCACTTCGGCCTTGCCGCCTTCTACTTGGTTTTCAGATAATAGTTGTTCCTTCTGTAGTAAGGTTTTTCATTATAGAAACCTTCCAGTGGATAAATCCCATTTGCTCCAGGATAGGAATCTGCGCCATTTATGGCGAACGGACTCTGAAACATAAGCATAAATTTTACTACCGGGAACTCAATTGCTGAAGTATCATTATTACTTATTGCACTATTATTGAATGTCAGCACTAATGAGTCTTAATTATCATTCATAGTATGATTATCTGCATTACCTTCAAGATAAGCTATTAAAGTCGTATCGCTTACTCTTATTACTTTTGCCGTGAGTCCGGACGGAAGGTTTGAAAATGCTGCCTTGTTATCCGATACGAAGTCATCACTGTTATTACCTGGGAGTAAATACCAGTTCCTCAAGATCCAGCATATTGTCGGCATCAAATTGATCCAGTATAAATAAAACTGGCAGTTCATCTTTTTTCAGCCTTACAAGTTCCGTATTATATATAATCCCAAGGCTTAAAAATTTATATTTACCGATCGTTTCAGTAATAAAATCAGGGTCAAATTTAATTTCAAATAATCCTTCTTCATTTGTATGACCAAACGGACTGCCAGTTGTAGCTGACTCGTCCTGTGCATTGGCTGTTAATATTACATCACATTTATTTTTGGTTGAGCAATGTGCCAGTATCACCCTCTCACTGGTAACCGGATTCCCATCTTCCAGAAATACCCTTCCTTTAACAATATATTCCCTGCCCGAAGTCTCACTTTGCGCTTTTATGCCCTGGTTTAATGTAAAAAACAAAATACAAAGGATCATAAAACTGCAGGGTATGATAAATCCGCATTCCCCTTTTTTCATAACTAAGATTTTTTTTTCTTTCCTTCTTATAATTTTATAAAATTCACCGTTAGAAAGTATCTATGCACTGACCAGATCCTTTTTATAAATACGGTATTTCTTGTATACCTTGCCGTTCATACGTTCCATCTCTGCCCTCATCTTGGTGTTGTTTTCCAGCTCGAGATGGCTGTCAATATATTTAAGTCCGGCCTTATGTGCCTCTTCAATCATTCTTACGCCCATCACGGCATCAATGCCAATATTCTGGCAGTCATCACGTATACCTCCCAGTAAAAGGTTCAGCTGTTTTGTCCTCTTCTGGTAGTATAATATTTTAAATAGTCCGAATGGGAAAATATGGCCTTTACAACTTTTTATACCCCTGCTTATGTCAGGCATCCCTACAATAAAAGCTATTACCTCATTATAATTATTTGTTACCACTTTAATAAATCTCGGATCCAATATAGAGAGGTAACGCTTGGCATAATCATCCATTTCTTTCTCATCCATGGGAATAAAGGCGTATATATCCATGAATGTCTGGTTTACCAGTCCCAATACAGGTCTGATAAATGGTTTTAGCTCTCTGCGGGATGTAAAATCATGTATGCATATATTGTTATTTTTTATTACCCTTTTATATATCTCTTTGTAGAAATCAGGTATCTCGTCCGGAGTGTACAGTTTATAAACAACAAGGTCTATGTGCTTTATATAACCCTCATTTTCAATGAGAGTTACCTGGTAGGGAAAATTACAATTAGTGGCTATAACCATCGGCTGATCAAATCCTTCAATAAGCATGCCCTGGGGGTCCTTGTCCGAAAATCCAAGCGGGCCCACTATTCTTGTCATATTTTTTGAGAGAGCCCACTTTTCCACAGCCCGCAAAAGGGCCTGAGCTATATCGGGCTCGTTATAGGTTTCCATAAAACAAAACCTGCCGTCCCTTTCATTATGTGCTTCATTATATTTATGATTAATAATACCCATGATGCGTCCTGCGGGTTTCCTGCCTCTCATAGCCAGCAGAAGAATGGTGTCACAATAACTGAAAGAGCGGTTCTTACGGGGATTGAAAAAATTACGGTCATCAATATATATCGGGGGTACCCAGTTTTTATGGGTTTTATGAATTTTGGCAGGCAGATAAATGAAGGTTCTCAAATGCCGCCTGCTCTTTACTTCAATTATTTCAATATCCATTTTTTGAACTTGCAGGTTCTAAAATAGAAAAATTTTATAAATCCAGTGTCATCTGCTGCCCGTTAAATCCTTTTTCTTCATTATTATTTATAATTTCCTCCTCTTCCTTTATCTTTTCTTCCTCCTTTTCAGCTATGGTCATTATGGGTTCCAGCTCTTGAACAACAGCAACCTCATAATTTGATAGTCTCTTCCCTTTGGCTTTATAACTCTTGACACCGATAAATTTTGCCACCTCTATTATCTCACTATTCCTGTGGCTGTGGTCACCTCCGAACTTCAACTCAAACCTCGGGTACTCTACCTCAGTGATCCGTATCAGCTTCGACTCGGGATTCTCTCCTATGAAGCTTACAGGCTTTTCTCCAGGTTCTATAGTAAACCTTTTTACATAGTAATAATTATGTGTGGCATCAAAATATACTGCCGAAAATATCTTGTCGGGATTATATTTCTCAATTATAAGCAGGTCATCCTCAAAATGGTTGGATAGATCAAAGGATGACAATCTGAATTTACCTGACCTTGTAATAACCATCAGTTTATCATCTCCCTTAAATTCTCCCAGCAGGCTGCCTCTTCCGTCGGCGTTCAGGCGGTTTACATCCGCATCAAACCAGACCTTCCTTCCTCCAAGTGTTGAAAGGCCCTTTTCTTTAAGTACAATTTTGCTTACTGCATACCTGGTGAGTATGTTGCCCATAGAACTTCTTCCTTTAATTGTAAGCTCCCCAAAATCATACTCGAGCAACAGGTTCCTTACCCTGGGCCTGGGCTTTAAATGTATTCTAATAGTTTCCGCCTCACCATTGGGATTGGCACTAAGGTACAATATTTTAGAACCTTCTGTTCCCCTGGTAAGATCGTACTCGTTGTCTCTTATTAATCCTGTTATGGCACAGCGTTTCAACATTACTTTGCCATTTTTACCATCCCTGTATATTGTATTATAAATTGTCCTTGTATCATTCTTTTTAAATACCCCGGCATATAAAATATCCTTTCCTACAAAGGTCTTCTCAGAAACCTTTGTTATCTGGTATTTTCCATCCATGCGAATTACGAGGATATCATCAATATCGGAACAATCAGATATAAACTCATCTTTTCTGAGCGATGTTCCTATAAATCCTTCCTGCCTGTTTGCATAAAGTTTCTGGTTTGCCACTACAACTTTAGTAGCTATAATGGTATCGAAATTTTTAATTTCTGTTTTTCTCTCTTTGCCAAGCCCGTGTTTTTTCTTTATCTGCCTGTAGTAGTTTATTGTAAACGGTATTATATTATCGAGATGATTCTTCACCTCTTCGATGTCGGATTCAATCTGCCTGATATATTCATCTGCCTTAACAGAGCTGTATTTCGATATCCTCCTGATAGGTATGTTTGACAACCTTATCAAATCATCCCTTGTAACTTCTTTTAAAAGCTTCTTCTTAAAAGGTTCGAGTCCCTTATCAATAGTTTCCAGTATTTCCTCTTCGGTTTTACATGATTTAATATCCTCGTAAAGTTCATTCTCAATGAATATTTTTTCAAGGCTCGAGATATGCCACGAGTCATTAAGCTCTTCAAGCCTTATATTTAATTCACTTTTAAGCAGCCCGACTGTTCTCTGCGTGGAAATTTTCAATATTTCCGAAACACCCATAAACACGGGTTTATCATCTTTGATAATACAGGAATTTGGTGATACAGGTACTTCACAGTCCGTAAAAGCATAGAGAGCATCAATAGTTTTATCGGGAGATATGCCCGGGGCGAGGCTTATGGATATTTCAACATTTTCGGCAGTGTTATCATCGATCTTTTTAACTTTTATTTTTCCTTTCTCATTAGCCTTGATTATCGATTCTATTAATGTTGAAGTAGTCCTGCCATAGGGTATTTCGGTTATCAGCAATGCTTTTTTATCGGTTTTCTTTATCCTGGCTCTAATTTTTACCTGCCCTCCCCTTAATCCGTCATTATATCTTGAAACATCTACCAGTCCGCCTGTTGGAAAGTCAGGATACAGCTCAAACTTTTTCCCCTGAAGATGCGCAATGCAAGCCTCAATTAGTTCATTAAAATTATGGGGCAATATTTTGGATGCCAGTCCGACAGCTATCCCTTCAACGCCCTGGGCAAGGAGCAACGGAAATTTTACAGGCAGTGTAATTGGTTCCTTATTTCTTCCGTCATATGAGGCTTTCCACTTCGTTGTTTTCGGGTTAAACACAACATCAAGGGCAAATTTCGACAGCCGGGCCTCAATATAACGTGCCGCTGCCGCCCCATCACCTGTGAGAACATTTCCCCAGTTCCCCTGTGTATCTATTAACAGTTCTTTCTGTCCGAGCTGTACCAGGGCCTCACCTATGGATGCATCGCCGTGGGGATGGAACTGCATTGTATGCCCTATAATATTGGCAACTTTATTGTATCTGCCATCGTCGAGTCTTTTCATTGAATGGAGTATCCTGCGCTGAACGGGTTTCAGTCCGTCATCAATATGAGGTACTGCACGTTCAAGAATCACATAAGAAGCATAGTCAAGAAACCAGTTCTCGTATAGTCCTGACAAACGTATAACATTTGTATAACCGGCAATATGATCTCCTGAGTTGTCCTGAAGCTCTAATATCTCATCTTCCAGATTTCTCTGTTCCTTATTATTTTCGTGATTCTCCTCGTTCATAATAAAGTTTATCCTTTGAAGCTGTCAATCTAAAATAATCATAATTCAACAAGATCTTCCTCGATGCGCAGATTTTCAATAATAAATTCCTGGCGTTCCGGTGTGTTTTTACCCATAAAAAAAGGCAGAATCTCGGAAACTGTATCGTCCTTCTTTAATCTGACGGGTTCCAGCCTTATATCCTTGCCTATGAAGTGCTTGAACTCATCAGGAGATATCTCTCCCAGACCTTTAAATCTAGTAATTTCAGGATTTGCTCCCAGCTTTTCCACTGCTACGTCTTTTTCTTCCTGTGAATAGCAATAAATAGTCTCCTTTTTATTTCTGACCCTGAACAGGGGAGTCTGAAGAATATACAGATGACCTTTCCTGACAAGGTCGGGGAAAAATTGTATAAAAAAGGTTATCAATAGAAGCCGTATATGCATACCATCAACATCGGCATCTGTAGATATTACAACATTATGATACCTGAGGTTCTCGAGGTCATCTTCAATGTCAAGGGCTGCCTGCAAAAGGTTAAATTCTTCATTTTCATACACAATTTTTTTTGTAAGCCCGTAGGTATTCAAAGGCTTCCCTTTAAGGCTGAACACAGCTTGCGTGTTTACATCCCGCGACTTTGTGATAGAGCCGCTCGCCGAGTCGCCCTCGGTAATAAATATTGTTGTCTCAAGTCGCCTCTCATCGTTGGAGTTATAATGTATCTTACAGTCCCTCAGCTTTCTGTTATGGACATTTGCCTTCCTGGCCCTTTCGCGGGCAATCTTCTTAATGCTGGATATAGCCTTACGCTCTTTCTCGGACTCAACGATTTTTTTCAGGAGCATATCGGTAGTCTCAGGATTCTTATGGAGATAATTATCAAGCTTTGTCCTGACGAAATCTCCTATGAAGTTGCGTACAGAAGGCCCATCCGGACCCATATCCCTGGAGCCCAGTTTTGTTTTGGTCTGTGACTCAAAAACCGGCTCCTCGACCTTTATGCTTAAGGCTGCAATAATTGAGGCCCTTATATCTGAAGGATCAAAATCTTTCTTGTAAAAATCACGTATTGTCTTTACAAGAGCTTCTCTGAAGGCGTGAAGATGCGTCCCCCCCTGAATGGTGTTCTGTCCGTTTACGAAAGTAAAATATGTCTCCCCGTAATGGTTGCCATGGGTTATCGCAATTTCAATATCGCTATCCTTAAGATGTATCAGGGGATACAAAATCTCGGAGTCTATGTTTTCATTCACCAGATCAAGCAGTCCGTTTTTGGAATAGAAAGGTACTCCGTTAAGCTTGATTGTAAGTCCGCTATTCAGGTACACGTAGTTCCTAATCATTAATTCGACATAGTCGTCAATAAACCTGAACTTACCAAATATCTTGATATCGGGCACAAATGAAATAAGGGTTCCATTTTTTGATTCTGTTGAATGCTCCTTGCTGTCACTGGCGAGGTTACCCTCTTCAAAACCTACAGCTTTGACAACACCCTCACGAAATGACTTAATGACAAATTTTGAGGAAAGTGCATTTACTGCTTTTATGCCCACACCATTCAATCCGACAGATTTCTTAAATACTTTTGAATCATACTTTGCCCCTGTATTCATTTTTGAGGCTACATCCTTTACTTTGCCAAGAGGTATGCCACGGCCGTAGTCTCTTATTTTTACAATATTCTCGTTTATGACAATATCTATTACTTTTCCGAAACCCATCATATATTCATCAACGGAGTTATCGAGAACTTCCTTGATAAGTACATATATGCCATCATCCTGTGAAGAGCCGTCTCCCAGTTTACCGATATACATTCCCGGGCGCTTGCGTATATGTTCTCTCCAGTCAAGAGTGCGAATAGTCTCTTCCGAATATGCTGCTGCATTCATAATCAAACTCATTTGCCGCAAATATATAGAAAAGTTGAAATGTCAGGGAATTTCTTTATTAACAATGAAACGAATGCTTGTAGTGTTAATAAATTTATTTAATATTTGGAAATCATTCGTTTATAAAAGATAATCTGTTTAATAGGTAAACAGGAATTGTTGAAAAATTATAATAAAAAAGCAGGAGAGATAAGTCCCCTGCTTATTTGTTATCAAATTTATACTTATTCGGCCCAAAGTTATTTCGATAAAATATTTGCGTAAGTTAAACATGCGCCAAGGAGCGCTATGTCTTTTAAAAAAGGAGACAGCATCAGCTCTTAATCCATTGGGCCACTTCATCAATAGCCGGATTAGTAAGTCCCAGCTTATTTTTCTTATTATATCCGCAAAGTTCCTGGTGCAACTTGCCGGGCTTTTCAACATTCCTGATTTTCTCAACCGTATTGTAGCCCAGTTCCACCAGCACATGATACCATTCCTCGGCAATACCTATTTCAAGATATTTCTCTTTAGCATCTGCTCTTATAGCTCTTTCAGATCTCATCTGGGGAAAGAACAATACATCCTGTATGCCCGGCTGGCTGGTAATAAGCATGGCCAGGCGGTCTATGCCCAGTCCCATTCCTGAAGTGGGGGGCATCCCGTATTCCAGTGCCCTGAGGAAATCTGCATCAATATACATAGCCTCATCATCACCCTTTTCAGAAAGCTTAAGCTGCTCCTGAAAACGTTCTCTCTGGTCTATAGGATCATTTAATTCTGAATAGGCATTGCACAATTCTTTGCCATTGACTATAAGTTCAAACCTTTCAGCAAGCCCGGGATTGCTGCGGTGCTTCTTGCAAAGCGGAGACATCTCAACAGGGTAGTCCATAATAAATGTGGGCTGAACAAGATAGGGCTCACATTTTTCATCAAAGATCCGGCCAATCAGCTTCCCTTTACCCATAGACTGGTCTGTTTCAATACCCAGTTCATCACATACCCTGCGCAGCTCCTGCTCTTCCATCCCCGATATGTCAACACCGGCATATTCCTTAATTGTTGCCAGCATTGACTTGCGGACAAAAGGCCGTTTAAAGTCAATAACTATATCACCATATTTTAATTTTGTCGCTCCGTTAATAGCAAGGGCCACTTTCTCAATCATCTCTTCAGTGAAATCCATCATCCACAAATAGTCTTTATATGCAACATAAATTTCCATCACCGTAAATTCAGGATTATGCAACCTATCCATACCTTCATTCCTGAAATCTTTTGAAAATTCATAAACGCCATTATATCCCCCTACTATCAGTCTCTTGAGATAAAGTTCATTAGCAATCCTTAAATACAAAGGTATATCCAGTGCATTATGATGAGTTATAAAAGGTTTGGCCGCAGCTCCCCCTGGAATAGCTTGTAATATCGGGGTTTCAACTTCAAGGTACCCTCTTGAATTGAACAATTCCCGAAGCGTGTCAATTATCCTTGTACGCTTTATAAAAATTTGTTTTACGCGGGGATTTATTACCAGATCAACATAACGCTGACGATATCTGAATTCAGGATCCTTAACCTCATCATAAACCTTACCGTCCTTCTCCTTTACAATTGGTAAGGGTCTCAGAGATTTGCTCAAAACAGTAAGCTCCCTGACATGGATGGTTATCTCTCCCATCTGTGTTATAAAAACAAAACCCCTGATCCCGATAAAATCTCCAATATCAAGCAGTTTCTTAAAAACCGTATTATAAAACGTTTTGTCTTCTCCCGGGCACAAATCATCACGCCGCAAATAGATCTGTATACGCCCCTTTTCGTCCTGTATCTCGGCAAAAGAGGCATTCCCCATTATTCTCCTGCTCATGATCCTTCCTGCAATAGATATATCCTGAAAGTTGTTCTTGTCAGGCTTATAATTTTCCTTTATTTCAGATGTAACAACATTAGTAACGTATTCTCCTGCAGGATAGGGTTCAATGCCGGTTTTCCTTAATTCCTCAAGTGCCTTTCTTCTAATTTGTTCCTGTTCACTTAATTCCAATTGACTCATTTATAAAGCTTTTTAAAATCTGTGCAAATATAATTTAACATATGTAAGTTGCCCAAAAATTTTTTAATTATATACTAACTTTGCAAAATAAATAAACCAGTAAAATGGAAAAATCAGGTGGTAAAAATAGGAGGCTCCCTCGCTGGATGAAGGTACAAATGCCACATGGCCTGAATTACTCCATGGTAAAGAACCTGACAGTTAATAAAAGGCTAAATACAATATGCGTCAGCGGTAACTGTCCGAATAAAGGGGAATGCTGGAGTGCCGGTATAGCTACGTTCATGATTCTTGGCAACAGGTGTACGAGGAACTGCAGGTTCTGCCAGGTATACACCATGAAACCTGAAGAACCGGACAGGGATGAACCCCGCCGGCTTGGAGAGACAATAAAGACCCTCGGATTAAAACATTGTGTAATAACATCAGTGGCAAGAGATGATTTATCTGACGGTGGTGCTGAATTCTGGGCCAGGACAATAAAAACAATAAAAAATATTAATCCCTGTGTAACCATGGAAGCTCTTATACCTGATTTCAGAAGAGGCACTGAAGCCATGGATCTTATTATTAATGAAAGACCTGAAGTAATATCACACAACCTTGAAACTGTGAGAAGACTTTCGCCCCTCATAAGATGTGTATCTACATATGACCATAGTCTTGAGCTGCTAAAATATGTCGCGGCATCAGGCATTATTGCCAAGTCGGGCATCATGGCAGGCCTGGGTGAAACTGAAGATGAAGTGCTGGAAACTATGGATGACCTTCTTAATATTGGAGTTAAAGTATTTACAATAGGTCAGTACCTTCAGCCGTCCGAAAAACATATCAAAGTTGACAAATATATAAATCCTGAAACATTTAAAATGTATAAAGAAAAAGGATTAATAAAAGGATTTGCACATATTGAAAGCGGTCCGCAAGTAAGGTCATCTTACCATGCAGAAAGGCACGTTTATATTACTTAATCTTTAAAATTAACAAATGCCTGTAAAAGCTGTTTTTGAAGATTTGGGATTTATTGACTATAAAAAAGCCTGGGACTATCAGGAGGAACTGCATCAGAAAGTTATCAGTGCAAAAGCCGGAAAATGCGGTGAAGAAATAATTAACAGGATCATCTTCTGCGAACACCCGCATGTCTATACTATCGGCAGAAGCGGGAAAGAAAACAACCTGTTAATCAATGACAATATGCTCAATTCAATAAATGCAACTTATTACAGGATAAACCGTGGTGGTGACATAACTTACCATGGTCCGGGGCAAATAGTGGGTTATCCGATATTCGATCTCGAACAGTTCAAATTGGGTACAAAAAAATATGTTTTCAAACTCGAGGAATCAATAATTAATACTCTTAAAGAATACAAAATTTACTCAAACAGGGTCGGGGGTGCAACAGGTGTATGGCTGAATCCGGGTGAAGGGAAAAAAGCCAGAAAGATTTGCGCTATTGGCATCAGAATAAGCAAATACGTAACTATGCATGGATTTGCATTAAATGTTAATACAGACTTAAATTATTTTAATTATATAAATCCTTGCGGTTATACTGATAAGGGTGTAACTTCAATGAAAAATGAAGTTGGCTCAGAGCAGCCTGTTGAAGAGGTAAAAAAGAAAATTCTAAAACATATTATCAATGAATTTGAAATTCACTTATGTAATTTTTAATACTTCTAATATTAATTTTAAATTTACATAAAAATATATCTTTTCAGATTTTACAGATATTCATGGAAAAAGTGTGGAAAATAAAAGAAAATGGATTTGATGCAGATGTCAAGAAGCTGGCAAATGAACTGAACATAAATTCTGTTTTATCAACATTGCTTGTGCAGCGGGGGATAAGAACTTTTGAACAGGCAAATGCATTTTTCTACCCTGAAATGAAAAATCTTTATGACCCCTTCCTGATGAAAGATATGCATGAAGCTGTGGAAAGGATAGAGCAGGCAATAAGCAATGGAGAGAAAATATTAATTTATGGAGACTATGATGTTGACGGTACTACATCAGTAGCAATGGTATATTCATTTCTCAGAAAGTATTATGATAAGCTCTACTATTATATCCCTGACCGCTATAAAGAAGGTTACGGCATTTCATTCAAAGTTATCGAATATGCTGAACTCAACAGGATCAAACTTATTATAGCTTTGGATTGTGGAATAAAAGCGATAGATAAAATCAAATATGCAAATGACAGGGGTATTGATTTCATTATTTGTGATCACCATACTCCGGGGTCTAGCTTACCTAAGGCGATAGCCGTGCTGGATCCTGAAAGAAAAGATTGTAAATACCCCTTTAAATTTTTATCAGGATGCGGCGTTGGCTTTAAATTATTACATGCCTACTCCATAAAGAATAATATTCCTTTTGATGAACTTACACAGTACCTTGATTTGCTGGCTGTAAGCATTGCCTCGGATATTGTTCCCCTTATTGATGAAAACCGGGTACTATCACATTTCGGGCTAAAAAAGCTAAATGAGAGTCCCTCCATCGGCCTGCGTGCTATAGTATGTGTGGCCGGACTCGAAGGTAAGGCTATTAATGTTGATGATATTGTTTTCAAAATAGGACCGCGAATTAATGCTGCAGGAAGAATTGAATCAGGTAAAAAGGCTGTTGATTTGCTGATCTCCGAAAACGAGGAAGAGGCAATTATTCATTGCCAGAAGATAAATTCCTTTAATCAGGCCCGGCGAAACATCGACAAAAATATTACTGAGGAAGCATTAAAAGAAATAGAAAGCTATGGCAATCAATATAAATATTCAACTTTGCTCTATAACAGGAACTGGCATAAGGGCGTTGTCGGCATAGTTGCATCGAGGTTAATTGAATCATTTTACAGGCCTACTATTATCCTTACTGAATCGAATGGATTTGCAACAGGATCTGCACGCTCTGTTATCGGGTTTGATCTGTATAAGGCGATAAGCGAATGTTCCGACCTGCTTGAAAGTTTTGGAGGCCACAGGTATGCTGCCGGACTGACCCTTAGAATAGAGAATATCCCGAAGCTGAGAGACAGGTTTGAAAAAGTTGTTAAAGATATTATCACTCCCGAACAGCTTATACCGCAAATCGAAATCGATACCGAGCTTAATTTAAAAGATATTACTCCTGGATTTTTTGATATATTAAAAAAATTTGAACCCTTCGGCCCCAATAATATAAATCCTATATTCTTCGCGGAGAATGTTGTTGATAATGGTTATGGAAAGGTCGTAGGTCCAGGTGAAGAACATCTTAAATTAAGTCTGATCCAAGAGGAAGAACCATATAACGTTTTCCCTGCCATAGCATTTAACCAGGCTCATCATTATGAAAAAATAAGTAAGGGACTGGGATTCGATATTGCCTATACATTGACCGAAAACCATTTCAGGGGGATCACAACTATACAGGTAAATATTAAGGATATTAAAGTTGATGATTGATTTATTGATCAAGACATTTCTTTAACTACTTCTGCAGCTGTGCTTCTTAATTTTTCAATAATTGCTGCCAGTTGATCCTCTGTTAAGTGCGCTCTTTTATGGCTGTCAAGAATATCGCCAATATTGTATTTTAATTTTGGGTACCAGTCTCCCGGATGGGGAAGGTCTTCGGGCTTTCTCGGCATAACATGAATATGCATGTGAGCAATTGACTGGCCGGCTTCAGCTTTTTCCTGTAATGTCCAGTTAAATGCTTCTGTATTAAATGCTTTTGATAATATCCTTATTACGGTCCTGCTGAATTTTATAAATTCAAACAAATCCTTGTCTGCCAAATCAAAAAAACTTATAAGGTGTTTTTTTGGAATAACCAGTGTATGTCCGGGCAGTATTGGAGCTATATTATATATAGCGATGAATTTGCTGTTTTCATAAAACGATAAGTTCCTGATCTCGGGCTTGCAAAAAGGACATCCAGTATTATCCTGACTTTCATTCATTTATATAAAAGTCTTAGATTCCATAACAATGAATTTCGCCGGCAAGTTATAAAATATTATGGAATATCCCTTTTATTTACGCAGGTACCTGTCAATTTCTTTTGCAGCCTCGCGTCCCTGGTATATGGCTCTCACAACCAGTGAAGCTCCAAGGGAAGCATCGCCCGCAGTAAATACGCCGGTAACATCGGTTGAATAATTATTATTGGTTTTAATATTACCTTTTACGTCAAAAAGTATACCCAGGTCCTTTAAAAGCCTGTTGTGCTCGGTATGCAGGAAGCCCATAGCCAGGAAAACCATATCAACATCCAGGGTGAAATCTGATCCCTGCACTTCAACCATCTTTTCTTTTTTTGTCGATTCATCCCTTATCCATTCAACTTTTGAAAAAGAGGCTTTCCCGAGATTAATACCCTTCCCTGTAAATTTTTTGGTAAGGATACACCATTCTCTTTTACAGCCTTCTTCCTGTGAAGTCGATGTTCTTAATATTGACGGCCAGCCGGGCCACTCCGGATTCCATTCCTCCTTCCATATCCTGGGCCTGGGCAGAATTTCAAACTGGTATATTTGTTTCGCTCCCTGCCTGTTTGCTGTTCCGACACAGTCAGAACCGGTGTCCCCGCCTCCGATAACAAGCACTGTCTTATCCTTTGCATTAATAATCTCATGCTCCTTCAATTCCCCTGCAACATATTGATTTGATTTTTTAAGGTAGTCCATAGCAAAATATATCCCTTCAAATCCTCTTCCCTGTACGTTAAGGTTTCTTGGCTCCCCCGCGCCCACAGCAAGGAGTATTGCATCATATGTTTTTCTTAAATAATGAGCTGACAGATCTTCTCCTATTACAACATCAGTGACAAATTCTATCCCTTCCCTTTCCATCTGCTCTATTCTCCTGTCTATTACCCATTTCCCCAGTTTAAAATCAGGGATTCCGTATCTGAGTATTCCTCCTGGCTTAATATCTTTTTCAAACATAACTACTTTATGGCCACTTCGCCTTAACTGCTGCGCAGCTGCCAGTCCGGCCGGACCCGAACCTACAACGGCAACCCTCTTACCTGTTTCAGAAAACGGGGGCTTTGGTTCAACCCATCCCTTTTTGAAGGCATTCTCAATAATTGCAAGTTCAAGTTGTTTGATTGTGACCGGACTGCTGTTAATTGACAGGGTGCATGCACTCTCACAGGGAGCGGGACAAACACGGCCGGTAATTTCAGGAAGATTATTCGTCTTTTCAAGCTGCTCGTAAGCCTCATGCCACTTATTCCTGTAAACCAGATCATTCCAGTCAGGTATGAGATTGTAAACCGGACAGCCCAGTGAATGACAAAACGGAATGCCGCAATCCATGCAGCGTGCCCCCTGGTTGCGCAACTCCTGTTCAGAGCGCATAATAATAAACTCATTATAATTATTTGTGCGCTCCTCTTTCTTAATGTAGGTATAATTTTCCCTTTTAAAGTCAATAAATCCTGTAATTTTGCCCACTTAATAAACCTCCTCTGTTAGTGAAACAACTTCTGTATCTTTTGATTCTTCCTTTTTTATTCTCTCGAGTGCCCTCTTATAGTCAATTGGCATTACCTTGACAAACTGTGGCAGTATTTCAGTCCAGTCTTTCAATATACGTTCAGCATATTCACTGCCCGTATACTTTACATGATTCTGTATTAAAGTATACAATCTGCTATGGTCAGTCTTACCGGCCAGCGGCTCAACATCTATCATTTCAAGATTACATTTGGTATCGAAAAGCTGGTCCTGGTCAAGTACATATGCTATACCTCCACTCATCCCTGCCCCGAAATTTATTCCTGTTTTTCCAAGGATCACAACCACACCTCCTGTCATGTATTCACAGCCATGGTCACCAATACCTTCAACAACAGCCACCGCCCCGCTGTTTCTTACGGCAAACCTCTCCCCTGCCATCCCGTTAATATATACTTCGCCTCTTGTAGCCCCGAAAAGACTTACATTTCCTATTATGATATTATTCTGTGGTCTGAATTGTGAATTTTTTGGGGGGTAGACAATTATCTTACCACCTGACAGTCCTTTGCCTGTATAGTCATTGCATTCCCCTTCAAGTTCGAACGTGATGCCTGGTGCGAGGAATGCTCCGAAACTCTGGCCTGCAGAGCCGGTAAACTTGCAGTTTACAGTATTTTCAGGCAGGCCTTGTGATCCGTACCTTTTGGAAACTTCAGCACTCAGGGTTGCGCCTACGGCACGGTTGGAATTGCGGATAGAAGCAAACATGTTTATTCGCTGCTTGTTTTCAATTGCGCCGGCTGACTTTTCTATGATCTCTTTATCGATATTATTTGAAAAATCATTTTTTTCTGAAGATATAAAATGGAGCTTACTTTTCTTATTTACCGGTGGCTTCATTATTATTCCCGACAAATCAAGTTTTTTTGTTTTCCAGTTCCCTGCTGTGTCATCTACCATCAGTATGTCAGCCTGGCCAATCATTTCATTAAATGTACGAAACCCGAGACTGGCCATTATCTCACGCACATCGCGGGCAATGAACCTCATAAAATTCATGAGATATTCAGGTCTGCCCTTAAATTTTTTCCTCAGTTGCGGATCCTGCGTTGCTACTCCAACCGGACAAGTGTTGAGGTGGCACTTTCTCATCATAACACAGCCCATAGTAACAAGAGCTGTTGTTCCAAACCCAAACTCATCTGCCCCAAGAAGGGCCCCTATAACCACATCTCTTCCCGTATGCAGCTTCCCGTCAACCTGGACACGTATACGGTTCCTTAATTTATTCATTACAAGAACCTGCTGTGTTTCCGACAGTCCCATTTCCCACGGAATGCCTGCATGCTTTATTGATGACACGGGCGATGCTCCCGTACCGCCGTCATGACCACTGATCAATACCATATCAGCACCTCCCTTTGCCACACCTGCCGCTATTGTCCCAACCCCAACCTCTGCAACAAGCTTGACCGATACTTTGGCACCCGGACTGGCACACTTAAGGTCAAAAATAAGCTCTGACAGATCCTCAATAGAATAGATATCGTGGTGGGGCGGTGGTGATATTAGCATCACTCCCGGTATCGAATGCCGCACCCTGGCAATAATTTCATTTACTTTATGTCCGGGAAGCTGGCCTCCTTCACCTGGTTTTGCACCCTGGGCCATCTTAATCTGTAACTCCCTGGAATTTATAAGGTAGTTACTCGTTACGCCGAATCTTGCAGAAGCAACCTGTTTGATCATGCTTTTGGAACTATCACCGTTAGGTAAAGCCTTATACCTCTCTTCATCCTCCCCGCCCTCCCCTGAATTGCTTGCAGCACCGAGCCTGTTCATGGCAATAGCCAGGGTTTCATGAGCCTCCTTGCTTATTGATCCGAAGGACATTGCCGAGGTAACAAACCGCTTTATTATTGACTGCTCAGATTCAACTTCCCCGACAGGCACCGGTTCCCTCTTCCTGAATTTCAATAATCCCCGTAGTGTACAAAGATTCTTCGATTTGTTATTAATTAGTTCAGCATATTCTTTATAAAGCAGGTAATCATTTTCCCTTGTTGCTTTCTGCAGAAGCATAATAACCTCCGGTGAAATAATATGTTGTTCAGAGAAACTCCTGTAATGAATATTTCCGCCTGATTCAAGACCGCTGGTCTTATTATTCAGATCATACGCATCTTTATGGCGTTTTATGGATTCTTCAACAATCTGGGATAAGCCGATACCTCCTATTCTTGATGGGGTGCCGGGAAAATACTTTTCCGTAAACTCCGAATTGAGTCCGATTGCCTCAAAGAGCTGTGCTCCCCTGTAACTGCGTATTGTTGAGACACCCATTTTTGACATGATCTTCAGCAGTCCCTTTTTAATTGCGGTAATATAGTTATCTATGGCTGCTTCTAACTTGATATCCCCTGAAAGTATATTTTTGGCTTTCAGAACGGCAACAGTTTCAAAAGCCAGGTATGGATTTACAGCACTGGCTCCGTAACTGATCAGAAGGGCAAAATGCATCACCTCCCTGGCTTCCCCCGTTTCAACCACTAGTCCCGACAGCTGTCTTTTCCCGACACTTACAAGGTGATGATGTACAGCCGCCGTAGCAAGCAAAACCGGCACCGCTATATTATTTTCATTAACACCCCTGTCACTCAGAACTATCAACGAGTATCCGTCATCTACCTTTTTTACCACCTCTTTGCATATTTCCCGCAGGGCTCTTTCAATATCCTTACCGTTGGTTATATTAAAGAGAATGGGTACGGTAGCGGTACGAAAATCCTCAATTTCAACATTACGTAATTTGTCCACATCTTCATTTGTAAGTATGGGATGCGGCAATTTAAGCTGATGGCAGTGCAGCGGGGTTTCCTCAAGAAGGTTCCTCTCCCTGCCGATAAAACTCATAAGAGACATTACCAGATTTTCGCGATAAGGATCAATAGGCGGATTTGTTACCTGTGCAAATTGCTGTTTGAAATAGTTGTAGAGAAGCTGCGGCCTCTCCGAAAGGACAGCAAGGGCACTGTCATTACCCATTGAGCCTACTGGCTCCTGTGCATTTTCAGCCATAGGAGTAATTATCATATTTATGTCTTCGAGAGTATATCCGAATACTCTCTGCTTCAGGGTCAAAGAGCCCGATTCTATGGTAACCGGACCCGGTGGCTGAAAGAGGCCTTTAAGTTCTATGCGGTTTTGTTCAAGCCACCTTCTGTATGGCTTCCTGCGTGAAATAGTGGACTTGACCTCATTGTCATATATGATCCTTTGTTTCCGCGTATCGACCATGATCATCTTGCCCGGGGAAAGGTGCCCTTTTTGTAATACGTCTTCAGGCTGAATTTCCAGAACACCAAACTCAGAAGCCATAATCAGTCTCCCGCTTTTTGTAATGGTGTATCTTGCAGGTCTGAGTCCGTTTCTGTCAAGGGCCGCTCCCACTTTGACCCCATCGGTAAAAATCAAGGCAGCGGGGCCGTCCCATGGTTCCATGATTGCCGAATGATATTCATAGAACGCACGCTTATCTTCACTTATATGATACCTGCTTCCAAAAGCCTCGGGGACCATCATCATCATTGAATGTTCTATGGAAAAACCACTTTGAAATAGAAGCTCAAATACATTATCAAATATTCCCGAATCACTTAACCCCGTATTAATTACAGGCAGCAATTTTCTGATATCATCACCGAACAGGGCCGAAGATATTATCTTTTCGCGGGCTTTCATTTTATTAATATTGCCGCGCAGGGTATTAATTTCCCCATTATGTGCTATATACCTGAAAGGTTGTGCCAGCGACCATGACGGGAATGTGTTTGTACTATAACGCTGGTGAACAATAATTATGGCGCTTTGAAAATCTTTGTCTTTCAGGTCAATATAAAACTCCTCAAACTGGGGTGCGACAAATAAACCTTTATATATTATGGTACTACATGAAAATGACGGTATATAGAATTCATCCAGTGCAAGTTTCATTTTTGATACCTTATTCTCTATGCTTCGCCTCACGATATATAACTTTCTCTCAAGATCCGCACCTGAGAGTGAGAGGAATTCGACAAACACCTGGCATATATACGGCATTGAGTCAATGGCTGTTTTACCCAGACATCCGGGGCATGCCGGGACATCTCTCCATCCCAGTATTGTACCTCCTTCTTTCCCGACAGTTTTTTCAATTACTGCAGTTACTTTTCCCCTAACTCCTGCTTTCTGTGGAAGAAACAACATTCCTACACCATATGCACCGGCAGGCGGGAGATTAAATCTTTGCTTCACGGCTTCCTTCAAAAGAAACTGATGTGGCATCTGTATTAAAATACCCGCACCATCACCGGTCTTAAGATCACCCCCTGTAGCGCCGCGATGTACAAGATTCTTTAATATTGTTATGCCATCGGATATTAACTGATGTGAAGGTTGTCCGTTTATATTTGCTATAAATCCCACCCCACACCCATCATGTTCATAAAAAGGATCATATAAACCTGCTGCTCTCATAATTTGACATGTCTGATTTATTAGATTATATTTAATATATTTATATGTATTTAACTTTTCTTCCTGCTGCTGATATATAATACCCCTTCCTGCTCCATTGAATTTAATGTCAGTTTTAAAACAGATTCATTCTCCTCCTCACTAATATCTATTACCTTTATGACATTAGCCCACAATTTTGCATTTGGATGTAATTCTGCAAGTTTGTTTTCCGCATTATCAAAGAAGCCGCTGTTCAGAATATAACCCTTTTTATCAGGGTATACTGCAAAATAGATCATGTTCATTTCAACAAGGTCGTTGAAGAAGTGTGTCCCCAGCGATACATCGGGAATTAATCCCTCATGCATATAAGCTATCTCGCACAAAACCGAAACAGTATTAATCTCTGAAAATGATACGGGAACGCCAAGCGAAGGTGTTGTAGTGCCCCATCTGCCCGGACCTATAAGGGCAATATTGATTTTCTTACGGGCGCCGGTTTTATCTGAATGTGTAAGTTCTCCTATCAACCTGGCAATTGAGTACCGGTCGCTTATGTTCAGCTTTCCATACACTTCGGGGATAACATAAATTACCCTGTTAATTATTGTAGATATGCTGTTTCCGACAATAGGTCCCCTGGTTCTGATTATCAGATCGCTGCCATTTATATTTTCAGGTATTTTAAGAGTACGCATATCGCCTGTGATCTGAAATGGCCTGCACTGGACAAGATTTATCTTGTAAGTACCGTCATTTTGAAAATTGGCAGTAAATTCTATATCTACATGAAAATTATAAGCTTTTCTAAGAATTTCCAGCATCTCTTTTATATCATTCACAAATTCTTTATCGGATAAAAGTTTATTAAATGTAAGCACATGAGAAAATATGTTTTGCATGTTCCTTTCCCTGGCAATGCGCTCAAGTTCTTCGTCGCGGGATGTGAATATTTCCAGGGGCAGGTCAGTAATAACTTTCGCCAGATCCATAAAATAATTGGATGTTAGCTGGTTGGCAGATAAATCCATGATATCCACACGCTTCTGTGTATATTTTTTCACTTCGTCGAAATTTGCTTCAGGGCGCTTCAGAGGTTCATTAAGGGCTACAATACGTATATAATCGTCATCATTTCGATTAACAGCCCTTGTTCCCAGTCCGAATACCAGGCGTACCATGCCTGCTTCAGGATCAATATCTTTATCCCACACATAAGGATTGTAGGAGAATCCTACTCCTGCAATATGAGGCAAATAGAAATTGTCATATTTGGCGCCTGAGACCCTCTGCACCAAAAGGGCCATTTGTTCATCCTGATCCATAAGTCCGTAGTGTGTCCTGTATGCCAGTGCCTCTTTCTTCATGGTACTTGCATATACAATTCTTACAGCTGACATAAAACGTTCGAGCCTTTCTTCGGGAGTACCCTGGTTTGCGCAGAATATGCTTTCATACTTACCTGAAAACGAATTCCCGTAGGCATCTTCAAGAAGACTGCTGGACCTGACAATTATCGGTGATTGCCCGAAATAATTAAGCATTTCGGTAAACTGATCCTTAATATCATCGGGGAATGTGCCGGTAAGAATAATTTTGCTGACTTCTTCGGCATCATCAAATACCGAACCGCTGTTTTTTAATTTTCTCCTCATCCACCAGCATCCATTTCTAATAAGATAGGTATAGAACACATCTGAGCCGATAAAAAATGAATCGTGTTCTTCAAGAACCTCCTGCCAGCGGATATTTGCCTTCTTTAAAACAGCTCTGGCAATAAGCATGCCGACTGATTTCCCACCTATAAGTCCGGTTCCTATCATTCTTTTGCCTATATCAATAAGATCTGATAACTGGAGGTACTCCTGTGCCAGCTTAAGCAGCCTTGGGTCCCTGGTAATGGCCATCCTGAGAAGACGGGTAAAAAGTTCACCCGCTTTTTCGCCTTTCAGTTCGTCTTTATCTTTTTTATATAATTCCTGGGCTTCAAAAAAGCTTCTTCTCCATATATCCAGTCTTTGAACAGTATAATCAAGCCATGGCTGGGGAATAGATGTCAGTATTTCCGATATTATTGAGCTTCTGGTGACCGGTTTAAACTCCCCTCCTTCCATGCTATGCAGCATATACATTGTCGGGGAATACCGTTTGTATACTTTCAGAGGATGGATGTAGAGTATGTCTTTATTCCTGTATACATCAAAGACAATCTGGGCAGTATTGTGAATTGCGTTTATTGTAATAGGCATATGCACGTTCCTGAGAATACCAAAATAAGCAACTGTCTTATTATCATAAAGATACGGGCAAGCCAGCATAAAAAAGTTTGCCATCATACGATCACTGTACCATTCAACAACCAGGTCAGACAGACAGTCAAAAATATAATAGGTGCCGTAACCATACTCTTCAATTACATCGAATATCGTGGAAATAAATGACTCAAATCCATCATCAGGATTTAAAGTATATGTCCTGGCAACATTGTTTGCGGGCAGTAATGCCTGGTGTCCGGCAAACCTGAAATATATAACAGGTATCTTATTTTTTACCGCTTCATTATAAAAAGGATTAATAAAAGGAATATACTCATCTATGGAATCTACCTGCCATATAATATTATCACCCGGAATAACACCCTGAATCACCTTGTCCAGTCCGGTTAACCCGGTGCTCATATTAGTATATACTTTGTCCATCCCCATATTAATAATTTTAGCTCTGCAAAGAAAATAATTCTATATTAATTTACGGTTATTATAAACCTGATTTTTATATAATATTATAGCATTTTGTTTTCTAGTCCTTTAATTACAGGCAATTACTATACCAAATATTCATAAACTCCGCGTATAAAGAAATATTTTCTGGCGATCATATTATCAATTACTGATATTCAGGAGATTATACAAAATTTAAAAAATTCATTTTTTACCCTTAATTCTTCTTTTATAAAGTTATAAAAGCACTATATTTGTGCAAATATTATATTTTTATAATTTTTTGCACAAATTTAGGTCATTATTATTTAATATATAATCTGCGTGCATTATGAAAAATAATTTAAGGGTGGACAATACGTATAAATTACAGATTCTTGAAGATATCCTTGAAATAATAAACTCGGCAATCTCCCCGAATGAACTTTTAAACTATCTTATTGATAAATGCATTGAGATCACCGGGGCATTGACAGGAAGTATAAGAATAATAAATCCTGATACAAATATTCTGGAATTAAAAGTATTCAGGGGACTCAATCCATCCAGAATATCAAAAATAAGACTGGGACCGGGAGAAGGTGTGACAGGACGAGTTGCCGAATCAGGATTGCCCCTGCTGGTAAATAATGTCAACAAAATAAAATACTATATCAGGGTTAGAAAAGATTTGAAATCAGAACTTGCTGTACCCCTCAAACTCGAAAATGTCACAATAGGTGTTATAAGCGTTGACAGCAATAAATTAAATGCATTTAACGGCGAGCATTTGAATCTGCTGGAAACTATATCATCCTTTGCTGTACAGATTCTGCAGAAGGCAAATTTAATAGAAAGCCTGAAAAACAAAATTGAGCGCCAGGACCTTCTACTGAAAATTGCAGATATACTTGCCCAGGAGTTTGAACTTGAGAATATCTTTGAAAAAATTATGGATTATATTTCAAAGGTCATGAATATAAAAAGAGGTTCTATAATCCTTCTTGACAGGCATGAGAAACTTAAGGCCTTTAAAGGGTACGGATTAAGTGACGATGCAATAAAAAGAGGCGTATACCAGGTCGGGGAAGGTGTTGTCGGCAAAGTGTTTAAGTATGGAAATGGAATAAAAATAAAAGACATCACAAAAAGTATAGACTTTCTTAACAAAATGAAAATAAGAAGGGGCACGGGAGAAAAAAATTCATTTTTTGCAGTCCCCATAAAATACGAAAATAAAACTGTCGGCGTACTAAGTATTGAAAAAGAATATATATCGGATGAAGATTTCAAAAGTACATTTGAGACCATAACTTTAATTGCAACAATTGTCTCAAATAAAGTTTATAACTATGTTATTTCAAAACGAGAAAAAGAAATTTTATTAAAGAAAAATATTGAACTGAAGAAGAAACTGCTGGAGAAAGAAAGTAATATAATCTTCGTAGGTAAAAATAAAAAAATCTTAAAAATACTTGATACTGTCGATGTTATTGCAGCTACTGATGCCACAGCTCTGATAACCGGACCAACAGGTGCCGGCAAAGAAATAATTGCCAGGTTAATTCATAATAAAAGCAAAAGATCTGCAAATCAGTTTATCAGTATAAATTGTGCGGCAATTCCTGAAAATCTGCTCGAGTCAGAACTGTTTGGCTATAAGAAAGGAGCATTTACGGATGCCTTCAAAGACAAGAACGGGAAATTTGTCCTTGCCAACAGCGGAACAATATTCTTTGACGAGATAGGGGATCTGGATCTTAATCTGCAGGCTAAGATATTGAGAGTCCTGCAGGAGAGAACTATTGAACCCCTGGGGAGTGAAAAAAGTATTAAGGTCGATGTCAGAATAATAGCAGCTACCAATAAAAACCTGAAAAAACTTGCCGCCGAAAATAAGTTCAGAGAAGACCTGTACTACAGACTTAATGTTATAAATATTGATATCCCTCCCCTGGAAGACAGAAAGGATGATATTCCTCTCTTTATTGAACATTTTATCAATATATTTAATAAAAAATATAATAAGGATATTGAAGGTATTACGGCAGGATGCAAAAATGTCTTTATGAATTATAAATGGCCCGGCAACATCAGGGAACTTGAGAATATCATTGAAAGGGCAGTAATACTGACAAATGCGAAAGTTATTGACATTCACGATTTGCCCGAGGATCTGACTCTTTATGTGGAACATGATAATAAAGACCTGTTGAAACAACTGGTCGAGAATGAAATCAGGACACTTGAAAAAGGTAAAATCTATAAGACTGTTATAAACAGGATAGAGAAATACTTAATAGAATACTCACTTATAAATTCAAATAATAATCAGTCCGATGCAGCAGAATATTTAGGAATACATAGAAATACAATACATCTGAAGTTAAAAAACTCACATAATATCCTTTTTAATTGATATTTTTGAATAATGCCTAAACCCATAAAAAAAGGAAAAGGACAACTGGTACTCTACGGATTCTATCCTCAGTTCAGGGCTTCGACAGCAGGCACTTACAAGTTTCTGTTTAATGCCCTCCTGTTGCGGGAGCCAGATAACTAGCCCCGTGATTTAAAGAATAACTGCAATAGCTTCCAGGGACTTCCTGTCTTTATGCCCCTTCTTCTTAAATCCCTTTGGAGGATAACCCAGCGGCGTGATAGCATATACTATTTCATTACGTTCTAGAGATAATGCATCCCTGAGTATGTCGGGATCGAATGCGGCGATCCAGCAAGTACTTACTCCCTCATTCTCCGCAGCTAATATCATATGATCCATAGCTATCGCCAAGTCTGTTTCCAGCGAATTATATCCGTCATACTGCCTGACCCATGCATCAGCCCTGCTGCCTGCAACTACCAGGATATGAGGGGCCCTCCTGAACCAGTCACGGTGATAACATGCCCTTACTTTTTTTAACATATTATCTGATGAAATAACCATGAATCGCCAGGGTTGTCTGTTTGAAGCTGAGGGAGCCAGCCTGCCGGCATTTAAAATTCTGTTAAGCTTTTCCTTTTCTACAGGTCTTGCAGAATCATAATCTCTTATACTCTCCCGGTTTTTAATTAAATTATAAAAGTCCATTTTTTAAGTGTTTTCGGGATTAAAGAAGCAATTCTTTAATAAACAGACTCTTTTATGACATTTCCTGCCTCATCATATGCAGTCCATATGCCTGTTTTCAGATTTTTTGAATACTGTCCGGATTCCCTGAGCTGTCCGTTTGCATACCACGACTTACAGGCCCCGTTATAAACGTCATTATCAAAATATGCTTCGCAATATTTATTTCCCCTATTATCCCAGAATTCCCATTTTCCGAAAGTCTTTCCCTTTTTATAGCTGCCTTTCCATTTCAGGCTCCCATCTTCGTAATAACTGGAACACTGGCCATCCGGCGCACCTTCCACAAACTCAAACATTTCCTTTAACAGGGAGGTATCGCTATATAACACTTTACAGGTCCCTGAGAAAGGTTTTACATCATTATCCAAATAAAGAAGATCCAGTTTTATATCTTCCTCGGTAATAATTATCTCCCTGGAACATGCCGTAAATAATATACAGAATATTATAATTAAGTGTTTCATTGATTATTTTAGTTGACTTAATCAGGTCTTGTTTTCAACCAAATAAACGAAGATGTCACTGCTTTGTTCTTTATTATTGATTAATTTGTGAATTTTAATTACCAGTGATTAATAAATTCCGATAAATACCTGTCATTTTAAAGAAAAGGCAATATTAATATGACAAAATATATAATTCCTGTGACCCAGGTTTTTTTGCCGGTTTTTATTTTCTGATATAAATAATAAAGGAATATCTGAAATCATTCTCCTTATCTGTGCGGTCTTCTCTTTCAATCTCTTTCCAATCATTATAATCCAGTTCAGGAAAAAAGGTGTCGCCATCAAATGATTTATGGACCCTGGTAATGTATAGCTTCGTGGCATAACTCATGAATTGGTCATAAATTGTACCGCCTCCTATTACAAAATTTTCTTTTGCATCATCACATTTATCCAGGGCATCCTTAAAAGAATATGCCATAATACAGCCATTGAACCGGTCATTTCTGTTATCTGAAATTACTATGTTTTTCCTGCCGGGTAAAGCTCCCCCTGGCAACGATTCAAATGTTTTTTTCCCCATAACAACAGTATTGCCGCCGGTAATTCTTTTAAACCATTTTAAATCATCTGATATATGCCAAAGTAGTCTATTGTCTTTTCCAATAACATTATTTTCTGCAATTGCGGCAATTATCGATATTTTTTTCATATAAAATTTTTATACTGATATCTCCCCTTTTATATGCGGATGCGGATTATAATTCTCAAGTGAGAAGTCTTCATATCTAAAATCAAAAATATTCTTAATATCCGGATTAATTATAATAGTTGGCAATTTCCTCGGGTCCCTTGACAATTGCAGTTTAACCTGGTCAACATGATTTGCATAAATATGTGCATCACCCAGTGTATGAATAAATTCTTTAGGCTTAAGTTTAGTGACCTGGGCAATCATTAAAAGTAAAAGTGAATATGATGCGATATTAAAAGGGATGCCCAGGAATATATCGGCACTCCTTTGATAAAGCTGACAGGACAATGTATTGTTTTCTACATAAAACTGGAATAATACATGACACGGGGGAAGAGCCATATTCTCCAGATCACCGACATTCCATGCACTGACAACATGCCGCCGCGAATCGGGATTATTAATAATAGAGTCTATTAATCCTGATATCTGATCAATATTTTTGCCATTATAAGTTGGCCATGAGCGCCACTGATACCCGTAAATATGTCCCAGGTCCCCGTTTTTGTCTGCCCATTCATCCCATATTGTTACGCCGTTATCATTAAGGTACTTAATATTGGTATCCCCGTTCAGGAACCATAATAATTCATATATTATTGATCTTAAGTGAAGCTTTTTTGTAGTAAGTAAGGGGAATCCCTCGCTGAAACTGAATCTCATCTGGTAGCCAAAAATATTTATTGTCCCGGTGCCGGTTCTGTCTTCCTTCCTTGTGCCATTTCTCAGAACATGATCCAATAAATCCAAATACTGTTTCATAGAATAATATTGCTAACTCTTCATTCAATGATGTAAAATTAATAAAGTCGACCTAATAATAAAAAATGCATAAATTAAAGTTATTTACATCTGTTGATTACTTTTAGGTTATAAACACGAAGCAGCGTATTAAAATTTAGTATTTTTATCGCAATGTATTTAACCTATGAGCCAAACAGCAAGATACATTTTTATCATTTTCGGGGTAATAATATTAGGATTTATACTTTGGTATTTTAAAAGTATTGTCGCTTACATACTTATTTCCCTTGTTTTATCTCTTATAGGCCATCCTGTTGTTACATTTCTGGGCAAATTGAAAATCGGCAGAATAGCGATACCTAAAGCACTGCGGGCATTTGCAACATTAATATTGCTTTGGGTGGCATTCTTTATCTTCTTCAGAATATTTGTTCCGCTGGTTGCCAATGAAGCCAAATACTTTTCTAAAATAGACATCCAGACAATAGTCGATAATCTGGACGAACCTTTAAGAAAGGTCGATAATTTCATAGGAAAATTCAAAATGTCCTCGCCTGATGAAGTGTCGGTTAAGGATTTTT
The DNA here is from genome assembly GCA_964461435.1 of uncultured Bacteroidales bacterium. Classification (GTDB taxonomy): domain Bacteria; phylum Bacteroidota; class Bacteroidia; order Bacteroidales; family UBA10428. The sequence goes on along the minus strand of CAYWUI010000001.1, from coordinate 92,527 downwards.
TTACAGAAAAACTAGCATCAGTTTTGAATATTAGTGTGTTTTCCAGCATATTTTCAGCAATGACGAGCCTTCTGGGAAATATCTTCATCGCGGTATTTGCAATTTCATTTATGACTTTCTTCTTTTTAAAAGATGAAAAAATGTTCACAGAATCGATAATTCTTCTGGTACCTGACAGGTATGTCGATGCATTCAGGCGCGCTTTAACATCTGTGCGAAAATTATTGATGAGATACTTTGTTGGTATCCTGGGGCAAATATCCGGTATTATTATCCTGGTTACCGCCGGGCTCACAATAGTTGGTGTCGGATTCAAACATAGCCTGCTTATTGGTTTTCTGGCAGGAATCCTGAATGTTATTCCTTACCTTGGCCCTTTGCTGGGAGCAATACTGGGAACAATATTAGGCGTTGCGACTCACCTCCATATGGATTTTTATTCTGAATTGTTGCCCATGATAGGATATATGATCCTGGTTTTTATAATTGTCCAGGTTATAGATAACGTCATTTTCCAGCCCTTTATTTATTCAAGCAGCGTAAATGCACATCCTATGGAAATCCTTTTAATAATAATGATTGCCGGAAGCCTTGCAGGAATTCCGGGAATGATCCTTGCAATACCAGGCTATACGGTTATAAGGGTGTTTGCTAAAGAATTTTTTAATAAATTTAAGGTTGTAAAAAAGCTGACTGAAAAAATTGAGTAGGTTGCTTATCTGATATGTTGAAAAAAATTAAAATATCACTGGTTCTGTTAGTATGCCTGAATATTAGTAATATATACAGTCAGTATAATTTCCAGGCAGATGTTGTTGAGGGTTGTGATTCTGTTGTCGGTATCCGTTTCTGGCTGGAGACTCCTGCTGTTAGTGACAGCATAATATTAATAAGCTGGGACTTTGAAGGAGGCGATCCTCCATATGACCTGACAGCCAATAAAGATGACACCATAGTCGTTGATTATAACAGTCCGGATTCCTACCGTGTATTTGTAAACATTACATTTGATTATTCTGATACAACAATTGATAAGACCGGTTATATTAACGTTCATCAGACCTTGCCTGCAATATTCTCGTATTCAGACACCCTTGAAATTGCTCCCTACAGCTATGTCTTCAGGCATACTGTTGAACCTTCCGGCAGTCCCACTACTTATTATTATGACTGGGATTTTGATGATGGCACAACAGACACAGGCAAAGTAGTGGTACACACATTTCCCGGTGCTGACACATACAATGTAAGTCTCACAGTAAGTGAAAGTTATGGGTGTTCGGATACACAATCAGCTTTTGTACTTGTCGAGGAACCTCCCCCTCCGTATTTAATCACGGCGAGTGAAACCGAGGGCTGCGATATATTACGCGTAAAATTTGATTTTATAAATAATGCCCCGGTTGACACAATAGCCTCCATATACTGGGATTTTGGCAACGGTGAAACAAGTACTTCCTTTGATCCCGATACTGTTTTTTATGAAAATACTACAATCCCGAGAAGAGCGTTTGACGTCACCATAATCATAAACGGTGATACGGCAGATGCTAAATTACATAATGACTTTATTACTGTATACCGGACTGTGACGACGGATTTCAGGTGTGCCGACACTCTTACAACAGACCAGTCATTGAGCAAGGTGTGCTGGAATATTGATCATCTGTATGATGAATCTTCATCATATGATTTTCTCTGGAACTTTGAAGGAATAGGTGACATACCCGGAAGAAGGCCCCTGCTGTCATTTCCGGCAGTAGACGATACCATTACCGCCAGCCTTATAATAACTGACCTGACGCATGGTTGTTCTGATACCACCGTCCGTGAAATTATCCTGGCAACAATACTTAAAATACAAAACTTCTTCACACCAAATGATGATAATATATTTGACGATTTTGTTATTGAGGGCGGAAGCATGCCCCTGTATATAAAGATTTACAGTCGCTCCGGTACACTTGTATACGAAGCTAAAGGATCGAAAACAATAAGATGGGATGGTACTACTGAATCGGGAGTGAAGTTGCAACCCGGAGTATATTTTTACATATTGAGAGCTCTCGAAGCAGATCCCTGGGGAAGATATACCAAGAAAGGTTTTATCCATCTCTTCAGGTAAAGATTTAATAACTTGCCGGCATTTTAGCCCCTTAATATGACTAAAAATGACTGGTAATACATTCAGAAAAATATTTAAATTCTATATTGACGGATTTAAAAATATGACATATGGTAAAACACTATGGGTCATAATTCTGATAAAGCTGTTTATAATATTTGTTATCCTGAAACTCTTTTTTTTCCCTGACTTTTTAAAGAAAAATTTCTCTTCGGATGATGAACGAAGCAACTACATTATTGAACAACTTACTAAACAATAGTCCGGCCTGATGGATGGAATTGACATATCATTGATAAACTGGTCAAGGGGACAATTTGCTTTAACAGCTATATATCACTGGCTTTTTGTGCCGCTCACCCTTGGATTGTCCTTTATCATTGCTTTTATGGAAACAATTTATGTAAAAACAGGCAATGAAGAATGGAAAAAAATCACAAAATTCTGGATGAAGTTGTTTGGAATAAATTTTGCTATTGGTGTCGCAACAGGCATTATCCTTGAATTTGAGTTTGGCACTAACTGGTCAAATTATTCATGGTTTGTTGGTGATATTTTTGGTGCTCCCCTTGCTATTGAAGGAATAATGGCTTTCTTCCTGGAGGCTACTTTTATAGCTGTCATGTTTTTTGGCTGGGACAAAGTAAGTAAAAGATTTCATCTGGCATCAACCTGGCTTGTGGCCGCCGGCGCAAATTTGTCGGGACTGTGGATACTTGTTGCAAATGCATGGATGCAATATCCTGTCGGAATGCAATTTAATCCTGAAACTGCCCGCAATGAGATGTTAAACTTCTGGGATGTTTTTCTCTCTCCTGTGGCCATTAATAAATTTATTCATACTATTACATCAGGTTTTGTGCTTGCTTCAATATTTGTTATAGGCATAAGTTCATGGTTCCTGCTTAAAAAACGTGAAATATCCCTTGCCAAAAGAAGCATGCTTATATCTGCAATATTCGGGATTACCTCGTCAATTGTGCTTATCTTATCAGGGGATAGCTCCACGCGCCTGATAGCGGATATACAACCCATGAAACTTGCCGCAATTGAAGGTCTATATGAAGGTGAAAACGGTACCGGACTTATATTGTTCGGAACACTAAAGAAACCTGAGAATTACACGGAAGAAAATAAAATATGGGAATACAATTTTAAGATTGAGATCCCAAAATTGCTCTCCTACATGACATACAGGAATTCAGATGCATTCGTCCCCGGCATGAATGATTTAATTAAAGGGAATCCTGAATACAATATTATGTCTGCACAGGAAAAAATTGAAAGGGGCAGGTATGCACGGGATGTGCTGGCAGATTTGAAAAAAGCAAAAGAAACGGGAAATACTCTTAAGTATGAAGAATTAAGAGAAAAGTTCTATGATACTGATTTTAAAGAGAATTATTTCAGGTATTTCGGATATTGTTTTTTAAATAATCCCGGCAGCCTTATTCCAAATGTGCCCCTCTCCTTTTATAGTTTTCGAATCATGGTAATGCTCGGATTCTATTTTTTTATTTTCTTTATCATTATATTAATTGGCGTTTTCACGGCAAAAATTGATAACTGGCGCTGGCTCCTGCGCCTGGCAATTCTTAGTATCCCATTATCTTATATAGCATCCCAGGCAGGGTGGGTTGTATCGGAAATGGGGCGCCAGCCCTGGGTCATACAGGATCTGCTGCCGACAGTAATAGCTACATCGCATATTGATGCCAGCACAGTACAGATAACATTCTGGATATTCGCTGCACTTTTTACAGTCCTGCTTATTGCCGAATTGAAGATTATGTTCAGACAAATTAAAATAGGGCCAGAATAAGAAGGGAAAGAATATGTTTGAATCATTATCATATTTAACACTGCAACAGTACTGGTGGTTAATCATCTCATTGCTTGGGGCTGTTCTTGTATTTCTGCTTTTCGTCCAGGGAGGGCAGACCCTTATATATGCCATTGGGAAAAATGAAGATGAAAGGACAGTTATTGTAAATGCCCTTGGACGGAAATGGGAATTTACATTTACTACTCTCGTTACATTTGGGGGCTCATTATTTGCTTCTTTCCCTTTATTCTATGCAACAAGTTTCGGGGGGGCTTACTGGTTATGGACCACCGTTCTCTTCTGCTTTGTTATCCAGGCTGTTGCATATGAGTTTCGTTCGAAGCCAAATAACCTGTTCGGACATAAAACATATGAGATATTCCTGTATATAAATGGTGTACTTGGTACTACATTATTAGGCACCACCGTAGGAACATTTTTTAACGGTTCAAAATTCTCAGTAAATTTCAGTAATATCGTTAACCCCTGCAATCCGATAATTTCGAGATGGGAAACTCCTTTTCACGGACTTGAAGCTATTATTAATCTTCATAACCTTTCACTGGGATTTGCAGTTTTCTTCCTTGCCAGGACTCTTGCTTTATTATATTTCATGAACAGCATCGAAAATTCCGGCATCATTAAAAGAGCACGACTGCAACTTAAAATCAACGCACTGCCATTTCTCGGGTTTTTTATAATATTTATAATTATTCTTATGCTTAAGGAGGGTTTTGCATATAACCCGGAAACAAATATCATAAAAATGGAAAAATTCAAATACCTGCATAATCTCATAGAGATTCCTGCAGCGGGAGTTCTTTTTATTTCAGGCACCGTGCTTGTCATTTTCGGAATAGGAAGGTCAATATTATCAGAATATACAAGGGGCTTATGGTTTGCAGGTCCGGGCACCATCATGGTGGTATTTTCCTTGTTTATAATAGCAGGATTCAACAATACTGCATATTATCCGTCAACATTTAATCTGCAAAACTCACTGACAATAGAAAACAGCAGTTCGAGCAAATACACACTGACTGTTATGAGTTATGTATCGCTGTTGATACCATTTGTTTTTGCCTATATATATTATACATGGAAAGCAATAAGCAAGAAGAAAATCGAACTGGGGGAGATAAAAAAAGAAACACATATTTATTGATTAAAAATGTACTTAAGATCAATAATTATGCTTTTATCCTGACCGGGACTTATTACCGTAAGCTATCTGCTGATTGTCCCAATATTATTCCATCCTGATAAACCAGTTATTTATTATGGACATTAAAATATAGAGCGCAATTATTGGCGCCAATCCCTTAATTCCAAAAAATACTATGACTAGTGCAGAAAGTAATAAAAATATATAACGTATACTATTGCCCTTAAAACTTGTATTTTTAAACTTCAACGAAAACATACGGATATTTGACACTAACAAAAAACAGATTACTATTATCAAAGCTAATAAAGTTATCAGGGAATATATATTATATATATTTTCATTAGTCTTAAAAAGCAGAAAATAAATATCATGGTTAATTCCTATGGAAGCGATTAAAATAGCACTTGCCGGCGTTGGCAATCCTTTAAAGAAAATCTTTTGCTCATCATCAATATTAAACCTGGCAAGCCGTAAAGCAGAAAAAACCCCAATAAGAAAGGCCGAATAAAGTATCAGTTCATTCTCAATGCCGGGTGAGTCAATATCTAATCTTGAACCATGGGCAGTGTTAACCAGCGTAAAAAGTATCAACCGGTACAAAATCATCGAAGGAGCTATTCCAAAACTGACAATATCTGACAGAGAGTCCAGGTGAACACCAAAATTTGATACGGAATTCAGTAATCTCGCAAAAAATCCGTCAAGAAAATCAAAAACTGCTGCAATAATAATGAAATAGCCTGCATAAACCAACATCTCCTTCTGCAGTGAATATACTATTGAAATAGATCCTGAAATAAGTGCAAGACAGGTCAGCACTGAAGGTATTGCCTTTTTCATAATGTATTTTTTATAATAAAGTTACAAAAATTTAGAAATATATAACCATGTATAAATGCTTTAGGTAATTCTGCCTTTGTCAGTATACTGGTAAAAATATTATTAAAGGCGAAAAATATTATGAACCTGTTATAACGTACCATTACTTAAATATCTGTAAATCACGAACTGTAATGGTTAAAACTTAGCAGCTGGTATTTAGTTTTACTTAATATTAAATAATTAGTATTTTTGAGAAATCAAATATTTGCATATCTTGACAAATTATCGATAAAAGGATAATTCCGGATGTGATCATTATTTTTACTTTATTAATTGTAAATTAAACTTTTTAGGAGTACTATTAAATATGAAAATTGCTGTTGATTTTGACGGAACTATTGTTGAGCACAGATATCCCCAGATTGGTGAAGAGAAATTATTTGCATTTGAAACTCTTAAGCAGCTGCAGAAACTGGGACACCAACTTATATTATGGACATTCAGACATGGTAAAGAGCTTGATGAAGCAATAGAATATTGCAAAAGAAAAGGCCTTGAATTTTATGCGGTTAATAAAAGCTACCCTGAAGAAGAATTCGATCCCGTAACAATAAGCAGGAAAATTGATGTTGACCTGTTCATTGATGACAGGAATGTTGGAGGATTTCTGGGGTGGAGCGAAATATGGCAAATACTGAATCCCGATTTTGCTGATAGTGAATATAACGAACTGGGAACACTTGCCAAAGGTACGACAAAAGTTGGCAGCAGGCTGAAAAAGCTGTTCAGATAAATTTTACAATCTTTATGAATACAATCCTTTACAGATTAATTACTTCCTTAAAATATATACTGGCCCTTTCCGTTATTCTTAATCTTAACAGTTGCAAAGAGACCAATTCCAATAATAGATATTCTGCCAGTTCATCCGGCAGCTCAGAAAAAAAATATATCACGGCTATTAAAACCCCGAAAAATAATGAAGTATTTGTATGCGGTGACACGGTTGAGATTAAATTGTCCATTAAGAAAAAAAATATCGTAATTGATTCTGTACTTTTCTTCGCCAATAGTTTGCTTATTCAGGCAAAAACAAGTGATTTCGAAAGTGCGCGGTGGATTTCTGAAAATGCCGGTGTCGGAAAAAATACTGTCAAAACAGTTATTTACTACAATGACAGTTTAAAAGAAAGTCATGCAGTATCTTTTATTTTACTTTCCGACATAATCCCGAAAACTTATAATTATAAAGTGATCAATAAATTTCCCCATGATGAGAATGCCTATACACAGGGATTAGCATATGATGATGGTTACATATACGAAGGGACAGGGAAACAGGGACAATCATCATTACGAAAAGTTGACATAAAAAGCGGCATCCCTGTTAAGAAACTGGACATTGACCAGCATATTTTTGGCGAAGGCATAGTAATTATAAATGATAATATATATCAAATCACTTACAAAACACAGGTGGGATTTATTTATAATAAAAATACCCTGGACCTTATAAGAAAGTTTAATTACCAGATAAGAGAAGGATGGGGACTGGCAACTGACGGTGAAAAAATTTTCATGAGTGACGGCAGCTCAAATATATATCTCATAGATCATGAATATTTCACTCAAATAGGACAGATTGAGGTATTTGACAATAAAGGAATAGTATCGAACTTAAATGAACTGGAATATATAAAAGGAAAAATATTTGCCAATGTTTACGGAGATACAAGAATTGTCGTTATTGATCCCAATACAGGCAAAGTGACCGGCGAACTGGACTTGAAAAAGCTAATGCCTGCCGGCTCTCTGGATAATATAGACAAGGTTTTAAACGGTATTGCCTTTAATATTGATAATAACCACCTGTTTATAACAGGCAAAAACTGGCCGGTTTTATATGAAATTGAAATAACTGACTTCTGAGTTAAAATTTTTTATAAAATTATTAATAACTTTTAACCAATATTAAAAAGATTTAAGCTAATTTGTTGTTTTATTTAATTACCAGTTATTTCAATTTTTTGTATATTTAAATAAATCATAAATCGATGAAAGTTTATACTGTAGAAGCAACAGATTTTTCTCCAAGGGTAATTCTTAATCCGCAAAAAAAAATCTTTGAAATATCAGGAATATCAAGACCTGAAAATGCAAATGAGTTTTATGAACCGATAGTGAAATGGCTGGATGAATATATTAAAAATCCAAATCAACTTACGGAGTTTAAGTTCAGGTTTGATTACTTTAACACATCTTCACTCAAATATTTCTTAATGATCCTCTCAAAGTGTAAGGATTTGATAGAGTCTGATGCTGCGTTAAAAATTAAATGGTACTATGATCTTGAGGATGAATCAATGTTTGAAGCCGGAAAAAGCCTGGAAGAACTAAGTGAACTGAAATTTGATTTTGTTGTAAATGATTAAGAATTAAATTTATTTATGATTATTTTAAATCTGTACCAGTAACCTGATTCAGAATAAATATCTTACACTGTAAAATTTTATCCTTTAGTATTCGAATTCCAGCAGGATTTTATTTTAGTCTCAATAGCCTGGTATAAGCGTATTATTAAATTTAAAATATCAGATTATCATTATTGTATGATATATAATTAAAACATCAATGATTGTTAATAACATGTTAATAAAAGAGACAAAATTGTTTACAAAACAAAATCTCATTAAAAATCCATTGATTTTTTAAAATACTACTTTTGAAAGTCTGAGAAAAAAGTAAAATTATAATCTGTTAAAAAAACCGGCATTTCAATGGGCAAAATAATAGCAATAGCAAACCAAAAGGGAGGGGTAGGCAAAACCACATCAGCAATTAACCTGGCTGCCAGCCTGGCAGTTCTTGAAAAAAAAGTACTGATGATAGATGCTGATCCACAGGCAAATGCTACTTCAGGAATCGGATTTGATGTCAGGAACATAAAAACAAGCATATACGAATGCCTGATAAATGAAGTAAATCCAAATGATATTATTTTAACCACCGAAATTGAAGGACTGGACCTGATACCCTCACATATAGACCTTGTTGGGGCCGAAATCGAGATGTTAAATATGCCTAACAGGGAAAAGATGTTTAAGGAAGTTCTTAAGAAGATAAATAAACCTTATGATTATATTTTACTGGATTGTTCTCCGTCATTGGGACTTATTACAGTTAATGCCCTCACTGCTGCCGATTCCGTGATCATACCGGTACAGTGTGAATATTTTGCGCTGGAAGGATTAGGAAAATTGCTGAATACTATTAAAATAATCCAGGGCAGGTTAAATCCTGACCTTGAAATTGAAGGATTCCTGCTGACGATGTATGATGCCCGCTTACGTCTTTCAAACCAGGTTGTCGAAGAGGTAAGAAAACATTTCCAGCAAATGGTTTTCGAAACCATAGTTCAACGTAATATCAAACTGACCGAATCCCCTAGCTTCGGGAAACCTGTCGTGCTTTACGATGCCGATTCCAAAGGTTCGGTTAATTATCTTAACCTTGCACGTGAGATTCTGCAAAAAAATAATGAGACAAGAATTAGTAATGAAGATAAAATAATCGAATAACAAAATGGCCAGAAAAAATGCATTAGGAAGAGGATTAGGCGCTTTAATAGATGAAGAGGATAAAGAACTGCTGATTGGAAAAATAAGCGGCGGCACCGAAATATTTATTGACAAGATAGAAATGAATCCCTTTCAGCCCCGGTCAAAAATTGATGAGGAATCACTTAACGAACTGGCCTCATCAGTTAAAGAACTGGGAATTGTAGTGCCCATAACTGTCAGGGAAATAACCGATGATAAATACCAGTTAATTACAGGTGAAAGAAGACTGAGAGCCGCAAAAATTGCAGGTCTTAAGAAAATACCGGCTTTCGTGCGTATAGCCAACGACCAGAACATGCTGGAAATGGCTCTTGTTGAAAATATCCAGCGTGAAGACTTAAATGCTATAGATGTGGCAATAAGCTACCAGCGACTTACTGAAGAATGTAACCTTACTCAGGAAGATCTTAGCCAGCGTGTCGGTAAAAAAAGAACAACTGTCACTAACTATCTGAGGCTGTTAAAACTTCCTCCTGAAATTCAACTGGGACTGAAAGAAAATAAAATATCTATGGGCCATGCCCGTGCCCTGGTTAACATCGAAGATACCAATGGCCAGCTTAGACTATATTATAAAATTGTTGACGAAGACCTGTCAGTAAGAAAAGTGGAAGAACTTGCGCGCAAGATTAATAAATTAAAAATCAGGCCCGAAGAACAGGAAGGTAAAACATATGGCCAGACTAAAGAATACGAGGATCTTAAAGTGCACCTTTCAGAATTTTTCAGGACAACCATAGATTTTAAACGCAACAATAAAGGAGCCGGCAAAATCGTTATATCTTTTAAGTCTGATGAAGAACTGGAAAGAATTATAGCTATCTTTGACAGTTTAAAAATGAAATAATATTGTGCGTCTGAATGAATATTTTAAATTACTAAACATACATTTGAGTAAATTCATCTTCTGCCTTATTATAGTTTTGGTATTCTTCCCCTGCAGAAATATTTATACCCAGCGGCAAAAAGTAATATATGATTCAGTATTTGTAAGTAACCACTCTCCCATAAAGGCCCAGCTGTATTCGGCCGTACTGCCAGGACTGGGACAAATTTATAACCGCAAATACTGGAAGGTGCCGATTATTTATGGTATCGGAGGAGCAGTTGTTTTTACATATTTTTACAACAACTACTACTATAAAGAATTAAATGATGCCTATATTCAGGTAAGTTATATGGATCCCCCTCCGACATCCTATGAATTCAGAGGAAGGGAGATTAGAGGTAGTAATATTGCGCAAATATTTTATAATGCCAAGGAAGAAGCCAGGAAATATAAAGATTATGCCCTTGTAAGTATTGCAGCAGTGTACCTGCTTAATATCATCGATGCTATGATAGATACATACTTTCTCGATTATGATATTTCTGATGATATAAGTTTTAAATTAACCCCTGCACTTATTAATAATGATGTATTTGCCAGCTCAATGGGAATGCGATTGTGTATAAAGTTTTAATTATTCTAAATGCTATGGACAAAAAAAACAGACTATTATTAATTGCAACTGTTATCTTAAGTTTTAATGCATATTCCATCGGATTAAGAACCGATTCACTTGATTTGGAAAGATACGACTCCGAGATAATAGTATCCAACTTCGAAGCTAACCTCGACAGTATGCTGAATCTTTGGTATATCAGCAATTCTTTGCTTACTGATATAGACTCATATTCGCTCCTTGCAGACAGTATTATTCCAGATTTTTCTGACTCGGTATACATTGCCAGAATTTCAAGCATCCCCTCTGTTGTAGAGCTTTCCTATAATACTATCGTAAGAAAATATATCGAAGTTTATACGCAGAAGAAAAGAAAGTCAGTTGAAGTGATGCTGGGCCTTGCCCAGTATTATTTCCCTATATTCGATGAAATTTTTGACAGCTATAATATCCCAAACGAACTGAAATATATGTCAATTATTGAGTCTGCCTTAAATCCACGGGCATATTCCAGGGCAAGGGCTGTGGGTTTATGGCAGTTTATGTATGGAACAGGAAGATTATATGGTCTCACTATAAACTCCCTTGTTGATGAAAGAAGAGATCCTATAAATTCTACCTATGCTGCAGCCAAATTCATACAGGATCTTTATAAGATTTACAATGACTGGATTCTTGTTATTGCTGCCTATAATTGTGGGCCCGGGAATGTCAACAGGGCTATCAGGCGTTCAGGAGGGAAAAGGAATTACTGGGATATATATTTCTATCTCCCCAGGGAAACCCGAGGCCATGTGCCTGCTTACATCGCTGCGACATATACCATGAATTTCTATAATGAACATAACCTCACTCCGCAGAAAATTGAACTTGCCCCTGCAAATGATACAATAATGATAAATAAGGAACTGCACCTGATGCAGGTATCTGAAGTGCTGGGAATACCAATAAAGCTTTTAAGGGATATGAATCCGCAGTACCGTGTGGACATCATACCTGCTAAAGATAAAAGTTACTCGCTCAGGCTACCTCATGAATATATTTCCAAATTTATCGATTTTGAGGATTCAATATTTGCATATAAAGATTCGGTATATTTTAATCCCGAAAAAATAATTACGAGTCCGACTACATATACCGCTTCCAGATATATGCATGAGCCGCCATCCGATAATCTTGCCAAACTTTATTACAGGGTAAAATCAGGAGACAACCTCGGTTATATTGCAGGCTGGTACAATGTCAGGGTATCTGATCTGAGGTACTGGAATAATATAAGACGAAACCTGATAAGAAGCGGGCAGAACCTTGTAATTTATGTTCCCAAGAATAAGGTCAGCAAATATCAAAATATCAACTCAATGACATTTGCCGAGAAACAAAAAATGATAGGTGCACCGGCAACCGTTAATTCAACTACCGCGAATACTGCTCCTCCTGAATCCGGTGATTATGTTTACTATACAGTAAGGTCCGGAGATACCTTATGGGATATTGCCAAACAATACCCCGGGGTGTCTGATTCAGATATCATGAGGTTAAACAATATTTCGGATCCTTCAAAAATTAAACCCGGCCAGCGACTTAAAATCAAACCCAAAAGCTAATTAATATTATCATAATTAACCGTAATGAAATGAATGGTAGCTAAAGGCAAGAAACGACATGAAACCCGTCAAAATATTACTCTTTATCCTGTCAGTCTTCCTTCTGTTATTAGCAATAGCTTTATATTTCCCGGAGAACGGAATTAATATCACTAAAAATTTCAAACTGAAGTTCTTTTCTTCAAAAGATATTTTTTCAAAAAAAAGAGTCCGCTATGCTGATATTTCGGATATAATAAACAAAAATGAACTCCTTACAGATTCTATGATCTCTGAGCTGGTTGAAAAACCGGGAGATACCCATGCTGAAAAATTTGACACATTAAGGGCAAATGCCGACAGCCTGATAAGAAGCATACATAAAATTGAATACCCCCATGGTGATAACATAGTACTTTTCCCTGTATTTAAAGCACTTAAAGGACTGAAAACTTCAGGCAGGCTTATCAGAATAATGCATTATGGGGATTCACAGATTGAAGGAGACAGGATGACCTGCCTTATCAGAAATAAATTGCAGAGCAGGTTTGGAGGCTCGGGCATAGGCCTGGTCCCAGCATCGCAGTTATATGATTATAAATTTTCAATGATCCAGGAAAGTTCGGGCAACTGGTACAGGTATACAGTTTATGGGGACCGCGATTCCACAATTATCCATAACAGATATGGGGTCCTGGGCAGTTTTTGCAGATTTTCTCCTTACCAAACGGACAGCCGCACAGATGATACATCAAATTACCAGGCATGGATATCATTTGAAGAGTCGAAATACTCATATGGCAACACAAAGCATTTTACCCAGTGCCGCATTTTTTACGGGTATAATAATGCCCCGTTTATAAATGAGATTTACCAGGATAATATGCTGATCGATGCAGACCTCATTGCGCAAACACATAGATTAAATGTTATTAAATGGACCTTTAATGAACCCCAGTCTTCAATAACATTAAAGTTTAAAGGCAGCTACAGTCCCGAAATTTACGCTATAGCACTGGACAGCAAATCGGGGGTTGCAGTCGATAATGTTGCCATGAGGGGATGTTCAGGAACAGTATTCACAAAAATTGACAGCGAGCTGCTTCAGGAAATGTATAAATTATTGAACGTTAAATTAATTATTCTGCAGTTTGGAGGTAATGTAGTGCCTTACATAGCTGAAAATTACAAATTTTACGAAAATTGGTTTTACAGCCAGCTGATAAGAATAAAACAGGTATGCCCTGATGTTTCGATAATTGTAATTGGTGTTGCAGACATGTCGGTTAAGGAAAAGGACAGGTATGTTACCTATCCGAACCTTAATAAAGTGAGGCATGCAATGAAAAGTGCTACATTCAGAGCCGGGGCAGCATACTGGGATATGTACCAGGCAATGGGAGGAAAGAATTCAATGCCAAGCTGGGTATTTGCCGATCCACCCCTGGCTGCAAAAGACTTTGTCCATTTTAACCCCAGGGGGGCAAAGATAATAGCACAGATGTTCTATAATTCATTTATCTATGAATATGACAAATATGAGAAGATGGGAATAAAATAATTTATGTTTCATCTTCCATGATTTAAATATTTCTGCGGATATGCGTAATATAATTAATGCTATTAAAGGGAGTCAGTTTTTATGATAAGAAAGAGCATCTTTTTACTTCCGGTGTTATTTACCTTTATTAAAACAGTATCTTATTCACAGCAGGAATATTATCCCTTTGAAATCACAAAATACAGTTTCATAAGATATGATAAAAACAATTTCATATTCTTTAATGACAGCTCCTCATTTGAAAGAATTCTTAATATATATGACAGTCTTATTATCTGTGGTAAGGGACAACTAAGAATTGTTCATATCGGCGGTTCCCACATCCAGGCAGACGTTTATACAAATGAAATAAGGCGACGGTTGCAAACATTTTGTCCCGGACTGGCAGGGTCAAGGGGTTTTATCTTCCCTTACAGCGTAGCAAAGACTAATAATCCTTCAAATTTTAAAGTCACCTGTAACGGCTTGTGGGATTATTGCAAAAGTACGCAGCGGGATGAAAACTGCACATTGGGACTGTCAGGTTACTCAATCTCCACATATAGTCCGGATGCCTCAATACATATTACCTTAAATACCGATAGCCTGGTTCATTACGATTTTAATAAGGTTAAAATATACCATAATCATGATACCCGCAGCTTTGAACCAATGCTGGATAATCCCGGCATTATTAATGAAGTGAAAGTAAATGATACCTCGGGCTATACCGTGTATGAATTCAATAATTACATTGATGAACTCACGCTTTGCTTCATCAAAACAGACAGCATACAGGATCATTTTACATTATACGGACTTAGTTTTGAAAATGATGATCCGGGAATTATTTATGATGCAGTGGGCGTGAATGGTGCCAGGTTAGATTCCTATCTGGGATGCAGCCTTTTTTCACGGCATTTGTCATCTCTTGATCCCAACCTTGTAATAATATCACTTGGCACAAACGACGGCTATACAAGAAAACTGAACACCGATTTATATAAAACAAATTACCTTATGTTACTGGGATTAATAGAACATGCAGCACCGCAGGCTGCAATTTTGCTGACAGTACCAAATGACAGCTACCTGTATAACAGATATATAAACAGAAATACAGAAAAAATGAAAAATATTATTTTTGATATTGCCAGAGATAATAATTATGGGGTATGGGATTTTTATACAATCATGGGAGGACTTAATTCCTCTTATGCATGGTACTTAAACGGACTGATGAGCAGGGACAAGATACATTTTAACAGGAACGGTTACCTCTTTAAGGGTGATTTATTCTTTAACGCGTTTTTAAAAGCATATGAAAACCATATAGATAAAAAATTAAATAATGATCATCATTAAAAACGGAAATAACTAATTGACAGCCTGTAACTCAAATCCTGTTTATATAATAAAATAACCGGATGGAAACCTTAAAAAACATATTTCTCTATGATCAGGAATCACCGTTGCTTTTCACCCGCCTGTACTTCTGGGGTTTCTATGCTGTTGTTCTCGCCATATATTCTCTTATTTATAAAAAAAATGCCCTGAGAAACGCTTATCTCTTCCTGGTAAGTTTGTTCTTTTACTATAAAACAGGAGGCCTCTTTTTCTTTATTCTCCTTTTTTCCACTACATCCAACTTTTTCTTAGGTAAAGCAATATTTCAAACCCGCTACCCGCTGGCAAAGAAATTGTATGTAGCACTGAGTGTTTTGCTGAACCTTGGCGTGCTGGTTTTTTTCAAGTATGACTATTTTTTTACCGAGACTATCAATGCTGTTTTCAGTACTAATCTTGAAGTTGTCACTCATGCAGCCAAGTGGTCTAATGCTTTACTGGGCACACATTTTGACCTTGGCAAAATACTTCCCCCTATAGGCATCTCATTTTTTACTTTCCAGACAATAAGTTATACCGTCGATGTATACCTCGAAAAAGTAAAGCCTGTTAAAAGTATAGCTGACTTTGGATTCTATGTTTCATTCTTTCCCCAGCTTGTTGCCGGACCAATTGTCAGGGCATCGCAGTTCATTCCCCAGCTTTATAAGAAATATTCCTTATCTAAATATGAATTCGGACTTGGTTTGTATCTTATCCTGAAAGGGCTGACAAAAAAAATGTTTGTCGGCGATTTCATCGCAGTAAACCTCATTGACAGGGTATTTGCCGACCCGATAACATATACGGGTTTTGAAAATCTTATAGCCCTCTACGGTTACTCCATACAGGTTTATTGTGATTTTTCAGGATATACTGACATAGCCATTGGCGTAGCACTCCTGCTGGGCTTCTACCTGCCCAAAAATTTTAACTCTCCCTACAAGGCTGAAAATTGTGGTGACTTCTGGAAGCGTTGGCATATTTCACTTTCGTCATGGCTTAAGGACTACCTGTATATACCAATGGGAGGAAACAGGCGAGGCTCACTTTTCACTTACCTCAGCCTCTCATCAATACTCATTTTTGTTATTCTTCTTGCAGGCAAGCTGTGGCTGGCCCCACTGTTTGCCGGCATAATTCTGCTTATCTGGATACTGACAAGAATCTTTCCCGGCCTGCGCCTAACTATAAGTACCAATATCAATATAATGATGACAATGCTTCTGGGAGGACTGTGGCACGGTTCCAGCTGGATGTTCGTAATATGGGGAGGGCTGAACGGCATTGGCGTCGTCGTATATAAGTTCTGGAAGAGAAATTCGCAAATTGGACGGTGGATAATATTTTCTGTACTTAATTTCACTGCCTTGTTAACCTTCCTGCTAAATAAACTAAATATCGCGGCTGAACCGGGCGGACCATTCATGAATAACATAATATCCGTGTGGTCTGAATCATACAGCGTCATTATATGGATAGCCCTGAATGTAATATGGTTCATCAGCTATTTTGTATGGAAAATTAAATGGGCAGTTGAAAAAGGAAACTCTCAAATATATCTAAACGTGGCAGTGAGCATATTCCTTTTATCCGTATTCTCAATTGCAGTAACTTATATAAGCGGATTGAATAATACGTATAATCCTTATTTATTAATTGCATTTTTTATTATCCTGGGAGCTTCAGGGTATTATATTTTTAGTTACAGTGTATTACGTAAATGGGGATTGATACCATTGCTGGCAAGCTTAACAGGAGCAATTATAACAATAGCCTCAGGCAGTCATTCAGCTCCTGTTATCCTATGGTTAACTGTTACCTTCTTCTGGATTCTGAGCTGGCTGCTTCATGTTATTAAAAATCAAACCGAAACTCCCTTCTTAGTCCATTTCTGGGGTATTTTTCTGACTTTTAACTTTATCACCTTTACAAGAATATGGTTCAGAGGCGAATCTATGAAAGGCACTTACGACCTGCTTACACAGGCTAGTTCAAGTTTTAATTTAAATATGGTACCACAAATGATATCAAGCTACTGGAAAGTGCTTGTCATTATGATTTTCGCGTTATTTGTACACTGGATACCGGAAAACACAAAGGTCAAATACAGAGACTGGTTTATTAATACACCTATATGGTTAAAAATGATCATCTGCACCGTCGTTGTGTTTATCATATACCAGTCCCTTTCAGCAGAGCTGCAGCCTTTCATCTACTTCCAGTTCTGAGCCTTCTCAAATTATATTAACCTGTAACCCGGCACCTCCAAAGTCAGTTAATATTAAACACCCCGAAAACATAAAAACAATTTAAAATTATAATTCATAAATATTCACATTTTAAAAAATTTATATCTTTACTTAAAATTAAACCCTGAAGAATGAAGAAAATTATACTGTTCCTGACCATTATTAATATAATCGGCCTTTCTTCATGCAATAAGGATGAAGAATTATCAAACACCGAGTTACTATGCCGCGCTCCATGGATCTTATCAGCAAGTACTGTAAATCCGCCTTTTGTATATGAGGGAGGAACTATTGTGGATTGGTATGCAGCAATGTACCCGTGTGAAAAAGATGATATCTGGCATTTTAATGAATGTGGCACATATATAATAGACGAGGGGACCAACAAATGTAGTGAAAGTGCTAATGAAGTATATGAATTAGGTATCTGGGCATTCGATGATCATGAAGAATATCTTTATACCGGGATCTTAGAATATTTAAATGAATATGCCATTATAAGTTTAAATAAAAATGAACTTATAATGAGCCATATAAGTTGGTATGACACTATTTCATCTTATACTTTTACAGAAACTTATACTCATTAATATAAATCTGCTTATCCCTTTTCAACAATTATAAGAAGGAAGCTTTTAACTCTTCTCTGAAAATTTTATTAATTATTATTATATACTTTTCCTAACATCATATTATAAGGTTTATATTTAATCCTTATAATATTATTTTTCTCTAACTTAATATTAAAAATAATGATCCCGGCTATTCCGGTAAAGATTCTGCGCAAAATGAATTACTTTTCTGATCAGAGAGGTATTTTAGGAAGATATATAAACGAGGAAGGAGCCTGGGAAAATCACCTTGCAAAAACAAAAGAGTATATAATTAACTGCCTTGGGAATAAAAAGCCCCAATCAGTCGCAGTCCTCGGCAGCGGATGGCTCCTGGACGTACCCCTGGAATATATGGCAAAAAACATTAAAAGAGTCATGCTTCTTGATATAAGCCACCCGCCGCAAATAAAACATAAGATCAAAAAATATGATAATATGGAACTAATTATCAGGGACATCTCCGGTGGAGGAATATTATCAGTATACAACCATGTTAAAGAGTACAAAAAAAACAGGACTAAGGGGGACTTGAATGAAATAGAATTGCAGGGTCTAAAATTTGTGCAGCAACCGGATTATATTATTTCATTGAATATACTGAACCAACTTGATATGTTACTTGCTGAGTATTTAAAAAAATACGGGATCTATGAAGACAATGAGCTCAATTACCTTAGAAAGAGAATACAAAAATTACATATCGATTCCCTTATCCCCGGCAAATCCTGCCTTATTACCGATTATGAAGAAGAAATCTATAATCAGGATGGTACATTCGACTTTAAGAGAGACCTTATCCTGACAGATCTGCCGCGGCCAAAAAATAAGAAAAAGTGGAAATGGTATTTTGATTCTTCCGGCAGTTACTACCCTGGCAAAAAAGTTGTATTTAATGTTATGGCCATGGAACTTTAAATACGGGGAAATTGAAATATTTTAAAATGAAGGAAAAATTTTATAAGGAAAGAGTTAAAAATTTAAATGCCGGCCTTGACTCCGTTGTTAAAGTCATAAACTTATTGTCATTTGCCAGGCTGGTTACATTTACCATGGCTATAGTCATGCTTATTTATGTTCTTAAATTTTCCATAATACTGGCAGTAACCGGATGCGTTATTATCCTGTTTGCCTTCGCTGCCGAGGTAAAAGGTTTTTTAAAAAAGAATAAAAGAAAAAATCATATTAAAAGCTTAATTGACATAAGCAATAATGAAATAAATGCCCTTAATTACAAATATGGCCAGTTTGGCAGCGGCAATGAATATATAAGTACCTCACATCCATATAGCTTTGACCTGGATATTTTTGGTGATGGCTCTCTTTTTCAATTTTTAAACAGAACGTCTACCAGGGCCGGCAGCGATAAACTGGCACTGTGGCTCAATACTCCCGGTACGACGCGGGAACTTATTATAAGCAGGCAGGAGTCCGTGAAAGAACTATCCGCCATGATAGACTGCAGGCAGGACTTTTTTGCGGCAGGGAAACAATATGATGAATCTGAAGCTGACATGAATAAAATAAATGAATGGCTCATTGAACCACCCTGTTACAACAGCAAGGTTATTTTTAAAATACTTGCCTTGCTTCTGCCTCTGTTTACTGTTTCAGCGTTGATTACAGGTATAATTTTTCCTGTATTTATTGATTTTTTTATTCTTTTATTCCTGTTGCAGCTTTTAATAACCGCACTAAGGCTGAGGTATAATAACGCTATTCACTCAATAATAGGCAAAAGACTTGAGATACTAAGAAAATTTGACAGGCTTTTTGCCTGCATCGAAAATGAAGAATTCAAATCCCGGATATTGCTGGGCCTGCAGAATAATCTCAGGTACGGTCATACTTCAGCCCACAAAAGTATTAACAAACTTGCTGCTGTTGTCTCGGCATTTGATAACCGCCTTAACCTGCTGGCCGGAGTCCTGCTTAACGGCATCCTGCTTTGGGATATTCAGTGCATTATCCGGCTGGAAAAATGGAAGCTCAAATACAGCGATAAAATTTCCAAATGGTTTGATGTAATGGCAGAGTTTGATGCCCTGTCAAGCCTGGCAAATTTTCATTTCAACTTTCCGGGCCATATTTTCCCATCACCTGCAACTGGCATTGTTATCAGCGCCAAAGATATGGGCCATCCCTTAATTGACTCCCGTGAAAGGATAACAAACGATTTCTCAATTTTGAATAAAACTGAATTTGTGATTATTACTGGAGCCAATATGGCGGGCAAGAGCACATTTCTCAGGACCCTGGGTGTAAATCTCGTACTTGCAATGTGTGGCGCCCCTGTATGTGCATCAAAATTCGATTTCAAAGTCTTCAATCTTTTTACAAGTATGAGGACAAGTGATTCGCTTCAAAAACATGAATCTTATTTTTATGCCGAATTGAAACGCCTTAGAGAGCTGATTGACAAACTTCAAAGGAAAGAAGATATATTTATCCTTCTTGATGAAATTCTTAAAGGAACCAACTCTGCGGATAAACAAAAAGGTTCAAAAGCAATACTCAAAAAACTTATAAACCTGAGCGGAACCGGTGTTATCGCAACACACGATATGGAACTGGCAAAATATGAGAAGAAATTCCCTGCAAACATTAAAAATAAATGCTTTGAAGTGGAAATTAACGGTTCAGAAATATTGTTTGATTATAAACTGACTGATGGTATTACAAAAAAGATGAATGCTACCCTGCTAATGAAGCAAATGGGCATACTTAATGAATAATCTTTAAAATGGGTAAAAATATTTATATACACGGGACAGAAGGTGATGAACAGGAGCGTCTTGCTACTCTCAACAGTATGACTAACAAATCGTTTGTCAGCTTTCTCAAACTGCGGACAACGGACAAGGTTCTTGAGATTGGGAGCGGACTCGGACTGCTGGCAAAGGAAGCAGCGCTGAAAATACCGAATGGACAGGTAACAGGACTCGAAAAATCGGCAGACCAGCTGAAAAAGTGTCCCTCCGGTTTGCCAAACCTTGACTTTATAAAAGGTGATGCCCATAATATGCCCTTTAAAAATAATTCCTTTGATGTTGTATATTGCCGCTATATACTTGAACATGTGGCTAATCCTCTTAAGGTGCTTAATGAGGTATGGCGCGTATTGATAAACGGAGGCAGGCTGTTTGTCCAGGAAAATAACATCCTGGCAATTGAAATATATCCCGAATGTCCCCATTTTAAAAAAGCATGGCAGAAATTTGCCCTCCTTCAGTATGAACTTGGAGGCGATGCCCTTATAGGTAAAAAACTCTATTCATTATTAAAAAAAAGTAGCTTTAAAAAGATCAAATTATCCCCTGCCCCTGAATTTCATTATTATGACCTTAAGACTTTCAGCCCGTGGATCGGGAATCTTATCGGTAATATTGAAGGAGCCCGAAAAAAGCTGATCGATCATAATCTTTTAACCGAAGAAGAAATAAGTGAAGCAATTAATGAATTAAGAGATTTTATTACCCTTGAAGATGCCAGCACCTATTTTTACTGGAACAGGGCCACGGCCTGCAAATAATTTGGAAATATTAAATGCACTGTACAATATATGTTATTCCCTGCAGAAGCTTTATTGCACTGCTGGAGGTATTACTATAAACCTGACTTTCTATTGTCAGAAGCGGATAACCTGACTTTTCCCCTGGTAAGAGATTGTTTTATCAGGTTTTGATGTAATCCCGGTACCTGTTCCATGGTTGTCTTTAACCAGCACTAATTTAAATTGTTGAATTTCAGGCATTCCCGGGAATGCACCTTTGCGTTCACCCAGAGTAAGCTGGCGTTTCGTATCATCCCAGTGAAAATCAACAGTCGAATAGATGCCTTTCTCATAATTATAATTATCGTTCTCATCTTCATATAATGTAAAGTCGGCATCAGCACCGGGATAGATTCGCAATTCAATAGTATCGGCGGATTTTTCAGTTGAATATTGAATAAACGGGCCCAATGGAATAATTGATCCTGCTTTAATCAGTAAAGGTATCTTATCAATCGGAGCATCTGCTGTAATGGTCTTGCCTCCTGCCACAGTCCTGCCCGTCCAGAAGTCCGTCCACTGATGCTGGGCCGGCAGGTAGACCTCCCTGGTTCTTTTTCTTTTCTCAACAGTTGCTTCTTTTTTAAAGATGTCAGGAGTTTTCCAGTAGAGCATTATTTTTGATGCCCCGGTTGACCTGTTCTCTGTCTCCATGATAAAATTATATTCTTTGCCTGCTTCGAGTTCCACAAAATCAGTATACTGCTCAACACTTGTATAAATATAGGGAAGCTCCTTGCCGTCAAGAATTATACGCTTTGCATCATAACATTTGACATGAAACTGGTACTTGCCTGAAAGTGTCGGGATGAGCTTGCCTTCCCACCGTATCGAATAGCAGGAATCGGTAACATAGTCCGGGCGCCCCGTATACCACAGATAGTCAATATTAGGAACAACCTCCTCGTAGGACATTGTTTTGTATTCCGGATCTTTGTAATACCTTGCAAGCAATCCCTGTTTGCCGTCTTTGGTCCTGAAATACCCGGGGCTGACAAGTATGCTGTTCTCCGGTGGCCTGTAGATCATATATTCAGTAACAGGACATACCATAATTGATGGTCCGAACATAAACTGGTCATCCACGGAACGCACTTCCGTATCTTCTCCGAAATCCATTGGCAGTCCGCGCATAATAGTATACCCATCACTGGTAACCTGCCAGGCAAGTGAATAGATATAGGGGAGCAGGCGGTAACGCAAGTTGTCAAATTTCAGCATGGACTCTGAAAACTCACCAAATTCCCATATTTCACGGGGTGTTTCTGAACCATGAGCCCTGAATACAGGACAAAATGAGCCAAACTGAAACATACGTGTATAAAGCTCCTGGTAAGCAGGATCCTTGCCCCCGTTTGAGAATACCCCGCCATAGGCGCCAAGAACAAAACCACCGATATCAAATGTCCAGTATGGTATACCTGACATGCAGAAATTAATGCCTGCAGTTATTTGTTTCCTGTAAATATCCCAGCTGGCACCTATATCACCAGACCAGGTAGTGGCTGCCGAACGCTGCTGTCCCGCAAAAGCCGAACGTGTAAGCATGTAGACACGCTTCTCATCAGTTTCCTTACGCTGGTTCTTATAAAGATTGTCCATCATAACAAGTGAATAAGCATTTAAATACCTGGCCCAGGAGCCCAGGTGGTTTCTTCCTATCTTTTTCATCTCATATTCCTCGGCTTCTTTCGTTGTGGCGTTTACAATATCAGGCTCCGTGGAATCGATCCACCAGGCATCGATACCCGTTGAATACAGTCCTTTTTTTACATACTCCCAGTAAAGGTCGTTAGCCTCAGGAATAAATGCATCAAAATATTTAAAACCTGCCCACCCTGGTGTGTTAAAAAGATAACCTCTCTTCTCCATATCTTTATAAATAAGGGTATTCGGACCAAGGCCCGGCCATATGGAGATCATAATATGAAAATTAAGATCATGAATCTTGCGGATCATCTCTGCCGGTTCAGGGTATCTCTTAGGATCTAAAAACATCTGGCTGAAGTTTTCATTCCCCTCCCAGTAGTACCAGTCCTGAATGATGTTGTCAGCGGGTATCTTGCGCCGGCGGTATTCCTGGGCAACACCGAGTAATTCATCACGATCTTTATAGTGCTCTTTGCTTTGCCAGTATCCGTATGCCCATTTGCCATACATCGGTACCTGCCCGGTGAGGTTCCTGTAACCCGCTATAACATCATCCATGGTATTCCCGTAAATAAAATAATAGTCAATATTATCCCCCATGTCCGACCATAGTGAAGTTTCGGTACCATCCTCAAAAACCGTCTTTGAATAATTGTCCCATAATATCCCATACTTTCTTGTCGATATTATGAACGGATTTACCGCATCCGTATTGGTCTGTACCAGGTTTACCGTATGCCCCCTGTAGTTCATGTACCCGTCCTGATGCTGCCCAAGTCCGTATATGCCTTCATCAGGGGTTAACCTGAATTTCTGCTGAACATTAAAGGATTTATCACCATTATATTCAACCGGTGTGAATGCAGGCTTACCATATTCATTAAGGATAATTTCATTATTCTTATCAAAAAACTCTATTCTGCCGTCATTCTTTGCTATGCGTAATATGAGTCTGCTGCTGCTGACCTTTATATACCCTGACTTTTCCTGCGTACTGATATCCAATTCAGGCAGGCTGTCCAGAATCACAGACAGGCTCAGCTTTTGAGGTGAACCGTCCGGCAGCCATTTAACTACACGTACAATGTTGTCAGAATAAAACCGGACATTCAGGTTCAATCCTTTTGTTTCAAGCTCAATCCCATTTTTAATATGCTTAATCCCTTTATGATCTGTGGAACATCGGTAGGATATGAACAATAGCGTTAATATAACAAATAAAATGGAGCGTGTTTTCATAATTATTATTTTGGCTAAAAATAAACAATTATTGCCGACAGCGGGTATATAAAATGATTCCAATTAGGAATGGATTTTGTTATAAACAGAAATAACCTTCCTACCTGAGAAAAAGTATTCTTTGTGATTCGATGAAATCATTCCCTGCCTGGAGCCTGCAAAAATAAACACCGCTTGTGAGAATAGCGGCATCAAAAATTACCTTATGTTTTCCTGCCCCCATTTTCTCGTCAACCAGGGTTTCGAGCTCGTTGCCTAAAACATCATAAACCTTTAGTGATATGTAATTGTCACAGGGTATTGTATAGAAAATTGTTGTTTCACTGTGGAAGGGATTGGGATAAAAGTAAAACTTACCTTGTGATCTATAGGTATCCTGTCTGTTATCAACAGATGATATATTAGGCTCCCCAATACGTATTCGATATACTGCTGTTCCTGAGGTGATATAAAGGGTCTCCCTGTCATCGTCGCCCCAGTTACAGTTTGTTGTTTGTCCGGGTACCTCTATAGTATCAAGCACAGTACCATCCGGAGCATACACCCACACCCCAAAGGGGCCGGTGGAAAACAAATGTCCGTCTTCATCCGTCTTCATGCCGTCAGTACTACCGGAGGCGTTCATAAAAGCAAACTGCTGCCTGTTAGCAATAAGGGTATCGTCTGTCACGTCGTATACATAAATTATACGTGCCTCTGAATCTCCAACATACAGCTTTGTCTCGTCAGGTGAAAAAGCTATGCCGTTTGGCCATCCAATGGTACTATCCAGCAATTGCAAAACTCCCGAAGGACTTATCCTGTAAATTCCTGAAAAATCCAGCTCTTCCTGTCCGGCTGATATTCCATATGCAGGATCGGTAAAAAATATGGAACCATCTGATTTTACAGCAATATCATTCGGACTGTTAAGGCGCTTTCCATTATAATGCGTAGCAAGGGCTGTTTCAGTGCCGTTCTCTTCTATTCGAGCAATACGGCGGTTACCGTGCTGTGCCAGAAGCAAACGGCCCTGAATATCCAGTGCCAGTCCGTTCGAATTTCCCGAGGGGCTTAGATACGAAACAGCTCCTCCATCAGCTGTCCATTTATATACTGTGTTTGCAGGTATATCACTAAAAAGTAATCCCACACCATCAATCCAGACAGGTCCCTCGACAAACTGAAATCCTTCTGCAATTTTTTCCAGCTCCGCATCCTGGGGTACAGGTGATTGTGAATATAAGGTAAGGGCACTTAAAAGACAGACAAGTCCGGTTACAAAATATCTATATTTTTTCCCCGTTATATTTTCTGATGTTTTCATAATTCTGTATTTAGCGGTTTATATATTATTTCAGACAAGGAACTCTTCAGGTACGTACTTTAACCTTGCAATATCAGATACTCTGTCCTTTATATCAAATCCCATTGTGCAATCCACAGTGCAGTTATGGCAATCAATGCAGGGTGCTTCATTCAAATTTACCTGATTTATTGTTTCCCTTGCAACTGCCAGGTTCCTGTGGCCGTAGGCGTACATATATGATCTCATAAGAGTAGGTATATCCAGCCCTTTACGGCACTTTGCAACACATTTTCCGCACTGGGGGCAGAACATGCCCGTCAATCCCAGTTCCTGTCCCTTTTGAAGATCTTTTATTTCTTCCGGTGTAAGATTAAGATCTTCCATTACTGACATATCCTCGCTAAGCTGATCAAATGTTGTCATGCCGGGAATGGCAGTGCATATATTCTCATTCTGAAGGGACCATTTTAATGCAGCCTTCATATTTATAGGGTGCTGCCTCTCCTTGTCCCAGTAACCTCCGGCCTGCGTTTTCATAGCTACTATGCCGAGCCCTGCATCCGCAGCTTCAGCAAGTGCCTGGTCCATCTCCTGCCATCCATACATCTGAATGTTATAGACAGTAAGAATAACTTCATAAACCTTACTGTCAATGGCTGCCCGTATAAGTTCGGGAAAATTTTCATGGAATGACATTCCTATAAATCTTATTTTACCCTGCTTCTTTGCTGTTGTCAGCGCGTCGATGAGTCTTTCGTTAAGGACGGTTTCCCTGGTATTTGCAGCATGAAGATACAATATATCCACATAATCCAGTTGCAGCCGCTCTAAACTCGTATTAAGCTTCTCAAGGTACAGCTCCTTCGTTGACTCCGAAGATACTTTCCTAATATTCCAGCCTTCGGATCTGTCCCATTCAGGCTGTATCTTTGTTGAAATAAAGAAAGAATCCCTTGGCCTTTCCTTTAATATATCTCCGAGTATAACCTCACTTTTACCTTTAAGATAACCATGAGCCGTATCAATATGAACTATGCCTGCATCCAGTGCTGCCCTTATAAGGTTTGGATTACCTGTATTCATAACTCCCATGCTTATCACAGGTAGTTGTATCCCTGTTTTGCCAAGTGTACGGTAAACGAACTTATTATCATTGACTAAGGCCGGTTCTTCCCGACCGAATGCTGAAAATGTGCTGCCCGCCACACTTAATAGTCCGGCCGATGCAGCTCCTGCAGTTACCTTTGATAAAAATCCGCGCCTGTTGTATTTATTCTTTTTTTTCATAATTATGCTTATTAAGTTTATTTCTATTGACTTTTATTCCTGTAAAAAAATCACCTTGTTAATCCTTTAACAGGAGAATTGCAGCTCTCATACCTGAAGGTCTCCATTTTAATACATAACTTACCGGTAATAATACAAAAATAAATTATTATATGTAAAAAGAAATCAACCTTCAGAAATATAAGTCAATTAATAATTACGATTCTTTTAACTAATATTACCATATTTGTTAATATAAAAACTTAACAAAGTTAATTAGCAGGATAACAATGCTTAAAAAACTATATATTGTTCTGTTTTTACTTGTTTCCTGTAATATTTACATACCGGAAGTTCACGCCCAGTCCCTACTGTGGAAAATAACGGGCGATGATCTTGGGGCTGCCTCCTATCTATACGGGACTATTCATATTAAGGATAAAAGGGTATTTGAGTTCAATGATTCCGTTATGGCAGCATTTGAAAAATGTGAAGCCCTCGCCCTGGAAGCAGACTTAAGTACTGAAAACATAATACTGCTTTCGCAGAAAATGACACTTCCCGGTGATCAGACACTTAAGGACATTTTTAAAGATGAGGAATATCAGCTCCTTAAGACAGTCGTTGAAGATATAAGCGGACTTGATATATCACTCTTTGACAGGTTTAAACCAATTATCTTATTATCTCTTGCAATGAATTACCAGTTTGCCAACGATGTTGATGTCTCTGTTGATGAATTTTTTTACAGTAAAGGAAAAGAACTTGATAAAAAAATCATAGGCATTGAAACTATTGAAGAACAAATGGAAATCATGGATAGCATACCTTATGAATATGTAATTGACTATTTCAGGAATATTGATCAGGCACATGAGGATATTGAAAATATTATCAGGTTATATAAGTCTGCCCGGCTTGACGATCTCCTGGAGACGATGCAGAAAGATAAGTCTATGGTTATGATTAAGAAAAATCTATTAACCGACAGGAATATAAAGATGGCGGAGAGAATTCAAAGAATGATCAATGAACAGTCAACATTTATTGCTGTAGGGGCCGGACATTTACCTGGTAAAGAAGGTATTATTAATATACTGATAAATGAAGGATATACTGTCAAACCATTACGGTAATTATTTTCAGGGGTGTTGAATTATTTTTTATGCTGGTTTACCTGCTTTTTTTTATATCTGAATTATTATATTCATAATGATTTTTATCTTTAAATGATAAATTGATTTATTTAATATTAAACAGGAGGTTATCATGACTGACCATAAAAAACTTACTGCTACCTGCACGGTATTATTTATCATTGCTACAGGCTTGTTTGCAAAACCGGATAGTATACAAAAATACATAATGGTCGATCAGTTCGGTTACCGTACAGATGATAAAAAGGTTGCCGTCATTGTCAATCCGCAAATAGGGTTTAACGCTAATGATGAGTTTATCCCGGGCACAGTTTATGAAGTTCGCAAATGGAATAACGATGAAGTTATTTACTCGGGAAGCTTAACAGAATGGAACAGGGGGGCTGTTGATTTTACAGCAGGTGATAAGGGATGGTGGTTTGATTTCAGCGAGGTAAACGAAGAAGGTGAATATTATGTTTATGATAAGCAGAAAGAAGTGGGATCATACAAGTTTGCGATAGCAAAAAATGTTTATAAAGATATTTTAAATGCAGTAATGCGCGTGTTTTACTATCAGCGCCTTAACTCTCCCAAAGAAAAACCTTATGCCGAAGATCCGTGGACTGATGCGGCAGCCTTCATGGGGGACGGACAGGATAAGGAAGCCCTGTATCTGTACGATAAGGGTAACAAGGCCACTGCAAAGGATCTCTCAGGGGGATGGATGGATGCCGGTGACTATAATAAATATGTAACCTTTGCCGCAAGTCCGGTCCATATGTTGCTGACATCTTACCGGCAGAACCCCGGTATCTTTACGGACGATTTCAATATTCCCGAATCAGGTAACGGCATTCCGGATATTATTGATGAAGTAAGATACGAGCTGGAATGGATAAAAAAGATGCAGCAGGGTGACGGTGGAGTATTAATCAAGCTGGGAAATATAGATTATAACACGGTAACTCCGCCGAGTGCCGATAAGCGCCCCCGCTATTATGGGCCCGAGTGTTCATCTTCCACAATTGCCACTGCCGGAATGTTTGCCCACGCGGCACTGGTATTCTCAAACTTTCCTGAATTAAAAGAATACGCAAACGGTTTAAAAGAACGTTCTGTCAGAGCGTGGGACTGGTACCACAATAATTCGCGCTCAGATACATGCGACAGCCAGGAAATAAAATCGGGGGATGCTGATATCGGCCTTGAAAAACAGGATGAGATGGAAGTTGTTACGGCCATATATCTATTTGCCCTTACAGGTGAAGAGAATTATAACGAGATCGTAAAAAACAGGTTTTATATAACCTCCCCTTTCTATGATATCTATTCCTATTTATATTTCAGTCATGTTGGGGATGCACTGCTTTATTACACAACCCTTGCAGATGCTGATGAAAATGCCAGGAATGATATCCTTGCGCAGCGCAAAAAGGAGGGATACGGACTGCACCTTTTCCAGTTCAGGCCCCGGGATGACCTTTATATGGCTTACATCCCCATGACACTTTATAACTGGGGATCAAATAATCCGCGTGCTGCCCTTGGAGCTGCAAACTATGACTTTATAACCTATAACCTTTATGGTAATAACAAGGACAAATACCTAAACCGGGCGTTGGGGATCCTTCACTATTTTCACGGTGTTAATCCCTTAGGCATAGTATATATAAGTAATATGTACAGGTATGGAGCTGACTTATGCACTGATGAAATTTATCATGACTGGTTTAGAGACGGCTCGGAATGGGATAGGAATCCTATACCGGGACTCATGCCCGGCGGGCCTAATTTCAGGTACGATGGCACGGTAACGGAAATATCAAGACAGCCCATGCAAAAATGTTACATGGACTTCAATGATGGCTACCCCGAGGCTTCATGGGAACTTAGCGAACCTGCAATCTATTACCAGGCCGCATACATAAAATTACTGTCAAAGTTTATCAGTGCAGATTGAAATTAATATTTAATTATGCAAGGTTCATTCGAATACCCTGATTTTGTTGCCCGCTTTTACGACGTGGTTTATAAGAAAGTACGTTCGGAAGTTGACACCGGGTACTTTATTAATAAAATACTTGGCACAAAAGGCAAAGTTCTGGAAATAGGTGTCGGCACGGGAAGGTTCCTTATCGATGCCCTTGCCAGGGGTGCCGATATCTATGGAATAGATATCAGTAAAAACATGATTGATGTTTTAAAAACAAAGCTCGCCCCAGAAGATCACTACCGCGTATTAACCGGCGACGCCGGCAAAATGAAGCTAGATTTGAGGTTTGACCTTATTGTTGCGCCTTTCCGCGTTTTTGCCCATGTACTGGATACAAAAGAGCAGGTTTCCTTTCTTAATAATGTATATGAGCACCTTAATGATAAGGGCTTATTTATTTTTGACCTGTTCGTACCTGATCCCAAACTTATGGCTGAAGGTATTGATAATCTTACCGACTTTGAGGGGGATTACAAGCCCGGGAAAAAAGTCAGGCGTACCGTGTCTTCCAAGACCGATATTGTAAATCAGCTTCTTAATGTAACAATGAAATTTACGTGGGACGAGGATAGTAAGCAGATTGAAAAAGAATGGAACCTCAAGATGCGCCTGTTCTTCAGGTATGAGCTCGAACACCTGGTTAAGCTCTCGAAGCTCACACTGGTAACCATTTTCGGGGATTACAATGAAAATCCCCTTAATGCCGGCTCAAAAGAATTTATTATTGTATGCAGTAAATAGAGAGTATTGTTAAAAATTCCATCTCTACAATAGTGCCGGTAGAATACAAACTTTTTGAAGGCAGATAAAAAAATCCTTTCATTATTAAATTTACCGGACTTATAATCCTGCGAGCAGTGATTTTTGTTCCTTTGGCATCATTAATATGAGTGCCTGAGAAAGTTTTAAAATTTGACTCTAAGCTGAACCTTTATTTCCGATTTTATATTGCCGCCAATCTCATTTAAGCCTGAACCTGTGATGTCTCTACCGGCATAAGTGGTACGTGTATATTTCATCCATATGTCAGCATGACGTGAAACAGAGTATTTTAGCATTATATAAGTCCGTACCCCCTTGAAATAAAGCGCCGGAATTGAATATGCATAAAGCAGATCATTCTCATATGCGTAAATCCTTGAGTAATAACTGTCGGTATCAAATAAGGCATATCTGAAATATACTGTTAGCGGTAGCTTCTTTGCACCATAAATCAAGTCCTGGTATATCAAATACCCGTTATCAGGAGATTCATTTCCCCTGTTAATCCTGTTCAGTTCTACCCTGTTCCTTAGTTGAAAATTACTGCTTAATGAATAAGACATATGAATCCTTATATTAAAGTTATTCACCTCAAAAGGTTTTGCAATCAATGTATCTTCTTCATTGTTGTTCTCATATTCCCGTTCGTAATTTATTCTGAGATACGATTCAAAATTATTCCCGCCGGTATAATCGAGCCTGAAGAAAAAGTCCGTTCCCATAGAAGGAGCACTGACATTATACTTAAGCCAGGGGAACTTGTATATATCGGAGTATGCTGATATTTTCCAGTACCTGAAGGGTTGAATTTCTGTTCCCACATAAAATCCGTTTTCATTGGCATCATATGAATTCTCAGACAGGGCATTGCCATAGTGGGTAAAGAAATCTTTCTGGTATGAGCGGTAAAAAGCAGAGAATGATACCAGGTTGTTTATAAAAACAACAGCACCGTTTATTATGCCCAGGGCACTATTGCCTGAGGTAGCCTCCCCAAAGAGGCTTATATTCTTAATGTTTGCCCGGTAATCAATCCCTATATTAGTAACCTGTGAACCACTAAAGTCAAATTTATTATATACCCGTTCCGATTCCCTCAGTTCCCCCCCAAACTCATAATGCACAAAGGTTGTCCCGATTGACCAGTAGTCTCTTCTGAAAGTAATATTGGCGCCATAAGCCGATTCCTTTATAACTTTCTCGTCATAGTTTTCATAGGGTGTCCTGTGATATCCCGTGTTTTGAAAAGTTGAAAATTCGTAAAAATCCGGTCTTATAGTGTCTATAATATTGGCATCCCTTTTTTTACGTGAGTAGAATAAGGTAATATCAAAGCTTCCTGCAGATAAAGTAGTTGCGGCTCCCCTGAAAAAAATATTTTCATCTGCTGACACATAGGATTTGATGCCTTCCGCCCTTTTTTCAATATTTAAAACATATGCGGATTTACCTGACGCCAGTCCGCTCCATAAAGTCAATCCCTGTCCGAACTGCAAATGATAGTCTCCAATCTGGATCTTTTTAAAAACACCTGTATTATTGATTTGAAAATGTGCCGAACAGAAATCAAAGTTGCTCTTATTATAACCCTTAAAAAATTCTTCACCCGCATCTTTTTCAGCGGTCAGTCCAAAATAGATCCTTTTTTTAAGATTGTATTTATACCTCACATACAACTTGTACGGATCCCCCAGGTACCTGTTGGTATTCGGATTAATTTGCAGTATTGAATCACTGACAGGCAAATAACCCTTTTGTTGTTCCAATACTCGCTGTGCTCTCAATATTATTTCATGCTGTCCGTATTTATATGAGTCCTTAAGCTTAACAGGTCCGCTGGTTTTAATAGGTTCCAGAGAAATAAGGGGTGCCAGAAACCTCGCTTCTTTCTGTGAAAATCCATATATATATGGTAATTCATATATACTTACTATGGCTCCGTTTTCCTCAACATAATCCAGCAGGCACTGTATCTGAAAATCACTTAAAATATATAACTTCTTTAACTGGTCATAACTTGCAGCATTTAAGTTTATGGGATTCTCATAGTAATAATATAAATCATCAAAGAGGGTCGAATAATCGATCTGCAGATCCGTTTCCGAATAGATAGCTTCTGCCAGATCTTCCAGGGATTCGTATTTCTCAAATGTCTGGTCTTGGGCCCCTGAGCTGGCAACGGTTACCATGTAAATAACAAAAATTACTAAATAACGATAATCCATAAATTTTTAACAGTTTTTTCTACCTGAACGAATAACTTAACGATACATGTGGAGTATATCCAAGTATCTGGTGACGAGAGAAAGCAAAATCAGCATTAATTCCTTTATAAACAAAACCTACACCAAATGAATAGCTTGATATTTCAGATGTGGATAACCCGAATCGTGCATAAATGCTTTTAATTAAGTGATATTCAACACCGCACTGAAAGACAGCTTTCCGCTCAATATCTTTTTCAGTCTCAATAACGATAAGCAGCTTCTCTGTAAAATAATATCCTGCTCCCACCTGGAATATTGTGGGTACTCCCTCACCCTCAAATGTATGATATGAAGACATTGTCGGATTATAAACATGGGCTCCTATAAGGAAGTCCTCCACAGGTTCAGCCAGTATGCCTGCCTCTGCAGCCAGGGTAGTCCTGTTCCCATAATCTTCTGCCTGATAGACATTAAGTAAATCCAATTGTATTCCTGCAGCAAATTTGCTCCCGAAAGGTTTTCCAAAAGCCAGGGATATTTTGCTTTCATTATATTTCGAATACCCGAAAAAAGAAATGCTTGCACCTATTGTACCTTTGTTGACAGGAATTGCGAGTGCCAAAGCATGTAATCCGTACTCGGAAACAACATATTTATTTTCATAATGAAAGCCCAGGGTAATATCTTCAATTTGCGCCAGTCCGGCCTGGTTATGGTAATTCGACCATAAATCAGCCAGTACGACACCCGAGTTCGCCAGTCCGGACGCTCTTGCTCCGCAAGGATAATTATCATTGGCGGCATATGCAAACGGACAAATAAATAATACGAAACAAACACTAACTGTCAACCTTATAATCATACCTGACTTTTGAAAGTTCCTGATTTGCCCCGGTAATTTTATCCTTAAGATTCTGTTTGAAATCGATAAGTTTTTCTGCAATTCTTTTATCAGACAAGCTAAGAATCTGGCAAGCAAGAATCCCTGCATTCTGGGCAGCATTAATACCAACCGTTGCGACCGGTATACCGGCAGGCATCTGTACAATTGACAATAATGCATCCATTCCACGGAGAGACGTATCAATAGGAACACCTATTACGGGGATGCTGGTCATTGAAGCAATGACACCCGGCAAATGAGCTGCCATTCCTGCTCCGGCAATTATTATCTTTATACCCCTCGATTCAGCACTCGTTGTAAATTTCTCAACCTCCCCCGGGGTTCTGTGTGCAGAAAGGGCATTCATTTCAAAATATATTTTAAAATTATTTAGAATTTCCGCGGCTTTTTCCATCACCTGCAGATCAGACGTGCTGCCCATAATTATACTAACTTGTGGTTTCATTGATATTTAATTTCTTAATTTTATATAAATATAAAAATAATAATTATTGTAAGTTACGAACTTATAACTTATTAACCCTGGAATTTGTATTTTCGCAAGATATAAAAATTCCGGCCAAATCAATGGATAAAATAAGGATAGTTGACAAAGAATTCAGACTACTGGTAAGCTCCGCCAAAATCCGGGAATCGGTAATTCGAATGGCCGATCAGATGAATAAAGATTTACATGGCAGGAACGTAATCTTTCTGGGAATTCTTAACGGGGCTTTTATGTTCGTATCTGATTTAATAAGGAGAATAGAGTTCGAATGCCAGATATCATTTTTAAAACTTGCAACATATGAGGGGTCATCCTCATCAGGGAGCATAAAAAGACTTATAGGTCTCGATGAAGATATTTCAGATAAGACGGTGGTCATTCTTGAAGATATCATAGACACCGGTTTTACCATTGACAGCATACTTAAACAACTTAAAGGTTATGGGCCCGGAGATATTAAAATTGCAGCTCTTCTTTTTAAACCGGGCAGCTTTGACAGGTATAGCAAACCCCATTACATTGGAATAGAAATACCGGATAATTTTGTTGCAGGTTATGGATTAGACTATAAAGGATATGGAAGGAACTTAAAAGATATCTATGCCATGACTGACGATTAATAATTGTATAACCCTTTAAATATTTATTATCCTATGCTGAACATCGTATTATTCGGGCCTCCAGGTGCAGGGAAAGGAACCCAGGCAGAAAAAATTATTGAAAAGTATGATCTTATACATCTTTCGACAGGTGATATATTGAGAAGTGAGCTGGCTGGCAAAACTAAACTGGGACTTCAGGCTAAAAAGTATATGGACAAAGGAGAGCTCGTTCCCGACAAGGTGGTCATTAGCATGATTGAGACAAAAATTGATCAGAATCCCGATGCCAATGGATTTATCTTTGATGGTTTTCCCAGGACAACGGCCCAGGCAAAAGCACTTGACGAACTTATGTCAAAAAAAACAATACACATAAAAGCTATGATAATGCTTTCAGTCGACCATGAAGAGTTAGTCAGCAGGCTTCTGAACAGGGGTAAAATTGCAGGAAGAAGTGATGACCAGGATATGGCAATAATAGAAAACAGGATTAAAGTATATAATACCGAAACCGCCCCCCTGATAGACTACTATAATATGCAGGGTAAATACCGTTATGTCAGCGGTATGGGCACCCTGGAAGAAATATTTAAAAGAATTTGTGAGACTATTGGCGATCTTTAGTCTTCATAATTACATATTTGGCAAAACATGTCAGAATCAGGCTTTGTAGATTTCATAAAAATATTCTGCCGTTCAGGCAAGGGCGGTGCTGGTTCGGTGCATCTGCACCGCGACAAATTTACTTCCAGGGGAGGGCCTGACGGTGGCAACGGAGGCAGGGGCGGACATATAATTCTCAGGGGCAACAGCCACCTGTGGACATTACTGCACCTTCGGTATAAGAAGCACATATTTGCCGGGAACGGACAGAGCGGTTCAAAAGCTTTAAAGACAGGTGCTGACGGTAAAGACAGTATCATCGATGTCCCTCTGGGCACGGTAGCCAGAAATGCAGAGACCAATGAAATACTTTTTGAGATTATCAGGCATAACGAGTCACATATCATGGTTAAAGGCGGAAGAGGAGGATTAGGCAACACACATTTCAAATCAGCAACGAATCAGACTCCCAGGTATGCGCAACCCGGAGAACCGGCAATTGAAGGTTGGTGCATACTGGAACTTAAAATTCTGGCCGACGTCGGTCTTGTCGGATTCCCCAACGCAGGAAAATCTACCCTTCTGTCAGTAATCTCCGCTGCAAAACCAAAAATTGCCGACTACCCCTTCACAACTCTTACACCAAACCTGGGCATTGTATCATATAAAGACAACAAATCATTTGTTATGGCAGACATACCGGGCATCATTGAAGGGGCCAGCGAAGGAAAGGGACTGGGACTAAGATTCCTGCGCCATATCGAACGTAACAGCACCCTGTTATTTATGGTACCTGCTGACAGTAACGATGTTCACAGTGAATACAAAATTCTGATTAACGAGCTGAAAAAATATAATCCGGAGCTGCTTGACAAAAATAGAATACTGGCAATAACAAAATCAGACCTTACAGATGATGAACTTATGGAGGATATTAAAAAGGACCTGCCGGCGATACCTTATGTTTTCATATCGTCTGTCACCACGTACAACATAGGCAAGCTGAAAGATCTTCTCTGGAGAGAGCTGACACGCTGATTATATAAATTTGGCAGTCAACAGTTTTATAAAGCTTTTCAGAAATGAAATAAAGATATCACCGCAGCGATACATAAGCAGGAAGAGAATTGAAAGAGCCAGTGTCCTTCTGCAGCATACAAACGAGAGTATTGAGTCAGTTGCTGCACAATGCGGCTTCTGTGACCGCTATTATTTTTTAAAGAATTTCAAATCCCAGATGAATTATTCTCCCGGCGCATTCAGAAAAAAGTTTAAATAATCTTATATTTTTGCAGTTTAACCATTACTATGATTGAGTTCCTGAACAAGCTTGACACAGATCTGTTCCTTTTTCTTAACAGCTTCCACTCCCCTTTCTGGGATAAGGTGATGCTTTTTATGAGCAAAAGATGGGAATGGATACCCTTGTATCTGTTGCTTGCAGGCTGGGTAATATATAAATTCCGGTGGAAATCTGTAGTAATATTTGTTGTAGTTGCACTGCTTATTATATCAAGTGACCAGGTCTCGGTGCTGTTTAAGGAATTGTTCCAGAGGTTGCGGCCCTGCCACAATCCAGGAATACAAAACCTGATACATATGGTAAATGATTATTGCGGGAAAAAGTATGGGTTCGTATCAAACCATGCTGCCAACACTTTTACACTTGCCAGTTTTACAAGTTTTCTTTTCAGAAATAAATGGTATTCGCTTTTTATCTTCTTTTGGGCAGCATTGGTTTCCTACAGCAGGGTGTACCTGGGGGTACACTATCCCGGGGACATACTGGGGGGAATGCTGCTTGGGGCCGGACTGGGAATACTGTTCTTCTGGTTATACTCACGTTTAATCTCATCACCTGTATATGCAAAGCTTATACCTGGCAATCAGAAAGGTTTGAATGGAGTATAATTAAAGTCTGTAAAAATCCGGAATAAAAGGAAGCGGGCTAATTATACCAGATGCCAGTCACTGGTTAGTGAATTTTCTTAAACGGATCCTGTGATCTCGAATCTCCGGCAGCTTTGATTCTTTCTGAGCTTAAATAAAAATGTATGCCCGTGGCTATAAGAATGATGCAGGTAAGAATGCCGAATACCCACATCACAGTGATCATACCTGTGAGATCTTTTAAGTATCCTATCACCAGGCTTCCCAGTGTCTGCCCGATACCAAAATAAATCCCCCAGATAATTGACTGCGTCAAAGCATACTGTCCTGCCGGCAACAGCCGATGAATATATTCCACCAGTCCCACGAGCAGAAATGAAAGGGTTATGCCCTGCAGTACACCCAATCCCAATGCAAGAGGTATTGAAGGAAAAAATCCGTAAAGGAACATCCTTATGACCATGACTATTAATGAAATAAAAATAATCCTTTTGGCCCCAAGCTTTTGCATTAATCTTTCCCCGATAATAAAAAAGGGCAATTCGCTGAAAGCCTGTATGGCATATGCATATCCGATAATTTTGTTACTTGCTTTAAGTTCGGTAAAATATAAGTTTATGAACGAGTTTACTGGCGCACAGGCAATACCGTAAGCTGTTAAAATAATAATAAAAATGAGCAGTAACTTATTCCTCAGAATAAATCTGAAACTAATCGGCTGAATATGCGACTTATAAATTACTTTTCTTTTCAACGGAACCTTAAGAAAGAAAACTGCTGAAATAAAAAAGGCTGCTGATACGGGGAAAATATAATCCAAAGGAATATGTATAAACAAATAACCACCCAATACGGAAGCTAAAGCCCAGCCTAAGGAGCCCCAAAACCTAAGTTTTCCGTAATTATACAAATCATCCTTTCTTGAAAACTCAACAGCCAGTGCATCTGTAAGAGGACCCAGCGGGTGGTAAAATATGGTAAGCATCAGTATATATAATACCAGAAATCCGAATATCTGTATTTTACCCAGAAAAAAAATCAGGATAGCTGTTGCAATGAATACCAATCTTAGCGTTGGCCTTATCCCCTGCTTATCGGCAACTACTCCCCATAAGGGCACAATTATAAATATGCTTGACTGAAAAAGGGCATTAATGATCCCTATTTGCGCTCCCGTAAAATTATTATCTTCAAGAAAAACATTGTAGAAAACCCTCCACGTAGCATACGCCATATAAAGCAAAAGATAAATGGCCTTAATCCTTGTACCGGTCATAATCCTTGTGTTAACTACCTGCCAGATTTTTCAGCGCATCCTCCGATAACCTGAAAATTCTCCACTCGTCCATTGAAACAGCCCCCAGCTTTTTATAAAACTTTATAGATGGCTCGTTCCAGTTCAGAACAGCCCACTCCATCCTGCCGCACTTTTTGTCCCGTGCAAGACGTGCAAGGTACACCAGAAAAGCCTTGCCAAATCCCTTTCTCCTGTGTTCAGGCTTTACATATATATCTTCAATATAAAGTCCGGGCCTTCCAATGAATGAAGAAAAATTGTAAAAGAACAATGCGTATCCGACAGGTTTTCCCCGATGGTATCCTATAACTACTTCTGCCGACCTGTTTTTACCAAAGAGAGTATCCCTTATAGCTTTTTCGTCTGCTACCACTTCGTGAACAAGTTTCGCATATTCTGCTATCTCTCTAATAAAATCCAATATTAGTTGTGCCTGTCCGGCAACTGCCGGTCTTATGTCCAAATTACCGATTTTCATGACTTGTTAAATTAGCAATATAAAAATACCCATAGCAATTTAAAATAATAATATTATGAATAAATATTGTAACAAAATTTACGTTTTATATGTAAAAATCTATACACAGCAAGCAACCTTTTAAATAAAAGGCTCTCTATATGATTAAAACTTATTAATGAATTATATTAGAATTAAATATTCTGCTTTCATTCTGTTAACTGCTCTCTTTCTTTTCAGTTCATGTGAGAAAGATGCCAGGAACGAAAAAGAGGTCAAGGGCAATGTATGTTTTTATCTGCTCAAGTCATATAAGACCGGTGAAAACAGTATGGAAATAATGACAGGCTCTGCATGCATTGCTGATAATCCGATAATTGGTTACGAAGACATTATTTCATATAATACAAATCTGAACATTTACAATATCTCCAAAAAGGCCCGGGATACGGTGATGAGTCTCACTTCAACGGTATCTGGACCACCTTTTGCAGTTACTATTGATAAAGAAATAATTTATACGGGATACTTCTGGCCCGTTACATCACCTGTAGAATGCGACTGGATACATATTGACCCTTTGTTCATTGATTTCTGGGACGGCTTAAAAGTAATGCCTGCCAATTATAGCGACAAGTCAAATCCCGGAAATGACCCTGATTTAATAAAAATTTTCCGGCGCGATAAAAAACTGGTAAAATAACCGCTGCTTAACATCCTGCCATTTAAATACTTCGTATATATATTAATTGCTTAAATCTTTGTCTGATTATCCTATCAGACCGACAATCAAAACAAATTCCATAATTTTGCTATTCATAAACAATAGCTTATATAAAAACTTGTAATAATGAAAAAGAAAATTAAAATTATATCAGGAATTTGTTTGATAATTCTGTTAACAGATCTTAATATCCACGCGCAGCCTGTTACACCTCAACAAAACGGGGCACTCTATTATTTCCAGCTAGCAGATATGTATTTTGAAGTAGATTCAAGTTTCGGAGGCAGGATATCATCTTTAAAACTCGGAGACAAAGAAGTAATGTTCGTTGACCGCGATTATACAGATGGCATTCTATGGGGGTCCACATTATGGCCTGCACCTCAAAATGACTGGGGCTGGCCTCCTTCTGTTGTCCTCGACAGTGACCCTTATTCCGGGGGGATTTCAGGTGACAGTGTTATCCTGTTAAGCGGTGTTGATAATGCCTCAAACCTTAGATTCAAAAAAGTATTTTATGCCAGTGAAGAAGATACATCAGTGACTATTTTATATACCTGTATAAATGAGGGTGGCGCTACAGAAAATAACGGATTATGGGAAGTATCACGTGTTCCTCCCGGCGGAATAACTTTTTTCCCGTCGGGCGAAGGTTCAGTAACAGGTGGTTTTGCCAGTTACACTGAAAAGATCAATAATGTAACGTGGTACGAATATGATAATTCTGATGCCGGAAACAATAAATTTTTCAGCGACGGCAGTAATGGATGGTTTGCACATATTAATGATGATTCAATATTATTTATAAAGCAATTCGAAAATGTGCATTATGACAGCCCTGCACCTGGTGAAAATGAAATTGAACTGTGGTTAAACGGAGACCATGCATATATTGAGCTTGAGAACCAAAGTAAATATTATTCCATAGCACCTGGTGATTCTGTTACATATGAAATGAAATGGTTCCTAAGGCAATTGCCTGGAAATATTGATATTTCATTAGGCAGTAATGAACTTGTAAACTTTGTATCAGGTATTGCTGGCGAAGGACCTTCGACTGGCACTGGCACTATGATATATGAGAACCCGGATGGTACCATTTATACCACTACAAATTCAATCACCGGCTATACTGCTTTTAAAAATTTACCATCAGGCACTTTCATAGCGGAAATAATTGATCTGACAGGCAAAAATATAAGGACAGAAAAAGTAACATCAGTTGATAATAATATATATACAGGTGACCTGCATCAAGGTATCTATATCTACTTATTATCAGGCAAATCAGTTATTAATTCAGGCAAGTTGTTTATAGAATAGTAATGGCACATAAAATATTATAATCATGAAAAAAATTGTTCTGTTATTAGCAATGTTTATTATACTTATTTGTACCTCTTATAGTCAGACTACGGAAGCAGAAAACCAGCTGCGTACTCAATCCTCTGACTCTACCGAGGGATGGAAAAAGGGAGGTGTCATTTCACTTAACCTATCGCAGACTTCCTTAACAAACTGGGCAGCAGGCGGGCAAAATGCATTGGCAGCTAACGGACTCGCAAGCCTCTTTGCCAATTATAAAAAAGATAAAAGCATATGGGCCAGTTCCCTCGACATTGGCTATGGGATTCTAAAACAAGGGAAAGATGAAGACCTTTTCAAGACTGATGATAAAATTGACCTTCTCTCAAAATATGGCAGGCAGGCAATAAAAAAATGGTATTATGCCGCATTGTTGAACTTTAAAACACAGATGACTGCCGGATACAATTACCCGAATGATTCAGTAAAGATATCAGGTGCGTTCGCTCCTGCATATATCCTCGGATCATTAGGCATGGATTATAAGCCTAATGACGATTTCAGCATGTATATATCCCCTGTTACCTCAAAAATAACAATTGTGATTGACCAGAACCTCGCCAATAGTGGGGCTTTTGGTGTTGCTCCCGCTGATACCAACAGCAATAGAGTGCTTGTCAGCGAAGGTAAAA
Source organism: uncultured Bacteroidales bacterium (assembly GCA_964461435.1). Lineage (GTDB taxonomy): Bacteria > Bacteroidota > Bacteroidia > Bacteroidales > UBA10428. The sequence continues at coordinate 50,089 of CAYWUI010000001.1, read as the reverse complement.
AAGCCCGCTTCGAGATAGGAGGTTACATAAGAATGGAATACAGAAAAAATCTCATGGAGAACATCTCCATATTGACCAGGCTTGACCTATTTTCAAATTATTTAAATAATCCCCAGAATATCGACGTAAACTGGGAGACCCTTCTCACAATGAAAGTAAACAAATATATATCGGCAACATTATCCACCAATCTCATTTATGATGATGATATTGATATTGCCGGTGATTCTAATAATGACGGAATAATCGAATATGTTCCCAGGGCCCAGTTCAAAGAAGTACTGGGAATAGGCTTTTCTTATAACTTCTAATCTTCACCAGCTGATAATAAATGAGAGGCTGAACATAAAATAAAAAATAAGGTTTTAAATTATAATATAACCTAAACCTGGCATTATGACTCTTAAAGCCAGGTTTTTTTATTGCTGATCAAACTTACTGACTTTTACTGATCGCATTCATAATAAAATTCATATCAGATTTATTTTGATTCATAACTTTTTTTTTGATTTACGGCCAAGTATGATTTTATTTTAGTTAAAATTTTTGAAATGCCTTGGACAAATGAATTTGATCTTTATAGGTTACACCGCTATAAAGAAAAGTTAATTCAACTTGATTACCAGATAAGCACACTGACAACCATTGCCAAAAGTGCTTTAAATAATGAAACAAACATATCGTCGGTTTCTATCCTGGAAGAAGGTTTAAGACTGTTAAATGAAATTGATATCATCAGTGAGGACCTATATTTTCAATATCTAAAAATCACAAATTGATGGATGCGCCCTTATTTATATTCACTTTTGGAAAAGAATTGACTAGTTATAAATTAAACCATCTTAATCATGTATAATCTTAAAAACGTCAACCTGGCCAGTAAGATCCTGTTAAACGGGCCGGGAATCCTGAGAAACGAACCTATTGGGAACATCTCTCACTTTTGCGCGTTTGAAGGAATTTCTGAAATAAAACTTATGGATAAAAGATCCTATACTTTGTGTATGACTATGGCAGAGCTGGAAGCCATACTGCCAAAATCGTTGTTTTTTCGCTGCAGCAGATCACATATTATTAACCTGCTCAAAGTATATAAAGCTGAATTTAATCATGAAAGTAATATTATAATGGAGTGTGGAACAATAATTAGACTATCAAGGAGAAGGAAGCAGGGATTTGAAATAGCTATGAAAAGCCTGCCGGGTTTAAATAATTAATGTAACCGGACTGCCAAAATTGAACCTGCAAAAATTTGTGTATGAAATTTCATGCTTGTTTTTGTAAAAAAATTCGTTTTTCGGCTGTGTTATATGAATAGTTGATAAATTCTGATATTTAGTTAATTACTTAAATCGTCTTTTTCTTTTAAATTTTGGCTGAATTACTTATCTTGCTTATTATTAATTAAACTAATAATTATGAATAAAGGTCAATTAATTGATGCTATTGCTAAAGGAAGCGGTCTAACCAAAGCTGCTGGCGAAAAAGCTTTAAATGCCGCCTTAAAGGCAATAACAGGTGCACTCAAAAAAGGTGACAGAGTAGGCTTAGTAGGTTTCGGTTCATGGAAAGTTGTTAAAAGAGCTGCACGTAAAGGCAAGAACCCACAGACAGGAGCTGTTATTAATATTCCTGCCAAGAAGGTAGTAAAATTCAAGTCTGGGGCTGATTTGAGTTTATAGTTAACGCGATGAATTAGATATGCTGAATTAAGCACCCCCCAAGGGTGCTTTTTTGTTATAATAATCCATGTAAAGTTTATAAATTTGCCTGTATGCTATCGGGTAAATGAATGAAAAAACTTAACCTGCGAGGAGGAGAACTGGAAAAAATCGGTTTTCGCCAGGGAGAACAGATTAGTCTTGTAATTAACATAGTTCACAGAAATTTCAGGAGGAGTGATAAACCTCAGGTATTGGAATTGCTTAAGAAGCTTATCAAAGATCCGGTAAAATACAAAAATGACCCGAAGCTTTGCCAAATAAGTAATATGTTAATTTCCCGGAAGAAACCCGAACCTGCCCAAAAGCCGGAGACAATAAAACTTGCTCATGTAGCTAAAGATTATATAATATATGGGCAATCGGAAATTGAGCAGGAGGCCCTGAATCAGATGGGAAGCGCAATGCGACTGCCTATTACGGTCCGCGGCGCTCTTATGGCTGATGCCCACAGTGGCTACGGGTTACCTATAGGAGGTGTGCTGGCTACACTCAACACTATAATTCCATATGGTGTAGGAATGGATATAGGTTGCCGTATGTGTTTATCAGTATATAACCTGCCGGCAGATTTTCTTGAAAAAAACAGAAATAAGCTGAAGTCAATACTTAACGACAATACAAGGTTCGGAACTGATGAATTTCCGGGAAGAAAAGAACACCCCGTCCTTGACAGGAAAGAATTCAAAGAAATTAAAACGCTAAAAGAACTTAAAGATAAAGCATATAACCAGCTCGGCACTTCAGGCGGCGGTAATCATTTTGTTGAATTCGGAATATCAGCCCTTCCGGCTGAAAAAAACGAATTTAACATACGCGGAGGTGAGTACCTTGCGGTACTTTCGCATTCAGGATCAAGAAATTTCGGGGCTACCATCGCAAAGCATTATACGCATGTCGCAAAACAAAAACGTAACCTCCCTAAAGGGGCCCAGAACCTTGCCTGGCTAAATCTTAACGAAGAGGAAGGTATTGAATACTGGCTCGCAATGAATCTCGCAGGAGATTATGCATCCGCAAATCACCAGATCATTCATGAAAAAATAGCAAAGGCGCTGGGCGAAAAACCAATTATCAGGGTCGAAAATCATCATAATTTTGCCTGGAAAGAAAAACTGGAGGACGGTACCGATGTTATTGTTCACCGTAAAGGGGCCACTCCTGCGACCAAAGGAGTACTGGGTATTATTCCCGGCTCAATGACATCGCCCGGATTCATTATTAAAGGCAAAGGAAACATGCAATCAATTAATTCGGCATCTCACGGAGCAGGAAGGCTATTATCACGTTCAAGAGCAAAACAATATTTTTCACAGAAAGACCTGAAGCAGATCCTCGAAAAAGCTGGCGTAGAGCTCATGGGTGGCGGCCTTGATGAATCACCCGGTGCATATAAAGACATTCATAAGATAATGGAATACCAGAAAGAACTTGTGGATATCATAGGCATATTTTATCCAAAAATTGTAAGGATGAACAGTGACTAATCCTAAAAAACAACAAATTACAAATACCGCACGGGACCTGTTCTGGAAATATGGTTTCCGCCATGTTTCCATTGAAGAGATTTGTGAAGAAGCCGATGTCAGACCAGATATTAATCCTCAGTTTATTTTATATTTTCTTGATAAAATAATTGAAATATGTAAAGATGAATATCTTATGAATCTATATAAAAGACCGCAGGATCTTATACCGGAGGTCACAAGATTTTTCTTTTATGGTATTTTATCCAGAAAATTGAGCAATGATAACCTATGAAAAAATATTTATTCATATTATTTTCATTAGTGTTTATTTACACAGGCCTGTATGCACAGAAAATCGAATTTAAAGGACAGATAAATTCGTGGCTCTCAATTAACAGCGTTAGCGATTTTAAAACCCGCGGAGGGTTGAGATATATTCCGTCTGTTACAATTGAAAAACAGGTAAAAAAAGTAAAATACGATACTGAAATATCTGTAAATACATACGGAACATTAGATTATGACAACGGGGAATTTGATGCAAAAGGAAATTTAAAACCCTATCGTCTATGGATAAGAATGTCATCGGAGCAGTTTGAGATACGAGCCGGACTTCAGAAAATAAATTTCGGATCTGCTTCAATATTGCGCCCCTTAATGTGGTTCGACCGTATTGATCCCCGTGATCCTTTGCAGCTTACCGATGGTGTTTATGCATTACTGGGAAGGTATTACTTTCTTAATAATGCCAATATATGGCTATGGGGCCTTTATGGTAATGAAAATACCAGGGGCTGGGAGATTGTCCCCTCAAATAAAAAGCGGCCTGAATATGGCGGGCGGCTTCAGCTGCCGGCCCTAAAAGGAGAGCTGGCTGTGTCCGTTCACAACCGCCAGGTTGATTATAGCAAATCAGTGATTGATACCTGTATGACAAGTTTTAAAAATTCAAATGAACACAGGCTTGGGCTTGATGGTAAATGGGATATCGGGGTAGGCCTGTGGTTTGAAAGCGTATTGCTTCATCAGGATATTCCCAAAAGCTATCTGCCATGGCAGCAGCAAGTTAACCTGGGAATTGATTATACATTTAAAATAGGTAATGGCCTTAATGCAATAAATGAGTTTCTCTGGACCTCAGCTTCGGAAAATATTTTTCAGTCAGATAACAGTATTTTATTCTCTGCCATGGCCCTGAGATACCCGGTAGGACTCCTGGATAATATAACAGGTATGGTATATTATGACTGGACAAATGATGATTTATACAGGTTTGTAAACTGGCAGCGCCAGTATGATAATATAAGCCTGTACCTCATGTTGTTCTGGAATCCCGACGAATTCAATATTTACAGCAATATTCAGGAAACCGATTTATTTACAGGAAAGGGAATTCAATTTATGTTCGTTTATAACCACTAATATGATATTAATTTTGAATAACTTGCAATAAATAAATAAAAATGGAAAAAAATATAATTATCACACTTGAAGGAGTAAAGAAACATTTTCCTATAGGAGGAGGAAGGTTTACTGCTTTAAACGGAATTGACCTGGCCTTTGGCGAAGGTGAATTCGCCGGCTTTGTCGGCCCCAGCGGATCGGGTAAAACGACACTTTTAAATATAATTGGTTCTCTTGACACCCCTTCAGAAGGAAAAGTATTAGTGCTTGATAACAACATCGGAAAGTTAACGGCTAAAAAGGCCGCGATGCTCCGCAGAAAAAAGTTAGGATTCATTTTTCAAACCTATAATCTGCTGCCTGTTTACACAGTGTTTGAAAATGTTGAATTTCCATTGTTGCTTTTTAATATGAACTCCTCTGGCAGGAAAAAAGCTGTGCTTGACGCCCTTGAATGGGTCGGATTAACAGATAAAATAAAATCCAGGCCCGCTCAATTATCAGGCGGGGAATGCCAGAGGGTAGCTATTGCCAGGGCTATGGTTAAAAGACCTGTGGTTGTGCTGGCAGATGAACCAACAGCAAATTTAGATTCCGAGAACTCACATCATATATTGCAAACCATGGAGAATCTTAACAAAGATTTGCAAACTACGTTCATTTTTGCTACTCATGATGATAAAGTAATCAAGTATTTAAAAAGAAAAATTCTTCTTCAGGATGGTAAAGTAACTGCTGATAAAATTATCACTAATTAGTTAAGGAGGGAAAATTATGCTGGCAATAAAATTAGCTTACCGAAATCTTGTCGGTGCAGGCTTACGAACCTGGCTCAATGTATTTGTATTGTCCTTTGTATACATAATGATTATCTGGCACTACGGTGTTATCGATGGTTGGAATTATCAAGCCAGAAAGGATATGCAGGCCTGGGAAGTTGGAAATGGACAATACTGGCAACAAAATTACGATCCTTACGATTTCTTTACGCTGGAAGAAAGCCATGCTCAAATTCCTGAAACCTTTAGAAAAGGGATGGCAGAAGGGAATATTACACCTGTCTTAATAAATCAGGGATCAGTATATCCTGAAGGCAGGATTCAGAGTTTGCTTTTAAAAGGAATTGATCCTGGTCAAAAAGTGCTTGCCCTGCCAACTGCAGAAATGAATACCGACTTGGAAGAAATACCTGTAATTATTGGCCGAAGAATGGCCAAAAGCTGCAAATTAAAGGAAGGCGATATAACGACAATCAGATGGAGAGATGTAAATGGAACCTTTGATGCAACGGAAGTGAAAGTTGTAAAGGTATTTAACTGTGATGTGCCTAATGTTGATGCCGGACAAATGTGGATCCCGATAAAAAAAATGCAGGAAATGATGCAATGTCCTGATGAAGCAACCATATTCATCATTGGCGATAATTTTAAAATGAATGAGAAAATAGCGGGTTGGGAATATAAAAGTCAGGATTCCCTGATGACCGAAATGGATGAAATAATAAAAATGAAGAAAGTCGGGGGTTCGTTTCTTTATTTAATTCTAATTCTTTTAGCTATGCTTGCAATATTTGATACGCAAGTACTTTCGATATTCAGGAGACAAAAGGAAATAGGTACTTATATTGCCATGGGAATGACCAGAAAGCAAGTGGTGAGTCTTTTTACAGTGGAAGGTGCGATGCATGCTATATTGGCCATTATAGTAGGGGCCATCTATGGAGTTCCTTTTCTGTTATGGCAAATAAAAACGGGATTTAGCATGCCTGCCGGAACAGATGATATGGGACTTTCAATTGCAGAAAAAATCTTTCCGGTTTATGGAGCCGGACTCATAGCAGGCACAATACTTTTAGTATTAATCATAACTACAATTGTGAGTTATATGCCGGCCCGTAAAATATCTAAAATGAATCCCACTGACGCAATAAAAGGAAAAATACAATGATACGTTTTTTATTTAAAGGTTTATTAAGAGACCGCAATCGTAGTTTGCTGCCGGTTATAGTGGTCACTGCAGGTGTTGCACTTACTGTACTAATGCATTGTTATTTCACAGGTATATTGGGTGATTCGATTGAATTTGCAGCAAAATATTCGTCAGGGCATGTAAAAATAATGACTCGTGCATATGCTGAAAATAAAGATCAGATGCCAAACGATCTTGCACTGTTAGGAGCAAGTGAATTAATAAGTAACCTGCATAGTGATTACCCAACCATGGAATTTGTTCAACGAATAAACTTCAGTGGTTTATTGGATTCTCCTGACGAAAACGGAGAAACAAAAAAGCAAGGCATGGTCTCCGGAATGGCTGTAGATTTACTTTCAAAAAACTCAAAAGAAATTGAAAGACTTAATTTGGAAGGAGCTTTAAGAAAAGGGCGGTTCCCGGAAATGCCGAACGAAGTATTATTAAGCGATGAACTTGCCGGAAAACTGGAAGTTCGTCCCGGTGACCAGGTTACCCTGATTACTTCTACCATGTATGGTGGAATGTCAATTCAGAATTTTGTTGTTGCAGGAACCATAGAATTTGGAGTCGAATTCATGGACCGCAGCGGCATGGTTGCCGATATTACAGGAATTCAAAATGCAATGGATATGTATGACGCCTGTGGTGAAATCCTTGGATTTCTTGGTTCAAAAAATTATGATGATATAGTGGCTATGAATGTTGAAAAAACTTTCAATGATAAGTACTCAGATCCGAATGATGAGTTTTCTCCTGTTATGGTCAGATTGAAAAATGAAAATTTGCTGTCCGGTTATTTTGAATTTGTCGATAGTTTCGTAGGCATTATAATAGCTGTTTTTATTCTTGCTATGTCTATTGTATTGTGGAACACCGGACTAATTGGAGGATTGAGACGATATGGAGAAATAGGTGTCCGGTTAGCCATTGGCGAAGGAAAAGGCCATATTTACAGATCTATGATCTATGAAGCTATTCTAATTGGGATTGTAGGTTCTTTCTTTGGCACACTCATAGGCCTTGGATTTTCTTATTGGTTACAGGAAACAGGAATAAATATTGGTGATATGATGAAGAATTCAAAGATGATGATGCCAAGTGTTTTCAGGGCAAATATTACTACTCCTGCTTATTATCTGGGGTTTATCCCCGGATTGTTTTCTGTGGTTTTAGGGACGATGCTTTCAGGTATTGGAATTTACAGACGGAAGACAGCGCAATTGTTTAAAGAACTGGAAACTTAATGAAAAAAATGGCAGATAAAATTTAAATAATATGAAAAGAATAGCTATAATACTGTTGCTCATTCCAAAAATTATCTGGGCACAGGAACCAACAGGGAAAGAAATCCTGGAAAAAATTGATAAAAACCTGGTATCCAAAAGTACAATTACTACTTCCAGAATGATAATTCATGGAGTGCGGCAAACCCGGACTATTGAAGCTAAAACCTGGGGAATAGGTGATGAAAAAGCATTTACAGAATACCTTGCACCTGCTCGTGAAAAAGGAACGAAAATGCTTAAGCTTGAAGATAAGCTTTGGATATATTCACCAGGATCTGACAGAACCATACAGATTTCCGGACATATGCTACGTCAATCATTAATGGGTTCTGATCTTTCTTATGAAGATATGATGGAAAATGCTAAACTGCTTGAAAATTATGATGCAGGTGTTATTGGCTCTGAAGTTATTGAGAAAAGAGATTGCTGGATTGTTGAATTACAGGCAAAAACTGCTGAAGTTAACTACCAGATCCGTAAAATATGGGCAGATAAAAACCGTTTTATCCCATTAAAAGAAGAGCTGTATGCAAAAAGCGGAAAACTTCTAAAAAGAATGGAACTTCTTGATATCACAAAAATAGATAATCGCTGGTATCCAAAGAAAATTATATTTAAAGACATGCTAAAAACAGGCGACGGCACCGAATTCATTATTGATGATATTAAATTCGACCAGCAAATACCTGAATATTATTTCTCAAAAGCATCACTGAAAAAATAGTAACCGCATGATGCGTGCCTGCCGCAGGAACGTATTAACAATATAGCAACCCGGTTTTAAAATTTGAGTATCCGTAAATTGAATTTTATTTGTAATTTGGATTTTATTTACAGGTGCTTACAATCTAAATTCTTCAGAAGGTCGTTATAAATGAAATTTAATCCTTCATATATTGAAATTTTCAGGTCAGGTGAACTGGACAACAGGATAAATAAGGTTGCTGAGATTTATAAACATTGCACTCTCTGTCCCCATAAATGTAAAGTTGACCGCACTGTTTCCAGGGAAGGTAAATGCAGGTCCGGCATTTTACCAGTAGTATCATCAGCCAACCCCCATTTTGGAGAAGAGCCCCCCCTTGTCGGTTATCACGGGTCAGGCACAATTTTTTTTACTAATTGTAATTTGCATTGCATCTATTGTCAGAATTTTGATATTTCGCAAATGTCTGCCGGCAGGGAAATAACTTATGAGCAACTGGCAGAGCTTATAATGTCGCTCCAGAAAACAGGTTGTCATAATATAAATTTTGTAACGCCAACGCATATGGTTTACCCTATACTTCGTTCTCTGAAAACAGCAATAGAAAACGGACTGAATATCCCCCTGGTATATAATTCAGGAGGCTATGATTCAGTTGATACCCTTAAGTTGCTCGACGGGATATTTGATATATATATGCCTGATTTTAAATACTATAATGAGGGATCAGGTTCTGCCTTAAGTAATGCACAATCATACCCTCAGGTAGCACAAATGGCTATAAATGAAATGTACCGGCAGGTTGGAGATTTGGAAATCAATGAAAAAGGAATAGCTTGCCGCGGTTTACTAATAAGGCACCTGGTATTACCCGGACACGCTGATGAATCAAAAAAAATCCTGGGGTTTGTAGCAACATTATCAAAAAATACGTATCTGAATATTATGGATCAGTACAGGCCTGCATACCGTGCTTATGAGAGCCGAATACTGACAAGGAGAATAACTCCTGAAGAATACAGTAAATTAATCGATTGCGGGAGGACACTGGGACTGACAAGAGCAGAAGGACATTAGTTTTTAATAAAATTATTATCCGGCATATTACTTTATATTTTGAAAACATTAGGCATCTGCAGTTCGGCCATAAATGAGGGAATTACAAATCAGGGTAACCTGGGTTACGAAATCCGGAGTCTCTTTAATGAAGCACAGAAGCTATATGATAAAGTATACCTGATCGATCCGAGGTATGTTGTTTATGCTTATTCAAATAAGGCAAAACAGCCCGATGTAACTTATTATAATATCAGGCTAAACAACCTGTCAACACTTATAGTCAGAAGTACGTCAGGCTGCGAAAAACCAATATCCCTCCTGGCCAGAACGCTTTATTATTGCGGGTGTGACCTGATCGATCCTGTTGAAAGATTCAGTGGCTTGCGTGCCGGTAAATTATTTGAACCGCTGAGGGGATTTGCCAAATCAATCATGCCCGAAACATATGTATCATTCAATTCAGAAACAGCAAAAAAGTTAATTGAGAAAATCAATAGTGATAAAGGTTTACCGTTGGTTGCAAAACCTGAAAAAGGTAGTAAAGGTGATAAAGTTTGCCTGCTGAAGAATAAAAATGATGCACTCAGATATATTGAAGACCATTTTACCGGCAAATACAGGGATTCAGCATTACTTTTTCAGGAATATATAGACGTAAAAGATGAATTCAGGGTGATTATCATTGGTGAGAAATCCATAGGAATGGTAAAAAAGCTTGATATTACTGGTAAGATATCAAGAAATGCTGCCCAGGGAGGAGAATTTATTAAGGCATATGATAAAGAAGTTGTCATGTTTATATTAAAAAATACCAATAGCAGCGGAATTATAGGAGTTGATGTTGTAAGGGATAAACATGGGAAAATATTTATACTGGAATCAAACCGCTCTCCACAGTGGATGACCTTCGAAAAGGCAACCAATATCAATGTTGCGGCTAAAATTATTGAGTTTGCCTATCAATGGGCGTCAGGTAAATAACTTAAATATTATTATGGCCTTTAATGAATGACGAACTGCTAAATAATAAGAATTTTAAAGAGGGGGCCCTGGACTATTACTACATGCAGGACAGGAACTATCCCCAAAAGGGCACATTAAAACTTGTTGGCGACAGGTATAAACTAAGTGGAGACCAGAGAACGGTTCTATACAGAGGCATTTCATCAAAAGAATGTTCCGGTGAAAGAAAATTAAGGCTTACAACAGCTATAAATAATAAGATCCTGATTATAGACGGTTATAATGTCCTGTTTACCATACTGAATTACAGGCTGGGCAAATTAGTATTTATAAGCACCGATGGAATATTAAGAGATGCAGGTTCATTGCATGGCAAAATTCGTAATGAAGAGATCTTCTGTGAATGCATCACAATATTATTTGACTACCTTATTACAAGGAAGCCTGCATATTTAAGTATATTCCTTGACTCCCCCGTTTCTCACAGCGCAAAACATAAAAATATCATTGACAGGTCTTTAATTGAGTTTTCCTTAAACGGGCGTTGCAATCTTGTTAAATCCCCTGATTTCGAAATAAAACAAAACTCCACAGGTGTGATTTGCACATCTGATACGGCCATTATCACTAAAACTAAAAACAATATTGCTGATTTGCCAAGGGCAGTGTTAGAATATAATTTCCAATGCAATTTTATTAAAATTGAAAGTATTCTAAATCAAACCATTAGTTAAACTGCATTAAAAATAACAAAATAATATGTAACTATATCCCCTTTAACTGCTTGTCAAGAAACTCAAGAATCTTGCCATACCCTTCGATCTCATTTTCCTTTTTAACAAACCCGTGACCCTCGTCTTCGAAAAGAACATATTCAACATATACCCCGTTTTTACGGGCTGCCATAACTATCTCATCTGACTCGACCTGCAATACCCTCGGGTCATTAACTCCCTGAAGGACAATAAAAGGATGTACTATTTTATCTGCATTAAAAAGCGGAGATATGCGGTAGAGCCTTGCTGAATCCTGCACAGGATCTCCTATTTCTTCATAAAGAGCATTTCTGTATGCCTCCCACCAGGGCGGAATACTCTTTAACGTGCGAATCCAGTTAGTAACTCCAAAAATATTTACCCCGACATCAAATTCTTCAGGCTGTAAAGTGAGCGCGGCCATTACCATAAATCCCCCGTAGGACCCTCCAATAATACCTATCTTGTTTGCATCAACATAGCCTGTTGATGCCAGGTAGTCTTTAGCTTTGACACAATCCATAAGGTCTCCCTCACCATGATTCTTGTTGTCCATTTTATAAAATGTCTTCCCGTAGCCGCTGCTTCCCCTGTTGTTTACTGCCAGCACCGCATAACCATGGTTTACGAGAAACTGAATTACCGAAAAATACGATAACCGCGATTGCCCTCCCGGTCCGCCATGTACCCATACCAGTGCCGGTGCAGGATTCGCTTCAGATGCCTGGTGTGGCTTATAAAGTATGGCCGGTATATCCAGACTGTCAAAAGATTTATAACGTATCACCCTGCCATCCACCAAATCATCGCGGTTGATCTCAGGATTAAGGGAATTGGTGAGCCTCGTGGCCTTACCCTTCCCAATATTATAAATATATAAATCACGCGGACTTTTTGAGCTGCCTACCCAGAAGGTCATTAGTTTTTCGCTTTTCGATATATTGACAGAACTTATATCTCCCTGCTCAACCTTTGGAAATTTAAACTCCCTGTTCTTCTTCAGATCAAAAACTTTTATTACTGTCCTTGCATCTTCATTAATTCCGATAACCCTGTAACTCCCGTTGTAAGTGAGATAAGCATACCATATGTCCCAGTTGTATTCAAGAACTTTCTCTTTCTCTCCGCTTTCAATATCATATTTCATGAGGTACATAAACTCATTGCCTTCATTTGTAATATAAAATAAGGTCTTGCTGTCAGGGCTAAACCCGGCAGAATTGTATTGGGCATCACCGGTATGAGGTGAAATGTGTTTTATTACATCTGATTTTCTTTCCCATAAATACATTTCATTATTATCAGTAGTAATTGACTTGGTAAATATGACATACTGTTCATTCCGGCTGATATCATTAAACTCATATCCACTGTCGTTCCGGTATATCATGCGGGGTTCAAAGTTTAAAATATCCATTTCATATAAATCCATAAACCTTCTGTCTCTTTGATTGCAGCCATAGACAAAACTCTCTTCATCAAAATTCCATGTATAGAACGTTGACCGGACTCCAGGCACAGGTGTAAGGTCTTTTACTTTCCCATCGGTTTCCCTGAGAAAAATATGGTAAATCTCATTCCCGTTATTATCGCTATGATACAATAACCGGTCATCTCCAGGGAAAAATGAAATAGCAAATACAGAATTACTGTCCGATTGAGTTAAAGGCACAAGTTCTCCTCCCTCAACAGGCATTTCATATGCATTGTAAATGCCGGTCTGGTTACCCGATATGAGCAGGCGTTTTTCGTCATGGGAAAAAGAACCGCCGAAATAGTTTATGTTATTCATAAACTGCTCAATAGTATATAGTGTGACGGTTTTTGCTTTTTTATCCGGACTGCAGCATGCAAGGACAAGAGAACAAATAACGGAAATTATTACAAATTTTTTCATTGTATTATATTTTTAAGGTAATCGGTAACGTTAATGATTTAAGATAATTATAAAACGTGTAGAATTAAGAAAAATTACTTTTATAATAATGGTTAAATAATTAAATTTAAAACAATATTATATGGCATCAAAAGATATGCTAGATTTTATTTAAATGGATGAATATCCTGTTTTTATAAATAAACCTGGTAATGAGAAAAAAAGAAAATCGAATTACTGATTTCAGGGATATTGAAAAAATAATGGAAAGCAGCCCAATATGCAGATTAGGTTTAAGCAATAACAATATCCCATATAAAAAGCAGGCTGGGAATATAGTGAAGAGTCCACAAAGAAAGTCTGTATTTTCAAAGTTATTATAGAAAAGCTGGACGGAAAAAGAGTGCAATGACTAATAAATTCATTTTTTAAGTTTTATTATCCTGAATTCCGTTAATAAAATGGTTTTGAAATGATCCGGGAAATTCGTACTTTTATTTGTCTAATTAACCTAAAACTCGAAAAACATGAAAGCTTTAAAATTAATCGCATGGATATCGGGAATAATAGCTGTAATTATTATGATACTCGGTGTAATTGATTTCTTTTTCAGCTGGGAACTGTTCACTGTAAATAAAGCAGTAAATTATTTCAGCACCGCTAACAGCTTCCTGCTGCTGGCTATATGCTGTACTTTATATTACAGCGCATGTGTATGCAAAGAAGATAAAAAGAAATAGAGAAAGCCTTTATAATTAAATTGTCATCTTATAAGCCCGATTTGCCTATGGGATGACAGTTTTTTTTAATGAAGCATAATTACATGTTTAGGTCATATGATACTATTAGATGTTTACAAGTCAGTTAACCCTATTACTCTTCCCACGCCTACATTAATATAATTTTTATCAAACTCCTCCCTGAACAACTGTCTTGCAACATCTCCCGAGCAATGACAAGGTCCGATATATTGAACTCCCGATTTTTTTATGTCAGTGACCAGATTCTTTATTTCGCGTCCTCTTTCTTTGGATAAATGAAACCCTCCTATTGCAAGGAGCACATCCCTATTAAACAAGTCTTTTGCCTTATTCACAATTTTTAATATCCCCGGATGGGCACAGCCTGTTATCAGTACCAGTCCCTTTTCCGTAGAAATAACCAAAGACTGCTCTATTATATTTGTACCAAGCGCACCGGTCGAATAGACACCTTCTACAATCTCCCGGGGCCCCTGTACATCAATTATGCCTGCCCCAAATTCATGTATATCATCTTTGAAACTTTCAGGAAATGATGAAGGCATAAATACGGTGACTTCAGGATTTTTTTTAAGAAAGCTGTGTAACCCCCCGACATGATCATTGTGAATATGAGAAAGCACTATCAGGTCTATCTCTTCCGGACTAATACCCAATTCCTGCATATTTGCCAGTAATATTGAACCGTCACCACCGGTATCGAACAAAATAGTTTTTTCTGTTCCCGTAATAATACAGGAGAATCCCCACGCAGTTTCCAGTCCGTCCTTAAACGTATTATTATCATAGACAACAGTGATTTTAATATTCTCAGATGCTACTACTGATAGATTATTCTTGTTTTGCATGGCTGGTTTTGATTTATCATCTTTATGTTTAATGTAAATAGCTGCACCTAATAATGTGCCTGCAGCTACAATTGCTAAAATACACGGAATTAATATCTTTCCCATTTTCAACTTCATTTATTTGCTGTCTCCAATAATTTATTTAATCCCTCTTGAATATATAATTAGTCTCTTTACAGCCTTTACTATGGCCAGCATTATTACCAGTGTGAAAACAATAGAGGCGCCGCTGGGAATATTAAGATAAAATGCCCCCAGCAATCCTGACACTAACCCAATGAAGCCGAACAGTACCGCTAACAATATGATCTTCTTATAATTCATTGTTAGCGTATTTGCTATATTCTGGGGGATGGTCAGTAGTGACAGTACCAGTATTATTCCCACGACCTTTATGTTTATCACAACAGTTAAAGCAACAAGTCCGATTAATATATAATTGAAAAGCTGGCATGGCATATTCTTAATACGCGCAAACTCCTCGTCAAAAGAAATAAACAGTATAATTTTTATGAAAAATATAAAAAACAATACAATCACTGCAGTCAGTATAACCATAAACATTATATCCGGGGCGGAGACCGTCAGGATATTGCCAAATAAAAAACTCATCAGATTCGGGGCATAGCCTGGTGTTATATAAACAAATATTATTCCCGTGGCCATGCCAAAAGCCCAGAACATTGCTATTACCGAATCATTTCTTATCTCAATCCTTTTGGTAAGATACTCTATTCCAAGGGCTGAAATCACTGCAAAAGCGGCAGCCCCTAGTATGGGATTCACTCCCAGGAAATAGCCTATGCCTATCCCTCCAAAAGAAGCGTGAGTTATTCCTCCGCTTATAAATACTATCCTGCGTGAAACAACATATGTCCCTATTACCCCGCATGATATGCTGGCAAGTACTGCTGCCAGCAGTGCATTCTTAAAAAATTCATGTGTAAACAGCTCTGCCATGCCTGGTTACTATTTTTTATGATCTTTTAATACCCTGTGTGGCACCGTGCCATGGGTTATAAGGTCAATCGGACAATTGTAAGCCTTTAATATCTCATTATTTATTTCGTTCGATGGATGGTAGTGCAGTTCCCCGTTTACACAGGCTATGGTCTTTACATAAGACGATATCATTCCTGCATCGTGTGATACAACAATTATTGCCATCCTTTTATTAAGCTCTTCAAGAATGTCGAAAAGCTCACTTTCAAATACCTGGTCAACATAAGTATTAGGCTCATCAAGAAGCAGAAGCTGTGGTGATGAAATAATGGCTCTTGCCAGCAACGCCTTTTGCATCTCTCCTCCCGAAAGCTCACCAAAGGCTTTACTGCTTAAGCCTCCGATACCCATTCTTGCCAGCACCTCCTCTGCCCTGTCTCTTTCATCCTTCGAATAGCTCCTGACAATATTCCTCCTTCTTAGCAGTCCGGATAATACCACCTCTCCAACAGAAATAGGAAATTTCCTGTCTGCTGAAAATTGCTGCGGAAGGTATCCTATATTAAGTTTTTTATTCCCGTCAGACTGAAGATATTCAACGCGTCCTTCCCATGGTTTTACCAGTCCCAGTATGACCTTTAAAAGGGTAGTCTTCCCTCCCCCATTCGGACCTATAATACCGATAAAATCATTACCGAAAATAGACAGGCTTACATGTTTCAGTACCCTTTGCCCGTTATATCCGGCACTCATATTCTTTATTTCGACAATCTTTTTCATTGATCCCTGCCGTTACTTAAATTTATTACAAGCTGGTCTGTAATATACATCATCTGATTTAACAAATCCTCATCAAGGGGATTAATTTTTATTATTTTCCCATTAATTTCATCTGCCAGCACTTTTGCATTTTCAATATCAAACTGCTCCTGTATAAAAATAGTCTTTATATTATCTTTTTTAGCCAGAACAATTAACTCCTCAAGGTAATAAGGGGAGGGTGACTTACCTTCATACTCTATAGGTATTTGTTGCAGCCCGTAATCCCTCGCCAAGTATGTAAGAGCAGGATGGTAAATAAAAAACTTTCTGTTACTCACCTTTGATAGTGATTTGCTGATATCGCTGTCAAGGCTGTCAAGCACTTCCAGAAAGTTGTTATAATTTTGTTTGAATATAACGCTGTCTGAGGACATGATTTCAATTAATGCCCCATATATATTCTTGCTTATTACTTTTAATGCTTTTGGCGACAGCCATACATGGGGATCAATCACAACTCTGTCATTATCATTATATGTATGATTATGCTCGCTTTCTATAAGCATTATGCCTGAGGAAAGATCAAATACAGGCATTGATTTATTGATTGATGATATTTTCTTCATCCATACCCTTTCAAATCCAATATGACCTATCATAAAATACGCTTTTGATTTGCTTAATAGTTGCAACTGCCGGGGAGAAGGGTCATAGGTAGCAGGACTCATGCCCGGAGGTATCATCACGTTTATTCTATAACTGTCACCTGCAATTTTCTGAAGCAGGTACTTCTGAGGCAATATGCTTACAGTTACTAACGGCTTGTCCTCTTGATCGGTATTTGTTCTGCAACCTTCAAATATAACAAGTACAATTAATATTATTATTGAATTTACCTTCATAAAAAGACATGGTTCTGTTTTTATGAGTACCTTTTTGTTTTTATCTTTTTGGGAGGCACAGGATCAAAACCTTGAGTCCCCCAGGGATGACAGCGAATAATTCTTCTGAAGGCCAGCCAGCTTCCTTTAAAAATACCATGGACCTTTAAGGCTTCAATAGCATATTGCGAACATGTTGGCAAATGGCGGCAACTTGCCGGCATCAGCGGCGAAATGGCAAGCTGGTATAACCTTATCGGCAGAATAAGTATTTGTATTAACATGCCCCGTAAAAACCGAAAAAATTTCATTATAATTATTGTTTCAATGCCCTCCCTCATTCTCCCGGGTATTCAATAAAATTACGTTCGGTTTCATATAATACTACTTTCAGCCCAAGCTTTGAATCAATTTTTGCACGTAAAAGATTCCAGATAGCTACGACTATATTCTCAGCAGTAGGATTAGCATCTTTAAAATCTTCAACATCAAGGTTAAGGTTCTTATGATCATATCTTTTAATCACTGACTCCTCGATAATACCTTTTAATAGATCGATATCTATAACAAATCCTGTCTCGGGATTAATCTCCCCCGTAACCTTAACGATAAGGTCATAATTATGTCCGTGGTAATTGGGATTGCTGCAGACACCAAAAATCTTTTTATTTTCCGCATCATCCCATCCGGGATTACACAGCCTGTGGGCAGCGTTAAAATGAGCTTTTCTGCATACCGTTACTGTCATAATATTTAATTCAAACTTGTTAAAATTATCATTTAAGTCAAAATTAAAACAATAAATCCGTAATAATTGTTCTTTTTTATAATATTAATGGATGCCATCATCGCAGGATTGATAAATAATATTTAACAAAATTTAACGATATTATATTTTTTTTATTCACAAAGCTTTATAGCTTTATAAAGTACCCGAATTAGCACTTTGAAGCCTGTATTAAAAATACTGACCTCCTGTTACCTGCTTATAATTTTCCTGCCTGTCTACTCACAAATCGGGCTTAAGGAAACGGCAGAGGGCCTGAAGGGCATCATTGTTAATGAGCATACATTTGAATATGTGTCACTCGTACATATTTACAATGAGAGAACCCACAGAACAACTGTCTCTGACACAAGTGGTTATTTTTCAGTGAGGGTAAGCAGAGGAGATACCCTTGTTTTTTCAGCTATAGGTTACTTTTTGAAAGCCGTCTGTATTACAGATTCTATGTTGCAGGAAGAGTCGGTATTTGTAGAGCTCCTGCCAAGAGAATATGAAATACCGGAAGCCAGGGTTTATGCACTGGGCACATACGAACAGTTCAAGCAGAAAGTGCTGGCCTTGAAACTGCCGGAAACAAGGACCGATAAACTGCGGAAATCATTGTATGATATCTCAAGACAGACAGGTAAGGAGGTAAAGTATCAACAGGACATGGATAAACTTGCCCGGGGAGTCCTCTATTCTATCCCTATACTTTCGCCTGAAGAAATTGAAATGATCAAGCTGAAAAAAATTAAGGAAAAGGAAAAAATTAATAATATTATTTATGAAAAATTTAATCCTGAAATAGTTGGTGACTTGACCGGACTTGAAGGTGATGAACTTATAGAATTCATGGTTTTTTGTAATTTTAGTGAGAAGTACTTACTGGAAACAAACCAGTATTATATATTGGTCAGAGTACTGGAGAAGCTTGAAGAATTTAAGAAATTAAAAAAAAGCAACTTATATCTCAATTACGAAAAATATGAATTCAGTTAATTTTAATATTCGGGGAGACATTAAATATGGCTAATATTCCTTCCTTCAGGGACATAGAGTCAGCGCATCAACGGATTAAAAGTTATATCCATAATACTCCTGTTTTAACATCGGCAAGCATTAATAAGTTGGTTGAATCAGACCTGTATTTCAAATGCGAGAACTTTCAGAAAGCTGGGGCTTTTAAATTCAGGGGAGCTACAAATGCCGTTCAGTCCCTAAGTGAAGAAATGGCTAATAAGGGCGTGGCGACACATTCTTCGGGAAATCATGCAGGAGCCCTGGCCCTGGCAGCCAGAACAAGGAACATAAAATGCCATATTGTAATGCCTGAAAATGCATTGCCTGTGAAGGTTAATGCTGTACGAAGCTACGGAGCAAATATTACATTCTGTAAGCCAACATTAAAATCAAGGGAACAAACCCTTGAAAAAGTAGTAAATAAGACAGGAGCTGTATTTATTCACCCTTATAACTGCTTTGAAGTAATTTGCGGGCAGGGAACAGCAGCAAAAGAACTTATTGAAAAGGTGCACTCACTGCAATATATACTTACTCCGGTTGGAGGCGGAGGCATACTCAGTGGTACGGCTATCGCAGTAAAAGCTATGAATCCGAGGATTTCGGTAATAGGAGCGGAACCCCTTAATGCTGACGACGCTTACCGCTCATTTAAAAGCGGCAGGCTTATACCTTCAGAAAATCCGCTTACAATAGCGGACGGACTCCTGACTTCGCTGGGAGACCATACATTTGAAATCATCAGAAAAAAAGTGGACGATATCATTACTGTGAAAGAAAAATCAATAATTCAGGCTATGAGGATTATCTGGGAGCGTATGAAAATAATAATTGAACCTTCTGCGTCCGTAGCAATGGCTGCTATCCTGGAAAACAAGAAAATGTTCAGGAACAAAAAGACAGGAATAATTATAACAGGGGGAAATGTGGATCTCAATAATCTTCCTTTTGCTTAATAACCATCTCACAGGTAACAGGATAATGATCTGACCATTTTATTCTTCCCGTTTCAAAATTGAAGGATCTTATTTTTTTACTGTGAAAGATATAATCTATCCTGAAAGAAGGAAAATTACCAAGATAGGTATTACCTATCCCATATCCCGATTCCAGATAGGCATCCGAGAATTTCCCCTTCATTTTCCTGTAAGTATATGATACAGGAGTATCGTTAAAATCTCCGCATACTATAACAGGATATTTTGAATTCCTAATATGCGCCGATAGAATATCTACCTGTCTTGCCCTTTTTATATATGCATTCTTTAACCTTGATGATATATCCTTCAGCTCGTCAAGATGCTTATTATTGTATTTTAAAATAAGACTGTCAATAAACCCATAATTACTTTTCTTCAGATGTATTGACTGCAGATGACAATTATATACCCTTACTGTATCTGAATTGATTTTTATATCTGTGTAAATAGCGGTATTTACAGAATTCTCAAACTTAATATATCCTTTATTTACAATAGGAAAACTGCTGAAAGTGGCAATACCCAGACTATTCCCGTTAGATTGAAAACTTATGTAATTTATGTGATTATATGGTGTATCATCCAGTTCCTTAATAAGATCATTACTTGTAAACCCCGAGAATATTTGAGTTAGAAACTCCTGGAAACAAATTATCTGCGGCTTTTCGTCAGAAATGAAATAAAAAATATTCTTTTCCGTGGCTGTATCTCCCAGCCACCTGTAATGATCGAACAACCTGACATTATAGGACATTATCTTAAAATGCTGGGCAGCAGCTGGAATTTTTTTCTTTATTATCTGGATCTGAAAATACTTTCTGAGTTGCCCCCAGCCAATCAATATTGCTACCAGGGAGATCAGAAAATATCTGTTTTTTGTTAATATCCAGTAGATTACAAAAACAATGTTTATAATAAGAATATAGGGATATGCCAGTCCGAAAAATGCAAAAATCCATATCTTTTCCGGACTTATTAAAGGGGATAAATACGACAAAATCAATAAGCCAACGAAAAAAAGGTTTAATGATAATACTGTTCTGCCTAAAATTTTCTTCAAAATAGTTTCATTTTACTAATAACAAGACGCCACAGTTAGTTAACTATTATTACTCATTCTGAAAAGGGTCTCTTTTTCTTTTTTTGTAAGACTGTCATATCCTGACCTGGCAATTTTATCCAGGATACGGTCAATTTCTTCCTGTACTTCTGCCTTTCGCCGGTTATATTCCATGTCAGTCATATCTCTTGCACTACTTTTGTAGGATACCTTCATCCTCTTCTTTCCCGGTTTGAAAAGCGAAGCTATAAAATCCAATATACTATTCAGACCCCTGCCCAGGTCCTTTCCCTTTCTGTATTGCTTAACAAATAAGTAGCCGAATATTGCACCTCCCAGATGGGCAATATGACCGCCGGCATTACTGGAATAAATAATCTGCAAAACATCCGTTACAATAAAAAAGATAGCAATATATATCAATTTAACGGGCCCTATAAGAGGAACATATACGCTATAGTCAGGCGCATAAAAACATACTCCCATCGCTACAGCCATGACCCCTGCTGAAGCCCCCAGCATAACAGCACCCCTGACAGCCTCATCTAATCCGGGAATGATATTATGAAAAATTACAAGAAAAATATTATAGGAGACTACAAATAATAATGCTCCTGCAATGCCCCCCAGAATGAAAGTACTTAATAGTTGCTTTTCGGTGAAGTATATAAGAAATATCCTGCCAAACATGAAAAGCCAGATCATATTAAAAAGAATATGCAAAAAATTAAAATGCAGGAACATGTAAGTAAAAACGGTCCATGGCCTGAATATCAGCTTCGAAATATCGGCAGGAACCATAAAAAATGTAAGAAATTTATCATGAAAGCCGGGAACAAATCTAACCAGGGGTAATAAAATTAAGAAAATGAGGATATTGATATAAATTAACCTGACAAGTATTCCACCTCTCTTATAAGATTGTTTTATTTCATCAATTATTGTCATAATTAATATTTACCGGAACATTAATACAAAATTAGCTAATATCTCCTGAACTGGTGTCTTTTCCATATCAAAACCAGTAAAAGTCCGAACAGCGCTCCTCCCAGATGCGCAAAATGTGCGATATTATCACCTTTAAAATTAGCTACTCCAAAAAATAGTTCTAATACCGCATACCCCGGTACAAGGTACTTTGCTTTAATAGGTACGGGGAAAAAGATCAACATCAATTCAACATTGGGAAAGAGGACTGTGAATGCGGCCAGTATTCCAAAAATGGCTCCCGATGCCCCTACTGTTATATTCCCGTCAACATGCAATTGCACTATTAATGTGACTACCCTTTTGGCATCTCCAATGTAAGCACTATTACCCGGATCATTAAGCCATTTATCCATTAAGATTAAAACTTCCTGCGATGGATTACCTAAATATTTATTAACTATCAGACTAAAAGTATCATATGTAGGAGCATAATAAAATGAATCTGCAAGCTTTACCAAAGATGATATTTGTATATGCAGAACAAGCATATGAATAAGAGCAGCACCAATGCCGGCAGTAAAATACAGCAGAAAAAATCTTTTACTCCCCATGACATTTTCAAGAACCCTTCCAAACATCCATAATCCGAACATATTAAAAAGAATATGAAATATAATAATCCTGTTAGTATAAGGGTTCATATAGGCATGCAGAAACATATGCGTTATTATCTGGTAGGGTTTAAATGCATGCGACTTAAAATAGTGAAGCCCGAAAATCTGATGTATGTCAAGTTCGAAAAAAACCCGCAAAAAAATGCTTAAAAAGTAGACTGCTATATTTATAATCAGTAAATTCCGTACCACCTGCGTGGTTGATCCAAATCTGCCTGTTCCAAGACTAGTCATAAGCTATATGCATTACCTGAATACTAATTAACAACGCAAATATATTATTGTTTTGCATAAATGTTTGTATTAATTGACAATTAACTCAATACTCCTTCATCAATGAAGCTAAAATATGAGTTGTCAGCAATTATAATATGGTCAAGCAGTTTGATGTCCATCAGTTCCGCTGCTTCTCTGAGTTTGTTTGTTATGTTTATATCTGCCTTGCTGGGGGTAAGGTTGCCTGAAGGGTGATTATGGCACAATATTATTGATGATGCAAGTTTCTCAACTGCCCTTTTCAGAATTATTTTAACATCTATAACCGTTCCCGCTGTCCCTCCCTGGCTGATCCTGTATTTATTAATAATTTTATTCGACCGGTTCAATAAGAGTATCCAGAACTCTTCATGGGCCAGATCCGAAATCAACGGGAATAATATCTCATATACATCTTTGCTGCTCGTGATCTTTGGCCTTTGCAGGGCTTCGGATAATTTTCTCCTCCGGCCCAGCTCAAGTGCAGCAATTACTGAAATGGCCTTTGCCTTGCCCACACCTTTTAACTTCAGCAAATCATCAACATTAAATTTCCCTAACTGGTTCAAATTATTGTCTGCACTTTTTAAGATTTGCCTGGCCAGCTCCACAGCAGATATTTCCCTTGTCCCCGATCCTATGATCAATGCTATTAGTTCAGTGTCGCTGAGGCTTTGAATACCTTTGGCAAGAAATCTTTCCCTGGGCCTGTCTTCAACTGCCCAGTTTTTTATACTTAGTTTTTTATAATTACCCATAACGTTAAAAAATAAAACAAAAAACCCCCCTGAGGTTCAGAGGGGCATGATATAAATTTTTATAATCTTATAAGTTGTTTACCAGCTTAGCCAGTTTTGATTTTATGTTTGATGATTTCTTCTTGTGAATAATATTTCTTTTTGCCAGCTTGTCCAACATAGAAGCTATTTCAGGGTATAATTTGTTTGCTTCTTTTTTATCAGTTGTAGTCTTTAGCTTTTTAATTGCATTACGTGTCGTTCTGGCATAATATTTATTATTAAGCTTATGCTCTTCATTTTGCCTGATTC
>CAYWUI010000001.1:0-25845 GCA_964461435.1 uncultured Bacteroidales bacterium | reverse complement strand
GCTGAAGCAGAGCAACCCGAGACACCAGCAGGTGCAGAAGATAAAGAAACCCCGGAAGCTCCGGAAGCTGAAACCAAAGTAGAAGGGAAGGCTGAAGATAGCACACAGGCTGCCAAAGAAGAGAAGCCGGAAGAAAAAATAAAGGAAGAACAATCAGCAGGATCCGCCAAAAAAGAGCCCGAAGAATCTGAAGAGCTTGAAAAACCTGAAAATAAAGAATAATAAATCCGGTTTTACCAAATTAATAACTGATCCGCCAGGAAACCACTTCGATGTTAAAAAAGGAAAATCTTATCTTCCTGGGAACATTAGTAAAACCTCATGGTATCCACGGGGATATGATCCTCAAGCTAAATAACCTTCATTCAGAAGATATTCCGGAAATGGAATCAGTATTCATCGAAATCGAGGGTTTGATGGTTCCGTTTTTTATTTCTCATTTCTCAGACATAAACCAATTCTCCCTTCTTATCAAGGTCGATGATATCGATTCAAATGCAAAAGCTAAAAAATTTATAGGGTGCAACATATATATTATTGAAGGCATATTAAATATGCCGGATAATTTGAATTTAAAAAGCCAGGAACTTATTGGTTATGATATTATTGACAGGAAGCACGGTAATATAGGCAAAATAACAGATTTTTTAAATATCACTGATAACCCGCTGCTTAAGGTTAGCGCGGAGGGGAAAGAATTTATGATTCCTGTCCACCAGAATATTATCTTAAAAATTGATAATAAGAAGAAAACCGTATTTACCGGGATTCCTGAAGGATTATTGGATCTATAATTTTATTTATACATAAAATAATAACCCTGGCCTTAAAATGTGCTTACCCTCTGAACAGTATCGTACTTTCTGTACTAAACAAACCTGCTATACACGCTGTCATCATACATGCAATAGTAGCCGCTATAAGGCATTTTATTCCTATTTTAGCCAAAACTCTTGTTTTTGAAGGGACAAGTGCTGATATTCCCCCTATAAATATAGCCATAGAACTTATATGGGCAAACCCGCAGAGAGCATATGAAGTGATTATTATTGACCTGGGATTGGTAAGCACTCCTTGTTTTATAGCCTCTGCCAGATCGGTGTAGGATGCCACTTCAGTAACAATTATTCTTTCGCCGATAATCTGCGAAACAACCCTGGCATCTTCGGGAGGTACCCCTGTTATCAACGTAAAAGGATAAAACAAATAGCCCATAAACTTCTTTAGCGACCAGGCAACATCCGTATCAAATATCCCCCCGATCCAGCCAAGGAATAAATCAATTAAGGCAACGAGTCCGATTACTGCTATAAGCAAAGCTGCTATGCCAACAATAAATTTAACTGCGGAATTGGCTCCATTTATAATTGCCATAAACAGGTTTTCTTCTTTTTCATAATACGGTTTTACGTTGATTCCGAGTGTCTTTGGCTTTTCTGTTTCAGGCATCATTAACTTTGAGGCAATAATAGCTGCCGGTGCCGACAGGAACGACGCCGATACAAGATGGCCTGCTATAGCAGGAAAATAATCCTTCAGGCTAAAAACATAAAGAGCCATAACATTTGAGGCAACAGTTGACATACATACTGTAAGCAAAGTAAATAGTTCGGAGCGGGTCATATCCTTTATATATGGCTTTATTGTGAAAACCGATTCAATGCCGACAAAAATATTACTGACCGCATTTAATGATTCGGCTCCCGATATTCTCATAAGCTTTGTAAATACATAGGCAAATGCCCTGATAAAAAGCGGCATTATCTTAAAGAAGTATAAAATTGACATTAGGGATGAAAAAAATATTATCGTAGGGAATACCTGAAAAGCCAGGATGGGACCTATGGATGTCTCCCCGCTCTTATTGACAGTGCCGGGAGGAAGCGCCAATCGTCCGAATACAAATTTTGCCCCTTCGGCGGAAGAATCCAGTATTTTTATTACAATGTCATTTACATCAAGAAAAACTTTGGTGCCTGCAGGGACCAGGAAAAGGAACAGTGCAAATATCACCTGAAACAATATCCCCCATACAATTACCCTCCAGTTGATAATTTTCTTGTTAGACGACAATAGCCATGCTATTACCATGAAAAGAAAAATACCTGCCAGGCTTATGATGTTATACATTTTCGTGAGTGCTACATACAGATAATTATATTCTTATGCCAAGGATCATGATATCATCAACCTGCTGATAATCCCCTCTCCATTCGTTAAACTTGCTCATCAGCATTTCTTTTCTTTCATTCATTGGCATATCATTGATTTCCTTTAGTATTTCCCTGAACCGTTTAGGCAGAAACTTCTTCAGATTATCCCCGCCAAGCTGATCAATATAGCCATCCGAAAACATATACAATGAGTCACCTTTTTTTGTTTCCAGGGTTTTTGTTTCAAAAAGTGTTCCTTTGCTATAGTATCCTATCGGGTTTCTGTCCCCCTTTTCTTCGATTATTTCTCCGTTACGCACAATATAAACCGGATTGTTGGCTCCGGCAAATTCAATCCTGTTAATCTTCCTGTCAATTTTTAGTAAAACTATATCCATACCCTCCCTTATTTCCTCTATATCACCACTTTGATGAAGGGAGTGCTTTATTTTAATACTAAGCTGGTCCAGTATCTCCCCGGGCTTTTTGGAATAACTTTTATTAACAATCTCATTTAACAGTGCTATTCCCAGCATACTCACAACCGCACCCTGCACTCCATGCCCCGTACAGTCAGCTACAGCAATAAATACTTTGCTTTCCCTTTTGTCCATCCAGTAAAAATCGCCGCTGACTATATCTTTCGGCATATTAAGCACAAAAAACTCCGATAGCTCGGTACTGATTAAATTATCCGGAGGCATGGCAGCCTTCTGAATAACGCTGGCCGATTTCATGTTATCAGTAATCAGCTTCTGCTGCTTTGAGATCACGGTATTTTTCTGGGTAAGAACCACATTTGCTCTTTTTTTCTGGACAATCTGCCGGTAAAATAAAAATAATGCCACAAGTATAAGGGCAATAACCATAGCAAGTGAGCCCACCACAATACGCTGGCGCTTAATCTGTAAATTCTTAATCCGTATCCTCTGGCTGTTTATTTTATTCTCACGCTCTCTTTCAGTGGCCTGCTTTTCAAACATCTCCTTTTGTCTTAAAACCTCCTCCGTAAGATACTTTATAACTTTTTCACTTTCACCCATCCCGCCGTCAATCTGACTTTCCGTAACAGGATCATTTATATCTATATCGGCATAATCTGATACTGAAAGCAGGGCTTTGTATTCGGATGCTTTATCAGTTGCATTTACCAGCAGGTATAATTCAGACAGGGCCTTTATATTTCTGGCCAGTAGTTCTTCAAAATTATTATCTTCAGATATTTTCCTGCTTGCTTCAAAATTCTCGATCGCTTTGGTATTTATGTTCAGCTGTCTGTAAGCATTTCCCAGGTTGTACAATGAAACAGCTTTACCATAGGTGTAATTAATTTTATCTTTTAATTCCAGTGATTTCTCATAAAATGTAATAGCCTTTTTGTACTTGTTCTGGTCAAGGTTTAAATTACCAAGATTATTGTAAGTCATTGAAACATCTTTATTATTGCCGGTTTGCTGTTTTATTTCCAGTGACTTTTGATAGTACTTCTCGGCTTCATCATAATTGCCCATTTTATAATAAGCTACTCCAAGCTTGTTATAATTTGAGCCCAGGTTGTCCTGTTTATTTAACTGCTCATTTAGCGCAGCTGATTTTTTATAGGAATCAATAGATTTTTCCAGGTATCGCTGTTTATAATAAAGGTTACCAATATTATCCATTACATCAGATAGTCCGGGCCTGTCATTAATATTATCCTTAACCTCCGCAGATTTTTCGTAATAATTGATAGCTTTATTGAAGTCATAAGTAGTTTCATAAACGTTGCCTATATTTGACAAAGCATCCGAAACACCCTTTTTGTCGCCCAGGCCTTCCTTAAGTCCCAGGGATTTTTCGTATGAATTTATTGACGATTTATATAATCCTGAATCAAGAAAAACTTCAGCCATTCCGTCCAGAATAACAGCCTCATTTTGCTTGTTTCCTTTTTTTTGTTCAATAGCAAGAGATTGCTCATAAAATCCCAGTGCTTCAGAATGAACCTTCAGATTTTTGAGTGTATCTGCAATTTCTTTGAATACTCTTGATATTTCCTGCTCATTTTCGGTTTTCTCTATTTTATTCAGTGTTTCCTGGTATTTTTTAAGTACTGCCTGACGCAGGCTATCTCTTGCTGCCTGCTCCCTGGCTTTTTCCTGTTCAGCCCTGATCTCCCTCTCTGATCTTTCAGCCGCCGCACTTTCCGCTGTATCCTCAATCTCCCCTTTAGCGCCCTTCTTCTGTTTTTCGATCTGGCTCATCCTTGTTAATGTCTCTATGGCCTGCATTTTTAATCTTGGATATTCTTCAAGGGGCATTATGTCAGATGCTTTCTGAAATTCAACCATAGCCGCATCATATTTCTTAATATTCATAAGACTGTCACCTTTGGTAATGTGCCTGTTATATTCAACCCGTTTATCTTCCTGGTTCAAATATGACAGCAAATAATTATTATTAAAATGACCGTAAGCAGATAAATTGATTATGAACAAACTGATAATTAACTGTAGGATAATACCAATTTTTGCATCTGTTAAAATTCCTTTTGAATCCATAGCAGTATCTTATTTTTTGAATAAAGTTATAACAATTTTTACAATACATCCCGGCAAAAATCGCGGTTTTAATTAACATATGTAATTATCACAAAATCAAAAAAGAGATCATCGTATCTTTGAGTGCGGCACAATTTTTGGTAGTGGGTAAGGTATTATGAACTATAAAGATCTAATTCTAAAATATACCCGTTTTTTTCAATTGGTGTCAAAAAAACAAATCAAGGATGCTTTTGATATTCTTAAAGAGCTTGTTGAAAAATGTAAAGATAAGGATCTTAAAAACCAGTTTGAAAATCAATACGGCATATATCAAAACATACTAAAGTATTCATTTGAATTAGGAGATGATCCTGAAAAGGAAAAGGTATATGGCCGCCTGCTGAAATCAATAACCGAACTTGCAGATGATGTAAAAGAGGATATAATTACAGGTAACAGGCTTCTCAGTTATTACCAGTATAAGTCTGAAATTAAAAAAGAACATCAGCTCGATGAAGATGAACCGGATGAGATAGTCAAACACCTTGAATTCGAAAGGGAAATAGAGCAGATGCTACAGTCAACCTCGGGTATTAAAAAACCTGCTGAAATTAGCAATGAGCAGAACTATAAGAAAAGCCTTATCAATATTTTCAAAATAATATGGCTATCTGATAAGTTTAAGGAAGCTGAAAGTGAACTGGTTAGTAAGATAATTAATAAAAAATCACTGCCATGGCATGATAAATGTTTGATAATTACTTCATTAACGCTGTCATTATTAAGACATTTTGACAGTAATAAAATAGCATTACTGTTTGATTTCTATGAAACTGAAGAACACCAGGTCTGGCAAAGAGCACTTATAGGGCTAACGCTGGGACTGTATTATTATGACAGCCGCATTGGACTTTATCCTGATATATTAAACAGAATCAAAGCTTACCAGGGAAATAAAGATATTGCAAAACATATAGAAGCCATTATTATACAGTTCATCAGAGCCAAAGAAACAGAAAAAATTACAAAGAAAATTCAGGAAGAAATTTTGCCGGAAGTAATGAAGATAAAATCAAAGCTTGAAGAAAAACTAGATCTGGAAAATATATTATCATCAAAAATAATAAGTGAAAAGAATCCTGAATGGGAAACATATTTCAAGGACTCACCAGATATTTATCAGAAGTTTGAAGAGTTTTCAGCGATGCAGATGGAAGGGGCAGATGTTTTTTTGGGGGCTTTTGCACTGCTAAAGCGATTTGATTTTTTTAATGAGATGAGTAACTGGTTCCTGCCTTTTTACAAAGAAAATGAAGTAATTTCCAGCTCCCTGGAAAATATAAAGGAAGGTTTTGATACAGCTAAATTTCTTGAAGGACTTGAACGATCATCATTCCTGTGCAATTCTGATAAATATTCATTTTGCCTCAATGTAAAACATTTACCCTCGATTCAGAAGTCTATGATGACAGAATTGTTCAATATGGAACTTCAGGCCATGAATGAGCTTAGTGAGCAGGATGAATTAGTAAACAATACCGCAAGGAATAAAACTGTCTTTACGCAGTATTTTCAGGATCTGTACCGGTTTTATAAGCTATATCCCCTGAAAAACGAATTTGAAGATATTTTCAACCTGAAATACCATATATATAAATCCGACTTCTTTAAAATGCTTATTGAGGATCAGTCAATTCTAAGAAATATTGCTGAATTCTTCTTTGAAAAAAGTTATTACAATGAGGCACTTGAGATTTTTGAACTATTATCAGGCTCTGTAGAAAATTATGAACTGTTTGAAAAAACAGCCTTTTGCTACCAGCAAACAGGGGAATTTCAAAAAGCCATTGATTACTATCATAAGGCTGAACTAATCAGCAAGAACAAGCTATGGCTATTCAATAAGCTGGCTTTCTGCTACAGGAAATTAGAACTTTTTGAAAAGTCTGCCGGGTATTATAAGAATGCAGAAAAGCTTGACCCCGACAGCTTACAGATACAGGCTTATCTTGGCCATGTATATCTTGATATGGAGGACTTTAACTCGGCATTAAAATATTATTTTAAGGTAGAGTATTTATCTCCTGATAATCACAAGATACAAAGGCCTATTGCATGGTGTTCATTTCTACTCGGGAAGCTCGATACTGCCAGGAAATATTTTGAGAAGGTAATCTCAAAAGAGGGTAATAAAAACGACTATATGAATCTTGGTCACGTGGAATGGTGTTCAGGCAACAAGAAAAAAGCCATTGAATTTTATACCCAGAGCATAAAAAAATCAAATCTTGACTTTAACTGGTTTACAAAGGTACTCGAAGAAGATACTAAATACCTTATAAAACTGGGAATAAATGCCTTTGATATTCCGCTGATGATCGATTATTTAAAAATAAGTTTAAAAGAATAATTAATATTATTCCTGTTATCTCTTTCTTAATTTCTTAAGTTCTGCATTCATTAGAGAATATACCCTTTTTTTTGTTTCCCTCACACCTGAGTTTTTAAATCCCGAATAAGGTACCTCATCCAAAATCCTGACCTTTATTGACAGTTTCTCTTTCATAAAAATCCCTGCCTTTGCTATCGCCACCGATTCCTCATTAATTATCACTGGCAGGATATCTGTTTTGGTATCAAAAGCCAGAATAAAAGCCCCATCTTTAAATTGCTGAAGTTCACCGTCCGTTGACCTTGTTCCCTCAGGAAAAATCAAAACAGATATTCCTGAAGTGACTGCCTTTCTGCAGGTCTCCATCATTTTTACAATGCTCTTTTGGTCCCCTCTCTTTAATTTAATGTAGTTATTCATGTGCATTATCCATCCTACTACCGGTATCCTGAAAATCTCTGTTTTTGAAACCCACCTGTAATATGCCAGCAACCTGAAAAGAACAACTATATCGAGTAAACTCTGGTGATTGCAGATAATAATATAAGTTTTTCCTTTTTTAAGCTTTTCCCTGTTCCTGATACTAACCCTCCACCATGGATTGGCCCACGTGTATAAAGATCCCCACAGGCATGTTATGTAATGTGCTGCTATTCGCTTTTTATCGAAAACCACTGTTAATAACCAGATTGTCAGATAAAGGGGTAATATTATAATAATAGTTATTAAAGCAAAAATCCATAAATAAAGAGTAACAATAATTGATTTCATCGATGAGTTTTAGCAACTTTATAAAGGTAATTTTAAAGTTTGAAAATTATGATAATATTATTGCACAAATCTGTTTAATTTTGTAAAAAAAAATTATACGCATTCATCAACAATAATAATTAGTTAATAAAAAAGTCTGTAAAAAATATAGTAGTTTATAAACCTCTTTTAACTTTGGCCGTATATAACTCATAATTATGGATAATATAATAAAACTAATAACTTAACTATGAAAAAGCTGGCGTTTATAATTGTTGCATTATGCATTAATTTTATTGTTTACGGGCAGTATAAAAATGTTAAGGCTGAACCCACTGATACAATATTTAAGCTTGGAGGTTCAGTTTTACTTGTTGATGTCACTAAAGTAACAACCACTTATGTGAGTTTTATCTACCCGGGCCAGAATGAAGTTTATACTATCGAAAGAAAACAAATCGAAAAGATCGTATATAAAAACGGGAGGATCGACGAGTTTAACAATCCGATTATTGAAATGATTGATGAATACCAGTGGGAGGCAGTATGGCTGACAGAAGACAAAAAGGAAGTAGTAGATTTATATAAAAGGGGCACGGTCGAAGCCAAATCCTCACCAAGTGACAGGAGTCCCAAAGCTGCGAAAAAAAATGCTATCATAAAACTTAAGAAGAAAGCTGCGAATATGAGGGGCACAATAATACTTGTGACAGATAAACAAAAAACCGGGGGGTATGGTGAATTCCCAGGATATTATATAAAAGGAACTGTTTATGGACCAGAGCCTCTCGATGAAGAAGAAGAATCCATTAACAGGCAAAGATCACTGAAAAAAGGCGCCGCCCTGTAAAAAATTAACCTAGAACATCGAACTTATAAATTCACATGCTTCTGCTTCAGATATTAAAAGCAGTTCAGATACCATACCTGTTTTTTTCATTAAATCGCTTTCCCTGTGAGCCATGCCCCTGAAGAGATTTAGCAGGTCAGATAATCTTCTGCCATTAATACCAGCTCCTTTAATCTCCATCTCTCTGATAATGCCTGTTTCCACAAATATTGTGAATTGCACTTCCCTCCTGCCTGTCCTGTATATGCCGTTTAATGAGTATTTAGGGGAATACCCGTAAATCCATTCCCATGTGGAATACTTCGATCCGACCAGAGCGTTTATCCTGTCTACATCTTTACGACCCAATTCATATATCGTTGAATCATGGTTATTTTCAAATATATGATTGAAAAGTATATCCCTGAACTCAAGAATATCAATATCCTGTTGCAGGTAATTCCTTATGTTTGTAACCACGCTCCTTGTGGATTGCACAGCTTTACCAGTATAGCGGCAGGGGGCAACCTTCAGTGATTCGGTCAGCTTATCAATATCCGTATTGAATAAAAGAGTTCCATGATGCAGAACTCTTTTTTTATAGATATGTTCAGCATTTCCGGATATTTTCATGTTATTGATCACCATATTATTCCTGCCCTCAAAACATGCATCGATTGATAAACCCTGTAGTGCTTTTAATACGGGTTCCATATACCTGTGAAAATTTATAAGCCTGCCTTCCATTTCATTCAGAATAAAAGTAAAATTCAGGTTGCCCCTATCGTGGTATACCGTTCCTCCCCCCGACAGCCTGCGAGCAACTTTGATTTTATTTTTTTTAATATAATTATAGTTTATTTCTGCCAGGGTATTCTGGTGCTTGCCAACAATAACTGAAGGTTCACTCTGCCACAGCATAAAAATATCCTCAGCGGATTCCTTTAACAAATACTCTTCGGCGGCCAGATTAAACCAGGGATTAACATTATTGCTTGTTATACAGAGCATATTTTATTTTGTATTACTGTAAAATTAATAAAGTTAATTTTATACTTACTAACGTTTTTGTGATGTGAGCTGATTCTTTTGGCACTCATAAAATTTTTTTTGTATTTTAACATACTTAATTCTGAAAAACAAATAATATGGAAAACCTTGTCGGGAGATTTATAAAATATGCAAAGATCAATACCCTGTCGGATGAAAATTCAAAAACCTGTCCGTCCACGAAGGGCCAGCTTGAACTGGTAAATATTCTGGCACAGGAACTCAAAGATATAGGTATGTCAGAAATTGACCTGGATAAGCACGGTTATTTAATGGCTACTTTACCTGCGAACATAAAAGACACTGTGCCAACTATTGGATTTATTGCCCACCTCGACACATCGCCCGACATAACTGCCAAAAATGTTGAGCCCAGGATTATTGAGCAGTATTTCGGAAAAAATATAATACTAAATAAAAAAACAAATATTGTACTATCGCCCAAAGAATTTCTTGATCTCAATAATTATATAGGTCAGTCAATAATCACTACTGACGGAAATACCCTGTTGGGTGCTGATGATAAGGCAGGAATTGCTGAGATAATCACTGCTGTTGAATATCTGATAAAACATCCCGAAATAAAGCATGGTAAAATAAGGGTAGCATTTAATCCGGATGAAGAAATAGGGAGGGGCACAGATAAATTTGATATTAAGAAGTTTAATGTAGACTTTGCCTATACGGTTGACGGGGGACCCCTGGGTGAGCTGGAATATGAAAATTTTAATGCAGCACGGGCAAAGATAACCATTAAAGGATTGAATGTTCATCCGGGTTCGGCAAAAAATAAAATGAAAAACTCGATGCTTGTAGCTATGGAGCTTAACAGCATGCTGCCCGGCCACCAAAGTCCGGCTCATACCGAAGGCTATGAGGGATTTTATCATCTTACTGATATCAGCGGTTCGGTTGATAGTACTACCGTTAATTATATCATCCGTGATCATGATAAGTCAAAGTTTAACAGGAAAAAGGACTTGCTTATACGTATTATCGACCATTTAAATTTAAAATACGGGCCCCGGACAATTAAAATTACTATGGTAGATCAATATTACAATATGCGTGAAATAATTGAGCTCCGTTATGATATTGTAAACCTGGCAATAAAAGCAATGAATGCTGCGGGAGTAGCTCCAAAGATTGTACCCATAAGGGGGGGTACTGACGGTGCAAAATTATCCTATATGGGATTGCCCTGCCCCAACATATTTGCAGGAGGGCATAATTTTCACAGCAAATACGAATATATACCAATAAAATCTATGGAAAAGGCTGTTGAAGTCATTGTTAAAATCGCTGAGCTCAATGCCGCACAGAGTGAGAAATGAACTATAATGTTAACCTGCAAAAAAGCCTAATGCAACTGTTAGTCCGGCCATTACAACAGACACCATGGTCATAAGCTTAATAAGTATATTCAGGGAGGGCCCTGAAGTATCTTTGAACGGATCGCCCACTGTATCACCGACGACACCTGCCTTATGAGCCGCACTGCCCTTACCTCCGTAATTCCCCTTTTCAATGAACTTCTTGGCATTGTCCCATGCCCCTCCCGCATTGTTGAGCATACAGGCAAGCGTAAATCCTGCAGTAAGTCCTCCTGCCAGCAGTCCGACAACACCTGCTACTCCCAGCAGCACACCTACTGTAACGGGCACAATTATTGCCAGCAGTGAGGGGATAATCATTTCTTTCTGTGCTCCTTTTGTCGAAATAGCAACGCATTTGGCATATTCAGGAGTCGCTTCCCCTTCCATAATTCCGGCTATTTCACGGAACTGCCTTCTTACTTCGTCAACCATGGCGCCCGCCGCCCTTCCCACTGCTTTCATAGTCATGGCACAGAAAACAAAAGCCATCATTGCACCTATGAACAATCCTCCCAGCAATAATGGATTAAATAGCGAAAGATTATAGGCCTCAACAAAATCTTTAATTGAAGCCCCGGCTATCTGCACAGCCTTTTCGCCTTCTTTCAGCAGAGGAACATTATCATTATAAAACAAAATATCGCCGATCTGTTTATAACCGGCACCGGCAAGTTTTCCCAGCCAGAGCCTTACCTCTTCAACATATGCAGCAAGAAGTGCCATGGCCGTCAGCGCAGCCGAACCTATTGCAAATCCCTTGCCTGTAGCGGCCGTAGTATTACCTAACATATCAAGTGCATCTGTCCTTTCCCTCACCTCATGTGGCAGCTTAGACATCTCTGCATTTCCTCCTGCGTTATCAGCAATCGGTCCGAATGCATCGGTAGCAAGGGTTATTCCCAATGTTGAAAGCATACCGACAGCTGCAAAACCAATTCCGTATACCCCTATGGCAAAATGCTTAAATCCTCCGGCAAAGCCATAAGCAGCTATAATACCTAATACTATAGTGATCACCGGTATCCATGTCGAGTACATCCCTACAGCGATACCATCGATAATTGTGGTGGCCGGACCCTGCTGAGCCTGTCCCGCAATACCCCGTGTGGGTTTATATTCATCTGATGTAAAATATTCAGTCCCCTGTCCGATTATCACCCCTGCTATTAATCCTGAAACCACAGAACCAAAAATGCCCCATGTTATCCATCCTGCATAAGCCATAAATGCGACAGCTCCAAGAATCAGCAAAGAACTGCCTCCTGTGCCGAGCAGCAAAGCATGTAACAAATTCTTTTGTGTTGCCGACTCTTTGGCCCTGACCATAAATATTCCCAATATGGATAATATAATACCTGCGGCAGCAACGATCATCGGAGCTATGACGGCCTTAATAAGTGTAAAGTCCCCGGGGAGTATTCCTTTATTCTTGAGTATTAATACGGGCAATGCTGCTCCTAATGCGGCAGTAGCCAGAATTGATCCGCAGTATGATTCATAGAGGTCTGCTCCCATACCTGCGACATCACCTACATTATCGCCAACATTATCAGCTATGGTTGCGGGGTTACGCGGGTCATCCTCGGG
Organism: uncultured Bacteroidales bacterium; assembly: GCA_964461435.1. GTDB lineage: Bacteria > Bacteroidota > Bacteroidia > Bacteroidales > UBA10428. The sequence continues at coordinate 13,186 of CAYWUI010000001.1, read as the reverse complement.
TATCCCGGCTTCAACTTTCCCTACAAGGTCGGCACCAACATCCGCTGCCTTCGTATAAATGCCTCCTCCCACACGCGCAAACAGTGCCTGTGTTGAAGCACCCATACCAAAAGTTATCATAGTAGCAGTAATCTCAAAAAGTTTGACCTTTTCTCCCAGGTCTGTGATCACACCATCCACAACATAGGCAGGACTATGGTGCACCAGTGTCAGCCCAAGAAAATGAAGCCCCTTTTCCATATTTTCGGGCGTATAAACAAGCTTATTTAGAATTAAAAACCAGGCTGCAATATCCAGAAGTCCGAAACCCACAACTACCAGTCCCATTACCGCTCCGCTACGAAAGGCTATCTGCAGTCCCTTGTTCAGAGATGAAGTCGCTCCCTGGGCAGTCCTTGATGACGCATAGGTCGCTGTTCGCATACCCAGGAAACCGCATAGTCCCGAAAAAGTACCACCTGTAAGGAATGCAACAGGCACAAACGGATTCTGGACCCCTAAATAGGCAAGAATCAGCAGAATTACTACCAGGCATAGAAAAATTAATCCGACTACTTTATATTGACGTGATATATAAGCCATTGCCCCCTCCCGTACATACTGCGCAATTTCTTTCATTCTATCAGTCCCTTCGGGATTTTTCATCATGCCCTTAAAGAAAATATATGCAAAAACAAGGGCTAAAATGGCACTTGCAGGAATAAACCAGTATATATTAATCATTTTTTATTGATTTTATTTATTTAACATTAAGTTATAAATTATTATTCTGATTTACAATAATATCGAAGCAAATCAATTTTATGCAATTGGCATATATAATCCAATATTTTTTCAAAGCTGCAAATATACTTAAAAATATCTGCGGCAAAATATTAAGTTATTAAATTAAACTGAATATTATTAACTTATTTAGTCTGCCAACAATCATCCTGCCCAGCTTTCCCTGTCAAGACTCCTGTATTGAATTGCCTCGGCAAGATGGGCCGGCATTATATGTCCACATAAGTCAAGATCAGCTATGGTACGTGATACCTTTAAAATTCTGTTATATGCCCTTGCTGAAAGTCCCAGTTTTTCCATTGCATTTTTTAAAAGGGTGCTGCATTCACGGTTAAGAACACAAATCTCTCTGAGCAAAGCCGGTGTCATCTGTGCATTGTTATATATGCCTGTAAAGTTCTTATATCTTTCAAGTTGCGCCCTTCTGGCCTTGACAACCCTGTATCTTACGTTCTCACTGCTTTCTGCTTTTCTCTGTTCCGACAACCTGTCGAAGGGAACCGGCACAACTTCAATATGTATATCTATTCTGTCCATCAGGGGTCCCGATATTCTGTTAAGGTATTTTCTGACAACACCTGCCGGGCATACACATTCCTTTTCAGGATGATTGTAATATCCACAGGGGCAGGGATTCATGGAAGCCACAAGCATGAAACTTGCCGGATATTCAACTGTGAATTTTGACCGCGAGATGGTTATTTTCCTGTCCTCCAGCGGTTGCCTCATCACCTCGAGCACTGTTCTTTTAAACTCAGGCAACTCATCCAGAAAAAGTACTCCGTTGTGAGCCAGGGAAATCTCCCCGGGCTGAGGATAAGTGCCACCTCCTACAAGTGCGACATCCGAAATAGTGTGATGCGGAAAACGAAAGGGCCTGCACGTTATTAAGGATGTATCTTTTTCAATCTTGCCTGCCACAGAATGAATTTTTGTTGTTTCCAATGCTTCATGCAAAGTTAGGGGCGGCAGTATAGTAGGCAGTCTTTTGGCCAGCATTGTTTTTCCTGCTCCCGGCGAACCGACCATTATAATGTTATGTCCTCCTGCAGCAGCAATTTCCAAAGCCCTTTTAACATTCTCCTGTCCCCGCACATCAGAAAAATCGACATCATAAGTGCTTATGTTTGAAAAAAAATCATTACGTGTATCGACCATTGTAGGGGAGAGTTCAGATTTATTGTTAAAAAAAGAAGCTACCTCCCTGATATTTTCCACCCCGTAAATGTCAAGTTTATCAACAACTGCAGCCTCCCTGGCGTTATGTTCAGGCAGAATAAATCCCTTAAATCCGCGGCTCCTTGCCTCAATAGCTATTGGTAATGCTCCCCTGATTGGGCGCAGACTGCCGTCCAGTGAAAGTTCTCCCATAATAACATACCGGTTAATATTCTCACTTCTTATTTGCTCCGATGCAGCAAGAATACCTATTGCAAGGGGCAGATCATATGCCGACCCCTCTTTCCTGATATTGGCGGGAGCCATATTAATAATAAGCCTTCTCCCCGGCCATTTGTAATCATTCGATTTTAAGGCTGATTCTATACGCTGCTTGCTCTCCTTTACCGCATTGTCGGGAAGCCCAACCAGGAAAAACTTTGCTCCCCGGCTAGCATTAACTTCTATAGTTATGATTTCAGCATTAACTCCATATAATGCACAACCATATGTCTTAACTAACATGGACCGGCAAACAGATTATTTATTTAGTAACTTGTATTTTCTTTCCCGTCTTTCTTCTTCCTTTTGTATCCAGTAACACCCGCATCCTGAAATATTTTCTTTCCTGTAACAACTAAAAATTATATTTACCCCGAAGCGTAAATTAAGATTTTTTGTGCTCAGGGGCCATATCATGCCCATCATGTTATCACTTATAATATAAAACTGAAAAGGTACCCTGCCCAATGCTAATCCTAACCCCAGGTTATTAACACTTCTATGTATATATGACCAGCTTAAACTCGCAGTAAAGTATTTGGCAAACCTTGAATTTGCTGAAAGAATCAATCCTGACTGAAATTTCTGCTTATATATCTTCCCGGCGATGAGGCCTCCAAAATTAATCCTGTTATTTATTTTATAAGTGGCCCCTAACATTATTTTGGGCTGAAGAAAATAAATATAGGGCTTGTGGGCAATAATACTACCCCCTGTGAATGTATTTACTATGTCGTCAAAATAGCTTTCTGTTTCTATCGTATCACCTAATGGGCCGTCATAAAAAAACTCACCTTCCACATTATAATTTGTTAAGTTCGACCTGTAATATATCGCCCCGACATCCAGGATGCTTCCTGAAAAAGTGATCTTATCATCGTACTCGTTAATAAATCCTGCATCAAAAGCTATTCCTATATTTCGCCGGTTAAATACTATATCTGGTATTGTCGTATAGTATTCATTGGTTATCGTATAGTATCCTGAAGGGTCTATTTCCAGGCTTACCGGTAAGGATCCGTTGATCTTTATGTCATTAACAAAAATAAGGTCAAATGAGTTCTCCTGGGTGAATAATCCTATCTTTGATTTTCTTGTATTAAGATTTAATTTGCCAAAAAGAAGCTTCCCCCGTAACCCGAAAGTTCTGTAATCATCAACTTTCCCCGACACGCCAACAGCATACTCCCTGAAATGGTTGAACTGCACCCCGGTACCATTTAATGATATCCAGTCGCCCTCGAACTGTGTATTTCCGCGCCATACAAATGCAAATAAGTCTTTAGGGTAGAAGGTTATAAAATCGTCCCTTTCCCTTATTGAAAATGTGAAATAATAATTTTTTCTCTTATGCCCGATAGTCAGCAAGTGAGTGTATAGCTCGGATGATATATAATTAGTGCGTGCCAGCCTGTTTACAAGGTTCTCCGTATCAAAAGAATAAACCCCCTCTTGCTGGCTTTCAAGGAGTTGATTTACGGTAAACCCATTATTTGCCAGATTAATATGCACTGATGATATTACAGGAAGGCCTATAAACCACCTGCACTCAGCCTGCAATGCCGGATTAATGAAATTAGACTGTGGCACGGAGTGCATAAAAAACAGGGTATTGCTTTGCTGTGCCTCGACCCCGGGAATTGAAACTAATAGAATAATAATGGATAATATGACCTGTTTTACCATTAGTCTTCGGTGAAATTAAAATTCAGAAGTGTTAAACTCCAGTTCTATTCTTGCAGCAATATGTATTGAAAGAAGGTAATAGGAATAGAATTTTGAAATATCAATATCAGGCCTCAGTGTTCTTACATATCCGTACATTATTATATGTCTTATGCTGGCAAGATTTTCAATCAGGTATTCAGAGACGGGAGTAATAACAATATCAGAAGGATGGTCAACAGGAATACCTTCATTATCCAAATCTGGGGGTGGAAGAGAATATGGGCCGTCACTGAATAAAGAATCAATTATATCTATTGATTCACCTGCAAAATATACCTGAACTTTTGTTTCAGTGGGAAAATCATTTTTAATTATTGACACAAAAGTGATTGCTCTTATCTTGCTAAGATCATCACCCAGCGAGCTGAAATCAAACGAAGTATATATCAATGTATCGACAGTATATCTTACATTTGTGTACAGGGTATCTTCATATTCCACAAGACCAATAGAATCTCCTGGCAAAGCCTGAATTGTATCTGTTTGCAAAGTGTCAGTCTGTATAGTATCCAAACCATAAAAATCCAGCATCTCAAAATATTCATTTATGGAGTAAGTAACATTGCCTATAGGTATGGAATAACTTGAATTGATCTCCAGTGACTCGGAAATGTTATTTATATTCTCATCAATGCATGATATCAATAAAATGTTTATTATAACCACTGGCAGAAATAATATTTTTAACCCGGACTTCATATATTATTTGTTCTTTAAATACCTGGTTTATTAAATATTTGATTCAACATAATGTATCAAAGAGTGTATCACTTTGATATGTATTTCCTGGGTCCTGTCTGAATACCTGGTGTAGGGAGCCCTGATTTCGAGATCACAGAGGCCTGCGAGCTTACCCCCTCCTTTACCTGTTAATCCTACAACAGTCATATTTTTAGTTTTTGCAGTTACTGCCGCATTTATTATATTCATTGAATTGCCACTGGTACTTATTGCCAGCAAAACATCGCCCGGTTGTCCCAATCCTTCAATATATCTTGAAAATATATAATCAAACCCGTAATCATTTGCCGCACAAGTCAGGTGTGAAGGGTCCGATATGGATATGGCAGGTATTGATCTTCTTTCATCACGGAACAAGCCTGTCAGTTCCTCTGCAAAATGCATTGCATCACACATTGATCCCCCGTTACCGCAGGATATAATCTTTTTGTTATTTATTACAGCGTTTACCATAATCCTGCCAGCTTCCTGTATATTCTTTAAATTCGTTTCATCCGTAATAAATTCATCTAATATCTTTCTGGCTTCGATAAGGTTATCTCTGATCTGTTGCATTCGGACAAGTAATTATAATATATTTATAAAAATAATCGCTTATTTTATTCAATTTATTGTATGAATGGTTGACTTAATAATATAGCTAATATATATCCTTAATACAAATAAAATATAAAAGTTTTGCATAATTTTTGTTTGTAATAAAATAATTATCTGTAAATATTAAATAAATTTGTTGAACCAAAATCATTTGTTATGGGATTACCAAGGTTTTTCAGGCTGGCCAAGCCAAAGACATTTAATTATATACCTGTATTTTACGATGAGCGTAAGGAAAAGCTCAAGCAGAGAATAGAAAAAATTGAGCGTGAGATGGGGAAAGAAAAAATAAAAGATTACAAACCTATAATCGTTAAAGGAACAATGAGGAGTCACCTGAAAAGGGCAGGAAAAGCCAATAGATACAGTTCCCTGCGGTTCATTCTTATTTTTGCTGTTCTGCTTGCTATTGCCTATTATATAATTGTTAGATTCTTTTTCCGGTAGGTAAAGGATTACTTTTACCAGCAACCCGAAGGATATTAATAGCAAATCCGTCATTTACAAGTGTAAAATAATTTTCTTAACAGCTATTTTGCTTTTAAAAATTCCTTAAATGGCAGATATTATTCAATTACTCCCTGATTCCGTTGCTAACCAGATAGCCGCGGGTGAAGTTATTCAAAGACCGGCTTCAGTGGTAAAAGAGCTGATGGAAAATTCTGTAGATGCGGGCAGCACCTCAATAAAAGTTATTACAAAAGACGGGGGAAGAAATCTGGTCCAGGTAATTGATAATGGTTGCGGCATGTCAGAGACTGATGCAAGACTTTCTTTTGAAAGGCATGCAACTTCAAAGATTAGAAATGCTGACGATCTGTTTGAAATAAGGACTATGGGCTTCCGGGGGGAGGCTCTCCCTTCAATAGCAGCTGTCGCGAACGTTACTATGAAAACCAGGCAACCTGACAATGACATCGGCACATTAATTGAAATCAGCGGCTCACAAGTTGTAAATCAACAGCCCGAAGCATGTTCAAACGGACTGAACATTATAGTTAAAAACCTGTTCTTTAATGTTCCTGCAAGAAGGAAATTCTTAAAAAGCAATAGCACTGAACTAAAACATATAATTAACGAATTTCAGCGAATTGCTATTGCTCACCCTGACATCGAGTTCGTCCTGTCACATAACGATTCTGAAATATACAACCTTCCCAAATCAGTTATTAAACAAAGAATAATCCACATATTCGGAAAGACAATAAATCAGGATCTTACAACTATTGATACTAATACCAGCCTGGTGAGGTTAAAAGGATTTGTAGGCAAGCCCGAATTTGCAAAGAAAACCTTTGGTGAGCAGTTCTTTTTCATTAATAATCGCTTTATGCGCCATCCTTATTTCCACAGGGCAGTTATGAATGCTTACGAAAAAATCCTGCAACCCAACACTATTCCTTCATATTTCATATTCATAGAGGCTGATCCAAAATCAATAGATATTAATATCCATCCTACAAAAACCGAAATTAAGTTTGAAGATGAACAGGCTATATTTCAAATTATTAAGGCTGCGGTAAAAGAGGCTCTTGGTAAATTCAGTATTACTCCATCCATTGATTTTGACACCGAAGGGGTAATAGATATACCTTATCTGAAAAAAGATACGGAAATAAAAGTTCCTGAAGTACCCGTAAATCCTGAATATAATCCCTTTGAGACACCCGGGGATCGCAAATCTTATTCAAAAGATAAACTTCATGACTGGGAAAAGTTATATGCCGGCTTTACGGATGAGAAAGATCATCCCGGGTCTTTTGAAACCGGTGTTATAGACGGGCAAAAAATACTGCAGGTGCCGGGGCAGCTTCTAACCAGTAATATCTTTCAGTTAAAAGGAAGGTATATCCTGACTTCAGTAAAATCCGGACTGCTGGTTATCGATCAAAAAAGGGCCCATGAACGCATACTTTTTGAGAAATACATCAGTTCCCTCGCCAACAACATTCCCCTGTCCCAAAAAACACTATACCCCGAGACTATTGAGATGAATGCGGCGGACCATAATCTTATCATGGAAATGCTGGAAGACATCTGTGCAATAGGTTTTGATATAAACGATTTTGGCAATAATACAATAATTATAAACGGATGTCCTTCGGATATCCCTAATCCCGATCCGAAAGAACTAATCGAAATATTACTGGAACAATATAAAAGCACACAGACCGATATTAAAATATATGCCAAAGAAAATGTTGCAAGGTCACTGGCTATAGCATCGGCAATTAATTATGGAACACCGCTTGCAACAGAAGAAATGCAGGAATTAGTCGATCAGCTTTTTGCCTGTGAAGAGCCCAATTATTCACCGTCAGGGAAAAAGACCATGTCCATAATGAACATGGATGAGTTTGAGAAAAAGCTAAAATAATTAATCTTTGTGTTCCCTCACCCATCTTCTGTCACTACATGTCTCTTTCAGATAACTTATAGGCTTTTGCAGCAAAGGATGGATAAAATCAGGCTGCAGCTCAGCCATAGGGACTAAAACAAACATCCTTTCCCTGATGCACGGGTGAGGTATTATCAATTTGTCAGATTTAATGATCTTATTATTATAAAACAATATGTCAATATCCATTTCCCGGGCTGTATATTTTTTGTTTTTTATTCTCCGCCCGTATAATTTTTCAATTTTTAAAATTTTTCCGAGTACCTCCAAAGGCTTTAAAGAAGTATTAATCCTTAGAATCTGATTTATAAAATTCGATTCATGGTTAAACCCCCAGGGTTCGGTCTCGTAAATTGAAGACCGGGCAACAATCTTTCCTATATCCCTGCATATATGATCGGTAGCTTTTTTCAGATTTTCAATCCTGTCTCCAAGGTTACTCCCCAGAATTAGATAAACATCAGGCATAACAACTTAAATATTTAGCAAATTTAATAATTAGCTTATTTGCAATTACCTTTTTACCAAATTTTGAGTAATTTTATTCGTTATCTTATTATAAAGAATTTAATTATTAAAATAAGCAATTTAAATACAATACATAATGAAAGATTTTCTTAAATATTTACTGGCAACGATAATTGGAGTCATACTGGCATCATTTATCATATTCCTGATTTTCCTGGGTACGATAAGTGCCCTGGTTTCAATGCAGGATAAACCTGTCGATATAAAAGATAATTCGGTTTTATATCTGACACTCGACGAGCCTGTTTCAGACAGGAAACCGGCTCTTCCCTTTTTTAATGCTAAAGCCCTGGGCCTTAACGAAATTCTTGATAATATTAATAAAGCAAAAGAGGATGATAAAATAAAAGGTATTTACCTGGAATTGTCAGTTATCCCGGCAGGCATGGCTACAATCGAGGAGATAAGAAATGCTGTACTCGATTTTAAGGAATCTGGAAAATTTGTTATCTGCCATAGTGATTTTTATACACAGCCATCATACTATCTGGCTACAGCTGCTGATAAAATTTATATGAATCCCGAAGGCTATTTCCCCCTGGCAGGATACAGGGCGCAGTTAATGTTTTTCAAAGGAACGCTTGAAAAACTGGGTGTTAAGGCTGAAATAATAAGACACGGGAAATTTAAGAGTGCCGTTGAGCCGCTGATGTATGATAAAATGAGTGACGAAAACCGTGAGCAGTTGAACACAATTATTGGATCGATGTGGGAATATGTCACAACAGAAATAGCCAGGCAAAGGGGAATTACAAAAGGAAGAATAAATTATATGGCTGACAATTTGCTTGTATGGGATGCACAATCGGCTGTTGAATATAAACTTGTTGACAGCCTGGCATATAAGGATCAAATACTGGATAAACTAAAAGTTCTTGCAGGAATTGAAAAGTCAAAAAAGGTGCAGCTAATAACATTATTAAAGTATAACAAAGTCCCGGGATCAAGGAAACATAAAACCTTTGCCAAACAGAAAGTGGCAGTTATCTACGCATCCGGCAACATTGAACTTGGCGACGAAGGCGAAGGAACAATTAGTTCGGAAAGAATATCAAAAGCAATCAGGGATGCAAGACTTGACTCTACTATAAAAGCAATAGTAATAAGAGTAAATTCGGGTGGCGGAGATGCTATTGCCTCTGAAGTTATTTACAGGGAACTTTATCTGGCCAGGGAAGCAAAGCCTGTTATTGCCTCATTTGGTGACGTTGCTGCATCAGGAGGTTATTATATCGCAGTACCCGCAGATACAATTGTGGCCAGCCAGGTTACAATCACAGGTTCAATAGGCGTATGGGGTGTTGTACTTAACCTGAAAGATTTCCTGAATAATAAACTGGGAATTACCATGGACGTTGAAAAAACCAACAAATATTCGGACCTCCTTTCAGGGTACAGAACACTTTCGGCAAGGGAAAAAGAGGTTTTACAAAATCAAGTGGACAGGATTTATAATACATTTGTTAATCATGTATCTGAAAGCAGGAATATGACTTATGATGATGTGGATAAAATCGGAGAAGGACGGATATGGAGCGGCGCTAATGCAAAAGAAATCGGACTGGTAGACGTCTATGGTGGACTTTCTACAGCTGTCGAAATAGCTGCTGCAAAAGCAAATATTGACAAATACAGGGTGGTTGAATTACCCAGGCTTGAAGAACCTATTGAGCAGCTCATGAAAGAACTTATGGGAGAAGTCAGGTTGTCGATCCTGAAAAAGGAACTGGGAAATTCATACAAATACTATGATTTTCTGCAGGAAGCACTTAATCTCAAAGGCATACAGGCCAGAATGCCTTATGAGATTGAAATTTACTAACCCGGGTGCCGTATGTATATTCGCAGGGGTAAGTTTAATAACAAGTGAATCATTAATTATTTATGCCATTTAACAGAAAAAAAATTGCATTATTAACTTACCCTTTATCACTATTATATGGATTTATTATATCAATAAGAAATATACTCTTTGATTTAAAGATCCTTAAATCAACTGAATTTCACATACCTGTTATTTCTGTTGGAAATATAACTGTTGGAGGGACAGGTAAAACCCCGCATGTTGAGTACCTGATAAGACTGCTTAAAAATGAATTCGCCATAGCTGTACTTAGCAGGGGTTACAAAAGAAAAACAAGGGACTTTATTATGGCCGGCTCCACCTCCGGTAGCAGCCAGATTGGAGATGAACCTAAACAGTTAAAACAAAAATTTCCGGATGTCCACGTGGCTGTCGACCGTAAAAGGGTTCAAGGAATATATACTTTGCAGGAAAAGGTGAAAGATTTGAAAGCTGTACTGCTCGATGATGCTTACCAGCACAGGTATGTCAATCCCGGACTTTCAATATTGCTTGTCGATTATACCCTGCCTGTTTTTTGTGACTATTTGCTTCCTTACGGGAATTTGCGTGAAAGCAGGTACGGGATAAGAAGAGCCGATATTATAATCGTCACTAAATCACCTGAAAACCTGAAGCCCACAGAAAAAAAAATATTGGCCAAAGAATTGAAAATATTGCCCTGCCAGTTTCTGTACTTTACAACCTATGATTATAAAAATCCCGAACCTGTATTTCCGGACAATAAAAAGCGTCCTGACTTCAATACAATTAAAAAGACCGGCCCGTCAATACTCCTGGTTACAGGCATAGCCAGGTCAGAACCACTGGCTAATTTTCTAAGGAGTTACTCTAAATCAATTTATGAGATGAAGTTCCCTGATCACCATTCCTGGACTTCTGAAGATTTAAGTAAGATCAAAGACAGGTTTAGCAAACTTAAAGCAAAATATATATTCACTACTGAAAAAGATGCTGTCAGATTCAGGGAAATCTTTACGGCCACAGAAGAATTGAAAATGTCCATGTATTTTGTCCCCATTGAAGTGCGGTTTCTTTACAGCGGAGCAAAAAAGTTTAATAATGACATAATTAAATATGTTGGAAAAAATAAAAAAGTCAGTAAGCTACATAAATAGTAAAACAGATCTGTCGCCGATCATTGGAATAATTTTGGGGACCGGACTTGCGAATTTTGCAGATGGTATGCATACTGAAATAATCATTGATTACAAAGATATCCCTAATTTTCCCGATACGACTGTAGAAGGACATAAGGGCAGAATGATATTGGCTTCTATTGAAAATAAGGCAGTGGTTATTATGCAGGGCCGACATCATTTCTACGAGGGACTGGAAATGAATAAAGTGATATACCCCGTAAGAGTACTTAAATACATGGGAATAAAATATCTTATAATTACCAATGCGGCCGGCAGTTTAAATCCCGGTTTCAATACAGGAGATCTGATGATTATCAATGATCACATCAATATGATGCCAAATCCACTGGCAGGAATACATTATCCTGAGTTTGGAGACAGGTTTCCCGATATGAGTGAAGCCTATGATAAAAAATTAACCGGACTTGCCGTCAAGATAGCCTCCGGACAGGGAATTACCATAAGGGAAGGCTGCTATGTGGCAGTAACCGGACCGACACTTGAGACGCCTAAAGAATATCAGTTTTACAGAATTATAGGAGGAGATGCCATAGGTATGTCAACAGTCCCTGAAGTTATAGCTGCCCACCAGATGGGCATTAAATGCCTGGCCATTTCTGTGATTGCAAATTCGGGAGTCGATGTGAAAGCTAACAAATCAGGTCATGCAGACATCTCAGCCATGGCTGAAAAAGCTTTGCCAAAACTGGAAGAATTATTAAAGAAAATTATTAGAGCGATTGATTAATTTTCAAATAAGATAAAAGCTCAATATTAACAAACAACCATAAATCATGTCTGATTTCTTTGCTGTAGCAAAAAAGGGCAAGAATGAATTCTGGAGATATGTATTCTCTGTTATTCTCTTCATAGCCGCCAGCCTGATTGGGCAAATTCCCCTGCTTATCGTGTTTTTTTCAAGGATGACCGATTTTTCACAGCTGGAAAAATTCCAGGAAGATCTTGATTTCAGCCATGTTGATATAGACCCTAATGTCGGACTGGTGCTTATCCTAATTCCGTTTGTCCTGTGTTTCCTGGGTATGATTTTTATTATCAAAATAATCCATGAAAGAGATTTCACTTCCGTTCTTACGGGACACAGCAGGTTTAACTGGGGTAAGATGCTTTTTGCAATGTTAATTATGCTAACTCTGCTTGTGGTTACCGATCTGTTGCTGTATATCTATAATCCCGGCAATTACGAGCTTAATCTTAACATGAGGCTGTTCATACCACTAATAATAATATCCATCATTTTGCTGCCCCTCCAAACAAGTTTTGAAGAGATCTTCATGAGAGGTTACCTGATGCAGGGTATCGGATTAATAGCCAGATACAAATGGATACCCCTGGGGATCACTTCTGTAATATTCGGATTGATGCATCTCATGAATCCTGAAATCAAACAATTCGGACTGCTGGCAACTTTGCCGTACTATATAGGATTCGGACTCTTTATGGGAATTATTGTTATTATGGATGACGGACTGGAGATACCGCTTGGCATACATGCAATAATTAATATTTACGGCACGGCATTCGTCACATTTAGCGGATCAACAATGCAGACACCCGCCTTGTTCAGAATGAAAGAATATGATCCTGTTGTCATGAACATTCTACTCATTGTTATTGCAGTTGTTTTTATAGTAATTACCTCAAAAAAATACAAGTGGGCAGCATGGGATAAGCTGTTTGAAAAAATAGCTCTTGAAGATTCCGATTAAAAATAGGGACAGCGCCCTTATTTTTCAACAAAAATAAAATCGACAAACCTGCGCTCTATTTGCATATATTCTTGAATAGTGTTAATTTTATTTGGTTTATGTGATAGTTGGGCACAAGTGGAAAAGAGATGCAACCTTTAGCGAGATGCAATCATCCTAATAGAAAAATAACATGAAATCAATATATGTCTTCATAATATTAGGAATTTATTTCTTCTGGATTAGCTGTGAAGAT